>JAMHVM010000124.1:0-58912 GCA_035911475.1 Lysobacterales bacterium | reverse complement strand
GCCACCGGCGAGCTGGAAGGGGTCAACTACGAGGACGTGCGCTACGAGGGTTACGCCCCCGGTGGCGTGGCGGTGATCGTCGACTGCCTCACCGACAACCGCAACCGCACCGTGGCCGAAGTGCGCCATGCCTTCGGCAAGCACGGCGGCAACCTCGGCACCGAAGGCTCGGTCTCCTTCATGTTCAAGGAGCTGGGGGTGATTTCCTATGCGCCCGGCGCGTCCGAAGACACGGTCATGGAAGCCGCGCTGGAAGCCGGCGCCGAGGACGTGATCACCTATGAGGACGATGGCTCCATCGAGGTGCTGACCACACCCGCCAGTTTCGAGGCGGTGCGTGATGCCCTGGTCGCCGCCGGCCTGAAGCCGGACGACGCCGAGGTCACCTATCGCGCCGACAACGACATCGCCGTCGAAGGCGACACCGCCAAGGCCGTGGCCAAGCTGCTGGACCGGCTGGAAGCGCTGGACGATTCCCAGAACGTTTACTCGAACGCGGACCTGCCGGCGGATGCCTACGACTGACGCCGGTTCACGCGGTGGCAGCCGCCGTGTGTCCGGCAGGCGCGTTGCTGCGTCGACGGTCGCGACATCGTGCGCGTCGGCGTCGTTGACGGCTATGTCAGTTGGTGCGGTGATACCGGCCAGCGCATTGGCGACCGACACCGGTAAAGGCACTGGCGCTCGCATCGGCTCGGGCGGCAAGGCACAGGGCACGGTGGTGCGTGTCATGGGCATTGATCCGGGCAGCCAGCGCACCGGCGTCGGCGTGGTCGACGTCGATGCCGCCGGCCGCGCGGTGCATGTCCATCACGACACCTTGCACCTGCTCGACAACGACAGCTTCGCGCTGCGCCTGAAGCAGATCTTCGACCAGCTCGGCGCGCTGATCGAACAGTGGCAGCCGCAGGAGATCGCCATCGAGCGGGTGTTCGCGGCACGCAACAACGCCGATTCGGTGCTCAAGCTGGGGCAGGCCCGCGGCGCTGCCATCTGCGCGGTGGTCCAGCACGGCCACGGTATCCACGAATACGCCGCCAAGGAAGTGAAGCAGGCGGTGGTCGGGCGTGGCGCTGCCGACAAGGCACAGATCCAGCACATGGTCGGTGTGCTGCTCGGACTGAGCGGACGCATCCAGGTCGATGCCGCTGACGCGCTGGCGATCGCGCTGACCCACGCGCATACGCGTTCGACGCTGGTGCAGGTCGGCATCGCGCGGCAGAGCTGGCGTCGGCGCCGATGATCGGTCGTCTGCGTGGCACCCTGGTACGCAAGCAGCCGCCGTGGCTGCTGATCGATGTCGGTGGCGTCGGCTACGAGCTGGAATGCCCGATGTCGACCTTCTACGAACTGCCCGAGGTCGGCAAGGAAGTGGTGCTGGCCACGCATTACGCGGTGCGCGAGGACGCGGTCGCGCTGTACGGTTTTTTCCGCGAGGCCGAGCGAGCGCTGTTCCGGGTGCTGATCAAGGTCACGGGTGTCGGCGCCAAGACCGCGCTTGGGATTCTTTCCGGTGTCAGCGTCGACGGTTTCGCGCAGCTGCTGCAGGCCGGCGACATCGCCGCGCTGACCCGCGTGCCGGGCATCGGCAAGAAGACTGCCGAGCGCATCCTGGTCGAATTGCGTGACAAGGCCGGCGATCTGGGCGGTGGCGGTGGTATCCATCTGCCCAGTGCTGCCGGCGTGCCGGTTGATCCGGAAACCGAAGCCGCTGCCGCACTGCAGGCCCTTGGCTACAAGCCGGTCGATGCGCTGCGCATGGCGCGCCAGTCGGCGGCCGAAGGCGATGACGCCGAAGCCATCATCCGCAAGGCGCTGAAGGCGGCGTTGAAGACATGACCGGAACCGCGCCATGAGCGATGACCGCCTGATCGCTCCGCAGGGCAACAGCGAGGAGGCCCGGATCGAATCTTCGATCCGGCCGAAGCATCTGGCCGAGTACCTGGGCCAGGCGCCGGTACGCGAGAAGCTGTCGGTGTACATCGAGGCGGCCAAGCGCCGTGGCCAGGCACTCGACCACGTGCTGATCTTCGGCCCGCCTGGTCTGGGCAAGACCACGCTCAGCCACGTCATCGCCAACGAACTAGGCGTGAACATCCGATCCACCTCGGGGCCGGTGATCGAGCGGGCTGGCGATTTGGCCGCGCTGCTGACCAACCTGCAGGAAGGCGATGTGCTGTTCGTGGACGAGATCCACCGGCTGTCGCCGGTGGTCGAAGAAGTGCTCTATCCGGCCATGGAGGACTTCCAGATCGACATCATGATCGGCGAGGGCCCGGCCGCGCGTTCGATCAAGCTGGACCTGCCGCGTTTCACCCTGATCGGCGCCACCACCCGCGCCGGCATGCTGACCAATCCGCTGCGCGACCGCTTTGGCATCGTCGAGCGGCTGGCCTACTACACCCCGGCCGAGCTGACCGAAATAGTGGTGCGTTCGGCCGCCATCCTGGGCATCGCCTGCGACCGCGACGGTGCAGCGGAGATCGCCCGGCGCTCGCGCGGCACCCCGCGCATCGCCAACCGGCTGCTGCGTCGGGTGCGTGATTTTGCCGAGATCCGCCACGACGGCGACATCACCCTGGCCGCCGCCAGGGCGGCAATGGCGGTGCTGGAAGTGGACGGCGAGGGCTTCGATCCACTGGACCGGCGCCTGCTCTCGACGGTGATCGAGAGCTTCGACGGCGGCCCGGTCGGCATCGAGTCGCTGGCCGCGGCCCTGAGCGAGGAGCGCGGCACCCTGGAAGACGTGGTCGAGCCCTACCTGATCCAGCAGGGTTTCCTGATCCGCACCGCCCGCGGCCGCATGGCCACGCGCAAGGCCTGGGGGCATCTGGGCCTGAAAGCACCGGCGCGTCAGCCCGGCTTAAGCGAGAACGATCTATTTTCACCCGACGACGACAGCCCGACCTCGCCATGACCTGCGGTCAGACGCCCGCCCTCCGAGACGCCCCCGCACATGCCAGCGACTGAGCCGGATACGTCCCCGACCGCGGCGAACTTCGCCTGGCCGGCGCGGGTCTACTTCGAGGACACCGATGCCGGCAATGTGGTCTATCACGCCGGTTACCTGCGCTTCTACGAGCGCTGTCGCACCGAATGGCTGCGTGCGCTGGGCTGGTCGCAACGCGAGTTGCTGGGCGGTCCCGGGATCGCCTTCGCGGTGCGCTCGATGGCTGTCGACTGGATCGCGCCGGCGCGGCTGGACGACGAACTGGTCATCGACCTGGTCGTTCGTGAGGTGCGCGGCGCCAGCCTGAAGATCGACCAGCGCATCATGCGCAAGCTCGATGGCGTGGTACTGAGCACCGCCGCGGTCCGTGTCGCCTGTGTCCGCCTGCCGGATTTCCGGCCGGCCCCGATTCCCGAATCCATTCTCGAGAGCCTTGCCGCATGAGCAACGACCTGAACATCCTGGAACTGATCATCCACGCCAGTATCCCGGTCAAGATCGTGATGGCGTTGCTGTTGCTGGCTTCGATCGCCTCCTGGTTCGTGATCTTCAAGAAGCGCACCATGCTCAACGAGGCGCTGGACGAGTCGGAGGAGTTCGAGCAGCGCTTCTGGTCCGGTGGCGACATGGCCACCTTGTTCCGCGAGGTCAGCAGCCAGGGTCAGAACAGCACCGGCATGGCCGGCATCTTCGAGGCCGGTTTCCGCGAGTTCGCGCGCCAGCGCCAGCGCAAGTTCGCCGACCCGCGCACCACGGTGGAAGGTGCCCAGCACGCCATGCGCGCGGCAGTGAACCGCGAGATCGACCGGCTGGAACAGAACCTGGAGTTCCTCGCCACGGTCGGTTCGGCCAGCCCCTATGTGGGTCTGTTCGGCACCGTCTGGGGCATCATGATCGCCTTCCATGGCCTGGCCAACGTGCGCGAGGCGACCATCGCCATGGTCGCGCCGGGCATCACCGAGGCGCTGATCGCCACGGCCATGGGCCTGTTCGCGGCGATTCCGGCGGTCATTGCCTACAACCGCTACCAGAACAAGGTCGAGCGTCTCAACAACCGCTACGAGACCTTCCAGGACGAGTTCTCCACCCTGCTGCAGCGCCAGGCCCACGCCGGCGACGGCGCCTGATCGGGAGCCGCAGCCATGGCCGGTCGCCGCAAACGTCGCGCGCTGAAAGCCGAGATCAACGTCGTTCCGTACATCGACGTGACCCTGGTGCTGCTGATCATCTTCATGATCACCGCGCCCATGCTCAATCTGGGTGTGGACATCGAGCTGCCCAAGTCCAACGCCCGCTCGCTGGAGGTCGACAGCGAGCCGGTGCTGATCACGGTGGACCAGGAGGGCACCATGTTCCTGACCCTGGGCAGCGAGCCGCGCGAAGCGATCGATGCCGAGAACCTCACCGCCAAGGTGGCTGCGTTCGTGCGCAACAACCCGGATATCCCGGTGCTGGTCGGTGGCGATGGCCGGGTCGACTACGCGCAGGTCTACCAGGTGCTGACCCTGCTGCAGCAGGCGCAGGTGCCCAAGGTCGGCCTGATGAGCCAGCCGCACGACAGCGGCGGCTGACCGACCAGCATGGAATCGCGGAGCGCCAACGTCCGTTCCTTCCTGTATTCGCTGGGGCTGCACGTGCTGTGCATCGCCCTGGCGTTCAGCGGCATGTTCTGGTGGCAGTCGAGCAAGCCGCTGAATGCCGCCGGCGATCCCATGGAGGCTGTGTTCGTCGATCTGGGCAGCCTGCAGCCGGTGTCGGCACCGCCGCGTCCGCGGCCGCCGCAGCCGGATCGTGCGCCGCCGCCCAAGCCGGAACCACCCAGGCCGCCACCGACCGACCAGAGTGCCCAGGACCTGATCGAGCAACAGCGCATCGACCGCATGGCCCAGTTGCGCGCCGACCAGGAACAGGCAGAGCAGGAGGAAAGGCGCAAGCGCGAGGAGCAGATCCTGCTGGAAGAGGAGCAGCGTCGCGAAGCCGAGCAGCGCGAACGCGAGCGTCGCGAACAGCAGCAACGCGAGCAGCGCGAACGTGAAGCCCGTGAGCAGGCCGAGCGCGAGGCCAAGGAAGCGGCCGACCGCGAGCGCGAAAAGGCTGAGCGCGAGGCTGCCGCCCAGGCCGAACGCGAGGCGGCGCAGCGTCAGGCGGGCACCGGCGGCACCGACGACAGTCTGGCCGCTCGATACGCCGCGGCGATCCAGAACAAGGTGCAAGGCCACTGGCAACGTCCCGAGCACGTGCGAACCGTGCGGTGCCAGATCCGCATCGTGCAGATTCCCGGCGGCGAAGTGATCTCGGCCGAGGTGGTTGGCAACAACTGCAACGCCGACGAGTTGACCCGACGCTCGATCGAGGCTGCCGTGTTGCGCGCGCAGCCCTTGCCCTATGAAGGCTTCGAGTCGGTGTTCAGACGATCGGTCCTGTTCACCTTCCGCTTCGGAGAGCAATGATCCAACCGGCGGCAGCCATTGTCGCGTTGATCGCAATGACGCTGCTGCTGGCGGCGCCTACGGACCCGGAAGTGGGCGAGGCATCCGAGGGCAACGCCGAGTCCGCGACCGACGCGCAACTCCTGCAGGGCTACATCCGCGAAATGCAGGCGAGCATCGCCCGGAACTGGATGTTGCCCGACGCGCAGGCGGGATTCCGCTGCGTGGTGGAAATCGAACAGGCGGCTGGCGGTGAGTTGGTCAGTGTGGCCATCGCCGATCCCTGCGATGCAACGGAACCTGTACGGCGATCACTGCTGGCCGCAATCCGCCGGGCTGAACCGTTACCCTACGCCGGTTTCGAGCCGGTTTTCCGCCGGACAATCCGGCTGACCTTCCAACGAGACCTGGACCCCTAGATGCCCATGATCCGCATTCTTTCGGCCCTGTTTACCGTCCTGCTCGTGCTCGCGACCCCGGCACAGGCACAGGAACTGGAAATCGACATCGTCGACGGCACCGCCTCGGCCCTGCCGATCGCCGTGGTCCCCTTCGCCAACGAAGGTGTCGGCCTGCCGCCGAACGTCGACATCGCCCAGGTGATCGGCGCCGACTTCAACCGTACCGGCCAGTTCCGCACCCTGCCGCGTGGCGACGTGGTCGAGCAGCCGGCCCGCGAGACCGAGGTCAAGTACGCGACCTGGCGTCTGCTCAAGCAGGATTTCCTGGTCATTGGCCGGGTCGCCGATGCCGGCGATGGTGGCTACCGGGTCGAATATGACCTGCTCGACGTGGCCAAGGGCCAGCGCATCACCGGTGGCGCCTTCAACGGCCGTCCGGCCGAGCTGCGCGGTGTCGCCCATCGGATCGCCGACGCGGTCTACGAAGCCATCTTCAAGGTGCCGGGCGCGTTCTGGACCCGGATCGCCTATGTCACTGCCCGCGGCGTCTCGCCGAGCATCGAATACGCGCTGATGGTGGCCGATTCCGACGGCCACAGCCCGCAGCTGGTGGTGCGTTCGCGCGAACCGCTGATGTCGCCGGCCTGGTCGCCGGATGGCCGCCGTCTGGCCTATGTCTCGTTCGAGCGTGGCAACTCGGCCATCTACATCCAAGACCTGGCCACCGGCAGCCGCGATGTGGTCTCGGCCCATCCCGGCATCAACGGCGCGCCGGCGTTCTCGCCCGATGGCAGCAAGCTGGCCGTGTCGCTGTCGCGCTCGGGCAACCCGGAAATCGTGATTCTGGACATCGCCAGCAAGCAGACCCGCCAGATTACCCAGCACTGGGGCATCGACACCGAGCCGCAATGGCTGCCAGGTGGCAACGAGCTGATCTTCACTTCCGACCGGGGCGGCAAGCCGCAGATCTACCAGGTCTCTGCCGGGGGCGGGGAAGCCCGACGGCTGAGCACCCAGGGCGACTACAACGCCCGCGCCTCGGTGTCCTGGAATGGCCAGAAAATTGCCATGGTGCAGGGCAGCGGGAATGTGTATCGTATTGCGGTTCTGGATCGATCCGTGGGTCGCGGCGTCTATCAGTTCCTGTCGCCCGGACGCATGGATGAGTCGCCCAGTTTCGCTCCGAACGCCAGCATGTTGATCTATTCATCGCGCGAGGGCGGACGAGGTGTCCTTTATTCCGTTTCCGCCGATGGCCGGGTCCGGCAGCGGCTGGTACTTGCCGATGGCGACGTACGCGAACCCGCGTGGGGACCCTACCGGCAACGTTGATGCAAGTGCGTAACCGCAAGTCCCTCTACCGATCCTTTCGCCCCGCAACACTCGATTCCAAAATTTAGGGAACCCCGACATGAACGCTGCATTCCGTATCGCCGTAGCACTGCTGGTTGTCTTCAGCGTGGTGGCCTGCAAGAAGAAGACCGTCCGCGACGAAGTCGTCGACACCACGCCGGTCGACACCACCCCGCCGGTCGAAACCACTCCGGCCATCGACGAGTGGAGCGACCCGGCTTCGCTGGACCGCATCCCGTGCCTGCGTCAGCGCGTGGTCTACTTCGACCTCGACCGCTCGACCATCCGTGGCGAAGCGCAGGAAATCCTGAACTGCCACGCCCGTTACCTGGGCAACCGTCCGGAAGCGCGCGTGACCCTGGAAGGCCATGCCGACGAGCGCGGCAGCCGCGAGTACAACCTGGGCCTGGGCGAGCGTCGTGGCAATGGCGTGCGTGACGTGCTGACCGCTTCGGGTGCTTCCGGTGGCCAGCTGACCGTGGTCAGCTACGGCGAAGAGCGTCCGACCTGCACCGCGTCCGACGAGAGCTGCTGGCAGCAGAACCGTCGCGTCGAGATCGTCTACAACGTCCGCTAACGGCCGATGAGCGTTCTCCGACCACTGGCAGCATCGACGGTGATGGCCCTCGCGGCCATCACCGCCGGCACCGCGCTGGCCCAGGAAGGCCGCCTCAGTCTGGCCGAGCGCGTCGCGCGCCTGGAACAGCAGCAGGCCAACCCGGCGCCGGCACCCGCCACCGGCGGCAACGTGGAAATGCTGCGTCGCATGCAGGAGCTGCAGGAAGAACTGCAGTCGCTGCGTGGGCTGGTCGAGCAGCAGACCTTCGAGATCGAGGATCTCAAGAACCGCCAACGCACGCAGTACATCGATCTGGACACGCGCATCCAGCGCCTGGGCAGCGGTGGCAGCGACAGCGGCGGCGATCTTGACCTGGACCTGGATGCACCTTCCGATGGAGCGTCGGCAGCGGCGACACCATCGATTCCGGCTCCGGTGGCAGCGCCACCGGATTCGGACCAGTTGCTGATGGAAGAGGCCCCGGCGGTCGACCCGTACACCGGCGAGCCGATCGTCCGCGAGGCGCCGGTCGAACCGTCACCGGTGGTTGCCGATGGCGCTGAGTCGGCGTCTTCGGGCAACGCGGAAAGCGAGTATCAGTCCGGCTTCGATGCCCTGCGCGAGGGCCGCTATGCCGACTCCACGCGTCAGTTCACCGATTTCACCAACCGCTATCCCGACCACGACCTGGCCGACAATGCCTGGTACTGGCTGGGCGAGTCGTACTACGTCACGCAGAACTACGAATCGGCGCTCAACACCTTCCGCACCTTGATTGAGCGCTATCCGGACGGTGACAAGATCGCCGATGCCGAGCTCAAGGTCGGCTACAGCCTGTATGAGCTGGGTCGTCGCGATGACGCCCGCGCCGCGCTGGAAGCGGTGACCCGGCGCTATCCGGATTCGACCGTGTCCCGTCTGGCGCAGAGCCGGCTGCGCGCGCTCGATCTCGATCGCCTCTGAGCCCGGGTTGATGGACGCGGCCGGGGCCGGCCGCTCGCGTGGCCCGGATATTTCATGAACCTTCTGCTGCGGCCGCCGATCTTCGCGCCGAGATGCGGCCTGCTCCCGTCGGTCGGCTCGACGTAGTGATGGCTACGCCTTCGCCACCCACCGGTCCGCAGCCCGCCCCACGACGCGATCTCGACGCCCTCGCGACGAACACGCAAGAAGCATCCGGGCCGGAGCGGCTCAAACTCACCGAAATCTTCCACTCCATCCAGGGCGAGGGTGATGCCGTCGGCTGGCCGACGGTGTTCGTGCGCCTGACCGGCTGTCCGCTGCGTTGCACCTGGTGCGACACCACCTACAGCTTCCACGGCGGGGAGTGGTGGGCGATTGACGACATTCTGGTCGAGGTCGCGCGCCACGGTGCCCGTCATGTCTGTGTCACCGGCGGCGAACCGCTGGCGCAGAAGCGCTGCCTGCTGTTGCTGCAGCGTCTGTGCGACGGTGGCTACCAGGTCTCGCTGGAGACTTCCGGTGCGCTCGACGTGTCTGCCGTCGATCCTCGGGTGCGCAAGGTGGTCGATCTCAAGGCGCCCGGTTCCGGCGAGGTCGACCGCAACCTGTGGTCGAACATCGCGCACCTGCAACCGCATGACCAGATCAAGGTCGTGATCGCCGACAGGATCGACTACGACTGGGCGGTCGCTGCTTTGCGTGAGCAGGCGCTGGCCGAGCGTTGCCAGGTGCTGTTCTCGCCGGTGCAGGGTGCGTTGGCGCCACAGGATCTCGCCCAGTGGATACTCGACGACCGTTTGCCCGTGCGCATGCAACTGCAGTTGCACAAGGTGCTCTGGGGCAACGAACCGGGCCGCTGAGAACTGCGGAACGACTGGAGAGGAAAGACTTGCGAGCATCTTGATCTCGCTGTGCTGGTGTTTACTTTCCGTATCCCGCACGCTGTTTCCCGTTTCCCGTTTCCCGTTTCCCGTTTCCCGTTTCCCGTTTCCCGTTTCCCGTTTCCCGTTTCCCGTTTCCCGTTTCCCGTTTCCCGGAAGTCGTTTCATGAGCCCAGCCGAAACCCGCAAAGCCGTCGTCCTGCTCTCGGGCGGCATGGATTCCGCCGTTGTCGTCGCCATCGCCAGGGAACAGGGCTACGAGGTGCATGCGCTGAGCATCCTTTACGGCCAGCGCCACGCGGCCGAACTGGCAGCAGCGCGCGAGGTGGCGCAGGCGCAGGACGTCGCCGGGCACAAGGTACTGACGCTGGATCTGCGCGCGATCGGCGGCTCGGCACTGACCGACGACATCGCCGTGCCGGAGGAACCGGGCGAAGGGATTCCGGTCACCTACGTGCCGGCGCGCAACACCGTGTTCCTGTCATTGGCGCTGGGTCACGCCGAGGTGATCGGCGCCAGCGACCTGTTCGTCGGCGTCAATGCCGTCGACTACTCCGGCTATCCCGATTGTCGACCGGCCTTCGTCGAAGCCTTCGAGAAGCTGGCGAACGTCGCGACCAAGGCCGGCGTCGAAGGTGCCGGTATCCGCGTGCATGCGCCACTGATCGATCTGACCAAGGCTGATATCGTGCGTGAAGGGCTGCGTCTGGGTGTGGATTTCGGCTTGACCGTGTCGTGCTACCAGGCCGACGAATCGGGCCGAGCCTGCGGCCGCTGTGATGCCTGCCGTCTGCGCGCCGCCGGTTTCGCTGCCGCCGGTGTCCAGGACCCGACACGCTATCGCACCTGATCGGCAATCGCGTCGCTGTCGCGCATCGGCTAAAATCATCGGGCGCGTTCGCGCGGGCCGTTAGCTCAGTTGGTAGAGCAGTGGACTTTTAATCCATTGGTCGATGGTTCGAGTCCATCACGGCCCACCATTTCAAGGTCCGGTGAAGTCCGGAGAAGTCCAAAAAGCCCGCCTAATCGCGGGTTTTTTGTTGTCTGGTCGTCCGGCAGCGTCCGATTAGGGCCGCTTGAATCCGGGGGCATCGGGGGGCATCCTTAGGGGCATCCGCCACTTCTGAAAAGTCGATGCCCCCATGAGCATAGGCAAGCTCTCCGATACTGCGATTCGTCGTGCGAAGCCGACAGACAAGCCACGCCGACTGTTCGATGGTGCTGGCATGTACCTGGAAATATCGCCTGCGGGCGGCAAGCTGTGGCGCTTCAAGTACAGGATCGCAGGCAAGGAGAAGCGTCTGTCGCTCGGCATCTATCCGGATGTCGGATTGACCGATGCGCGCAGTCGTCGCGACGAAGCACGAAAGCTGCTCGCGGCCGGCGTCGATCCGAGCACCCGCCGGAAGGCAGAGAAGCAGGCCGGTGCTGAGCGCAGCGCGAACAGTTTCGAGGTCGTCGCGCGGGAATGGTTCGCGCGGAACCGGCACCGTTGGTCCGAGGGCAGCATCGCCCGCACTGAACGCCTGTTGGAGAAAGACCTGTTCCCTTGGATCGGCCGGCTACCGGTTGCCGAGGTCACCGCGCCGGACCTGCTGACGACCCTGCGTCGGATCGAGTCCCGCGGTGCTCTGGAGACGGCACACCGCACGCGATCGCTCACTGGCCAGGTGTTCCGCTATGCCATCGCAACGGGCAGGGCAGAGCGCGACCCATCGGCGGATCTACGCGGCGCGCTGTCGCCGGCAGTGAAGCAGCACTTCGCCAGCATCATCGAGCCTGCGAAGGTTGGGGAGTTGCTCCGGGCGATCTACGGCTACAGCGGCCAGGCATCGACAGCGGCGGCGCTCAAGCTGGCTCCGCTGACATTCGTTCGCCCTGGGAACCTACGGGCTGCCGAATGGGCAGAGTTCGACCTGGACGCTGCCGAGTGGCGACTGCCGGCGGAGAAGATGAAGTCCGGTCGGCCGCATGTCGTGCCGCTGGCCAAGCAGGCCGTTGAGATACTGCGCGAGCTGCAGCCGCTGACAGGGCGGGGCAAGTATCTGTTCCCCGGCCAGCGAACAGTCCAGCGTCCGATGTCTGAGAACACGGTGAATGGAGCCCTGCGACGCCTTGGCTACGGCACTGACGACATGACCGGTCACGGTTTCCGCCACATGGCGTCCACACTGCTGCACGAGCAGAACTTCCCCCACGACGCCATCGAGCGCCAGCTGGCCCACGGTGAGCGTGACGAAGTGTCCGCGACCTACAACTGGGCGCAGTACCTACCCGAGCGCCGCAAGATGATGCAGGCCTGGGCTGACTACCTCGACCAGCTGCGCACGGGGAGCAATGTGGTTGCGATTCGGAAGCCAGCGGCATGAAGGATACCGAGGGCGATATTGTTTGGCTTGATGTTCGAACAACAGAGGGTCGAAGCCCCGAATCTGAGGTGCTGGAAATTATCGATGACATCGCTAACAGGCTTCCCAAGCAAACGCACAAGTCGCTGCACAAGTTATGGTTGAAGTACATCGCCGAACCACCCGAGGCGGATGCGCTCGCCACCCAGTCCATGAATGAGGCGCGTTACTTTGAATCTGGCCGCACGATGGGCGCGGAAGACATGGGGTGTTATGTCGTTAACGCCTTCGCATACTGTGCCAAGGTGCACGAGGCATGGTGCACACATCGTCCGATGGATGCTTGGTCGTTCGCCGTCGCCGCCGCGCGTTGGCATGGCGCGTTCTGCGCCATGTACCTGGTCGCCTGCCACGATGATGAAGCTCGGGCCAAGATGCGCAGCGAAGTCTCAAGGGCAGCTGCAAAGGCCAAGGCAGCCGCCAATCCGAAGACCCGCGCCAAGGCCAGCGCATTGACGCTGTGGATCGAGCGGCACGAAGGCAAGCATCCGAACTTGGGCACCGTTGAACAGTTCGCTACCGAGGTCATGCGTCGCTGGCCGGTGCTGACAAGCGCGAAGGTGATCTGCGGCTGGTCCGCGAAATGGAGCAAGCAGGTACGAGCTGGGGAGCATCCGCACCTGTAACCCAGCCTGCGCGCAGACTTCCCATCGTGCGCGCAGACTGGCAGCGACCTGAAAAAAAGCCCGCACCATGCAGCCTCGTTCAACTGAGGCCGCGAAGATGCAAACAAGCCCAACCCTGCCCGCCACTGGATTCCTGCGCCTTCCGCAGGTCCTGGCGCTGGTTCCCGTGTCCCGCACATCGTGGTGGGACATGGTGCGCGAAGGCCGCGCGCCGGCATCCGTAAAGCTCGGACCGCGCACCACAGTCTGGCGCGCCGAGGACGTGCGCGACTTCATCGAGCGCCCGGGTGACTACACCGCACCCGCCAAGAAGCTCGCCGCCTGAACCCCGCAAAAGAAAAGCCACCCATTGCTTGCCGGCGTGGGGTGGCCTTTCTGAGGACTTGCCCGATGGATTCTACCGTAGTTCCTTTCCGCCAGCCCAATGCCGCCGTCCGAATGGTGGAGGGCCTTTTCGGCGCCGAGGCCGCAGCGATGCTCCGGGAGTGCCTGCCGCTGGCCAAGGGTATGACGCTGCCCTGGCGCACCTGCTTTCAGCGCGAAGCGACCTGTCGCTGGGTCGTGATGCTGGTGCGCGATGACCTGTTTCCATCGCCGTGGCCGCAGGGGCATCCGGATCACTACCGGCATCACGCCTACGACGTGGCACTCAACGTCAAGGCGGTGATCCTTGACGTGCACGACCTGCCCGACATCACGATGCTGCCGATGCAGCTCGCGCTGCTGATCAGCAACTATCAGGACGCCTACTTCGGCAATCGCGAGGGAGGTGGTTATGCTGCATAACATCCTGCCCGCACGGGCCGGTGATCCGGCCACGTCGCACCTGGCTGCCGCTGAGCACATTGCAACCGGTCGCCGTGCTGACCGGCAGCGTCACGTCCTGAGCGCCGTGCGCGCGCTGCCGGGCGGCACCAGTGCCGAACTGGCCCAAGTGTTCGGCCTGGACCGCCACGCCGTTGCACGACGACTGCCGGAGCTTGAGCGCCGCGCACTGATCCGACGCGGCGATGCCCGGCGCTGTGACGCGACCGGTCGAGCTGCGTTGACCTGGTGGCCGGTATGAGTGCCGCCGACCTGAGAGAGGCTGAGCGCTTCTTGTCGATCCTGGACCCCGAGGCGGAGGCGTTCTGCTTTCGGACGTTCGCCGAGGCGGGCAAAGGTATCGGGAAGAAGTACTCAGGCGCGCTGGATCAAGTCGCGGACGCGCTGGCCACGGACAACGCCAAGGGCTACGGCATTTTCGTCGTCGTCAACGAGGGAGGTCAGAAGGCTGCGGAGATACAGCGCGTGCGAGCTGTGTTCGCGGATTTTGATCCGCCGAGCACTGCGCCAATGCCGGAGCGCTTCGCCCTGGAACCGCACCTCGTTATCGAATCCAGCCCGGGGAAGCATCACTGCTACTGGCTGGTCGACGGACTTCCGCCAGCCGAGTTCAAGGCGGCACAGCAGGCAATCATCGCTTGCTGTGGATCCGATCCGCAGCCCTGCGACTTGCCGCGTGTGATGCGATTGCCCGGATTCTTCCACCGCAAGGGGGAAGCCTTCATGTCGCGCATCGTGCTTGCCGAAGATGCGGCGCAGCCCTACACGGCTGATCAGATTCGGCAGGCCTTCGCGCAGTGGCACAAGCAGGCGACGGAGGCATCGAAGATGCACGTCGCGGCCGTCGTCGAAACCGATCGCCATGGCGACGTACTGGCAATTTCGCGCCGGCTGGCCGGCATGGTCGTTCGGGACGGCATGTCCCGCGAAGCTGCCATGACGGCGCTGCAGGCCGAAGTCGCGCGGGGGCGGTACACCCGGGGAATCCCATCCGACGAGCTTGCCCGAGCGCTCGATGGCTCCATCGCGTGGCATCGGCAGAACGCGCAACCGGCGATAGAGGTCTGCGACGAACCAGCGCAAAAGGCGTACGACGATCGACACCGCGTCATCGTACGGCGAGGACGCATCGCCGATGCGGTCGATAGCGCAGAGCAAGGAATGCTCGCATCCGGGGCGGCGCTGTATGCACGCGGCGACGTGCTCGTTCGCCTGGCTGTCGGAGTCAAGGACAAGACCGTGCGTCGGGCGCACCGCGCACCAGTACTCACGCCGGCCACCCCGCCGATGATCCTGGAGGAAATGGAGCGCGCTTGCCGCTTCGTTGCGCAGAGCGTGAACGAGGAAACCGGGGCCGTCACCACGCGCACAGTCGGTTGTCCGCCCAGTGCGCCATCGGTCTATCTGGGTCGTGTCGGAAGCTGGCAGGTGCCGAACGTGGTCGGCATTGCCGAGACGCCGATACAGCGTGAGGACGGCACCCTGCTGGCCAACGGCTGGGAGGACGGGATACTGGTGATCGCGCCAGGGGACTGGCCAACTATCCCCAAGGCGCCTACTCAAGACGACGCGTTGGCAGCCATCGGCGCACTACGCGAGCTTGTAGCGCGCTATGACTTCGTGTCGGACGTGGATGAGTCCGTGACGCTGGCCGCGTTCCTGACCGCAGTAGCGCGGCCTTCACTGCGATCCGCGCCGGCTTTCGGCTGGTCGGCGCCAGTGCGTGGTTCGGGCAAGTCCAAACTCGCGGACGTGACCGCGATCCTGGCCACCGGGCGGCCAGCAGCTGCGCTCGCCTGGCCGGTGCTTGAGGAAGAGGCCGAGAAGCGGGTCGGCGCGGCGGTCATCGCCGGTGATCCGGTGTTGTTGATCGACAACATCGAAGTGCCGGTGAAATCGCAGGTGCTGAATAGCCTGTTGACGCAGGAGAGCATTGCCGTCCGCATCCTGGGCAAGTCGTCGTTGCAGCGCATGGCCTCGCGCGCGCTGTTGCTCCTGACCGGCAACAACCTGCAGATTGCGGGCGACCTGACCCGCCGTGTCCTGGTGGCGGAGATCGACCCGAGCGTGGAGCGCCCTGAACTGCGGCGCTTCGACTTCGAGCCTGTGCACCGGGCACGCTCGCGTCGTCGTGATCTGGTTGCCGCCTGTCTGACCGTCCTACGCTGGGGGCAGTCCATCGGCAGCCAGGTAGCGCCGCTGGGCTCGTTCGAGGATTGGTCCCGAGCTGTACGTGATCCCCTGATCGCGCTGGGGCTGCCTGATCCGTGCCAATGCTTGACCCGCTTGGTCGAGGATGACCCCGAGCGCAGCAGCGCATTGGGGCTGCTGTCGGCGATCCACAACACGTTCGGGCCTGGTGCGTCCGTCACTGCCTCGCAGATTATTCAGCGCGCGGAGGCGATCAGGGCTCGCGATCCAATGTTGTTCGAGGCGGTGGAGATGGTGGCGCGCGACAGAGGAGGTCGCGTCGTTCCTATCAGGCTCAGCGCATACCTGCGTAAGCACAAGAGCCAGGTTATCGGCGGCCTGGTGCTGCGCCAAGCCGAGGACACGCACAGAAAAACCGCGCTCTGGCGTGTCGAGCTTCACCGCAACCTGAGGGTCGCGGCATGAATCAAGAGGGCGACCGTGCGGGTGTTGCGGGTGTAGCCGGAGTTGTTTCCGGCCCTTACCCCGATTTTCTTAAATCCCCCTTGGGGTTGGAAGAACACCCGCAACACCCGCAACCCCCGCAAACGCTGTCAAGTGCAAAGCAGAGGAATAGCCATGTTCATTGAAACCAGTATCGGCCACGTCCAGGTAAGCAGGATCAGCCGGATTCGTCCTGCCCGGCGTGATGCTTCGGGCAAGGTCGTGAGTCCCACCACGCTATGGCTCACCGGAGACTCCGAGCCGGTCACCACGCACCTGAGCGAGGAATCAATTCTCACGAGGGGGATCCCGTCAGTCCCTGCGCAGCCCGGGTTCTACGCGATAGAGCGTTTTTGCGACGACCCGACCCGCTACGCGAAAACGCCGGTCGTTGCCTGGCGGATCTGTGGGCCAATTGCCGAAGCGGTCTGCGTTGATGACTCAGCGAACACCGACATCATCCTCGCGCCCGATGGTCAGGTGTTCGCTGTAGGTGGCTCGGGCTTCTGGCCCAAGTTCGAATGGCTGGCTAGCGAGAAGCTCCCAGCGTGAAAAAAAACCGTATAGCCACTGCCTCAGTTGGACTCAAAGCTATCCGACGCCTTCACGGTGTCGCTCAAAAAAGCGATCTGCGGCGCCAGGGAAGTGTAGGGTCGCAGCAATGGCAGCGCTCGGCTGATCGAGCCTTGAAGAGTCGCAAGCGCCTCCCGGAGCATCACGAGGTACTTTTTCTCCCCCAGCCCCAGTCCGTCGACTCTCTCAACCGAGTAGAAGATTTTCGCCCACGATCCAACTTCGTCCAGTCGATAGGAGTCCGCCAGAACGTGAGCCAGTTCCGAGCTGGCTTTAGCATCAATCGTCCCGATATCGCCGACGAATTTTTCAAGCGACCTGGGGACATAGCTCTCGCTCAGAAAATCGACAAATCGAGCGCGGCTGTCGGCGTCTATGTTCCGAGATTCCGCTTGAAAGATCGCACGAGCCTCTACGCCTTGGAGCCTCTTTGCGGCGTCCCGAAGCTCTCGATAGATCATCGTCGCCTTTGGCGCGGCCAGCTGCCGGTCTCGCCGACGCTGCCTTTCTCCGGAACTCCAGTGCACGTAGAGCACGCCGAAGAAAGCGGCCACCGTTCCGACCGCAGCGAGTGCCGTCCAGTTGAGAGAGCACAGGAGCTGCGGCGCTCCGAACAGGGCGGCACCGAACAGCGTGCCGAAACCGAAGGCGATTACGGTCACCGTGCCCCATTCGCGCGGCTTCATATCCATGCACTGCACTCCCTCTCTCCCAGCGCGCAGCATCGCGCCGGACGAGTGCGCGCGCAACAACGGGTGCCGATGCTGGCCGCCTGAACCGAACACCGAAGGACACACTGATGCCTGATCAATCACGGAAGAAACAGGCCGGCACCAAATGGAAGCCGGGCACGTCCGGCAACCCGGCAGGGCGACCCAAGGGCAGCGGTCTCGCTGGCGAACTGCGCAAGGCGATTGCTGCCAATGCCGGCGAGATCATCGCCGCACTGATCGTCAAGGCGCGCGAAGGCGACGTGCAGGCAGGCCGGCTGCTGCTGGACCGCATCGTGCCCGCGCTCAAGTCCGAGACGCTGCCGGTGCGTCTGCCTGGCGTGACTGCCGGAACGCTCACGGAGCGCGCCTATGCCGCCCTGACGGCTGCCGGCAATGGCGAACTGTCTCCCGACGCCGCAAACGCGCTGCTGGCTGCTGTAGGCGGTCTGGCGCGCATCGTTGAGACCGATGAACTGGAACGCCGCATCGCGGCACTGGAGGAAAAAGCATGAAGTCGATGAAAGCTCGACTCGCGGACATCGAGCGCCGCATTGAACGGCTGGAAGTGCCGCCTGCCGGCCTCGTCATCGTGGAGAACTGCAACGACGATAGGCCGATCCAGGACGACGCGCGCATCGCTCGAATGCTCCCTGGCGAAACCTTCGCCGAGGCCTGCGTCCGCTACGGCGTCGACCCGAAGAAGCAACCCGTCATTCACCTGCGCGTGAACGACATGTCCGTACCCCGGCCGGATTGACCGGCCACCGACCACAAGGAAGCATCCCGATGAGCAACACGATGAAGATTGAAGCGCCGGGCTATCAGGGCCGACTGATCGGCATCTGGCGCGGTCGCACCGATGGACCGGCAGCAGCGGCGCACAAGGTCGCCAACGACGCCCGCATGCAAGCCACCGGCTTCGCGCTGGCCGTGAGCCGCATTGCCAACGACGGCAACCTGACGACACAGGGCAAGGCAGAACCGCTGCGCAACAACGCCATGGAGCGCCTGACGCCACTGCGCGACCTGGCCAAGCAGGCAGCCGCTGCGCAGGACGGCATCGCCAAGCAGCGCGCCGCCATGCTCAAGGTCGCGCCGCCTGATGCCGCAACGGCTGTCTACGATGTCGCGATCGGTCAGTACCTGCGCGGCCTCGATGATCGCGACGCCGCGAAGTTCCGCAGCAGCATCGCCACCGGCGAGGCATCACCGCGCATGATCGATGCCGTCGCCCGCATGCCTGCCGAGCTGGTCGGCATGTCTGCCCAGCAGCATCGCGAAGTCCTGGACACCGCTGCCGCCCGGCGTGACCCCGAAGGCTGGGAAGCGCTGAGCGAGGCCGCGCTTGCCTGGGAGGATGCCGCCGACATCATCCACAACGCGACCGAGTTCGTCGCCCACGGCGCACCGGTGCAGGCCGGCACCGTACAGCCTGCAGTGCGCACCCCGGACCTGCCGTATCGCCTGCCGACCGAAGGCAGCGCCTGGCAAGACGACTTGAATCACGACCTGGCCGCCGCTGCCTGACCGACTCGCTGCGAGAGCGACATTGCCCGGCCACGTGCCGGGCTTTTTTCGTCTGAGGATCCGCATGGCCAAGAAACCAGCCTGGCATGACGCCGCGCCCGCCTGGCTGACACCGCTGGCGCGCACGATCTTTCTCAAGGGCCAGGTCGACGCCAAGACCGCAGCGCTTGCCGCACGCATTGCCGAGCGTGTGCTGCGGGAGAAGCGAGACGACTGCATCCGCGTCTCCCTAGCCAACGGTGCAGAGCCTGCCCGGCTGGCCACCATTTGGGAGCTGGCGCCGGCGACCATTGAGCGGATCGGGCGCCATCGCAGACGTCGTCGGAACTGATCGGATTGGTACTCGCGAGCCGGTGCACAGCACATGCTGCGCAGACGCCGCACGCAACTCGTTGAATCGGTCGGGAACCTCAGATTGAGGCAGCCGGTGCTGACGACCAAAGCAGGAATCACTGCTTTGCCCCTGTAGACCAATTGCTGGGATCCCAGCAATCGCAGGTGGTAATCGCCACCCTTGCGAATCTTGCGAATCTGCGAATCGAGGATGAGGTGCAGCTTTTGCACCCCACGACAATGCGAAGGGGCGGAATCCCGCCTATCTCAGGTGGTAACCGTTACCAATGCAAGAAGCAGGCGAGTCGATTTCAAATCGCGTTGCTCGTCACTGAGGGTGAACGAATCGGGCACCCTTGGTCCGCAGACCGTCATTGTCGCTGGTGGTTGTGTCCGCGGCCTTGACGAAACCTCAGCCAGCACCAGCGGAGCAGGGGTGACCCGGGTCACCCTTCGAAAAACCAGTCCCAGCCGGTGACATGTTTTCTGGCCAGAAGATCCGGTTTCAAACCGGAGCTCGGGAAAGGGGCAAGATTGACCGGTTTCGGCAATTCGGTTGCTGACCCCTCTACCGAATAACCCGATCAAGGTCTTGATTGCAGTCGAGAGATTGAGTGGCTGATCGGCCCGATATCCCCAGATAGACCCCCACGGTGCTGCTGGTGAGCGTAGCTCCCGGCCGTCGCACTGCAGCAAAGTGAACCATCGTGACAATCGGAATTTTCCGATAGGCGGTCGCATGGCCGGCGGCTAGAGTGCGCCGCACAGGGGATCGTCCAAGTAGGGGAACATAGTGAGAGTTATCGCATTGCTGGCGCTTGGTGTCAGTGCCACTTCTATTGCCGGCGGCATCTTTGACGACGCGTCACAGCAGCTTCGGCAGGTTCAAGAGACCATCCTAGCCATTCAAGTGGAGGCTGAGCCTCTTGGTGGCCGCCCGAACATATGCGGTAGCGCACCATTGCCGTTGACACCCATCGGGCCTACTGTATCAACGGTTTTCCACCGCCCTAGCTCTGATGGTTCATTCTCAGTGACGGCCTGGCGCTTCCCGTGTTCGCCGACCGATTCGATGGTGATGTTAACCATGAGCCCACTTGGCGGCGCTGCACCGTTCGTGTGTTCGAGCGCTTTTACCTTGATTCAGAGTGGGGGGCTTCAGACTGACCTCTTCTTTGTCAACCCTAATCCAAGCGGGATTTCCGCGTTCTGTAGCGACCTTCTAGTGCCAGTGACCTTTTTCATCTATCCGCGTACGAACATGCCGGCAAATTTCGACCTCGACCAGGCCATGACGATTGACTTCGATGGCAGTTCGGCTGGGCATCAGCAACTTGCTATGTTCGCTTACAACCCGAGCGCCTACGGCGAGGTTCCGCCAATCGGAATCAATGGCGTCGAGGTCCACGTGCGCGGCTCAGGCACGCACTACCGCAACTGCACGGTCACACAGGCGAGCCAGGGCGGCGCAACGCAGTACACGGCGAGCTGCAACGACGAATCGCCGCTAACTGCGCGCAAGTTCGAGCGGTTCGATTACTGAGCGCGGGCTGGTCTACGCGCAATCGAAGCCGACCCAGTGCCGGCTTCGTCACCATGTGGTCTGCATCCATTCCATCAACTCGTGTTTCAGAGAAACTGGGGAAACGCCCTCTAGCCCGAACCTGGGCTTGCCGCTGTCCGCGACACCATCGGCACCAACTTCGTCGATTATGTAGCCAAGTGCCACTGGACCGAAAAATTGCTGAATCGCCCTGATCGTCAGCTCTGCATATGAGACTTGATCCGGTACAGATTTTGAGTTGTCTCGCAGTGTGATCGGCTCTTTGGCAGTTCGACTGAGCTGCAGCACGTTGGCATACCCTTGGGATAAGGCCGCCGCGATGGTTGGTGGCATCAAGTGGACGGTCGAGAGTGTTGATTTTAGTAGGGGCATTTTGATCCTTCGAGCAGGCCAGAGTGCGTCGTCATAGCGCCCAGAGCGCGGGTCTTGGGAGACTTTCTGGATATCCTGCTTAATCAACTGAACAGTGACGAGAACACTGCATAGCTCCGTGTGAATCAAATGAAGATGAGCAGAGCATCTCTCGAATCGTTCGAAGAACGCCTGTATTCGTTGTCGCTCCGCAGCTTTTCGGGGAAGACTTGCAGTCCAGAACGCGGCGGCAGCCAGTAGGAGCGTCCCTATCGCAACCAGCCAGTCCCAATCCCAGCACACTATCGCGGACCAGTGATCGAACAGGTAAACGGCCAGACACACCCCTCCGATGATCCCTGTGGCTCCCGTACCTATCAATTCGCGAGCGGAGTAGCTTTCGCTGCTGAATCCCATGCGCCCTCCCTGAGCAAGATTTGGATGCAATCTTGACACCGTTTTCTGAATAGCTAAGAATCCAATCGTCGCCGCCAATTCGGCGACCGGGTTTAGCAGCCCGAGTCATGAGGCGCACCAGCGCCCCTCGTTCGATGTCGGCGCTTTTTTTGCGTCCGCAGTTCGAGCGGTCGCGAGCTTGCCAGTTCAATGGCGGGCGGTGCGCGGGAGCCTTCGGGCTCGCCGGTCCTCATGCCGGTCTGCTAACCGCGCACCGTCCGCCACCTCGTTTAGCAGCGCGGTGGCGGTCACTCAAACCCATGAGGACCGCATCATGCGTATCATCCAAGCCTTTCCCTGCGGCGCAGGAAAACCCCATTCCCCAACTCTGGGGAATAAGGGTCCGATCTCAAATCGCACCCTTCACGACGCCGTTCGTTCCCGTCCCATCGCCAACCTCCCGTCGAGGGTCCGTCCCGGGACGGAGGCTCCCATCGCTGCACGCGAGGATCTGGATCACCACATCGCCGGCACACCTGATCTGATCGAGGCGGGTTACACCGACGACACCAGCGCCAGCGCGGCAGCGCACTCGCCGTGCATCCCCACGACCAGCCCAACGGCGCGGCGACCGGCAACTTCGCGAAGTTCGAGTTCGCCATTCGCTTCGCGACCTGGGCCGACTCGCTGCGCAAGGTGCCATCGCGCCAGGATGTCCAGAACCGCTACGACATTTCCCGCGCAACCGCCTGCCGCTATCTGGCCGCCTACCGCGCGGCGAGGGGGCTGGCATGAACCGCGAAGATCGCATCGACCGCATGGCCGACCTCGTCCTGCAGCGGGCGCTGCGGAAGGCGCAGAACCGCAACATCAAGCCGGCACCCGAGGGCTTGCTGGAGTTGAGCGAGCTGGGCGACACCGAAATGGATCGGATGCGGCGCGCTGCCGAACTCGCCATGGCGCGATCCGCCTACCTGCGCGAACTGGAAGCAACGCCCGGTGGGCGGATCGGGAACGTCATCATCTTCCCGCCGTCGCGACGGGTTCGGTCGACCACAGACGTGGCCCTGCTGGAGATCGGAATCGCATGAGCCTGCCCCGTGATCAACTCAAAGCCCTAGCCCTGCAGCTTGCCGCCGCGATGCCGCCGGTTGAGTGCACCTGCTGTGGCGAATCGCAAGCCAAGCGCGATCGCACGGAGAGCCGCCGAATCGGCGTCGTGAAGATGCCGGCGTATCGGCCAGGCACCGGGCGTCAGGCGCTCGCATGGGCCGACTGCATCTGGCAGCCAGGGGCGACGTCATGACCCCGAACCGCCCACACGCTCCCCGAGCGACCGATGCGCTGCTGCTGGAACTCTCCGCCGGCACCGCGTCCCTCGCAGCCCTGACGGAGCGCTGGGGGCCGCTGCCGCCAGCACCGGGCGAACTCGCTGGCGCCGTGGCGACCGTGGAAGGGTTGCGCCGGCTGCTGGCGGAGTTGCAGCCGCGTGCGGTGGAGGGGCAGGGCTGATGACCTATGCCGGCCAGCGTCTGTTCACCCTTTGCGGGCGTGCTCGATACGGCCGTCTATCGGGTGCAGTGCTGGTCGGCTGGGGGCAGGATTGGGGGCACGGGTCGCGCAGTGGCTCATGCGTTTTCATTGGATACAATGCCTTAAGGCAATGATTCGGTAGAATCACGGACCAATTACCCTTCCGCTGTTGCCGACAGCACTTCTCCCACACTCCCGCTTGCGACTTACATGCGGCCGCCCACTGTCGACGAACCGATGAGTCGACCTCGAGTGTGAGCGCGTCGGCGTGACTTGACGCGGTGAGGCTGCCTCGCTGGCGATGATGCTGGCGTCCATCAGTCGATCAGAGCCGGTGTCGCAGCATCGTTTCAGCCGTACCGCCAGCGCTGAAGGCGGCAACGTGGCGACGAGGCTGTCGTTCTCGTTCAAGCGTAAGAGATCGAGGTAGGCCGCATCTGTTCGGTCAGGCGTCGAGCGGCGAGCGCTGTGCGACCGGCCGCTTGCGCGGCGCTGGAAACAGCTTTCTGGCGGCCTGCGATCAAGGCCCGGACCGCGCTGATTCGCGGCGTGAACAGGTCAGCCGGACGCGGGATGAAAACAACTGTAAAGATCACCGGTCCGAATCGTCGAAAACCGGGTCTGGCCCGGCCGACATCCAGAGAAAAGAACATAGAAACAAATAGTTGGAAGGATCGCGGCATTCTTTGGCAAGCAAGGTAAACAAGCGTTACGAAACATCCATTTGCAATCGTTCTTGGTAGATTGCCTGCACGCGCTGGGATGTGATCTCGATCGCAGATTCCGGTGAAAACGAGAACGGGAGAGCAGGCATGAACTTCGCCAACACCGAATCGCTGAGCCAGAGCCATGCCCGTCTGGAGGATGCCCGTATCGCGCTGGCGCGAATCAGCGATGAGCTGGCTTGCAGCCCGAATTGCCCGGTCCTCGCCGCCGCTTGCGTTGCGGCGAGGCGCCAGTATCTGGATGCCAGCACCGCGCTGCTCGCTGTCATCGACCCGCCGGCGCCAGCACCGGTGATGATGCCGTTCCGCTTCACCAGTGGCGCGATCGCCCGCCAGATGCGCGGCTCCAGCGCCGCCTCGGGGCAGGGTTTCATCCGCATGCGCAGCGAGCGCGCCGTGCGCCGCGAGGCCTATCGGCGGTCACGCGCCTGAGGGCGGGTTGCGGCATCTGATCCGACTGTCTTCGCGTCAGGTGTTGATGGCGAAGCTGCTGCCGGTCAGGCGCTCGGATTCCTGCCACAACCGCGTTGCCGCAGCGACATCCCGAGCCGGAGTCGGGATCGCCGCCTCCGCGGGATAGCCGCGGGTCTCACCAAGCCGATTCGGTCCGTAGTAGTGCCCGCCCTGTGCCTGCGGCGAGGTCGCCGCATACAGTGTCGGCCATGCCCCCTGAGCCGCTGGCTGGAACAGGAACCACAGGAAGCGGCGGGCCATGCCCGCAGCACTCCGGGCACCGGCGCCATTGGGCAGCAGATCGGTCCGCGAAACTCCCGGGTGCGCGGCCACGCTGGTGATTCCCCAGCCGGCGGCCTCGCTGCGGCGCTGCAGTTCCAGCGCGAACATCAGGCAGGCGAGCTTCGACTGTGCGTAGGTCGCCATCGGCTTGTAGCGGCGCTCGGACTGCAGATCGTCGAAATCCATCACGCCATTGCGGGCCGCCACGCTGGAAAGACTGACCACCCGCGGTCGTTCGCCCTTGCGCAGCAGCGGCAGCAGTTCCGCGGTCAGCGCGAAATGGCCCAGATAGTTGGTGCCCAGCTGCATCTCGAAGCCGTCGCCGGTGACCTGCCGGGTCGGAGGGGTCATCACGGCCGCGTTGTTGATCAGCAGGTCGATGCGGGGCTCGCTCTGCCGAAGGCGCTTTCCGAACGCCCGGATCGAGCCGATGCTGGCCAGATCCACCGCCTCGAAGCCTACGCTGGCGCCCGGCACCGCCTGAAGGATCTGGCTGACCGCCGCGCAGCCCTTGGCCGGGTTGCGGCCGGCGATGATGACCTTGGCGCCGGCTCGGGCCAGGGCCAGGGAATCCTCGAAGCCCAGGCCGCCGGTACCGGTCACGACCGCCGTGCGGCCGCGTTGGGAGGGAATGTCGTTGCTGGTCCAGCGAACCATGATGTTTGCCTCGGAGTCGGGAGAGGGTAGACTGAGTGCATCTATTAACAGCACTTGATGCATATATTAATGCACTCAGTGCAATAATACAAGCAGACTCAACCATGTCCCCATTCCAGCCGCCGGCCCCTGCCGGCCCTGCTCCCGAGGGAGCGCGTGAGCGCAAGCGCCGGGAGACCCGTGCAAGGATCGCCGAGGCCGGACTGCGCCTGTTTCTCGTCAACGGCTTCGACGGCACCACCCTGGACGCCATCGCCAGCGAAGCCGGGATCGCGCGACGTTCGTTCTTCGCCTACTTCAAGTCCAAGGACGACGTGGTGCTGTTCTGGCAACAGGCCGGTTGGGACAGCCTGTGTGCCGAGCTGCTGACTGCCTCGCCGGACCTTCGGCCGCTGGACGCCGTGCGCGAGGTCATCGTCAAGCAGATGGCGCGGTACAGCGGCGACGAGCTGATTGCCTTCGATCGCCTGATCCGATCCAGCGAATCGCTGCTCGCGCGCAAGAACACCTTCTATGCCGAGCAGGAGCAGGCACTGTTCGCCACCCTGTGTCAGGTCTGGCGGCAGCCGGAACGGCGGGTGGGTCTGCGCATGGTCGCGGTCGTCGCGATCGGCGCCATGAAGCTGACGACCCAAAGTTGGGGCGAACAAACAGGCGAGCGGACCCCGATGGCGGACCTGTTCCGGCAGGCGCTGGACAGCCTGGCGCGGGAGATCGCCGACGATGGCTGACCGGCAGCGCGTGTGCGGGCAACGAGAGAAGCCATCCGATCGATGCGATTTGCTCAGGCGCAGTCGTCCGATGTTCCCCGATTCACGAATCACTTCCGCGCATTTCCGCACGGGCTGACCGCTGCCGGTCGAAGTCGGTTGAGCGACGGAGCGGGTTGATGAATTCAGTGGAATCTCGCGCCGGCCACGAGTCTCGGCACGCAGGTCAGGGTTTTCGGATTCCAGCCAGACGTCCCGCTAGCCGTGTCAGTTCCAGCGCGCCGCAGGCGCCGGGCGAGACGCGGGCGGCGATGCTGGCTTCGGGGCTGCGCTCGCCGAGGCCATCAAGACTGTCGGCGACCTGGCGATAGGCATCGCGGAAGGGCATGCCTTGCGTGGCCAGTTCGACAGCCAGGTCGGTGGCGTACATGCCGGGGTCGATGGCGTCGCGCAGGCGTGCCCCATTCCATGACAGGTTCGCGATCAGTTCCGGAGCGAGCGCGAGTGCGCCCAGGCCGTGCTGGAAGCCGTGCACCAGTGCACCCTTGCCGATCTGCAGGTCGCGCTGGTAGCCGGAAGGCAGCGAGAGGAGTTGTTCGATCTCGGTCTTGGCGGCGGCGACGGTGGCGTAGCTGGCACGCATCAACTCGACCACATCCGGATTGCGCTTGTTGGGCATGATCGAGCTGCCGGTGGTGTACTGCGCCGGCAGCGAGACGAAGCCGTATTCGGCGGTGGTGAACAGCGAGAGGTCCCAGGCCAGCCGGCGCAGGTCGAGCATGGCCGAGCCCAGGGCCTCCAGCGCCGCGAGCTCGAACTTGCCGCGTGACAGTTGCGCATAGGCCGGGTTGAGCTGCAGCCGTGCAAAGTCGAGCGCCGCAGTGGTGTGTTCGCGGTCCAGCGGCAGGTTGACGCCGTAACCCGCGGCGGTGCCGAGCGGGTTCGCATCCAGCCAGGCCAGGGTGTCGCGGGCGCGTTGCGCGTTGTCGATGAAGGCCTCGGCGTAGCCGGCGTACCAGTGCCCGAGCGTGCTGACCACGGCGCGCTGCAGGTGCGTGTAGCCGGGCATGGGCACGTCTTGGTGCGCGCGTGCGCCGGCGAGGCAGCGCTCGGTGATGTCCACGCTCAGCCCGACCAGTCCGGCCAGGCGATCCTTCAGCCACAGCCGGGTTGCGACCAGGATCTGGTCGTTGCGGCTGCGGCCGGTATGGATGCGCTTGCCGGTTTCGCCCAGGCGTTCGCTGAGCCAGGCCTCGATGGCCGAGTGGCCATCTTCGTGGCGTTCGTCGAGCACGAACTCGCCGGAGACGATCGCGCTGTCGAGCTCGGCCAGCTCGCGGGTGATGCTGGTCAGTTCGTCGGCCGAAAGGATGCCGATGCGCTGCAGGCCTTCGGCATGGGCCTGGCTGGCGCGGATGTCGTAGCGGATGAATTCGCGGTCGAGCAGCACGTCGCTGCCAGCGAGGAAGGCCATGATCGCGGCGTCGATGCGGACACCGTCCTTCTGCCACAGCGGCTTGCTCATGTCGGGATTCCTTCGAGTTCGCGAAAGCCAAGGGCGAGGTTGATGTTCTGCAGTGCCTGCGTGGCTGCGCCCTTGAGCAGGTTGTCGAGCGTGGACACGATCACCGCGCGGCGACCTTGCACGGTGAAGCCGCCGATCGCGGCGCCGTGCTTCCCCGCTATGGCGCTGACCCAGGGCGCGTCGGTCTGGATCTGCACCAGCGGATCACTGCTGTAGAACGCGCGATATCGTTCCTGCAGCGCTTGCGTCGACCACTCGTCATCCAGATGCAGGTTGGCGGTCAGCGTGATGCCGCGGAAATGAGACGCGACGTGCGGCATGAACTCGATCGCGTGGCCGAGTTGCCTGGCGACCTCACGCTCGTGGATGTGATTGCTCAGTGTGTACGGCATCAGGTTGTCACGCAGCAGCGCGACGTCGTTCTTGTCGGATGGCGTGGTGCCGGCACCGGAATAGCCGGACACGCCGAAGCATTGCACGGCGCCTTCGAGATGATCGCGCAGCGGCGCCAGCGCCAGTTGCATGGCGGTGGCATAGCAGCCGGGATTGCTGATGCGGCGCCTGCCGGTGGCGTGCTCGCGGGTGAGCTCGGGCAGGCCGTAGTACCAGCGGTCATCAAAGCGGAAGTCGGCGGAGAGATCGACGACGATCGGATCAGCGCCAACAGCGTCGATCGCGGTGACATAGTCGCCGGCCTTGCCGTTGGGCATCGCCAGCACGACGACATCGGCCCGGGATTCGGCGACCTGCTGCGGTGACAACGCGGCGTAGCGGGTTTCGCCGCTGTACTCGGCAACCTGATCGGCGACCAGTTGGCCATCCAGCTCGCGCGAGGACACGAAGGCCAGTTCCAGCTGCGGATGGCTGGCAACCAAACGGATCAGCTCCGCGCCGGTATGGCCGCGGGCACCAACGATGCCGACAGTGTGCCTGGTCATGACGTGGTTCCGTGTTGCGCCAGCTTTGCCGACAGGTCACGTTCGACCTGCGGCCATTCGCTGTCGATGATCGAGAAGTAAACGGTATCGCGCGGGCTGCCGTTGGCATGGCGTTTGTGGTGACGCAGGATGCCATCCTGCTTCGCGCCGAGCCGGGCGATGGCGGCGCGTGAGCGCTCGTTGTACGCGCTGGTCTCGAAGGCCACGCTGATGCAGCCGAGCGTCTCGAAGGCATGGCGCAGCAACAGCAGCTTGGACTCGGTGTTGACGGCAGTTCGCTGCACGCGTGGTGCGTACCAGGTGTATCCGATCAGGATCTTCGGTACCTCCGGCTCATAGCCGTACAGGCGGGTCGTGCCGACCACGCCGCCACGGCTGTCGAGTACGGCAAACGGGAACACCGTGCCGCCTTCGGCGACCGCCAGCGCCTTGTCCACGTAGTCGTCGACCGTGGCCACGGTCGGCGTGTTGGTGAACCACAGATCGCCCAGGCCGGGGTCGGCACGCACTTCCCGCAAACCTTCGATGTGTGCGCGTGACAAGGGCACGAGAGCGACGTGTCGGCCGGTCAATGTCGGCGTCTGCACTCTGGTCGATGGCGATGTGGCAGCGGTCATGTCAGTCGATCAGTGTGGGTCGCCGGGTGCGGCAATGTTCGACGCAACGGGCAATCTGGTCGAAGCCGTCGATGCCGTACCAGAACACCTTCCAACGCTCCTGCTTGTAGCAGCCGTCGGACTCGGCGTAGTAGAAGATGTTGGCCTGGTTGTGATGGCGCGATCGCCAGAACAGCGACGGCGTCTCCTCGCGCATCACGTTCCATACGGCGCGGCCCAGACCCTCGCCCTGGGCATCATCGAGCACGGCGAACTTGTCCATGTACACCTGTCCGTTGACGGTACAAAGGATGATCGCGGTGCGGTAATTCTCGCTGACATAAGCGCGCAGCAAGGGTGTGGTGTCGAAATAGTCCGGCTTGAGCGTCTTGCCGAAGCTGGATTCGATCAGGGCACGCATCCGGTCCAGATCAAGCGCCTGCCAGCTTTCCGCGCGCAACACGCGCTCGCCGCGCCTCACCAGCGTGCCCGAGCCCTTGTGGGTGAACAGCTCCTTGGCCAGATCGTCCGGGCGGGTGATCGACACCGACGAGGCCAGAGGCAAGGCGTCGAGCAGGTTCTTGATCTGCTCGATCTTCACCTTCATGCCGCCGTTGATCCAAGGCTGTGCGATCAGGTGCTCGTATTCGGTGGACAGGTTGATCGAGCTGATCACCTTGCCGTTCTCGTCGAGCAGGCCACCCGTGCCGGTCAGGAAGATGATCTTGTACGGCTGCAGCACCTTGACCAGTTCATTCGCGGCGAAGTCGGCATTGATGTTGAGGATCTGGCCGTCGGCGGTTTCGCCCAGACTGGCAATGATCGGTATCGAGCCGGCGTTGAGGCTGGCCTCGATCGGCGCCAGGTTCACCGCTGAGACTTCGCCGACCAGGCCGTAGGTGTCACGGTCGAGAAAGCTGGCCTCGAACACGCCCGAGGTGATCGAGGTGGCGCGCGCATCGGCCTGCTGCAGCGCTTCGACCAGCTTCAGGTTCTGCGACTGGAACACCTTGCGCACGATCGCCAGCGCCTGCGGCGAGGTCACGCGCAGGCCGTTGACGGTCTGCTTCTCGATGCCGGCAGCGATCATTTCCTCGTCCAGCTGCGGGCCCGCGCCGTGCACGACGATCGGGGTCAGCCCGACCTGCTGCAGGAAGGTCAGTGACGAGGTCAGCGCCTCCAGGTCATCGCGCAGGATGGCGCCGCCGACCTTGACCACGGCAAAGCGCTTGGCATCCAGCTGCGAGAACCGCTTCAGGTACTGCGAAATCTCTTTCGCGCTGGCCATGCTGGAGAGCAGGCGGATGATGGTCTTGCGTGTATTCATGGAGGCAAGGAGTGAGTTGAGAGGAGTGAGAGGTGAGAGAGGATCAGGCAGGGGTTTGGCAAGCTTTCACTCACTCCTCTTTATTCACTCCTGCTTCAAGGATACGGAGCACCGCCAGGCCATAGCGTTGCAGCTGGTCGAGCGACACCCACTCATCGGCGGTGTGCGCCTGGGCGATGTCGCCGGGGCCGAACACCATCGCGGTGTAGCCGGCCTGCGAGAACAGCGAGGCTTCGGTCCAGAAGTCGACGGCGTTGCCGATGGCAATGCCGAGTTCGTCGGCGATGTCGCGCGCGGCCAGACGGCGGTCTTCGGCGCTGGCGATGTCGCCGGACGGCAACGACGGCCCGCGGAACGTTTCGCTGAGCTCGGCGGCGGCCGGTTCGGCCAGTGCCGCGAACTGTGCCAGCAGCTGGTCGATGTCGTTCGAGGGCAGGGGGCGGAAGCCGAATCGCACTTCACATGCCGGTGCGATCACATTGCCCTTGATGCCGCCTTCGATGCGACCGATGTTGAAGCGCAGGCCGGTCAGGCCGCCGAAGCGTTGGTGCGCGAAGCTGTCGACGTGGTCGAGCGCGCGTTGACCCCAGCGGATCGCCTGATGCACGGCGCTGTCGGCCGGGGTCTGCGTACCCGAGGCATGACCGGCGCGACCGGTGAAGCGCATCAGCACGGAACTGATGCCGCGATGCGCCAGCACCGCTTCGCATTGCGTCGGCTCGGCGACCAGGATCGCGTCATAGGGAATGCCGCGGGCCAGGAACGCGGCAATGCAGCGCGGATCGTTGGCTTCCTCGTCGGAAGAAAACAGGAAGGCAGCATCGCCGGCGCTGGCCTGCGCTGCCGCGACCAGTGCTGCGGCCGCGCCCTTGATGTCGCAGGCACCCAGACCAGTCGCGCGATCATCGGTCACGCGCAGCGCGAACGGACTGGCCGACCAGTGCGGCGAATCCGGCACCGTGTCCAGATGCACGTTGAACAGGTACTTCGGCTCGCCGCGCACGGCGTACAGCGACACCGCGCCGGCGCCGTGATCGGCGATCTCCACGGCAAACCCGTGCGGCGCCAGTTCGTCGCGCAGGTAGGCGAAGATGCCGCCGGCATCGATCGTGCGCGGCGGATTGCGTGTGTCGAACGCCACGAGCTTGGTCAGGTGTTTGAGTGTGTTCTGCAACATCACATGCGTTCCGGGCAGTTTATCGAAGCCGAACCCTGCGTTTGTAGAGCCGGGCTTGCCCGGCTGTGGATGCCGCGTTCTCGCGGAACGACGATTTCAGCGGGGCAAGCCCCGCTCTACGGGTACAGGATGGCGCATGACGGTTCAGCGGTTGACCTTGGCCCACAGGGTCGAGCTCATGCCAAACAGCTTGATGAAACCCTCGGCTTCCTCGACGCCCCAGTCTGCGCTCTGTGCATACGTGGCGCCGGCGCTGTTGAGGATGTGCGTGGATTGCACTGCCGTGGCGGTGACGTTGCCGCCATGGGTATCCAGCGTGACCAGTCCGGTGACCGTGCGCTGGCTGCTGCGCAGGAAAGCTTCCAGGTCGGTCTTGAGCGGGTCGTGGAAGAAACCCTCGTAGACCAGCTCTATCCACTTGCGCGCGACATCCGGCTTGAAACGGTTCTGCTGCTTGGTCAGCACGGCTTCTTCCAGGGCGCGATGGGCGACCAGCAGCGCGGTCAGTCCCGGCGCTTCGTAGACGATGCGGCCCTTCAGGCCGATGGTGGTGTCGCCGGTGTACATGCCGCGGCCGACGCCGTAGTGCGCGAAGGCACGATTGAGTCGCGCCAGCAGCTCGTGGCCTGGCAGGGTTTCGTCGTTGATCAGGACCGCTTCGCCGTTCTCGAAGCCGATGGTCACCCGCAACGGATGCTCCGGCCATTCGCTGCGCGGCGCGCACCAGCCACGGGCGCCTTCACCGGGCGCCTGCCACTGGTCGATCTCGCCGCCGGAGAGGGTCACGCCGAGCAGGTTCTCGTTGATCGTGTATTGCTTCTGCTTGCTGCGCACGCCGAAGCCGCGTTCCTCCAGATAGGCCTGCTCGTAGGTGCGGGTCTGGGTGTGTTCCTTCTGGATCTCGCGAATCGGCGCGACGATGCGGTAGTTGCCCATCGACGAGACCGCCAGATCGAAGCGCACCTGGTCGTTGCCCATGCCGGTGCAGCCGTGGGCGATGGCGTTGGTGTCCAGTTCGGCAGCGCGCTTGAGGCAGGCATCGACGATGAGATAGCGGTCCGAAACCAGCAGCGGATACTGGCCCTGGTAGCCCTCGCCGGCCCAGATGAACGGCTTGACGAAACCGTTCCAGATCGCCGGGCCACCATCGACGGTGACATGGCTCGCCACGCCCAGCTCCTTCGCGCGTTGCTCGATGTAGTCACGCTCTTCCGGATCGACACCGCCGGTGTCGGAGAACACGGTGTGCACGTTCCAGCCGCGCTCCTTGAGATAGGGCACGCAGAAGCTGGTGTCCAGGCCGCCGGAGAAGGCCAGCACGATGTCTTTGGAAGTGTTCATGGGTCAGGTCCGGTTATCGGTTGTAGTGTTCGATGAGGAGCGCGTGGCTAGTTACGAGAAGAAACGAGTGGAGAGGAAAGAGAAACGAGTGAAAGCAGGGCGGTGCAGCAATTGGTCACTCGGCGCTTTTCTCTCGTTCCTCACTCCTCGTTTCTCGTTCCTAGCTGTTCGAAAGGAAGGCCATCACAGCCTTCTGCACATGCAGCCGGTTCTCGGCTTCGTCAATGGCGCCGCAGTAGTCGGCATCCATCACGCCATCGGTGGCCTTGATGTTCCGGCGCAACGGCAGGCAGTGGCTGAACACACCGTTGTTGGTCAGCGCCATCTTGGCCTCGTCGACGATGAAGTGCCTGTGTGCATCGCGGATGGGCTTCTCCGGGCCCCAGTTGCCGAAATAGGGCAGGGCGCCCCAGCTCTTGGCGTAGACCACGTCGGCGCCGCTGTAGGCCGATTCGATGTCGTGGCTGACGGTCAGCGAGCCGCCGGATTCGGCGACGTTGCCTTGTGCCTGGGTCATGAACTGCTCGTCCAGCACGTACTCGGGCGTCGGGCACAGCAGGGTCACGTCGAAACCGAGACGCGTCGCGATCAACAGTGCCGAGTTGGCGACGGCCGTGTTCAGCGGCTTGGGGTGGTAGGTCCAGGTCAGCACGTACTTGCGGCCCCGGAAATCCTTGGTTCCCAGCCGGTCGCGCAGCATCATCGCGTGCGCCAGTTCCTGGCACGGATGCAGGATGGTCTCCATGTTGATGACCGGCACGGTGGCGTGTTGGGCGAAGGCCTTGAGCACCTTGTCCTGGCGGTCGTCGCGCCAGTCGACGAACTTGGGAAACGCACGCAGGCCGATCAGGTCGACGTAGCGCGACAGCACCCGGGCGACTTCGGCGATGTGTTCTTCCGGCTCGCCGTCCATGACCGCGTTCGGCGCGAACTCGATGCCCCAGGCGTCCTTGCCCGGTTGCAGCACCACGGCATGGCCACCGAGCTGCCAGGTGCCCAGCTCGAACGAGGTGCGCGTGCGCATCGACGGATTCAGGAACAGCAGCGCCACCGACTTGCCACGCAGGGCGTCGCCCAGCTTCGTGGTCCGGTAGCCCTCGGCGGCGTCGAGCAGGCGGTCGAGCTCGTCGCGGCTGAGGTCCTGGGTGCTGAGGAAGTGTCGGATGGCCATGGTGTTGTCGTGAAGGTGGAGGGCGGGATGGGCTACGGAAAACGAAAAAACCCGGCACGGTGGCCGGGTTTTCTTGCAGTCGCGTGACGAACGCGCTCAGGACCGGCCGGGCAGGGTCGATTCCGGTCGGCGCGCACGCGAGGTCATGCCGGACGCCAGGCGGGCGCCGGAAAGGCCACTCGGGTTCGCTGCGGTGCACAACATGGCGGCCATGCTAACGGCAGGGCTGTCGGCCCGCAACAGGCCGAGCCTGTTCGATCACGAGCCTCATGCCGGTGTGGCCGGTGCCGCCGGCGGGCGTTTGAACAGCCGGGTGATACCAGCCACGATCGGCACCAGCAGCAGGCCGGCCAGCGCTCCGAACAGGCCTTCCGCCAGCAACTGCAGGAACAGACCCCAGCCGCCGGCTGGCAGCATGGCCTCGATCGCGTGCGCCAGCGGCGGAATGCCATGCAACAGGATGCTGCCGCCGACCAGGAACATGGCCGCCGTGCCGACGATGGACAGGGTCTTCATCAGCCACGGCGCCATGGCGATGATCCCGCGACCGAGACTGCGCTTCGCGCGGGCCGACCAGTGCTCGCCCGGTCGCTGACTCAGATACAGGCCCAGGTCGTCGAGCTTGATGATGCCGGCCACGAAACCGTAGACCACCACGGTGATACCCAGCGCGATGATGGTCAGCACGCTCAGCCGATGCAGGAACGGGCTGGTCGCCACGGTGCCCAGGGTGATCACGATGATCTCCGCCGAGAGGATGAAGTCGGTGCGGATGGCACCGCGGATCTTGGCCTTCTCGAAGGCGGCCAGATCGCTGGCGGTTGGCTCGACCGCTTCGGCGGTCCTGGCGCCGTCGTCATGCGCCGGTTTCTTGTGCAGGAACCGGTGCAGCACCTTCTCCATGCCTTCATAGCAAAGGAAGGCGCCGCCGAGCATCAACAGCGGCATCACCGCCCAGGGTGCCAGCCAGCTGATCAGCAGCGCCGCGGGTACCAGGATGAACTTGTTCAGCAGCGAACCCTTGGCCACCGCCCAGACCACCGGCAGTTCCCGGTCGGCCTTGACCCCGGACACCAGCTGCACGTTCAGGGCGAGATCGTCGCCGACCACGCCGGCGGTCTTCTTTGCGGCCAGCTTGGACATGACGGCGACGTCGTCCAGCAGGGTGGCGATATCGTCGATCAGGGCAAGCAGACCGGTTCCGGCCATGGCGCGACCACAGGGTTCTTGAAGGTGCGCGATTCTGGCACCCGGGCGGAGTTCTGCACAGTAGGGTCGGCACGGTCGGTGCAGGATTCGGTCGGGATTCCGGCACGGCGCGCAATGGCGGATCGAGTGATGGCGCCGGTGCCCGTGCGAACAGCGTGATCGACGCTGGACAAACGCGGGATCGCGCGCCGCCGCAGCGACCGCTGGTGGGATTCATGCGACCTCGTCCGAGAGGCAAGATCAGTCGTCGCCGATTGTCCTGACCTGCGCGCTCAGCTAGGCATGACTGCGGACATCGACGCGACGATCACGAAACCCTTCGGCGCATCGGGTAGATTTCCGAACAGACCCGGTCACGAGCGCGCCAAGGCGACGCTGGACCGTCGCAACCGGAGGTGGCATGTTCAAGCGCGTCGCGATGGCAACACTGAATGGCTTCAGTGAGCACGAGCTGATGACCCGTGCCGCGGCGCTGGCCTTCTACACCGCGCTGTCGTTCGCGCCCATGCTGGTGCTGGCGTTGTGGATGGTGAGCCTGTTCGATCCGGCCATGCAGTCGCAACTGACTGGTGGCCTGGCCGATCTGGTCGGCGACGATGCCGCCGCCACCGCCGATCTGGTGATCGCCAATGCCCAGGCCCGGCCGGGTGTCGGCAATGTCGCCGGCCTGATCAGCATCGCTGTCACCTTGTTCGCGGCGTCGGCGGTGCTGGCGCAGCTGCAGGACGCCCTGAACCGCATCTGGTCGGTGCGCAGTCGCCCCGGCCGCGCCTGGCTGGGCTGGCTGCGCTCGCGCGCGCAGGCCGCCGCGCTGTTGCTGACCCTGGTGCTGCTGGTGGTGATCTCGTTCGCCGTCAGCGGCCTGATCGCGCTGTACCTGCCCGCCGGCGTGCTGGCCTGGCGCGGCATCGAGGCGGCGTTTTCCTTTCTGGTCTTCGTCGGCGTGTTCGCCTGCGTGTATGTGGTCCTGCCGGACGTGATCATCCGCTGGTCGGATGCCTTCATCGGTGCGGCGCTGACCGCGGCGCTGTTCGTGCTCGGCAAGTTCGGCATCGGCCTGTATCTGGACCATAGCGATGTCGGCGGTGCCTATGGTCCGGCCGGTGCGGTGGTGGTGTTGCTGGTCTGGGTCTATTACGCCGGTGTGACCTTGTTGCTGGGTGCGGAACTCACGCGCGTGGTGGCATTGGAGCGTGGCGCGGTGGTGGTTCCGCGCAAGCACGCGATCGCGGTATCGGAGACGCCGGTCGCGGTCGATGCCGACGTGGCGTCCGCGGATAAGCCAGATCGGCGCTGATCGGCGCGGGACCAAGGCCGGGCTGGAAGTCGCGGCAAGGCCGGGGTCCGTGCCACGTCTGAACGTCGGCAGCGGGGGCTCAGGGATCAGGCACTCAGCCGCGAGTCTCAGACTTTCACGGACCAGTGTTCCGCACACGAGTTTCGGCAGCAGCGGCAAGTCGGTCGGTGTCTTGAGGCGGCCGCCGCCGACGACGACAGGTGACGAGGTTGGCCAGGCCGATATCCCGCGGCGGCGATGGCCTGATGATCGCCGCTGACAGCCCGTCCGTACTCACCGACCGGCAGTGGTGGTTTGCTCGGCATCGCCAAGCGGCAGATCGACCTGATTTTCGCCACGGATCCCCGCACTGATGGCCCAGGGCGCTTCGGCGTGCGCGCTCATCCCTTGCACCACGCATGCACGGTGCTGTCGAGGGGCACCGCCGACGTCGTACCTGAGCGCGTTCACCGTCCGTGTCGCCACAGCCGTCGATATCGCAACAAGACATCGTCGCGCAAAGCTGCATGCCCCGTTTCATGGTTCGCCAGCGCAGGTCGTGGCCGCTCTTGCCGCCGTCAAGACCGGCGAAACATCCGGGTTAGACTTGTCAGGCCGAACCGGTGCGCTCGTCCTCGCGCCGGATCCGAATCCAGAGGATTGCGTGCAGTATCAGTTCGCCGAATTCACGCTCGACACCGATACCGGGTCCGTCACCGGGCCCGACGGCGCGGTTCCCTTGCGGCGTCGCACCTGGGAGTTGTTGAAGACCCTGGTCGAGCACGCGCCGGCGCTGGTGACGCGTGATCGCATCCTTGACGAGGTCTGGGGGCACGATGCGCTGACGCCGAACGTGTTGCCGCAGGCAATTGGCGAAATCCGTCAGGCGCTGGGCGACAGCGCGCAGTCACCGCATCTGATCGAAACCCTGCATCGACGTGGCTATCGGCTGATGGTGCCGGTGCTGCGTGTCGAGCCGCCGTCGATGCCGGTGGCGCCGCTGGTGTCGGAGCAGCCCGAGTCCGGCAACCGGCGTGATTCGACGGGTGACATCGATGGCATGGCGCCGGCACGGCGCGGCGACAGCGCCGATGCGAGGCAACAGCGCACCGGGCGCTGGTGGTCGCTGGCAGCGATGGCCTTGCTTGCCGTCGTCGTTCTCCTCGTCTGGTGGCGGGCGGACCCGGGTGAATCGTCGCCGCCGAGATCGCAACCGGTGCTGGCCTTGATGCTGAAACCTGCCGATGTTGCTCCAGGCTGGTTGGCCGAAGCCGGCACGGAACTGCTGTCGGTGGCGCTGGCGGGAGACGATCGCATCCGGCTGGTTCGTGGCGATGGCCGCGGCGATACCTCGAGTGCGGGCGACGCGCGCTGGCAGGTCTGGTTGCGCGAGGTCGAAGGCGCCGACTATGCCCTGACCGGTGTCTGGCGCGAAGACAACGCGCAGCTCGCCCTGAGCTGGTCACTGGTGCGGCTGGATGACGGGACGATCGTGCACGCCGGCAACGCTGCCGGAACCGATCTGGCCGCGATCTGCGAAAGCACGGCGCAGGAATTGCGCACCCGCTTGCATCTGCTGCCTGGCGACACGGCCTGGCTGGCGAGCCTGCCCCAGGATGCCGACGCGCGCGCCGCGTTCTATCGCGGATTGGCGGCGCTGGCCCAGGGTCAGGCCGGTGAGGCGGTGGCGGCGTTGTCGACCGCTGCCGAGCAGCGTGATGCCGGCATTCGGGTGCAGTTGGCGCTGGCCAGCGCCTATCGCATGGACGGACATCTGGGCAAGGCGCGCGAGGCTTTCGCCGCGGTGCTGGCCGCCGAACAAGGCTTGTCGGTGGGCGAGCGCCTGCGGCTGGAAGCCGACGCGGCGCTGGTGGATCATCGGCCTGCCGATGCCGCGGCCTCGCTGCGCGCACTGCACCGCCTGATTCCGCAGGATGCCCAAGTGGCGCTGGCATTGGTCGACGCGCAGCTGCAATCGCGGCAGGCCCGCGCAGCGGCGGCAACCTTGTCGAGCCTGCAGACCCTGTCCGGCGATGCGCCGCGCGATCCGCGCTGGCATCTGGCGCAGTCGCGACTGGCGCAACTGGAACATCGGCCCGACGATGCCCGGGCAGCCGCCGAACAGGCGCTCGCGCTGGCCGAGCAGTTCGGCTTCGAGCAGGTATCCACGCGTGCGCAACTGGAACTGGCGCAGCTGCAACGGGCGGCCGGACAATTCCGCGAGGCCGGCGAGCGCCTGCAGGCGCTGTTGTCGGGAACCCTGTCGGACAGCGAGCGCGCTGAGACGCTGCTGCACCTGGGCAGTCTGCAGCGGGATCTGGGCGACTTCGCCCAGGGCAGCAAGGAACTGGCGTCGGCCCGGACGCTGTACGCCGGCCTGGGTGATCGCGCCGGCGAGCTGAGGGCACAGATCGAGGCGTACATGATCGAGAGCGAGCGCGGCCGCAGCGAGGAAGCGCTGAGCGAGCTGCAGGCACTGGAGCCGGCCGTGATCGAGCTGGATGACGCGGTTCTGGCGGCGCGGTACTTCAACACACTGGGGGTGCAGGCGATACGCAACGGACGGATCGGTGACGCCGAAAACTGGTTGCAACGCACGGCCAGCGAGTCACGTCGCGCCGGCTTGCCCAACCAGGAAGCCGGCGCCTGGAACAATCTCGGCATGGCGCTGGCGCGCGCCCGGCGGCTGGACGAGGCAGGCGCGGTCTGGGAGAAGGGATTGCAGGTCTTCCGCGACAGTGGTGACCGGATGGGGCAGGCGATCACCCTGAGCAATCTGGCCAGCGTCGCCACCAGCGAGGGCAACCTGACCCGCAGCCACGAACTCAACGAGCAGGCTTTGACCCTGTTCCGCGAACTCGGTGCCGGCCAGCATCTGGCCCGTACCGCGTTCAACCTGGGTCTGGCGCGGGAGCGCGAAGGCGAGCTCGCAGCCGCCGAAGCCCTGTTCGACGAATCGCTGAGCAGTTATCGCCAGGGCGCCGGTGGCGATCCGGTGCTGAACGTGGCTGCCGCCCTGGCACGGGCACGGATGGCGATGGCACGCTTGCCCGATGCCGCACAGGTGCTCGATCAGGTACGCGAGCAGCGCGATGGCAGCGGAAGTCCGCTGGCGCGCTCGCATGTGCACACCAGCGACGGACAGCACGCGCTGTTGCGCGGCGATCGCTCGGCGGCACGCGAGCGCTTCCTGGCTGCGCGTGCCTTGCGCGAGTCGGCGGATCAGGCCGATTGGGTTGCCTACAGCGATCTCGACCTGCTGGCGCTGGACCTGCTTGAGGGCAAGCCGGCCGCCCAGGTGCAGGCGCAGGCCGAACGCCAGCAACAACGGTTGCTGGAAGCCGGCGATGTCCGCGGTCAGGTCCGGGCGTTGCAGATCCAGGCGCGGGCACTGATCGAACGAGGCCAGGCCGAGCCGGCATCGCATCGCGTCGCTCAGGCCATGACGTTGCTGGCGTCGTCGCCCGATGCCGCCGCGCGTCTGGATCTGGAATGCCTGGCCATCCTCGCCGATCGGCGCGATGAGGCGGCACGGATGGCCCGGCTGCGCGAGCTGACCGCCGATGCCGAACAACGCGGCCACCTGACCCAGGCGCTGCGTTGTGGCATCGAGGTCGGCGATACCGCGCCGGAGCTGCTGGCGCGGATCGAGTCACTGGGGCTGCTCGGACTGTCGGCACCCTGAGATCGGGCGACGTTCATCGCGTGCCCGATTGCCGGCAGCTGGCGTTGCTGTGGGCAGTCGCGCGGCGCATCAGGATGGGCAGGGCGGGACCTCGAAACCGTCGACGAAGATGACGCCGGCACCGGGCTGCCACTCGAATGCCCCGATGTCGGCCGCCGAGCCGTACACGCGCAGGAACGGCTGATCGCGCTGGTCCCAGTCGCGATCGCCGGGATTGCTGCCGGCATCGATGGCCGGGCTGCAGGCGGCCAGTGCGTGCGTGCGGGTGGCGCCGCCGTTGTTTGCCAGCGGCAACAGCACAGGATCGGCATCCAGCGTGTCCGCCGGCAGCACGACGTTCGCGCTGGCGATGGTGACCAGGTTGTGGTCGCCGATCACGGTCACCGTCTGCTCGTAGTTGGGGTTGGTGCCGATGTCGTGAGCGGCCGGCGCGGTGTTTCCCGAAACAATGGTCGAGATCAGCGCGTGGCTGGCGTCGTCGGAGGTATTGACCTGGACACCGGCGGCGGCGTGGCTGGCCGTGTTCAGGGTGATGGTGACGTTTTCGAGATGCGATGAACCGACGATCGACGCCAAGCCACCACCCACACCGAGCCCGCTGTTGCCGCCGATGGCCCGGTTGCTGGACACCGTCGTGTTGGCGAGGCTGAGGATCGAATCTCCCAGCTGCCCGTACACCGCCAGGCCACCGCCCTGCGCGGTGCCGGAGTATGCGACGTTCACGAGGGTCTGATTGTCGCTGATCGTGCTGTCGTCGCCGCGGATGCTGCCGAAGCTGTGTGCACCGCCGCCCTGGATGAAGCAGCTGCAGTCGGCACTGTTGCGGTTGCCGCTGACGGTACTGCCGACCAGCACGACAGCGCCGGCTGACTCCGAGCGGAAGAAGTCGCCGGCGTTGATTCCTCCGCCATAGCTCCACTGCCCTTGCGAATGCGCGCTGTTGCCGCTGATGCGGCTGCCCGTCACCAGCACCGTTCCATCGGCATGGATGCCGCCGCCATAGGCCGTACTGCCGACGCCGCGCAGATGGTTGTCCTCGATCAGGCTGTTGCTGCCGATGCTGGTGTCGCCCAGCGAGAAGATGCCACCGCCGCGCGCGGCGCCTTGGTCGGTGATGGCTTCGTTGCCGATCACCTGGCTGCCGGTGATCGTGACATTGCCGTCGGCGCCGATGCCGCCACCGAAAGCGCCATGGTCGGTGTAGCCACCCTCCATGCCGGTTTTCTTGGCGGTTGTCGTGACCGTGTTGCCACTGACCACGCTGTCGACAAGGCTGATCGCCTGCGCGGAAAACAGGCCGCCACCCGAAGAGTCCTCGAAGGCGTCGACGGCATTGCCCTCGATCAGGCTTTCGACCACATGCGTCTCGCCGAACGCCGCGATGCCGCCACCGAAGGCCTCGGCGGTGTCGCCGCCGACGCTGCATCCCGTGATTCGGCTGCGCGACAGGATCAGGTTGCCGTTGGTGAACAGGCAGCCACCGCTGGCCGCGTGCCGGCCGTTGGCCAGGGTGATGCCCTCCACCACCAGGCTTTCGCCGTAGTGGGCCAGCACATCGCTGGCCTGGTCGGCGCTGATGGTGAGCTGGTCGCGACCGGGGCCGAAGATCGTGACATCGGCATTCGTCGCGATGCCGCCGGTGGTCAGGGTGATGGTGCCGCAGGTCAGCCCGGACAGGTCGATGACATCGCCGTCGACGGCGCCGGCGAGGGTGGCGCGCAGGCTGCCGGGTCCGGCATCGTCGCAGTTGGACACCACCAGCGAGCCGGCAGGGCGTTGATCCAGCGATCGGGCCCGGATCGCGGTGCTGCCTGGACGCCCGCCCCGGTCGGGAGAGGCGTGCTGGCGGCGCGCTGGTTCGGCGCTGCGCGGGTTGCGTTGCTCGCGCTCGAGTGTGGGTTCGCGCTGGCTGGTCTGGCTGTTGACGCCGCTGCTGAGCCCAAGTGCGAGGGTCACGCCTGTGGCGATCAGGGTCAGCTTCAGCGATGGTCGCGTGGTCGTGTCCGCTCTGGGCATGGTCGGTTCCTTCCGAATGAATACGCGGCCGAGTGGTCGGCCGTTGTGACAGCACAGTGATTTCCCCGGACCGATCTTAACCCACGGCCCTCGGGTGCCTGGCGCGGCGACCGCCGATGCCCGGGATCGCTGTTCCGACAACCCAGGCTCGATCGACGCGCGCGGGCTTGTTGCGTGCGTGGACTGGCAGAACAGCGGACGCGCCGCGATCCGCCAGTGGGTCCTGCGGTCTGCGATCGCGACTCGCGGCCCCGCCAAGGCACCGCCTGAGCGACCAGATCCGAATTCGGCTGCGCACGCAATTTGTTGATTACACGTCGTTTCTTCGCTGACACCCGGCATTCGAAGAAATTTCGAAGAACTCGCGAAGGGAAGCGGGAAGTCTCTGCGGGGCTGCCGACGCACTGTCGATCCCGGACGGGAGGCCCGTCCCGCCTGTCCCTTCCTCGCCGGAAGCCGGGCGGGACGGTTCTTTTCCGAAACCGAATCAACCAGGGAGATTGTGGATGGACGTGAGCATGCGACGTGGCTGGGCATGGATCGGGCGGGCAGTGGCCTGCCTGGGTTTGGCAGTGGTCGGAACGGGCGCTGTGCTGGCCCAGAGTGCCGAGGACGGTTTTCTGACCGGCATCACCGCCGGGTATGCCCACACCGTGCTGGTCGACGGCAACGGCAAGATCATGGCCGGCGGTGAATTCACCCTGGAGTCGACGACCCGCCGCCTGGCCCGGCTGCATCCGGACGGTCGCCGCGACAGCAGCTTCAACGCCGGCATCAGCGCGACCGCCGGTTACGTCCGCAGCGTGCTGCCGATCGGCTCGGGCTATCTGGTCGGCGGCACCTTCACCGGCGGCTCATCGGCCGACTATCTGGTCCAGCTCACCGCCAACGGCAACAACGTGTCCTCGCTGGCGGTGGCGGTCAATGGCGCCGTGTTCAAGGTCGCGCCACGCTTCACCGACAACGGCTACTACATCGGCGGCCAGTTCACCTGGGTCAACGGTGCCACTCGTCATCGGGTGGCGCGGCTCACGGCGTCGCTGACCTCCGATGGCAGCTTCGTTACCCCGACCTTCAGCGGAACCGTCCACGACATCGTCGAACAGGCGGATGGCAAGGTCATCGTTGCCGGTTCCTTCCTGAACATCACCGGCAATCCCGGGGCTGGTTATGCCGTGTTCCGGCTGAATGCCAATGGCTCGCTGGACAGCACGTTCCGCTTCGACGCGGTGCCGGCGGGTCTGCATCACGTCAACTCGGTCGCCTTGCTGCCGGACGGAAAAGTCCTGATCGGGGGCAATTTCACCGCGACTGTGGGCGACCAGCAACGTCGGCATGTGGCGCGCCTGAACAGCGACGGCAGTGTCGACCTGGGCTTCCAGCCGCCGACGCTGAACGGCCCGGTCGGCGAATTGACCGTGCAGCCGGATGGCCGCATCGTCATCGTCGGCGACTTCACCGGAGTCGGCCTGGGCAACCTCATTGCCCGCTTGCACGAGAACGGTGCCCACGACGGTTCGTTGAATACGCTGGTCAACCCGAACGACCACGTCCGCGGTGTCGCGGTGCAGTCCGATGGTGGTGTGCTGTTCGCCGGTCACTTCACCAGCATCACCACGGGCATACCGGCGCTGCGGGTGGCACGGCTGCCATGGACAGGTTCGATCGAACGGCCCTTCGAAGACGCCGGCGCGATCAACGGCGATGTCAACGCGGTGGCGGTGCAGGCCGACGGTCACGTGCTCGCTGGTGGTGCGTTCACCAGTGTGGGAGGCACGCCGCGCACGTATCTGGCGCGGTTCGGCAGCCAGGGCGGCGCCTTGCTGGGAACCTTCACACCGAGCTTCGATGGCGCCGTCAACGCCATCGTGGTGCAGCCGGACGGCAGGATCCTGGTCGGTGGCGCCTTCACCGTGGTCAATGGCGTCACCCGGCGCCGGCTGGCCCGGCTCAACAGCGACGGCACGCTCGATACCGCTTTCGTCCCGGTCAACATTCCCAACGGTGTGGTCAACGCGCTGGAGCTGGATCCGCACGGCGACATCTATGTCGGCGGCAGTTTCACCGGCGTCACCGCGCAGAACCGCGGCCGTCTGATGCGGCTGCAGCCCAACGGCAGTGTCGACGCCGATTTCGCCGATCCGGCCATCAACGACGAGGTACTCGCCGTCGCCATGGCGGCGGACGACTACCGCGTCTACATCGCCGGTCGATTCACCCAGGTTGCCAGTGAGCAGCAACGGGGCATTGCCCGGATCTGGCCGAACGGCGCGCTCAACACCGGCTTCAATGGTCGCCTGTACGAGGCCGATGCCGTCGGCCATGCACTGGCGGTGGATCCCGATGGCAGCGGCGTCATCGTTGGCGGCAGCTTCGAATCGGTGCAGCGGCGAACCGGTGGCACGATCCATGCGCGCAGGAACCTGGCCCGGTTCAACGACGACGGCTCCATCGACACCGCCTACCTGGACGACAACGTCAACCGCAGACCCAATGGCGTCGTCCGTTCGCTGTTGCTGACCCATGATGGCCGGCTCTACCTGGGCGGTGGCTTCAGCCAGATCGGTACGGTCGATCGCCTGCGCCTGGCCCGGTTGCAGGCCAGCGGCGCGCTGGACACCAGTTTCAACATCGCGGTGCAGCCGGTCGCCGGCGTACTCCCGACCTGGCTCAACACCATGGCCCAGCAGGGTGACGGGCGCTTGCTGGTGGGCGGTCATTTCGACCGTCTCGGCGGTGTGCTGCGCTCCCGGCTTGGCCGCATCGGCAACAGCGACCGGGTGCCGATCGAGGAAATCAGCCGGACACCGACCAGCAACATCGCGCAGTGGCGGCGCAACCGCACCAGTGCGCCGCTGGCCAGTCCGCCGCAACTGTTCATCTCGACGACGTGCTGCAGCGCTGGCGACTTCTCGCCCTTGCCCGGAACCATGAGCTGGCACAGTGCCCTCGGTGGCAACTGGCGCTATACGGGTTTTCCCAGCCAGTACGGTGTCTATTACCTGCAGGTGCGGGCGCGCCTGGCCGGCGACAGCAAGAGCTACTACCGCTCGCCGGTCTATCGTTTCGACGGTGGCCAGCCGCCGGCCAACCAGGCCGACCTGGAAGTCGTCAAGATCGTGCTGCCGGAAGAGGCGGCGCCGGGCGAACAGGTGCAGTTCACCGTGCAGGTACGCAACCTGGGTCCGGACCCGGCGCCGGTGACCGTGGTCCGGGACGAGTTGCCCAGCGGCTACACCTACATCAGCCACAGCGTCGACCAGGGCAGCTACGACGTGAACGCCGGCGAGTGGCAGGTCGGCACGCTCAACCATGCGGCAGGTGCCAACACACGCACGCTGACCATGACGGCGACCGTAAACCCGTCCGGCGATTACCTCAACGTCGCCCGGGTCCAGTCGCAACTGCCCGACCCGGACGAAAGCAACAACCTGGATTCGGCGGCGGTGGTCGTGATCGAAGAAGGTGACGACACCATTTTCGCCAACGGCTTCGAGACGCCGTGATGCAGGGGCCGTCCGGATGGGCGCAGGGATCGGATCGTTGCCTGGCCGGTTTCGGTGGTCGCACTGGTCATCGGCTGTCGACGGTGGTGCTGGTCCTGGCGTTGGCTGGTTTCGCTGTCGGCACGGTGCAGGCAGGCGGCGCGCAGCAGGTGTTGCTGCGCGCCGACTTCCAGGACCAGCCGGTCGATCAGCCGATCGGCGTCGGTGGTGCCGCGCTGGGGCAACCGAGCTTCGTGTTCCCGTTTCTGGACGCGATCGTGCGCGACGCGCCGATGGCGACGCGTGCGCTGGAGATCACCTGGGCGGCACCGCCCAGCACCACCTCCACCGTCACTTTCGGTCTGCTCGATGACCAGCAGGTCAGCACGGGCCAGCTGACCATCGAGATGACCTGGCTGCCGCATGTCGACAGCGGCTACGCCATCGCGATCCGTGAAGCGGACGGCGCCTCGCACATGTTCGGTGGGCTGAACCTGACGCCCACCGGTGTCCTGCGCCTGCACGACGCCACCGGCAGCGTCGCGATCGCCTCGGAGGTCGCCAGTGGCGAAGCGATGCATCTGCGCTGGGACTACGACATGGATGCCGGCACCTACCGGTTCCATCTCGATGGCGAGCTGATGCTGGCCGATCGCGCCCACGGGGTCAGCGCCAAACACGCCGGTATCGGCAGGGTCATGGTCGGGCTGGACTGGGGCACGCGGCTGGATACCGCGCTCAGCATCGACGACCTGATCGTGTCCAGACCGCCGCCCGATCCCATCTTCGCGCATGGCTTCGAGTGATGAACGCCGACGTGGCGGCACGCCTCACCGTGACGCCAGCCATGACCCGGTGACCTGGCGCGTCGCGCCGTGTCTTCAACATTGCATGAGTACCGACCATCGATGAACACGTCCTTCCTGTTTTCTGCGCTGACACTCACCGCCGCGCTGTTCCTGTCACCGCTTGCCGTCGCCGAAGAGCCGGTGTCCGCCGATGTCCTGGGCGGCAGCTGGTCCACGCACAACCACGGCTGCAACGGCGGCAACCGCACCGATGCCCTGCATCGGGACCTTGATGGCAGCCTGTGGGCCGGCTGCGGCACCAATGCCACCGGTTACGGGTTGTATCGCAGCACCGATGGCGGCAACAGCTGGTCGGCGGTAGCGGTGTCACCGGCCGACGCCTTCCACGAGTTCCGGGTCAACTCGATCTCGCGCGGGCACGACAACGCACTGTATGTGGCCGGCTTCAGGCCGGGCGTGGTGCAGATGGTCCGGCGCGTGAACACCACGACGTCGCCGCATCCGGTGACCGACACGCTGACCGGCGTCGCGCAGACCGGCCGCCAGTTCCACGTCGGCACCTATCGCGAACTGGCTGACGGCCGCGCCATCGCCGAGGCGCTGACCAGCACCAATCTGCTCTATCGCCCGAATGCGTCGGTCGGCGCCAGTGCCGCCGACTGGGTACGCGAGCTGGGCACGGTGCAGATGCTGGACATGGTGGTGTACGGCGACCGTTTCTACGGCGCCGGCAGCCGCAACATCGAGCCGCCGCGGCTGTTCCTGCCGCCGCGCAGCATTGCCGATCCCTACCAGTTCGAGACGGTGGAGCTGCAGTCGGGCAGTGGCTGGCAGGGCGAGCTTTGGGGCATCGCGGTCAACAACCGGCGTCTGGTCGCCGTTGGTATGGATCAGACCAACAGCGTGGGCCGGATCTTCGTCGGCAGCGGCGATCTGTACCTGCCGTCCAGCTACACGCAATCGTCGATGTCGGCGATCACCGGTGACGCCACCACCTGGGCGCGCGGGGTGTGCATCGCCCGCAACCGCGTGGTCGTGGTCGGCGAGCGGCATCCGCTGGGATCCGGGGCCGGACGCGTTCTGCTGTCCAACGACGACGGCGCCTCGTTCACCAACATCACTCCGGCTGGTGGTCCGGCCAGCATCAGCAAATGCGTGATCGAGCCGGACGGCACGGTGATCGTCGCCGGCGCCGGCGGCTACATCGGCATTCGCCAGGACCCGGACTGGATCTTCCGCAACGACTACGAGCGACCGTGACCGCCGGTCGTGGCCGACGTTTCCATCCACGCAGCGACAGGCGAGATCGACATGGACAAGTCAGCAAGACTGGGCGGTGAGCTTTCGTGCTCGCTGATCCTGGCACTGCTGCTGGCCGCCACGACCACTGAGGCGGCGGAGATCCGGGTGCGCGCCGGAGAGGTGGCAATCATCGAGAACGGCCGCTGTTCCTTGCGTGAGGCCATCATCAACGCCCAGGCCGACGACACGATCCACAGCGATTGTCGACCCGGTGATGGCGCCGACGTGATCATCCTGGCCCCTGACAGCCTCTACCAGCTTGACGATCCGGTGGCCAGTGGCTTCGATGTCGGCCTGCCCGGCATCAGCACCACGATCACCATCGAGGGTCACGGCAGCACGATCCGTCGCGGCAATCACCCCAGCATCGCACCGTTCCGCATCCTGACCACCAGCAATGCCGACCTGACCCTGCGCGATCTCACCCTCGAAGGCGGACGCTTCGAGACGGCGTTGCACTTCGAGGGCGGCGGCGCGATCTGGATGCGCGGCGGCAAGCTGCTGGCCGAGCGGGTTCGCTTCATCGACAACGGCGTTCATCCCAATGGCCGCGGTGGTGCCATCTACATGTCCAGCGGGAGTGGTCCTGGTCGCGTGCAGGCCACGTTGCGGGACTGCCTGTTCACCGGCAACCATGTCGATTCCGTGCCCGGCCAGCACACCACCGGCGGCGGCGCGATCAATGTCGAAACCGGTGACCTGGTCGTGGAGCGTTGCGCCTTCGTCGGCAACCGCACCCGCCGCGATCCCACGGAACTGGAAGGCGGTGGCGGTGGTGCCATCGTGATGAGTGATCTCGCGGGGAGCATCGACGGCCACCCCTACGGCACCACGGCGGTGATTCGCGACAGCACCCTGAGCGGCAACCGGGCCGGCGCCGGCGGTGCCATCCATGTGCAGAGCGTGCAGGGCTTCTGGCTGTCGCTGTTCCTGGCCAACGTCACCATGGTGAACAATGTTGCGATGGGTCCGGTCAAGGGCATCACCGCCAACGCGGTCCATCCCGGTGGCCAGATCGACATCGGTTACACCACCAGCATCCTGCACGGCAACGGCAGCAGCGCCAGCGACCGCGATTGCGTCACCACCGGTGGCATGTCGCGCGTTCGCTGGGAGAGCCACAGCGGCAACCTGCTCGGTCCCGGGCGGGGTTGTCCGGAGGATCCGTTCGGCGACGATTTCCTCGATGCCAATGTCTGGGCGCACATCGAGTCTGCCCTGGTCGATCACGGTTACGAGCTGAAGCCAGGCAGCGTGATGGTGGATGTGGTGTCCGGCAGTCTGTGCGATCACGGCGTCAGCCGCGATCAGCGAGGGCGAATCCGCGGCGGTGGCCAGGGACAGGGCGGCGTCCACTGTGACATTGGTGCCACCGAGTTCTACGGCAAGGTCGACGACACCATCTTCGGCGACGGCTTCGAGTCCGGCGGCTGAGGTGCGTGATCGGCCATGATGCTCCCCATGCTACCGCTGTCTGACGCCGTGAAACGACGGTTGTCGGTGGGGCTGCTGGCCATAGTCGCCACGCTCTGCGCCTGCCAGGCACAGCGAGACGAATTCCTGGTGGACCTGCCGCCACCCACCGGTCGCGAAACCATCGCCGAGGTGCTGCCGGCGCAGATCGCCGGCAGAGATGCCGACATTCGCACTGAGGAAATGGCCGGCGGTCGCCTGCGTGTGGTGCGGGCAAGCTACGGTGAGCACGGGATGATCGAGATCGTTCGCTCGCCTGTGCTGGCGGATCTGAGTACCTACCTGGCTGATCATGTGCGACCGGATCTGGAGCGTCTGGGCATGCCGCTGCGCCTGGCGTCCGATGGCGCCTTCGTCTCGGCGAAGGGCGACCGCGGCCGGGCGCTGGCCTGGCAGAACCGCGGATGGCTGTTCGTGGTTGTTGCAGAGAGTCACGAGGCGTTCGACGAAATGGTCGACCGGTTCGCCTTCATCGATCGCTGGTGATCGCTGCCTGGATCACGCGCATTCCGTCTCACCCGGGCTGGCCGATCTGGGCTGAGGCATCCGAAACGATGCCGGATAGTCGTGGCGGACGATGGTCACCCGTCTGACTGTTCCCGATCGAAGTCGTGCGGGGAACCCTTGCTTCAGCGCAACCGCCGCAGCGTAGCCGCCACCCGCCCATGCCATGACGCCCCGAACACATTGAGGTGATTGAGCAGGTGATGCAGGTTGTACAGCGGTGCCCGCTGGCGCCAGTCCGGTGCTGGTGCGCGGTTCTGCCGGTAGCCGTCGAAGAACACCGGCGGTGGCTCGCCGAACAAGGTCAACATGGCCAGTTCCGCCTCCGCCCATCCGTAGTGAACGGCGGCGGCGTCGATCGGCGCCAGTTCGCCCGAGCGGCACGGATGCAGGTTGCCCAGCCACAGGTCCCCGTGCAGCAAGGAGGCCGGCTGCCAGGGAACGCGCTCGGGAAGGGCGGTGCACAGGCGCTCGATCGTGATCACTTCATTGCTGGTGAGCAGCTCGCTGTCCCGGGCCAGTCGGGTCAATGGCAGCAGCCGGCAATCGGCGAAGAAGCGCCAGCCGTCGACCATCGGCGTGTTGCGTTGGCGGCCGTCGCCACACCAGCCGTCGCGATCCAGGCCGAATGAGTTCGCGGTACACGCGTGCTGGCGGGCCAGCGCAGTACCGGCACGGCGCCAGTCGTGCGGCGAGGCCTGGCCGTCGCCGAGATCTTCTAGCACGATGACATCCGGCTGGACCGCGATCGTCTCCGGCACGCGCCAGCAGCCCGGCTCGCGCAGCTTCGCCAGGCCGAACGCTTCCATCGCGAAGAAATCTCCCGGCGCGTGTCGCCGGCGCTTGACCACGATGCGTCGCCCCTCCGCCGTGACGCGCCGGTGCAGGCCGTCGCTCAGCGTATCGGCAAGGTCGCGCAGGGTCGGGTCCATGGCCACATTGTCGTGTGTTCGGACTGACCCGGGAAACGGCTGCGCATGCGGCAACGCGAGCTGGCCGTTCGCAAGTGGGCGGCAACCGCGAAGGCTGTCACAGACTTCGTCGGGATCGATGAACACACTGCGATCATGGGCTTTCCGGCAGCGGGCGGCAGGTCGGTCGCGCCGCCTCGCGTTTCCGCCGCGGATGCGGTGACCGACCCGAAGCACCTGGTGGCGAGCGACCGCTGGTTCCGATATCCAGAGACACACCGTAAGCGCCTACGATTGGCGTAACCGGCACAGGCGGCAGGATGGACAGGGGGTTGGGGTTGATGGGCAACAACAGGAACCGGGTGATGGGCTGCGCGTTGCTGGCGTTGAGCCTGGGCGCACAGGCCGGCGATCACCTCTTCGACGCCAACTTCAGCGAACGCACCGAAGGCCCGCATTCCGACGCCCAGGCCGCGCGCTTCCTGACCCAGGCCACGTTCGGGCCAACCCCGGCAGCGATCGCGCACCTGCGCGCTATCGGCTATCACGCCTGGCTGGACGAGCAGTTCGACCTGCCCGCCGGTCGACACCTGCCGTACCTGCTGGCCGAGGAAGCGGCCGGCAACGATGTCTATCAGGTCACCCGCGAGGAGATCTGGTGGCAGCACGCGATCCACGGTCCCGACCAGTTGCGTCAGCGCGTCGCCTTCGCGATGAGTGAATGGCTGGTGGTGTCCGATCGCAACGGCGCCATCGAAGGCACGCCCAAGGGCATGGCCAACTACTACGACCTGCTGGTCGATGGCGCCTTCGGCAACTACCGCGACTTGCTCGGACAGGTGACCCTGAGCCCGGTGATGGGTCACTACCTGTCGATGTTCAAGAACCGCAAGCCGGATGCGGAGGCCAATGTCCGCCCGGACGAGAACTATGCGCGCGAGATCATGCAGCTGTTCTCGGTCGGCCTGTTCCGCATGGCGCCAGACGGCAGCCTGCTGCTGGACGGCAACGGCCAGCCGATACCCACCTACGACCAGTTCACCGTGAAGGGCTTCGCCCACGTTTTCACCGGCTGGAACTGGGCCAACTGCCCGCGCACCGGAGGTGGCCAGTGGTGGGAATGGGAGTGGTGTCCGATTGGTCCGGTGCCCTGGCCACAGCCGGGTTGGGACGTGGGCTGGATATTGCCGATGCAGCCCTGGCAGCAATACCACGCCAGCGAGGACGACAAGCAGTTGCTGGGCTATCCCGGTGTGAGCCTGCCCAACGGTGTGCTGCCAGCGGGTGGCAGTGCGGAAAGCAATCTGTCGGCAGCGTTGGACAATATCTTCCGGCATCCCAATGTCGGACCGTTCATCGCCCGGCACCTGATCAAGCGCCTGGTCACCAGCAATCCCAGTCCGGCCTATGTCGGTCGGGTGGCCGCGGCGTTCGCCAACAACGGGTTGGGCATACGCGGGGATATGGCGGCGACGGTCAGCGCGGTGTTGCTCGATCCTGAGGCGCGCACGTTGGCGCCGGCAACGGCCAACACGGGCAAGCTGCGCGAACCGCTGTTGCGCAACGCGCACCTGTGGCGGGTGCTCGATGGTCGTCCCGACGACGGCCGCTACCGGATGTGGGGCATGGAAAACATCCTGGGGCAGGCACCCTTGCGCGCGCCCTCGGTGTTTAACTTCTTCCTGCCCGACTACAGCCCGCCGGGTGAGCTGTCGGATCTGGAACTGGATGCACCCGAATTCCAGATAACCACCGACACCACCGTTGCGAGCATCGCCAACCACCTCGGCGCCAAGGTCTACTGGGACTGGCGCAATGGTAGTCAGCATCCGGGCACGGTCGTGGTCGATCTGGCACCGGAGCTGCCGCACGCCGTCGATCCGGTGCGCCTGGTCGACCGCTACGACCTGTTGTTCATGAATCGCACGATGAGTCCGCACATGTTCGACACGCTGGTGGCTTATCTCGGCGGATTGCCCAGTCATGCCGACGGTCGTCGCCAGCGCGTGCAGGACGCGGTCTGGCTGATCCAGAGCTCTCCCGAATACGCGATCGAACGGTGACCGCCATGAACCGACGTCGATTCATCCAGCAATGCCTGTGCGCCAGCGCCGGCTCGGCGCTGTTCTCCGCCTTGCCGGGCAAGCTCGGGCTGGCGCATGCGGCGGCGCTGCCGCAGTTGCGCGGCGGTGGTTACCGCGCGCTGGTCTGCGTGTTCTTCTACGGCGGCAACGACGCCTTCAACATGCTGGTGCCGCGCAACGGCGAGGCCCGCAGCGATTACCAGACCTCGCGTCAGGCGCTGGCGCTGTCGGCCGATTCGCTGCTGCCGCTGTCGCCGATCAACGGCACCAGCGACGGTTGCGACTACGGCTTCGCCGAACAGATGCCGCTACTGGCTGGGTTGTTCAATGCTGGCAATTCGCCGCTGGCCATCGTCGCCAACGCCGGCCCCTTGCTGGAGCCGGTGACCAAGGCGCAGTATCAGGCCGGCACCGTGCCGGTACCGGTGCAGTTGTTCTCGCACAGCGACCAGACCACCGTCTGGCAGCGTCCGCAGGCCGATGCGCAGGCGCGGCGTGGCTGGGGCGGACGGCTGGCCGACCTGTTCCACGCCAGCAACCCGAACCAGCAGTTGTCGATGAACATCTCCATCGACGGCGACAACGTGTTCCAGGCCGGTGACGAGATCACCCCGTACTTTGTCGGCCAGAACGGCGTGCAGAGCATTCACTTCGTCGACGAGCAACCCTGGAACGCCTCGCGTCGCGCGGCCTTCATGGCCTTGCGCGACGGCGACCACGGCAGTGCGCTGCAACGGCAGTACGCGCGGGTGATGCGTCGATCCATGGCCAACGAGACCATGATCAACGCGGCGCTCGATGGCGGATCGACCCTGGCGACCGAGTTTCCCGATACCCAGCTTGGTCGTCAGATGCGCATGGTCGCGCGGCTGATCAACGTGCGCTCGGCACTGGAGATGCAGCGGCAGATCTTCTTCGTCGGCCTGGGCGGTTTCGACACGCACGACCGGCAGCTGGTCGATCAGGCGGCGTTGCTGACCCAGATCGACGGCGCTTTCGCTGCCTTCCATGCCGCCACGCTGGAAATGGGACTGGCCAACGACGTCACCACCTTCACCGCATCGGAGTTCGGTCGCACCACCAGCATCAACGGTGACGGCACCGACCACGGCTGGGGCAGCCATCATCTGGTGCTCGGCGGTTCGGTCGGCGGCGGACGCGTCTATGGCGCCATGCCCAATCTTGCCGTGGACGGCCCGGACGATGCCGGCTGGGGCCAGATCATCCCGACCATCGCCACCGACCAGTACGCGGCGACCTTGTCACGCTGGTATGGCGTCGCGCCCGGCGATCTGGGTACCGTGTTTCCGAACCTGGCCAACTTCGACCAGGCCGAGCTGGGCTTCATGATCGTGTGATGTTTTCGCGCGTTTGAGCGAGCTTGCAATCACAGAGCGTTGATGGATGCGACGTCCTCCCATTTTTTGAATAGCACAGCGATTTGGATTCCAGTCCCCCCGAGAAAGAATGTTTCAGCGAGGCTTCGTACTACCTGTGGTGCAGCAACTTCGGCGGCATGAGCGTGCCGGATGTCAAATCGCTACAGGAGTTGGATACGGAGAATGCCCGACTGAACAAGCTGCTGGCTCAGCAGGTGCTTGAGAATGAGGTCATCAAGGCGACAAAAGTTGGTGATCGCACCGGTCGTCGTGAGCTAGTGCACGACATGATGAACGAGGGTTTGAGGGGGCGACGGGCATTGGCAGTAATGCGGATGAAGGGGTCTTGCAGTGTTCAAATGAAATAGTCGCGTACCCGATCAATAAGGATCTCAATTCTCGTCACTTTCAAAGGGTCAGCGGTGCGCGAAACCTGTGCAAAGGTGCCGCCTGTGACCTCGTTGTGTAGAACCAAGCATAGATCCTTTAGATTCTTCTCGCGTTTGTTCTTGTTATGAAGCTTTTCATGCTTAACCGCTTTATCTCGGATTCGCCTCGAAAGTCGTTCGAGGTCGGACTCTTGCTTGCGATCTTGTCCGTCGCGGCTCCAGTACGTGCGTGCATCACCTTTAAGGTCAAGGATTAGTTCGTCAAGCGTATCGGCGTGCCGCTGCTTGGTGTCCCTTGCCTGCAAGATTTTTGATGCCAGGTATCCTGCAAATCCGCCTGAAAACGCTCCGACTATCGCGGAGATCGTCGCATTATCGCTTAGTGCCATTCGAGCGCCCTTCGGAGAGTAAGAAAAACTCGATCAATTCGCGATAGATTTCATACTCAGGATCGCTGGAGATGACGACAATTCGCTGGCGGAGTTCTTCGACTGGGATGCCAGTCTCTGAAGAGAGAAGGCCAAAGGCCTCCTCTAAAAACGAAGACTGATATCCGACTGCATCATCAATCTCAATTTCGACCGTTCCGCCCTTCTGTAGCGCAGGGATGAGGAATTCCTGGCGAAAGCGTTCGCCACTATCTGGGCCGTCCTCTGGGACTCGTCCTGACGGGACTAATGAAAACTGCTTCCCAATATTGATACGCATTTTTTGATCCTGCTCAGATCGCATACTTCCACTCAATAAATGTACCGCCGATGCCGACCTTGTGATTGGCAAGAGAAGTCTTCGGAGGTTCGCCAGCTTGTTTCTCGTAAGTGAGAACGCCACGGTTACTACATATCCTGACCCGAGCATATTTCTTGTGAGTGTCGACGAACTTGAGAATGTCGCGCGTAAATCCGTGGCCACGGTAGGGCTCGTCCGTTCCGGATCTCCCTAGTTTGATCGCTGCGTCTATCATCTCGGCGTCATCGTTCTTGATGTACTTTCTGACTTTTTCAAATGTTGTCTTTCGCCTAATTGTGGATGGAATCCCATGTCCATGATCAACAACCATAACTGTCACCTCTCGGTGAGCAGTGTCTACAGAAGCGGAGATCCACCAACGTTTCGCGCCAGCCTGCCTAGTCGGCCGCTCTCGGGCCTTTTTCTTACGCAAGTAAGCATGTTGCCCTACATTGACTAGGGCCTCGCTGACGGCCTGAAACAGTCTGGGTCTTCCAGGCAGCTTACCAAGCAGAGCCTCCAAGCGTGAGTAGAGCATCAGGAATGGTCTTCCGTCCGCATTGGTGCCCGTTTGGAAGCGCAGATATCTGATGGCCGAAGGCTCAGTCAGCCGAAAAGACTCGTTTGAGCCACCAAGGAGGTCAAAAAAGCCCATCTGATCGAGTCTTGAGCGTACCTGTTGGTTCCATTCCTCTGCGTCGCGCGGTCTCAGTGGCACTCGACGCTTTCGGCGCCATCGGTCTAGCTCCGCGACCAGTAACAGCGCCGCGGCTGGCGTCACTCGTTCGATAGGCCTCATGTCCACGTAGACCTTGCTTTGATTGCTTCTCGACGAAAAGCTGCGAAAGGTCTGAAGAAAGCGAGCAGTCTGGTCGAATGAACCAGTGAGGTTGAGGTCTTCCGGGCATTCGAAGACCTGGAGTTCCTGGGGTCTTCGCCCGTTGGGCATATTTCGGCGACGCCCGACGACGAACTCACGATCCCTCTCTCGAGCCAAGGCGCGCTTCTTCTTAGCACGTCGACCGCGAAGCGCTAAAGCTCTTTGTAGTTGTCTGCGACGGCAATCGACTTTATTTGGGCGCATAGCAGGTGCGCTGCGCAACGGTACCGAATAGGATAAGAGATAGGCCGTGGTCGTTTGCCTTTCGAGTTATAGGCAAAGCGTGTAAATTCTGTGCAATTTCGCGCCGAACAACGTTCGGTGGCAAGAAAGTGCTTTTTTTGTGGTGGCCGGGGACGGAATCGAACCGCCGACACGGGGATTTTCAATCCCCTGCTCTACCAACTGAGCTACCCGGCCGAATCCGCGTATTAGACCGGCAGGCGTCCGCGCCGTCAAGCTTGCCGGCCAAGCTGGCCGGCGAATGAACCGCTTTCGGGCGGGAGCGACGAAACGTCGCATCCTGATCGCCATATTTCGCTGATGCGGGCAAAGTGGTCGTAAGGATCGACGTTGTCGAACGCGTGCACCGGCCCGCGGGAAAACCCGAAATCATCGAAGGAGTGCATCGAATGAACCGTACAACCGTGATTGGATCACTGGCACTGGCCACCGCACTCACTGTGTCTGCCTGCGCCTCGTCCCCCGAGCGGCTGCAACTGCGTCAGCAGGAGCTGGCAGCCTATGAAAAGCATGCCGGCGCCGAGGTCGATCGCATCCGCAGTTTCCGTGTCTCCGGCTGGCAGTCGGTATCGGATCGCAGCCTGCTGCTGGAGGCGCGCTTGAACGAGTGGTATCTGGTCGACGTTTACGGACCCTGCCTGGATCTGCCGTTCGCGACCACGATCGGCGTGCAGACCAGCATGAATCAGGTGCAGGCCAAGTTCGACAGCATCATCGTCAACGGTCATCCATGCCGCATCGAGCGGATTCGCCCGGTCGACCAGCGTGCGGTGCGCGAGGAGTTGAAGGCACTTCGCGAATCGGCTGGCTGAGGCGGTGGTGATCAGTCCGGCGGGGTGTATCCCGCCGGTCGTTCGGCGCCGTCGCCGAACAGGAACTTTTCCATCTCGGCAGCGAGGAAGGTCCGGGTCTTGGGATCCAGTGGCGACAGGCGGTTCTCGTTGATCAGCATGGTCTGGTGCGCCAGCCATTGACTCCAGGCTTCGCGGGAAATCTCGCGATAGATGCGCTGGCCCAGCTCGCCGGGCCAGGGAACGAAGTCCAGGCCTTCGGCTTCGCGATCGAGTTTTTGGCAGTGGATGCTGCGCATGGTCAATCCTTGCTGCGGGTGAATTCGGAGAGCAGGCGGCGCACCGGTTGCGGCAGGCCGATCGAAGTCAACTCCTCGGCAGCGAACCAGCGTTCGCGGTCATTGTCGCCGATCCGCGTTGCCGACTGGTCGACGCGACAGTGCCAGGGCGTGGCTTCGAGCACGAAGTGGGTGAACACGTGTTTCACCACCGGCAGCGATCGCGGTTCATCGACGTGATCGACCAGGCGCAGCGCCAGCTCGGCACGCAGCGCGCTGTGATCGGGGAACTCGGGCAGGCTCCACAAGCCGCCCCAGATGCCGGTTTCCGGGCGGCGTTCCAGCAGGATGCGATCACGCGGGTCGACCAGAAGCAGCCAGCTGGCCTCGCGGCGCAGCGACTTCCTGCCGGGCTTGCGGGTGGGTAGCTGGTCGACGCGGTCACTGGCCAGTGCGATGCAGTCCTCGGCGAGCACGCAGTCGCCGCAGCGCGGCCGATGCCGCGTACACACGGTGGCGCCGAAATCCATGATCGCCTGGGTGTAGTTCGCCAGATCGCGGTCGGGCAACAGTTGCTCGGCGAGCTGCCAAAGCTGGTTCTGTACCGCCGTGGACGCGGGATCGCCGTCGATGCCATGGCTGCGGCAGAGCACGCGCTTGACGTTGCCGTCGAGGATGGCCTGTCGTTGCCCCCAGGCCTGGGCGAGGATGGCGCCGGCGGTCGAGCGGCCGATGCCAGGCAGCGCCATCAAGGCCTGGAGATCGGCTGGCAGGTCGCCACCATGGTGTTCCAGGCAAACCTTCGCCGCGGCATGCAGGTTGCGTGCGCGGCTGTAGTAGCCCAGCCCCGACCACAGGGCCAGCACCTGATCCGCCGGCGCCCGGGCCAGCGCCGGCAGATCCGGCAGCGCTTCAATGAAACGCAGGAAATAGGGGACGACCGTGGCGACCTGGGTCTGCTGCAGCATGATCTCGCTGAGCCAGACCCGGTACGGCGTGCGCGGATGCTGCCAGGGAAGGTCGTGACGACCATGCCGGGAGTGCCAGGCGAGCAGACGCGAGGCGAAGCCGGGCAGGGGTTCAGCGTGCGCCATTGGCATCGGTGGGCGCGCGGCCTTCCGAGCCCTGGTCGCTGTCGTCACCGTCTTCGTCAGTGGCGTTTTCCTCGGCCACCTCGATGCGGATGCCTTCCAGACGCACACCGGCAACAACCAGCGAATCCAGTAGCCACCGGCTGCGCACTGCCGACAGCGCCAGCAAGGGCCGGTCGGTCAGTGCCAATGCGGCTTGCAGGTCGTCGGCGTTCAGGCTTGCCTCAAGCGCGCGCTGATCCTGCCCGAGACTGAGGGTGAGCGGCTGGTCCGCCTGCAGCCAGCGCAGGGTGAGAGTGGTCGGGCGATCGCTGGCGAAATCCAGGACATTGGGCAGCCAGTCCGGCCAGCCTGGCATTTCGCCGTCGAGTTCGATCAGCGCCAGACCGTCGCGGTCGAAGTGGACACGGCCGTCGAGCTGCATCGCCAGCGCGGCGTCCAGTTGCTGGTTGTCCGG
>JAMHVM010000123.1:0-140339 GCA_035911475.1 Lysobacterales bacterium | reverse complement strand
CGTCAACCTGAAGAAGGGCGCTGGCGCGTTCGTGCTGCCGGGCGTGCTCAAGGTCACCGCGGTCGCCGTGCCGGCCAAGCCCAAGCGCAAGGGCATTGACCCCTTCACCAAGCAGGAGCGCACGTTCGAGGCCAAGCCGGCTTCGGTCAAGGTCAAGGTGCGTCCGCTGAAGAAGCTGAAGGACGCGGCATCCTGATCGTTTCACCCCGCATCGCCAGCGCTGCGTGCGCTGGCGACTGCATCGGCGGGGGCTGTTTTGCCCTCGCCTGATTCTTCCCCGAAACCTCCACCGTTTCCACGCTGATTCTTGCGTGGTTGCGTTTCACGCGTGCTCGCTCTGCGGGCGTCGCGCGAAATGCTGGGAGTGGTTTCGATCTGTCGCTTTCTGGAGCGACATCGATCAACCGATCGCTGGTTCGCTCGATCGCTCGATCGCTCGTTCGCTTGGCGAGGCTGATCGGCTTTTCTCGCCTTTTGCGGCGGTGTCGCGGGGTTTCGTTCGCCTCGCGGCAACCGAGTTACTTTCTCTTGCTTGCCCAAGAGAAAGTAACCAAAGAGAAGGGCACCCCAGGCGGCCCGCCCTGCGGACATCCTGTCCTTCGGGTGCGTGAGCCGGTGCCGGGGTTCGTCGACGACACCTCCTGTGTCGCGACGAACACGCGGACATCCGTGTCCGCGTCCCTGCGGGCTGATCCATACCGTCTCACCGGGCCTCATGGGGCCGCGGAAAAGCAGCGCGCTTCCTGCGCGCTCGTCCACGTGCAGCGTTCGGCAAGCCTTGGTGATCCAGTCGAAATCTTTACGAATCGCACGCAGCTGCCGAGCCCGCCGGGCAGGGCATGCGGCAAGCCACATGCCTACAAGACAACGGCGGATATTCAGTGATCTCGTATCGGCGCCGCCTGTGTTGCGTGGTGCGTGCGGCGCTAGAGGGGCGTGGACGCTTGTTGCTTGAGGAGAAGCAGGGTGGAGAGCAGGCCGGTGAAGGCCTGGTTGTCGGCGAAGCCGATGACCTTGCCGGCGCGGGCCTTGGCGAACAGGCGCACGGTGGCGGTGACATCGAACATCCCGCTGGCACGCAGGTTGTCTTCGGCGAACAGGTCTTCCACGTAGTCCAGCGGCTTGCCGTCGACGAAGAAGCTGGTGCTGTCGGGGGCGCGGTAGGGTTGCTTGGTGCGCTGGGCGATGTCGGCCGGCAACAGGTCGGCCAGCGCCCGGCGCAGGATGTGCTTTTCGGTGAGGCCGCGGATCTTCCACGACTGCGGCAGGCGGTTGGCGAACTCGATCAGGGTGTGGTCGAGATACGGGTAGCGGCCTTCGATGGAACCGGCCATGGCGACGCGATCGCCTTGCGCGGCGAGCAGGTAGCCGGCGAGCAGGGTCTTGGCTTCGACGTACTGGTCGCGGGCCAGTGGTGACCAGTCGAGGACGCTGTCTGGCAGCCGCGATTCGGCGAAGGCCAGTGCGTCCCAGTCGCCGGCGGCAGCGCGCAGTTCCGGTGACAGGAACGCCAGCGCACGCTGCGAGGTGGTCCAGCGCGGCACGTGCGCGAAGATCGCGCGGTCGATATGTTCGCGGCCCTGGCCGAAAAACGAAGCGGCGAAGGCGGGGTTGGCGGCCGGCGAGTTTTCCAGGTAGCCGTACAGTCGTGAAAGCAGTTTCGGGCGCAGCGTCGAGTCTGGCTGGCGCGCCCAGAAGCGGCGCACCTTGGCCTCCTTGAACAGGTCGTAGCCGGCGAATACCTCGTCGGCGCCTTCGCCGGTCAGCACCACGGTGTAGCCGTGCGCGCGCACTGAATCGGCCAGCAGCATCAGCGGCACCGCGGCGGTGCGCAGCACCGGGGTTTCGGTGTGTGCGATCAGGCGCGGGAACGCGGCGCCGATGTCGGCACTGTCGATATGCAGGGTGGAATGGTCGGTGCCGAGGTGCCGCACCATCGCCAGCTGATGTTCGCTCTCGTCGAACTCGGGCTGGTTGAAGGCCACCGAGAAGGTGCGCACCGGCGTGTCGGTGAAGCCGCGGATCAGTGCGACGATGCCGGAGGAATCCAGGCCGCCGCTGAGGTAGGCACCAACCGGCACGTCGGCACGCAGCTGCAGGCGTACCGCGTCGATCAGTCGCTCGCGCAATTCCTCGACCACATGTTCGACGCTGCCGAAGCGTGACGGTCGCGTGTCTTCGGCATCGGGGAAGTTCCAGTCCCAGTAGCGGGTAAGGAATTCCCGGCCGTCGGCTTCGATCGCCAGCAGATGCCCCGGCGGCAGGCTGTGCACGTCGGCGTAAACCGTATCCGGATCCAGCGGTGCCCAGTAGCTGAAGGTCTGCACCAGCCCTTGCGGGGACAGACGGGCGCGCTCGGGCACGGCGGCGAACAGCGCCTTCATCTCCGAGGCGAACCACAGCGCGCCGCGCGCCCTCGTGTAGTACATCGGCCGGATGCCGGCGCGGTCGCGGGCCAGCACCAGCCGTTGCCGGGTGCTGTCCCACAGGGCGATCGCGAACTGGCCGTTGAGGTGTTCGACGAAGCGGTCGCCGTCGCGGTCGTAGAGATGGACGATGACCTCGGTGTCCGAGTGCGTGTAGAACACGCGCCCTTCGGCTTCCAGTTCCCGACGCAATTCGATGTAGTTGAAGATCTCGCCGTTGAACACCGTCCACACCGTCTTCGCCGGGTTGTGGATAGGCTGGTCGCCGCCGCTGAGGTCGATGATCGAGAGCCGGGCGTGGGCCAGGCCGATGCCGGGTTCGACATGGAAGCCGTAACCGTCCGGACCGCGATGGGCCAGGGTGTGGATCATCCGCGCCAGCAGCGCGCGCTCGTCGCCGTTGGCGACCGGATGGCCGAGGTAGCCGGCCAGACCGCACATGGATCAGACCCCGCCGCTGCGGACGCTGCGCAGCCGGCTATCGGCGGGCGCGGCGATCATTCGGGGTTGCGCCACCAGCACACCAGCCAGGTCACGCCGTCCTTCTGCATCCAGTCCTTGTGCAGGCCCTGGATGCCTTCCAGATGCGGACCCACGCGCACCAGTGCCGGCGCGAAGAAGGTCACCAGGCAGGCCTTGCCCAGATGGCGCATGCGTTCGATCGTCGCCGGGATGTCCTTGATGTAGTACAGCACCTCGCAGGCGACCACGAGATCGAATCGGTGATGCTGATCGCCCCAGGGCTGGCCGTGGATGTCGGTGGCGGCGAACTGCGCCTGCGGCAGGCGCTGCCGGGCACGCTCGATCGCGGTTGCGCTGACGTCGATGCCGTAGACCTCATCGGCCAACTCGGCGAAAGACTGCGTCTGGTGGCCTTCGCCACAGCCGATCTCCAGCAGCGAGCCGACCCGTCCGAAGGCCTGCTCGATCATCTTGTTGGTGGCGGCGAAGCGCGCCTGCTCCAGGCCCGATTCCATGTTCCAGGGATCGCCGAGCTTGTACGCCATGTCCAGGCGTTCGTAGTTGTCGGCGCCGCCGACACCGCGCATGGCGTACTTCATCCAGAGTCTGCGGACAGCCTTGCGCAGGCGGGATCGAAAACGGTTCATGGCGTTGGCAGGGCTCGCGCTCGTGGAGGTCGCATCGGGGGACAGTGTCGCTCGGTGACGCTGGCGCTGCGGGTCAGGTCGGATGGCAGTGGCCGGCTGCTGGCGACCTTCAGCGGCTGCAGGGGCGAACTGTACCAGTCGATGACCCGGCTGCAATGAAAGCGGACCCAGGACGGACCGTAGAGCCAGAGCGTGTTGTCCTTGTCCCAGCTGACCGGCTGGCCGAGCATGGCGATGGTCGACGATGGCGTCATTCCCACCTGCAGGGTCTGGCTGATCGTGGTGTCCGGTGTCATGAGCTGGGCGGTGGTACCGGAACCCGCTGGCGGCGCCGGGGCATCGATCTCCGGTGACAGCCACCAGATCAGGGTCAATACCAGCGCCAGCCCGAGCAGCACGGTGCTGCGCGGCAGCGTGGCGGCGTTTTGGCTGGACGTGGTTTCGATGGCTTCGGTCGACGCGGACACGGTCACGCGGCGCTGGGGGCGCGACACCGGTTCCGGTGCGGCACCGGGCAACCGACCATGCAGCCGGTGGAAATCCAGCACCGCCTCGTAGCGAAGGTTCAGTGCCTTGAGCTCTTCCTCGTGGCCGCTGCCGGCACGGTCCGGATGCAGCTCGGCGACCCGCCGTCGATAGGCCAGTCGAAAGGTGTCCAGGGTGCAGTCCGCGCCGATGCCCAGATCGTGGTACAGCCCCATGAAGTCGGTCTGGTCGGTCATTCGCACACGATTCCGGTCCGGCGATTCTAAGGCGAATTGCTGCCGGCGACGGCTGCGACGATGGCTTTGCGCCGTCTCAGGCCCTATTCTTTGCCGGTATCGGCGGCGTGGTGCCGGTCTGGATCGCAGCCTGCTCGCGTCGTCCGGCCGCGACACCGTGAACCATCAGGGCGACTTTCCGACAGGTCTCATCGAGACAAGGCGCATGGGCGGACAGCAAGGTGTGGCCATGACAGCAATGCATTGCATTCGGCCCCGGCAGCCAGGCCGGACGCTGGTCAATGGAGCGCGTGTCGCGGGTGCGTAGGGGTGCATCGCCGGCTGTGTCGCGGCAGCGCGATTCGGTCAACGGCACCCCGTAGCAGACCGACCCTCGGTCGTATCCAGTCATGACCAGCACGTTTCCCGCTTCCGAACCACCGACGTCACCAGCGCTGCCCGGTCGCCGCGAGCGGCTGGCCCGTCGCGCGCAGGGCATGGGCCTGCTGCCGCTGCTGAAGCAGGCCCGGCGCTGGTTCCGCCATGACCTGCGGGTGATCGCCTATCACCGCATCCGCGAGATGGATGCCGGTTTCCGTTTCGACCCGATGCTGGTCAGCGCCTCACCGGAAGCGTTCCGCGCGCAGATGAGCCATATCGCCGCGCGATTCCACCCGGTCGGTTGCGACCAGGTGATCGCAGCCATGGATGGCGGTGCTTCGTTGCCCCGCGACGCGGTGCTGGTCACCTTCGATGATGGCTACGACGACAACTTCCACATCGCCTTTCCGATCCTGCGCGAACTGGGCGTACCGGCGACGTTCTTCGTGGCTACCGGCCACATCGACAACGGCAAGCCGTACGCATACGACTGGCTGGCCTACATGGTGCGCAGCACCCCGGTACCACGCCTGCAGGTGAAGGCTCTGGGCATCGATCAGCCGCTGCCCGGGGATCCCGCGAAGCGGGTGCCGCTGGTCGATCATCTGCTCGACCGCCTCAAGTATCTGGACGATGACGGACAGCAGGCCGTCATCGCCGAACTGGAACAGGCTTGGCAGATGCCGCGCGCTGCCGGTCATCCCGATTGCCGTCCGATGAGCTGGGACCAGTTGCGCGCGATGCAGGCCGCCGGCATGACCATCGGTGGTCACGGCAGCCATCACCGCATGCTGGCCAAGCTGCCGGACCAGGCCTTGCGCGCGGAGATCGGCGATTGCCAGGCCCGGCTGACCGCCGAGCTGGGTGCGCCGGCGCTGACCATTTCCTATCCCGTCGGCGGGCCCGATGCCTACGATGAGCGCGTGATCGCCGCGGCCCGCGCTGCCGGCTTCCGGCTCGGGTTCACCTATCTCAACGGCTGCAACCGCTGGCCGCTGGCCGAGCACTTCAGCCTGCGCCGCATGGCCATCGAGCGCAGCGCCGACATGGGCTGGTTCCCGGCCATGATGGCGGTGCCCGAGCTGTTCAGTCATCCCAGCATCGCCCGGGTGTATCCGGAATGATGCCTTTCCTGCTGATCTGGCTGGCGCTGGTGTTGATCAGGCCGCAGGAGTATCCGCAACTGGCGGACATGAACATCCCGATCCTGCCGATCGCCATGCTGGCGGCGCTGGGCAGCTGGGCGATCGGCAACGAGCGCAAGCCGTTCGATCAGCCAACCTATCTGCTGTTCGTGGTGTTCATCGCGGTCGGCATGTTCTCGATGGTGACCAGTGGCTGGACCGGTGGCGCGGTGGTGCGCTTCTTCGAGTTCCTGCCGTCGCTGATCGCCTTCGGGCTGGTCGCCCAGGCCAGCCATTCGCCGCGCAACTGCGTGCGCATCATGTGGGTGATCTGCCTGGCCGCAATCGTGCTGACCGTGCACGGCATCGAGCAGGTCGAACTGGGCGAGGGCTGGACCGGCATGCCCACCGTGCAGGACGGCCGCATCCAGTACGTGGGCATCTTCAGCGATCCCAACGACCTGGCCATGCTGTTCGTGATGGCCATTCCCATGGCCATGCTGCTGTCCAGCCGTGGCGGTTTCGCCGGCATGCGCCGACTGTTCTGGATGGCGGTGGCCTTGACCCTGGTCTATGGCGTGTACCTCACCGATTCGCGCGGCGCCTTCCTGGCGGTGATGGCGATGGCCGGCGTCTGGGTCTGGCAGAAGCGCGGCATCCTCGTCGCCGGCATCCTGGGCGCGGGTGGACTGGGCGTGCTGATGATGCTGCCGACCCGCCTGCAGGAACTGGACGCCAGCGAATCGTCCGCCTACGGACGCATCGAAACCTGGTACGACGGCCTGCAGATGTTCATCGCGCATCCGCTGTTCGGTGTCGGTGTCAACAACTTCACCGAGCACACCTACCTCACCGCGCACAACTCCTTCGTACTGGTGCTGGCCGAGACCGGCATCGTCGGCTACACCGTGTGGCTGGCGCTGGTCGGCTACTGTTTCATCATGCCGTGGATGGTGCTGCGGCTGCCGGCGCGGGTCGAGGATCCGGCGCTGCAGGCGCGCTGGACCGGCGAACGGATGATGGCGATGACCTTGTTCATCGCCCTGATCGGATTCTTTGCCTGCGCCTTCTTTCTCAGCCGCAGCTACGTGATCCTGCTGTATATCCTGCTCGGGCTGGTGACCGGCTGGTATGCCGGCGCCCGCGAGCGCTGGCCGGGCATCCTGCCGGCGTTCCAGGTGCAGTCGGAGTGGTTCAAGTGGTGCGTGATCTCGGTGACCAGCGTCATTGTCCTGTGGATCGTGGTGAAGGTTCTTTTCGCGATGGCCTGGGCATGAGCACACGCGCGGAGGCACTCCGCAACACCCTGTTCTCCTCGGTGGGCATCTACACCGAGTACTTCCTGGGCATGCTGACCTCGATCATCATCGCCCGGCATCTGGGGCCGGCGGATTTCGGCGCCTATGGGTTGGTGATCCTGCTGGTGGCGACCGGCGTGGCGGTGACCAACTCCGGCATCGCCAGCGCGGTGATCAAGTTCGTGGCGGAGCTACGCGGCGCCGGCAAGGATGCGCAGATCCGCTCGCTGCTGAGCTGGGCGTTCTGGGTGCAGACCGGATTCCTGGTCGCGGTGCTTTTGGCCGGCGTGGTGCTGTTCCTGATCTACGGCGACCGGCTGATGCCGGACTTCAACCACGGCATCCTGCTCGCCATCCTGATCGTGACCACGGTCCTGCGCGCGCAGTACATGTTCAACATCGGCGTCGCCAAGGGCTACGAGAACTTCCGCGCCACCGCGGCCGTGGCGGTGGTGGTCGCACCGATCAATCTGGCGTTGATCCTGGCGGCGTGGTGGCTGGACGGGCCAATGGAATGGTTCCTGGGTGCCTTCACCATCTCCAGCCTGGTGTTCTGGTGGGTGGCCAGGCGCCAGGTCGCGCAGATGTTGCCGCCGCCACAGCCACGCGAGCCGCTGGATGTGGACATGCGTCGTCGTCTGCGCAGCTACACCGCACTGGTCTCCATTTCCGTGGCGGTGGGCTTCATTGCCGCCAGCGAAGTCGAGATGGTGTTCCTGACCATGTTCGACACAGCCGCATCGGCGGGTTACTTCAAGGTCGGCTTCCAGCTGGCCACCGGTGCGGCGCTGCTGGTTCCCGGCGTGTTCGGTGCCTTGCTGCTGCCGATGATGGCCAATGCCATCGGCCAGGGCCGCGAAGTGGCCAATCGCCGGCTGGCCATGTCCACCACCTATCTGGCCGCGCTGGCGGCGCCGCTGGTGGCGTTTGGCGTGGTCTATTCAGGCTCGATCATCGGCCTGTTGTACGGGCCGGCCTACGCGCCGGCGGTGCCTGCCTTTGCCTGGTGTCTGGCGGTGATCTCGTTTTCGTCGCTGTCCCAGGGTGCCTCGGGTTACCTGCTCGGTGCCGATCGCCAGCGCGCGATGATGATCGTGGTGGTGCTCTGCGCGGCACTCAAGGTCGTGCTCGATATCGTGCTGATCCGCCTGTACGGATTGTCCGGCGCCGTGGTGGCGTTCGGCGTCAGCACAGTGCTGCTGGCGGTGTGGGTGATCGCGCTGGCCTTGCGCTACAGCGGTGCGCGCCTGGAGTGGGGTCGTCTGGCCCGCATCGCCATTGCTGCCCTGCTGGCGGCTGCTGCCGGCTGGGCCGTGCAATTGGGCCTGCCACGGGTGCCGGCGCTGATCGTCGGTGGCGCCGTGCTGTCGCTGGTCTATGTCCTGGCGACCCTGCTGCTGGGCTTCTGGAGCGCGGCCGACATCAGTCACCTGCAGGCCTTGCACCAGCGCATCGCGCGCGGCCGCCCGCGCGCCTTCGGCCGTCTTCTGGCCTGGGCGGGGCAACGTGCAGAGGCCGGTCCATGAGCGTGTACGAGCACGCCTTCCGTCGCCTGCTGTTTCCGGCCTACGAGCGCCTGCGCGGGCGCGACACGCTGCGCTACCTGCGCGAGTACGAAGCCAACCAGTGGCTGGCGCCGGAACAGCTCGCCGCGTTGCAGCTGGACAAGCTGAAGGCGCTGGTCGCGCATTGCTGGCAGCAGGTGCCGTACTACCGTCGGCGCTGGCAGGAGATCGGCTTCGAGCCGGGCGACCTGCGCTCGCTGGATGACTACGCCCGGCTGCCGGTGCTGACCAAGGCCGACATCCGCGGCAACTTCGAGGAACTCAAGGCGCAGTCGCTGCGCGATGGCCTGCTGTACAAGGCCACCGGTGGCTCCACCGGCGAGCCGCTGCGTTTCGGCTACACGCGCGAGAGCAATGACCGGCGCGTCGCGGTGATGTGGCGCGGCTATGGCTGGACCGGCGCATCGCTGGGTCGACGCGCACTGTTCCTGTGGGGTGGTGCGGTCGGCGATCCGACCCGCAAGGCGCAGCTCAAGGACCGGCTGTTCCACGCCGCCTTCAACCGGCACATGCTCAACAGCTTCCTGATGCGCGACGACAACATGGCGGCGTTCGCCGATGCCATCGCCGCGTACCGGCCGAAGGTGCTGGTGGCCTATGTCGATCCGATCGTGCGCCTGTCGCGCTGGCTGCTGGCCCAGGGCCGCAGCATCCCGGGCGTGGTCTCGGTGCTCGGCGCGGCCGAGGCCCTGCACGATTTCCAGCGGCCGATCATCGAGGCGGCGTTTCCCGGGGCCAAGGCCTACAATACCTACGGCTGCCGCGAATTCATGCTGATCGCCTGCGAGGACGAGACGCGTGACGGGCTGGTGGTCAACGCCGATCATCTGCTGGTCGAACTGGTCAACACGACAGCGACTGCCGAGGGCGGGGAGTCCGGGGAGTTGGCCATCACCGATCTGCACAACTGGGGCATGCCGTTCATTCGCTACGTCAATGGTGATCTGGCCAGTAGGCGCGGTGCGTGGCACAGCGCCGGCCGTCGTGGCCTGCCGCGCCTGGAGCGCATCGAGGGTCGGCGTCTGGATGCCATCCGCACCACCGATGGCCGCGTGCTGCCCGGCGAGTTCTTCCCGCACATGCTCAAGGACGTGCCCGGTGTGCGCCGGTTCCAGGTGGTGCAGGAGACGCTGGACCGCTTCACGCTGAAGATCGTCCCCGGCGCGGAGTTCGGGGCCGATCAGGAAGCCTATGTGCGTCGCGAGGTCGCCAAGGTGCTGGGCTCCGACGCCAGCCTTGACCTGGAGCGGGTCGACGACATTCCCCTGACCGCCAGCGGCAAGTTCCGGGTCACGGTGTCGAGGTTGCCGTGAGGATCAGCCACGTCGTCGAAAACCTCAATCGCGGTGGCCTGGAACGGGTGGTCATCGACCTGGCCAAGGCCCAGGCGGCGGCCGGACACGACTGCCAGGTGATCTGCCTGTACGACAAGGGCGGTCTCGCCGGCGAGCTGGAGGCGGTCGGTGTCCCGGTGGTCGCGGCGGAGAAGCGCGACGGCGCCGACCTGCGCGCGATCGGGCGCATCCGCCGCGCCCTGCGCACGCACCGCACCGAGGTTTTGCACAGCCACAACGGCATTCCCCACTACTACGCGATGGCGGCCGCGCTCGGCCTGGGCATCAAGCGCGTGGTCAACACCCGCCACGGCATGGGCGACGTCAACCCGTCGAGCCGGCGCGAATGGTTGTTCAAGCAGTCGATGCGCCTGACCGATGTCGCGGTGGCGGTGTCGGAAGCGGCCGGCCGCAGGCTCGCCGATACCGGCACCGTGCCGGCGCGCAAGCTCCAGGTGATTCCCAACGGCATCCATGTCGGACCGTTCCACGTCCGCAGTGATGACGCACGCCGACACCTGGCGCACCAGCTTGGCTTTGCGCCGGAGACGCACCTGATTGGTTTCGTCGGTCGTCTGAACTGGGCCAAGGACCTGGAGACCATGGTCGCCGCCTTCGCCCTGGTGCGTGCGCAGCGTGACGATGTCGCGCTGGTGCTGGTCGGCGAGGGCGGCGAGCGCGGCCTGGTCGAGGCGGCGATCGCGAAGGCCGGCCTGCAGCGCGAGGTGGTCCTGCTTGGCGACCGCAGCGACGTGCCGCAATTGCTGCCCGCGTTTTCGCTGTTCGCGATGTCGTCGATCTCCGAAGGCTATTCGATCGCCCTGTTGGAGGCGTGCGCGAGCGCGCTGCCGATCGTGGCCACCCGCGTTGGCGGCAATAGCGAGATCGTCACCGATGGCAGCAACGGGCGGGTTGTGGATCCGCGCAATCCGCTGGAGATTGCGCAGGCGATGCTCGAGGTACTGGCTGATCCCGAACGGGCACGGGCGATGGGGTTGGCCGGTCGCGACTGGCTGTTGGCCAACGCCACCTTCGAGGTCATGGCCGCGCGCTATGAGGCCGTTTACGACATCGGCGGTCGATGAAGATCCTGGTTCTGACCAACCTGTTTCCCAGCGTCTGGGATCCGCTGCGGGCCAGTTTCAACCGCCAGCAGTTCGATCGCCTGGCCGCCCTGCACGATCTGGAAGTGCTGGTGGCGGTGGATTTCCGCGAACGTCGGCGTGGTCCGCGGGGCGAAGCGCCCAGACTGGCGCATGCCCGCAGCAGTGACTTCACTTTCTGGTATCCGCCGCGAATCGGGCGCAGCCTGCACGGACTGAGCTGGTACGCCTCGCTGTGGGCACAGCACGGCGCGCGCCTGAAGCGCGAGCGTTACGACCTGCTGCTGGCCAGCTGGGCCTATCCGGATGCGGTCGGTACGTCGCGCCTGGCCCGGCGCCTGGGGTTGCCGTATGTGGTCAAGGTGCACGGCAGCGACATCAACGTGCAAGCCGGGTTCCGGTTGCGTCGCGGCCAGATCGCCCGCGCGCTGCGCGGCGCCCGGGCGGTGGTATCGGTCAGCGATGCCCTGGCCGGCAAGGTGCGTGGTCTGGGCGTGCCGGCCGAACGGGTGCATCTGCTCTACAACGGGGTCGACGGCAACCGTTTCCGGCCGGGCGACCGGCTCGCCGCCAGGCGCCAGCTGGATCTTCCGCCGGATGTGCCGGTGTTGCTGTACGTGGGCAACCTCAAGGAGGCCAAGGGTTGCGTGGATCTGCTGGAGGCCTTTCCGGCACTGCTCGCCGGCCACCCCAAGGCTCTTCTGGTGATGGTCGGCGAAGGTGCCGCGCGCAGCACCCTGCAGGCGCGCGCTGCGCAACTGGGCGTCACCGACCGCCTGCTGCTGGCGGGTGCCCGTCCGCACGACCAGCTGCCGCTGTGGATGCAGGCTGCGGATCTGCTCAGCCTGCCCAGCCACAACGAAGGGGTGCCCAATGTGGTGCTGGAAGCCATGGCCTGCGGCTTGCCGGTGGTCGCCACCCGGGTCGGTGGCATTCCGGAAGTGCTGCCCGGACAGGCCGGTATCCTGGTGCCGGCACACGACCGTGAAGCCCTGGGCGAGGCCTTGCTCGACGCGCTGGCGCGCGACTGGCAGCCCTCCGCGATCATCGACTACGCAAGTCGGTTCAGCTGGGAGGATAATGTGGGCCGTCTGGACCGGATCCTCGCCGAGGCCGTCCAGGATCCTTCCAGGGCGTGACCGAATACCGTGCAACCGCGTTCCCGAAAAATCCGCCTGCTCGGGCTGCTGCCATCGCGTTGGGTGACCACGCGGGTGCGCACGTCCGAAAAGGTGCTGTACCTGACCTTCGATGACGGGCCGGACCCGGAATTCACGCCGCCCATTCTCGATCTGCTCAAGGCCCATGGCGCCACCGCCACGTTCTTTCTGGTCGGCAACCGCATCGACGAGCATCCGGAGGTGGTGCGCCGGATCGTCGACGAGGGCCATGAACTGGGCAACCATTCCTGGACCCACCCGTTCATGAGCGACCTGCCGCTGGCTGGGCAACTCGACGAGATCGCCCGCACCGACCAGAGCCTGGCTGTCTTCGACGGCAAGGACCGGCATCCGTTTCGGCCGCCTTGCGGCGTGCTGCCGACCAACCTGTTGATGCATTTCGCGCGCACCGGCCGCACCGTGGCCTACTGGTCCTACGACAGCCACGACTACGAGCGCCTGCCGGCACAGACCCTGCTGCAGGGCGTGCGGGAAACCCCGCCGCGATCCGGCGATGTCGTGCTGATGCACGACGACAATGGCGACACGGTCGGCCTGCTCGCCGGCCTGCTGTCGGACTGGCAGTCACAGGGTTTTGCCATCCGTGCCATGCCGGCAGGGCGTGGATGAAGGTCCTTTACCATCACCGCACGCGCGGTCGGCATGTGGAAGGGGTGCATATCCGTGGTGTCGTCGGCGGGCTGCGCGAGCTCGGCCACGAGGTCACCGTGATGTCGTTTCCGGGCGCCGATCCGGAGACCGAGCCGAAGACGGCGGAGAACCCGGCCAGCGCCAAGAAGGGATGGCTGGCAACGCTGGTGACCCGGCTGCCCGGCGTATTCTTCGAGTTTGCCGAGATCGCCTACAACGCGGTCACCTGGTGGCGGATGCGCGGCATGATCAGGCGCTTCCGGCCCGACTTCATCTACGAACGCTACTCGCTGTTCCTGTTCGTGACCGTGTGGATGGCGCGGCGGCGCGGCATCCCGATCATTCTGGAGATCAACGACTCGGCCGTGGTCGAGCGGGTCCGGCCGTTGTATCTGAAGGGGCTGGCCCGACGCATCGAACGCTGGTGCCTGACCCGTGCCAGCGGCATCGTGTTCATTTCCACCCATTTCCGCGACCTGCTGGCACAGCACTACGGTGAACTGCCGCCGGGGGTGATCTCGCCGAACGCGGTCGATGCGCGCTTCGATCCTGACCGCTACGACCGCGATGCGCTGCGCGCCGGCCACGACCTGGGCGGCCGGGTGGTCTGCGGTCATGTCGGCGTGTTCGCCTACTGGCACGGCGTACCAGGCTTTGTCCGTGCGATCATTGACCGTCTCGACGAGGCGCCAGGGCTGACCCTGTTGCTGGTCGGAGACGGTTCGGACCTGTCGGCGGTGCGCCAGGAGGTCCAGGCCAGGGGATTGGGCGACCGCATCCGGCTGCCCGGTCGGGTACCGCACCACGAGGTTCCGCAGTGGATCGCCTGCATGGATTACGCCTTCCTGCCCGATTCGAACGAGTACGGTTCGCCGATGAAGCTGTTCGAGAAGATGGCCATGGGCGTCGCGGTGGTGGCGCCGGACTACGGTCCGGTCGCCGAAGTGATCGCCGACGAGGCCACCGGCTGGCTGTTCCCGCGCAAGGACATGACCGCCTGCGTCGACAAGGTGATCGCGCTGGCTGAGCAGCCGGCGCTGCGTCAACGGGTCGGCACCGCCGCGCGCGCCTACATCGAACGGGAACGGCGTTGGCGCAACAACGCCGAGCAGCTGCTCTCGCTGCTGCCCTCGGAGCATGGCCGGTGATCATCCTCCTGAAATGGTTGTGGGCGGCGGCCGCGCTGGTGCTGGTGGTGCCGCTGATCGTCATCTGGCGTTTCGTGCATGCCCGCAACATGGAGATCTGGTTGCTGGGCTGGTTGCGGCGCAAGCCCCGACCGCGGGTCGATGGACCGACCCATGTGATGTTCTGCTTTGTCGACCACTACGAACCCATGCACGGTCGTCCGGCGCTGCCGGTGCAGCAGGCCCGCGTCGACCGCTGGTGCAGCGGCTATCGCGAGCTGGCCGGACGTCACCGTGACGCCGACGGCCGGCCGCCCCAGCACGGTTTCTTCTATCCGGAAGAGGAATACGCCGAAGAGCACCTGAGCAAACTGGAACAGCTGTGCCGCGACGGCTTCGGCGAGATCGAGGTGCACCTGCACCACGACAACGACACCGAGGCCAACTTCCGCGACACCATCAACCGCTTCAAGACCCTGCTGCACGAACGCCACGGCGCGCTGCCGCGTCATCCGGAAACCGGCGAGATCATGTTCGGCTTCATCCACGGCAACTGGTGCCTGGACAATTCCAATCCGGATGGTCGCTGGTGCGGGCTCAACAACGAGTTGATCCTGCTGCGCGAACTGGGCTGCTACGCCGACTTCACCATGCCCTCGGCGCCCAGTCCGACCCAGACCGCGACGGTGAACTCGATCTACTACGCCACCGACGACCCGGATCAGCCCAAGTCGCACGATCGCGGCGTCGAGGTCCAGGTGGGTGCGGCACCGACGGGTGACCTGCTGATGGTGCAGGGGCCGGTGGGCCTGAACTGGCGCGATCGCCGGCGCGGCATCATTCCGCGCGTCGAGAACGCCGACATCCGCGCCAACTACCCGCCGACACCGGCGCGTGTCGACGGCTGGGTCGAGGCCGGCATCCACGTCCGCGGCCGGCCCGAGTGGGTGTTCGTGAAGATCCACACCCATGGCGCACCGGAAAAGGACGCCGACGTCGTGCTCGGACCCACCGTGGATGCCATGTTCACGCACCTGGAAACGCACTACAACGACGGCCGCAACTACGTCCTGCACTACGTCAACGCGCGCGAGGTGTTCAACATCGTCAAGGCGGCCGAGGCCGGACACCAGGGCAATCCCAACGACTATCGCGACTTCATCCTGCCGGCGCCGCCGGCCTCCTGGGCCGGATCGCGGCAGGCGGGTTGAGTGGGGCGCTGGAGGATGCATACGCGATGAACTGGTTGATCAAGTCGGCGATCCAGAACGCCATCGCGCTGCTTCCCGGCCGGCTGTCGCATCGGGTGTACTACGCGATGCAGCGCCGTTTCGGCGGCCTGCGCTCGATCGCGGTCGAGGACAAGCTGCGTCAGGGCATCGAGATCGCGGCGCGCGCGCAGGCCAACGGCTTGGCGGTGGCCGGAGCGCGGGTGCTGGAGGTCGGCACCGGCCGGCGTCTGAACCTGCCGCTGTCGCTGTGGCTGCAGGGCGCGGAATCGATCATCACCGTTGACCTCAATCCCTATCTGCGTGCCGAACTGGTGCACGAGGACCTGCGCCAGATCCGCGACGAGCGCGACAAGGTCGAAACCCTGTTCGGCGATGCGCTGGATCGTGGCCGCCTGCAGCAGCTGCTGGCGCTGGCCGAGGATTTCGATCTGGACCGGCTGCTGGAAACCTGCTCGATCCGCTATCTCTCGCCGGGCGATGCCGCCCGTCTGGATCTGGCTGATCGCAGCATCGACCTGCATGTGTCCTACGAGGTGTTCGAACACATTCCCGGACCGGTGCTGGAGGCGATCCTGCGCGAAGGCAGCCGGGTGATTTCCGCGCGCGGACTGCTGGTGCACTACATCGACTTCAGCGACCACTTCTCGCATTCCGACAGCAGCATCGGGCCGATCAACTTCCTCAAGTACGGCGACGGCAGCTTCCGCCTGCTGGCCGGCAACCGCTACATGTACATGAACCGGCTGCGCCTGGATGACTTCCAGGCGCTGTATGCCCGGGCCGGGCAGCAGGTGCTGGAGCAGCTTTCGACGCCGGATCCGGCCACGGCGAAGGTGCTGGCCGACGGCGGCCTGAAGCTGGCGCCGGCCTTCGCCGGCAAGCCGCGTGAGGTTCTGGCCACGTTGAACGCCTGGATGGTCTCGCGGCCGCGCGAGGGATCGCCGACAGTGCGCGCCAGGGATTGACCGTGTCGACCGCCGATCTGGTCAGCGTGGTCATGCCCTTGTACAACGCCGAGCGTTTCCTGCGCCGGCCGGTGGAATCGGTGCTGGCACAGACCCATGCCAACCTGGAGCTGGTCGTGGTCGACGACGGTTCCACCGACGACAGCGCCGACATCGTCGAAAGCTATGCCCGCAACGATGACCGCGTGCGTCTGGTGCGCGCGGAGCGCAACGGCGGTGTCGCGGCGGCGCGCAACCGCGCCATCGCCGAAGCCAGGGGCCGCTACGTCGCCTTCCTCGACAGCGATGACTGGTGGCATCCGGAAAAGCTGCAACGGCAGCTGGCGCTGCTCGAATCGCGCCAGGCCGCGATCGCCTATGCCCGCTACCAGCGCGTGGCCGAAGACGGCAGCGAGCTGAACCTGGTGGTGCCGCCGATGCAGGTCGGCCATCGCGACATGCTGCGCAGCAACTTCATCGGCAACTGCACCGGCATCTACGACCGCCAGCGCCTGGGTGGCGATGGCCAGTTCCGCAAGATCGGCCACGAGGACTACGTATTCTGGCTGGAGCTGGTCAAGCGCGCCGGTCTGGCGGTCTGTGTTCCGGGCGAGGAGCCTTTGGCCTGGTATCTGGTCCGCGACGGATCGGTGTCGAGCAACAAGCTGCGCGCCGCACGCTGGCAATGGCGGATCTACCGCGAGGTCGAGCAGCTGGGTGTCATGCGCAGCGCCTGGTACATGTCGCACTATGTCTGGAACGCCCTGGCCAAGCGTCGCTGAGACCGGCGGCAACCGGCCACACGTCAGCCTGAGGCAATGCTGAAAAACTGCGCGAGCGTCTGACGGCGTCCGGCGGTGCTCGAAATGCTTAGGTATCTGCACCTACACTGCGCTTTCTGCATGCCGACGGCCACCGCCAGCCGCACGCACGCCACGTTTTTCAGCGTTGCCATGATCTGAGGAATCCTCATGAAGCCCGTCGTCACCATCATCGTCACCCCACGCGACCGCTACACCGGTCTGGACGAATGCGTGGACACGGTCTATCGGTTCACCCAGGAGCCGTTCCAGCTCTGGATCATGAACCTGGACTACCCCGAATCGGTGATCGCACCGGTGCGCCAGCGGCTGGCCGGCCGTCCGGAAGTGCGCTTCTTCGATCTCGGCCTGCGCACACCCATGGATGCCCTGCGCGAGGCGCAGCCGCTGATCGACACCGATGCCGTGGTCCTGCTCGACAACGACTCCCGCGTCACCGAGGGCTGGTTGCCGCCGCTGCTGGCGGCCAAGGCCGACGGCCACGCGGTGGTCACGCCGCTGATCCTGGAGCGTGAGGGCGTCGATCGCGGCGCGCCGCTGCGCAACCATCTGCACACTGGCGAGCTGCGCGTGGTCGACGTCGAGGGCACGCCGTACCTGATCGAGCACAAGTTCCACCGCCGCACCGAGGTCGCCGACATCCCTCAGGGACGTGTCGAAACCGGCACCTTCGAGCTGCATTGCGTGCTGTTCGACGGCGAGGTGTTCCGGCGCATCGAGCTGCCCTCGATGGTCATCCGCGAACACCTGGACATCTCGCTGCAGATCGCGGCCATGGGCCGGACCATGGTGGTCGAGCCGAAGTCGGTGATCCATTTCGACAATCTCGGCACGCGCATGGCGTTGTCGGACATGCGCTTCTTCTTCTACCGCTGGGGACCGAAGCTGACCGGGCCGTCGTCGCGGCTGTTCGAGAAGCGCTGGGGCTACAACTTCTATTCCGAGCAGTCGATGTACAACTGGGTGGTCCGGCGCAAGGCGTTCCTGGTCTCGCGCTGGCTGCATGCGCCGATCGGCATCGCCAACCGCATGACCCAGGTGGCGAAGAAACTGTTCTGCAAGGACTGGGATCCACTGCCGGATCCCGATGCCGCGTCACGGCCACTGCTGGCCGGCGGCGTGCCCCGGCAGCTCAGCCACGATCTGGCCTGAGCGGATCGAATCGCCCAGGCTCAAGCTCAAGCTCAGGGGACTTGCGGGTCGAGGGACGGATCTGTCCCACCGACCGCTCCCTGCTCAGCTCGGGCGCGCGATCACCGCGAGGTTCTCACCCAGGCCCATGTTGAGATAGGTATCGCGGATGCGGTGGCGCAGCCGGCGTGGCGCAGAGGCCTGAGCGCCGGTGCCTGCGCTGCCGGCGGCGGCTGACGTTTCCTCCGCAGCGGGCGAAGTGTCGGCTGATGCAGATGCCGGATTCTGTCCCGCGTTCTCGTCGGTGATCAGGTACTCGTCCAGACCCATGCCCAGGGTCAGCGAGGCCTCAACGGTCCAGCCACAGTTGGCCAGCACCCGGGTCAGGGTGTGCACGTTGTAGTAGGCCAGATGGATCGGGTAGGCCCGGAAGCGTTCGTCGACCCGCATCCGGCGCGACAGCGCCGGCAGTGCCAGGCGAGCGCGCAGGGAGCGGCGGTTGGGCACCTCGATGAACACCCGGCCCTCCGGCGCCAGCACCCGCTTCACGGTCGCCATCACCTCGTCGGGACGCTCCAGGTGCTCGAAGACATGATGGAAGGTGACCAGTCCGAACGTGTCCGAGGGCAGCTCGTCGACCCGGTCGGTGACATCCAGTCCGGCGGCTCGACAGGACGCCAACCCGCGTGTTCCCGGCTCCAGGCCCTTGGTCTGCCAGCCCAGCTCGCGCATCCGGATCAGGAAACCGCCACCACCGGCGCCATAGTCGAGGACCGTGCGCGGCGCGTTCGCCGGCAGATGCGGCTGGATCCGCGAGAGCAGGAAATCGGCCTTGCCGCCGCCCGACGACGAGCCGCAGGTTTCATGACAGTCGTAGGTGCTGCCGGCGTAGAAGGCGCCGAGCTTCTCCGAGGAAGGCCGGGGATTGACGAAGGCCAGGCCGCAGTCGCGACAGTCCATCAGCCCGATCCGGCCACGCAGCGGTTCGAATACCTCAGGACCGATCCAGCGTCCGGGTGTCGGCAAGGTGGTGAATCGATCGCTGGAACACGCCGGGCAGGCGGTCAGGGTGACTACGTCCGTTGTCGCCATCAGGCATCCTCCATTGCGGCTCCCCAGGGGCGGCACGGCCCCGCGAACCGCGATGGTATCGTCATTGCGCCGTCGATGGACGGCGCAAGGCGGCTTCAATCCGCTCCGGTCAAGGTGTGCCGCAACCGGCCGGTGCCTGCAGCGGCCAGCCCTCGCCCGGCTGCCAGCCCTGGATGATGCAGCCGTTGCGGTAGACGATCACTTCCTGATTGCTGTTCACGCCATTGAAGCGACGGGTCGGTCCGCCGTTGGGGAAGCGCACTTCCAGATCCACGCTGGCGTTGGCGCCCAGGCCGGTGTGCAGGTGGGTCTGCGGGTGCTGTTCGCCGACCAGGACCGGCATGTGCGCGACCAGCTGGCTGCTGCCGGCGCGATACCAGCGCACGCTGGCGCCGACACCGTCGCTGTTGCCGCCGCCGCCACGCACGCGCACCTTCATCCAGTGATTGCCGTTGGTGGCCGTGTTGTTGCGCCACAGGCCGATGTTGGTCGGGAACTGGGTCTTGACGATGTCCAGCCGGCCATCGTTGTCGAAATCGGCGACGTCGGCACGCGGCGATGCCGATTCCCAACCAGACGGACCCTGGCCGCCGGCGGTGCCGAACTGCAGCTGGCTGGCGGTGAAGGTGAGGTTGCCGTTGTTGCGGAACAGACGCACCGAGTCGCCGACACCGGAAACCAGCAGGTCCTGGAAACCGTCATTGTCGAAGTCGGCGGCGATGATGTTGCCGTAGTCGCTGGAGGCGATGTTGGCCAGGCCCGATGCCGCCGAGACGTTGGTGAAGCCGCCGGAACCGTTGTTGCGGTACAGCAGGCCGCGGTTGCTGGGGCTGAACTGGTTGCCGTCGAGGTAGAACAGGTCCAGATGGCCGTCGTTGTCGAAATCAGCCAGAAGGATCTGCATGAAGCGGCCGCCGGTGAAAGCCGGCACCGCCACCCAGGTCAGGTTGCCGCCGTCGTTGCGCCAGTAGCCGCCATTGGCCGGCTGCACGATGTCGGGCCAGCCGTTGCCGGTGACGTCGCCCACCGCCAGGTAGGCGCGACCACCGCTGACCGGGCGCAGCGTCTGCAGGTTGTTCATGGCCTGCACCTGGCGCTGGTTGTTGATGATCTCCAGATTGCCTGCACCGGTGATGTCGGCGAAAGCGCAATAGTCCGCGCAGGCCTCATCCTTGCTCGCGAACAGGGGCACGAAGCCACCGTCGCTGGAGCCGTTGCGGTAGCGCGCGCCGATCGACTGGCCATGCCGGCCCCAGAAGTCCTGCTTGCCGTCGCCGTTGAAATCCAGCGCGGTCACCCAGCCGGAATGGATCGGTGAGCCGGGCAGGTGGTAGTTGACCTGCGTGTTGGGCATGTACTGGAAGGTGCCGGTGCCGTTGCAGCGGTTGGTCCACAGGCGGCTGGTCGCGCCCCAGTCGCTGTGCGAGACGATGAAGGCATCCGGACAGCCGTCACTGTTGAAATCGACGAACAGCGCGTCGAACCGATAGTTCGAGTTCGGAATCGTATCCAGGCGTTGCGCCGCTTCGTTGGCGAACGCCAGCGGACCGGCTGGCCCGCTGGCCGGCTCGAAGCCGGCCTTGAAGATGCTGTCGGGAAGCTGCGCCTGGGCGTTGCCGGTGACGGCCGCCAGTGCGACGGCGGCGAGCAGCGTCGACCGCGGGATCATTGAGCCAACAGCCATACGGCCTCCGGATTACGGTGCTGCCAGTTGAACGCCCTGGCGGTGTGCGACACGGCCGCACAGTTGAGGTTGAGGTAGTTCGACAGACGCTGCGCACGCGCGCTGAACGCGGCACGCCAGGTCGGATCGGTCTCGAAATGGCGGGCGGCCGCCATGACCATCAGCAACTCGGGATTGTGCGAATCGGCACCACCGCCGCTGCTGTTCTGGATGGCGATCACCCGATCCATCGGCGAGATGCCGGAGGAGAAGTACCAGCCGATGGTGCCGCCGGCGTTGCAGCTGGAGCGCCAGTTGCCGGCGAGGTCGTCCGGGGCGAAGCCGTGCTGTTCCATGTAGCGGCCGAAATCGCGCAGCATCACCGGAATGCGCGGATCGGCGGTGACCCGCCAGGCGCGCCACAGGCCGCCGACGATGTTGGCGCTCATCCATGGCGAGCCGCCACGGACGTCGGTGGCCGGGTTGTAGGTGTTGCCCTCGTGGGTCTGCCAGGAGTGCGACCAGGCACCGGTGAACGGATCGCCCGGCGGCGTCTGCTGGTGCGCATGCAGCCAGCCGATGACGTTGACGATGTGCTGGCGGGTCGCGGCCGAGCCGGTCAGTTCGTAGGCGGAGACCAGATGGGTCAGGGCCAGGCCGACCTTGCGCTCGGTCCAGGCCTGGCTGCCGCCGGCGTAGGGGCCGAGCACACCGCTCCAACCGCCGGCGACCTGGTTGTCGACCATGTGCTGGATGGTTGCCGGTTCCAGCCGGGTATCGTCGCCGGCGAGCGCCACCAGCAGCAGCTGCGGCGTCATGTAGGCGTATTTGGAGTCGCAGGCATTGACGCCGTCGTAGACCCAGCCGCCGGTGCAGTCCGGCCAGCCGCCGCCACTGCCTTCGCGCTTGATCTTGGAGAGGTAGAAGGTGGCCGAGTTGTAGAACTCGGCGAAATAGTCGGCGCGGCCGTTGCGCACGTACTGCAGACCGATCACCGAGGCGCGATCGAACAGGAAGCCGTGCACGCCGGAGTACGGTGTGTTCTTCGCCCACTGCCATTGCCGGTCGACGAAGGCGTCGTAGGCGCGGGTCGGATCACGCACCAGTTGCGGTCCGGCGATCTGGGAGTTCACCAGCCACTGCGCGTCCAGCGTGGCGATCACCCGCGGCACCGGCGCACCCAGGGTGCCCGGACGGGTCCCGTTGTCGTAGAACTGCTCGGTGATCGACTGCGTGCGCGGCTGGTCGAACGCGAACCGGTATTGCCGGGTCGGGTTGGCGAAGAACTGCACCTTCACCGCGCGGATGCTGTTGTCCAGCCAATGCCAGCGCAGCGTGGTCTTGACGAAGGCCGGCACTTCGGCGCCGGTGTTGTCCAGCACGCGCACGCGGCCGGCGTCGGTCAGCATCCCGTTCGGGAACGGGATGCCCAGGGTCACCTGCTCGCTGTTGCCCAGCTCGGCGTTCGCGGTCAGGGTAATGGTCTGCGGCAGCGCCGGGACTTCATTGGCCTCGAAGCCACCGGCGAAGATCGGATCGGTCTGCGCGGCCGCCGTCAGAGAAACGGCCAGCAGGCACAGGCAGGAAGCCAGAAAGGCGATGCGGCCAGGTTGGCGGATGCGAACGACGCAGGAATTGTTCATGAGTTGTCTGCTGCCCAATCGGTGTTGCCGGGAATGGCCGACGACGACCACAGGCGAAATGCACGGCGAATGAGATGTGCCGGAATTCTAGACATGTGCTTTCGCAGCACGTCGTGAATGGGTTCACACAAGTCGGAGATTGGAAAACTTTTCCACCCCGCGATTTTTCTCGGTTGTTGGTTCCCCGTGACGTCGCGCACCCTTCCGGCTCCGATTGTGCGCGGCAGCAGACCCGGAGCGGGTGGTCGGGCAGTATAGGTGCCCGGTTGCTGATCCAGCCTGCCCCACGATGTTGTTGTTCGCCACGTTCAGGGTCGGCGGTCAGCGACGGGACAGGTAGAATCGCTGTCTGCCGGTCGTAGTGCCGGCCGCTGGATTTCTCGTTCAATCATGGGGTTGAGCTGCGAATGGCTGACAACAAGGTCGACATCGACGCCGCTGGCAGCGAGCTGTCGCGCTGGCACTGGCCGCGGCGCGCGGACGGGGAAATCCTGATCGCCGGTCGGCCGTTGTCGCAGGTGGTGACCGAAGTCGGTTCGACGCCGTGCTATCTCTATGATCGCCATCGTCTGGCCCGGCGTGCCGCACAGTTGCGTACGGCGTTTCCCAAGCGTGTTCTGCTGCATTACGCGATCAAGGCCAATCCGATGCCGGCCCTGGTCGCGTTCATGGCCGATCACGTTGATGGCTTCGATGTCGCTTCCGGTGGTGAACTGCGAGTCACGCTGGATGCCGGCATGGATCGTGAGCACATCAGCTTCGCCGGGCCGGGCAAGCGTGAGGCCGAACTGGCGCAGGCCCAGGCCGCCGGCATCCTGGTCAATCTGGAATCGTTCCGCGAGATCGACATCCTCGCGCGGACCAGCGCCGCGACCGGCACGCCGGCGCGGGTCGCGATCCGGGTCAATCTCCCGTTCGAGCTGAAAGCTTCGGGCATGAAGATGAGCGGCGGCGCCAAGCAGTTCGGTGTCGATGCCGAGCAGGTGCCGGCGTTGCTGCAGCGGATCGCCGACGCCGGTCTGGCCTTTGAGGGATTTCATTGCTTCGCGGGCTCGCAGAACCTGCGCTGGGATGCCATCGTCGAAGCGCAGCAGCGCAGCTATGAGCTGGTGCTGGGCTGGCTGGATCGGTTTCCGGCGCCGCTGCGCAGCCTCAACCTGGGCGGCGGTTTCGGCATTCCCTACAGCGATCGTGACCAGGCGCTGGATACCGCGCCGGTATTCGATTCCCTGGATCGCCTGGCCGAGCGCTGCGGCGCCGATTTCGGCGAGCAGGCACGGCTGGTGGTCGAGCTAGGTCGCTATCTGGTCGGCGAAGCCGGCATCTACGTGGCGCGGGTGATCGACCGCAAGATCTCGCGTGACAAGGTGTTCCTGGTCACCGACGGCGGCATGCACTCGCATCTGGCGGCATCGGGCAACTTCGGTCAGGTCATGCGCCGCAACTATCCGATCGCGGTGAACGGCGCCCATGATCAGCGCGAGACCGCGTCAGTGGTGGGGCCGCTGTGCACGCCGCTGGACCTGCTCGGCGACAACGTCGAGCTGGGCCGGGCAGAGCCGGGCGATCTGGTGGTGGTGTTCCAGTCGGGCGCCTATGGCCGCACTGCCAGCCCGCGCAATTTCCTGGGCCACCCCGATCTGGTCGAGGCGCTGATCTGAGCCGCGTGCCTCGCCTCAGGCCTGTCCGAGCAGGCGCCGATAGACCGTCAGGAAGTCACCGGCGTAGCGTTCGCGACTGAACTGGTGATGGGCGTGGTCGATGGCCCGGCGCGCCATGGTTTCCCGACGCGTCTCATCCGAGACCACGTCTTCGAGCATGTTCGACAGCGGCTCGATCGCCGGCGCCGAAGCCAGCCGACCGGTCTGGTTGTCGAGCACCACTTCCGGAATGCCGCCGACACGTGCGGCAACCACGGGTACGCCGCAGGCCTGACCTTCGGCGAGAACCAGGCCGAAGGCCTCGTCGCGGGCGCCGTGCAGCAGGACATCAAAGGCCGGGAACCAGTTTTCCGGGTCGGTCTGGAAACCGCGGAAATCGATCCGGTCGGCGAACTCCGGGGTCACTGCGGCATCGATGGCGGCCTGATGCTCGGGATCGCCCCGGCCCAGGATCACCATGCGTGCCTGCCGTTCCGGGTGCCGGCGCAGAAATGCCTGGAACGCACCGATCGCCAGATCGACGCCCTTCTCCGGTCCGAAATGGCCGACGGTGCCGACCAGCAACTGGGCCGGATCGGCGCCGAGACGCGCGCGGGTGGCTGCGCGCACCGCGGGGTCGGGCCGGAACCGGTCCAAATCGATGCCCAGCGGAATGCATGAGACCTTGCGTGCGCTGACGAAGTTGTTCTCGATGTAGTGGCGCCGCCGTTCCTCCGACGCGGTGACCACGGCGCCGACCCGCAGGCCGACGATGGCGTTGCGCAGACGATGACGCAACCGGGCCGTTTCCAGGCTGCGGGTGCGGTGGAAGCTCATCAGCAGGACCGGTCCGCGCCACGGCATGGCCATGGCTGCCATCGCCTCGCTGGCGGCGTCGTGCGCGTGCAGGACGTCGATGCCCTTGTCCCGGCAGAAGCGGTGCAGGCGGCGCAGCGCGCGGAAGTCGAACAGCCGGCGTCGGTCCAGACAGATGCTGTCCACGAACGGCGTCCGTTCCTCGACGCTGGATCCGAACTCGTCCACGCAGCACAGGTAGCTGTCGACCGCCATGCCTTGCAGGCCGCGCGCCAGCGCAGCGATCGCCTCGCGGCGCCCGCCATGGCTGTAGGAGAGGGTGAGATGCAGGACCTTCATGGTGTCGGGCAGGTGGACGGGCCATGGCCGCGCCGGATCGTGCCGGCACGACCGTCGCGACGAATGCTTCCGCAGGGCGACATGATATTGGAACGTGATGTCGTTCGCGGTATCCGCGCGTCAAATGCTTCGGCGGCAGGATGATCCGGTCGTCTGCATGGCCCGTTCATGACACCGCGCGGCAGCGTTGGCACGGATCGTCCGGGTGTGCGGCGTCGATCACTCGGCGACCGCCGGGAAGTTCTGCTGCAGCCACTGCACGACACCGCTGCCCCGGTTGTTCCAGTTGAACCGGCGCGGCGTGCTGGCAGAGGCGGCACAGGCGACGGCGTAGGAATTGGCGACACCCTTCAGACGCGCTTCCAGCGCCTTGGCCTGGGCCGGGTCGGTCTCGAAGTAGCGTGCCGCGGCCACTGCCAGCCCCAGCTGTACGGTGTGCGAGTCGCTGTACCAGCCGTCGGAATCCTGGATCCTGATCAACTGCTCCGGCGAGGCCTGAGAGGAACTGAAGTACCAGGCGATCTGGCCCTTCGGGCCGCTGCAGGGATCGCGCCAGCTGTGCCCGGCCTGCTTGAAAATGGCATCGCTGATCCAGCCGTGGTTTTCCAGCCAGCGGCCAAAGCCGGTGATCATCCCGGGAATGCGTTGGTCTGCGGTGGCTACCCAGGCATGCCAGAGACCATCGATGATGTTCTCGCTCATCCACGGCGAGCAGCCGCGGGTATCGGTTGCCGGGTCGTAACTGTTGCCTTCGTGCATCTGCCAGCTGTGCCGCCAGCAGCCGTCGTCGCCCAGCCCGTCGGGATTGTTGCGCTGGTGGTCGAGCAGCCAGCCGATCCGGTGGTCGATCATGGTCCGGTAGCCGGCATTGCCGGTCAGCTCCCAGGCGCTGACCACGGCCAGCAGGCCCAGGCCGGCCTGGCGTTCGGTGAAGTCCTGGTTGGCGCGCAGGTAGGGGCCGCGGATGCCGCTCCAGCCACCGCGTTCCCACTGCTGCACCATCTTGTCGATCAGCGCGTCGTCGTGCTGGCTGTCGTCGCCCGACAGCGCCAGCGCGAGCAGGATCGGCTCGATGTAGACGAACTTCACGTCGCAGGGATTGACCTGGCCGAACTTCCAGCCGCCGCCGCAGGCACTGCTGGCCGGGCTGGCGTCGCGCACCAGCTTGCTCATGTAGAAGCGGTAGCTGGCGATCGCCGCGGCCAGCAGGTCGGCACGACCGGTACGCACATACTGCTTGTACAGCGTGGTGGTGCGATCGAACAGCCAGGCGATCTCGTCGTTCGCCGGGAGTGGCCCGGCCCACTGGAACTGGCGATCGAAGTAAGCGTCATAGGCGCGCGTTGCCCGCGACGCCGGCGCCTGCGGGCCGGCGATCAGCGAGGCGCTGAGCCAGCCCGGATCCAGCGTCGCCAGCACGCCGGGCACCCGCAATCCCTCGCTGCCGTCGACCAGACCGTCGTGGAACGGCCAGGGCTCGGGAGCCGGCAGCGTGCGCGCTTCGCCGATGGAGAAGCGCAGACCGGAGCGCTCGCCACGCAATGCGGTGCGCAACTGCACCTTGACCGCGCGGACACTGTCGTCCTTGCTGTGCCAGCGCAGGGTCGGGGTGACATGCGCCGGAATCTCGTTGCCGGTGCTGTCGAGGATGCGCAGGCGTTCGCTGTCGGTGAGCACCCCGGGTGCGAATGGGATGCCGAAAGTGACCGCGACCTGGTCGCCGCTGGCGCCGTTGCGCACCAGTTCGATGCGCTGCTGGTCGTTGTCCGCCGCGGTGGCGGCGAACATCGTCGCCAACAACGGCATCAGCTGCGCGGGCCAGTTCGAGGCCGAAGCCGCCGCCCGCGATGATGTCGGGCGCTCGCCGCGCTGGTCGCACTTCTGCGGCGCCTGGCGTGGCCAGCCCTTGCCCGGACGCCAGCCGGTCAGCAGGCAACCATCGGGGAAGACGATCACCGCCTGGTCGGCTGCGAGGTCATCGAAGCGCCATGACTTGCCGCCGTGCGGATAGCGCACTTCCAGATCGACGCGCTGGTGCCGCCCCAACCCGCCATGCAGGACGCGGCGTGGATGCCGGTCACCGATCTGGACCACGTCGTGGGCAACCAGCGCGCCGTCGTCGCGAGACAGCCAGCGCACGTCGGCACCGACGGCGTCGCTGTTGTGTGCACCGCCGCGTACGCGCACCTGCATCCAGTGGTTGTCCTTGGCGGTGACGTTGCGCCACAGCCCGATGTTGCTGCCGGCCTGGGTCTTGACCAGATCCAGACGACCATCGAAATCGTAGTCAGCCAGATCGCCGCGGGCGACGGAACCTTCGGCGCCCTGGCCCGCCGCACCAAAGGCGGTGGTCAGCCGTTCGAAGCGCAGGCCACCCAGATTGCGCATCAGCAACACCGCCTCACGCCGGTCGAACGCGCTCAGCATCAGGTCGAGGCGACCGTCGTTGTCCAGATCCGCAGCGATACCGTTGCCATAGCCGGTATGCCAGGCAATCACCGGCAGGTCGGCCAGGCCGCTGTCGGCGGTGATGTCGCTGAAGCGTCCCTCGCCATCATTGCGGAACAGGTGGATGCGCCCGCGTCGGCTGTCGGTGGTATCGGTCAAGGTGAGCAAGGACAGCCGCCCGCTGCCGTCGAGATCGGCCGCGAGGATGGGTTGTTCACCGGCGAGGCCGGCATCGACCCAGCTCAGCTTGCCGCGCCGGTTCTGCCAGTAGCCACCGGCTCCGGGTTGCACGACTTCGGGCCAGCCGTCGCCATCGACATCGAAGATGATGGCTTCGCCCTTGCGCCTGGTGGCCGGGTACAGCTCGCGGCCACTGACCATGTCGGTGATGCGGCGGTCCGGCTCGATGATGTCCAGGCGGCCATCGCCGTCGATGTCGCCGAACACGCAGGCGTTGTTGCAGGCATCGGCCTTCGATGCGAAGCGCGGTACGAACTGGCCGGCCGGCGTGCCGTTGAGGTAGCGCCCGGCGAGCATGTTGGCATGGCGCAGCCAGAAGTCCTCGCGACCATCGCCATCAATGTCGAACACACTCATCCAGCCCGCGCCCAGCGGCAGTTCCGGCGGGTTGATGTAGTAGCGGACGTCCTGGTTGTCGGCCAGGGCGAAGCCGCCGTTGCCATCGCAGCGGTTGAGCCACAGGCGGCTGGTGGCCGGATCGGCGTGACCGAAGATGAAGGGGTCTGGGCAACCATCGCCGTTGAAGTCGGTCCAGACCGCATCGAAGCGGTAGTCGGATTGCGCCTGGACGTCCAGCGCGGTGGCGGTGACATTCTCGAAGCGGATCGCGCTGTCGGCGAAGGCGCTCGCGCTGGTCGCGACGAGGGCAAGGAATGTCGCGACCAGGCGGCGGATCATGTGGCTGTGACGGTAGACTGTTGGCATCGAAGGGATTCCCCTACGGAGGGGTGTTTATGTCAGACGAGGATCGGCGCGAAGAGTTCGCCGATGTGCCGGCGCATTTCCGTCGCGGTGCCGCGCTGGACGCCCATCAGAAGCGTCGACACGACGCCGTGCTGGCGTTGCTGCGCGAACTGCCGCCGGGGCGGGTGCTCGACTACGGGTTTGGCTGGGGCGACATCGCCTGGGAAGCGGCGAAGACACATCCGGACATCCATGCCGTCGACGTCGAGCAGCGTCGGGTCGATTTCGCGCGCCAGCAATACGCGCCGATCCCGTTCGACCGCTGTCGGCCGGACGGGCTGGATTTTCCCGACGCCAGCTTCGACATCGTGCTCTCGATCGTGGTGCTGCCGTTCGTCCCGGACGACGAGGCCTACATGGCCGACATCCGGCGAGTGCTGCGCCCGGGTGGACATCTGGTTGTTGCGACCAAGACCTCGCCGTTCCTGTCGCGCCTGTGGCGACGGATCAGTGGCCAGCGCGAGCGCGACCGACATCCATCGCCGGGTATCCGCCACCACGATGCCGGTGATGCCGCCGCGCTGCTGCACCGGCATGGCTTCGAGATCCTGCGTCGGCGGGCGTTCTACGACCCGCCGTTCGAGTCGCGGCGCAACATGGCTGATCGCGTGAACAACCTGTTCGCCGTTGCCGGCGAGTCGCTGGGTTTGGTCGCGACCGCGCCGTATCCGCTGTTTCTCGCGCGACGAATCGGATAACGGCGCTTCGGTGGCGGCGCTGCCGCGGCGGTCAACCGGCTGCGGCATCGGCCCGTGCCAGGTGTCGTTCCCAGTTCAGCGCGGTCGCCACGATGACATCGAGGTCGTCGTGGCGGGGCTGCCAGCCCAGCAGTGTCTTCAGTCGTTCGCTGCGCGCGATCAGTTCCGGCGGATCGCCGGCGCGACGCGGCTGCTCGACGATGTTCAAGGCCTGGCCACTGATCCGCGCGACCGCGTCGAGCACTTCACGCACGCTGTAGCCGTGACCGTAGCCGCAGTTCAGTGTCAATGAGTCACCGCCGGCACGCAGATGGTCGAGCGCGCGCAGGTGCGCGCTGGCCAGATCCTCGACGTGGATGTAGTCGCGGATGCAGGTGCCATCCGGGGTGTCGTAGTCGGTGCCGAAGATGGCCAGTTGCGGGCGCTTGCCGGCAGCGTGCTCGCAGGCCACCTTGATCAGCAGCGTGGCCTTGGGCGTGTTCTGGCCGATGCGGCCCTGTGGATCGCAGCCGGCCACGTTGAAGTAGCGCAGGATGACGTGGCGCAGATCGGTGGCCGCGCTGAGGTCGCGAAGCATCATTTCGCTCATCAGCTTGGAACTGCCGTAGGGATTGATCGGCCGGGTCGGCGTGTCTTCGTCGGCCACGCCGCTGTCGGGCATGCCGTACACGGCCGCGGTGGACGAGAACACGAAATGACGAACGCCGGCGGTCGAGCAGGCCGCCAGCAGGCTGCGCGTGCTGCAGGTGTTGTTGCCGTAGTACTTGAGTGGATCGGCCACCGATTCGGGCACCACGGTGTGTGCGGCGAAGTGCATCACCGTGTCGATGCCATGCTCGCCCAGCAGGCGTTCGACCAGGGCGCGATCGCCGACATCACCGACCACCAGCTCGTGCTCGGGCACGGCGTGACGGACACCGGTGCTCAGGTTGTCCAGCACCAGCACGCGTTCGCCGCGCTCGCGCAGCTGCAGGGCGACGTGACTGCCGATGTAGCCGGCGCCACCGGTGACAAGGATCGGTTTTTCGGACATGGGTCGGTTCTTGCGCCGGTTGGCGGTCAGGTCCCGGCGGCGCCAGGACAACAGACGGAGAAGTGCATTGTGCCTGCAGTGTCAGCGCGTGTAGCGCACCGCCAGCAGGTAGACGTTCTGCGCGGCACTCAGACCGCTCTCGCTGCTGTCGCGCTCGTAGCGGGTGTAGCCCACACGGCCGCTCCAGTGCGGGGTCCACTGCTTGCGCAGCCAGGCCGAGGCCAGCCAGGTGTCGTTCTCGACGCCGGTGGTGTCGAACTGCAGGCGCTCGGTCCGCCCTTCCAGGGTCAGGCTCAGATTGTGCTGCAGCAGCCACGACCAGGTTGCGAAAATGCCGCGCCCGGTCTGGTCCGGGCCGGTTTCCAGCGGGTATTCCAGCTTGCGGTAGAACGGACGGATGGCGAAATCGGCGCGGGTGCCGTCATAGCCGTAGCCGGCTTCCAGCGAGGTTTCCCGGTAGGCAGTGGCGTTCACCACCTCGTCGCCGATGATCACCATCGGTGGAATGGTCGGCACGCCGCCATCGATCGGGGTCGGCTCGATCATCGACTCGGCGGTGTCGGAATAGCGACGCGCGGCGACCAGGTCGAGGCTGCTGCGCTCGCTGGCGCGCCAGCCGAGCAGGGCGCGGAACAACGGGCTCGAACGCGACTGGCCGTCGTCGTACTCCAGCCAGGAATAGCCGGCTTCCAGGCCGAGCTCCAGGCGATTGAGCGTTTGCCGGTAGCGGGCGAAGGCGTCGTAGCGGTCGTAGTCGGAAACCGTGGTGTTGTCGTCCAGATCGACCTGCTGCGCCTGAAGGTTGACCGAAATGCTGCGGGTGGCGCCGAGATCCTTGATCGCCCGGACCGCGCCGCTGAGCCGCTGGCTGTCGAAGGCAGCGGTTTCCCGGGCACGGGTGTCGATCCAGCGTGCTTCGGCTTGGCCGTTGATGGTCGGTGACAGGCGGAAGTACAGCGTCGGTCCGGCCGCGAACACGTTGGTCTGCTGGCGGTTGTTCGGCGCGTCCGGTGCCGCCAGCACGATCGGTTGCACGCTCAGGCGATCCTGCACGGTGAAATGCAGGCGCCCGGGCATCATCACCCAGTTCAGCGTGCCATTGAGTTCGCTGAGCAGTTCACTGCCGTATTCGTCATCGAGGTAGTTGCGGTGTTCGATCAGTCCGTTGACCTGGGCCTGGACCGTCGCGCCCTCCTGGCTGAGCGAGAATCCGACCGCCGGACGCAGGATGCTGGCGCTGATCGGGTCGTTTTCGGTGAGCAGCACGTTGTCGTTGTGCTCGACCGCCAGTTCGACGAACCAGTTCAGGCGCCAGGCATGGGCCGGCGTGGAAACGATCGCCGCGCAAAGCGCGGCCGGCAGCAGCAACTGTCGTAGCGGACGGTGGGACGGGCTAAGCTGGCTCATGTCCATCTCCCGAGCATGGGCTCATCGCCGGTTGTTGAAGACAACGCCGGCCAGTTTTTCCGGATCGAACCGGGCAACAACCTTCTCCACCGCGCGCGGCATCATCCGGCCGTGACCGACCACCAGCACGATGAAATCGGCCAGGTCGGCCAGGATGCGTGCGTCGGGCGAATGCTGGGCGGCCGGCCCGTCGATGACGATGTAGCGGTCGGCGTAGCGGCTGCGCAGCGAATCGATCATGGTGCGCATGCGGAACGAGGAAAAGTACTCGCCGACGGTCTCACGCTGGCCACCGGCCGGCATCAGGCGCAGGCGCGGCACGCCGACGGGATAGATGACCTGCTCCAGATCGGCGTCCGGCCGATCCAGATAGTCGACCAGGCCGCCATGCGTGGGCTTGACGCCCAGAGCCAGGTGCTGCGAGGGATTCTGCAGGTCGCAGTCGATCAGCAAGGCGGATTTGGTCGGGTCGAAGGCGAACGCCGCGGCCAGGTTGCGGGCCACGAAACTGCCGCCACAGCCGTGGCCGACCGAAGCGACCATGGTGATGAAGTTGCGATTGCCGCCCAGTTCCAGCAGGCGCGTGCGGATCTCGCGGAAGGCATCGGCCTGCTCGCGCGCGGACGGGTTGCGGTGGATCAGCCGCTTCTCTTCCAGGCGCCGCGGCGTCAACTGCTGGGCTTCGTCGACCTGCGTGGTCAGCGGCTGGTGCTGGCTGCCGCCGGGCTGTCCGGCGCGGTCGGAGGACGATTGGTTCATCAGTTCACCTGCCGGAGCCAGTAGACCGCGGCGTACAGCGCGAATACCGCGATGACGATCAGCGCCGCGAGCGCGAACTTGAGCCGCTTGCGGGTACGTTCTCCCGGCGTCGGGTAGGCCGGGACGGTGGCCAGCACCGGCACACCCAGCCGCTCCAGCTGGGCCGCCGAACGGATGCGCGGATCGAAGCGGGTGAGCACGAACAGCAGCCCCAGCGGAATGGCGAGGGCGGCGGCGAGGCCTCCGGCTGCGACGTGGGCCAGACGCAAGCCGGTCGGACGCAGCGGCATCACCGCCGGATCCTGGATGCGGAAGGTCAAGCCACGCTGTTCCTGGTCCAGCACCATGGACACGCGCGCGTTCTCGCGACGGCGCAGCAGATCCTGGTAGATGTCGCGGTTGACCTCGTAGTCACGGGTCAGCTCGGCCAGGGCGCCCTCTGAGGCGGCGACGCGACGGGCGCGGTCCAGCTCGGCGTTGAGCAGGGATTCGGCGATCGACAGGCGCGACTGCGAGGCCGCGGTTTCCCGACGCACTTCCGCCGAACGCGTGCGCAGTTCCTGATAGAGCGGGTTGAACTGCGCGCTGTCGAACGGCGATTCGCTCTCGCCACGCTCTCGCCGCCGCGATTCCTGTTCCAACTGACGCTGGATGTCGCTGATCTGGTGGCGGATCCGGATCACATCCGGGTACTGGTCGGTATAGGTGAGCAGCAAGGTGTCCAGCTGCGCCTGCAGGTCGACCAGCTGCGCCCGGTACAGCGATTCTCGGGTCTGTACCGCGGTGACTTCGGACTCGCCGGCCAGCTGCGCCTCCAGCGATTCCTGGCGCGACTGCTGCTCGAGCAGGGTCATGCGCGCCTGTTCGACCTGGGTACGCAGGGCGTTGATGCGGGCGTTGACGTCGGCCTCGCTGCCCGGATGCGCGTCGACATTGCGCGAGCGGTACTGCAGCAGGGCCTGTTCGGCTTCGGTCAGCTTGGTGTGGTAGTCGCGCACCTGGCTGTCGATGAACTCGTAGGCATCGCGGCTCTCGCGCTCCTTGGCCGCCCGGCTCTCTTCGATGAACAGGCTGGCATAGGCATCGGCAACCCGGAAGGCGCGCATCGGATCGGGATCGCGGAAGCTGATCTGGATCAGGTTCGGTCGTGGGCTCAGCACCCGCGTGCGGCCCTTGATCTGCTCCATCAGCAGATCCTGCTCGATCGGCGTCGGGTTGTTCTCGAGCCAGCCACCGATGCGCAGGATTTCCTCCATGACCCGGCGCCCGAACAGCACCTGACGCGCCATGCCGGCATGATCGGCCGCGCTGGTCGGCACCGCGCGGCCTTCCAGCAGCGGCTGGATGATGTCGCTTTCCTGCGCCAGGATGCTGGTCGAAGACTCGTAGCTGCGCTCCATCAGGAACAGGCCGAACATCAGCGCGACTAGGGCGATCGCGGCGAAGATCAGCGCCAGCGGCAAAGCCCGACGCCTTCCCTCGCGGAACAGCTGCAGTACCAGCTCGTTGGCTGGAACGGCGGCGGTCCCGGGGCTGGAGGGTTCCTTTCCGAACATGGAGTGCCTGTCTTTTCGACTCAGCCGGCGTCGGTCAGAACGACCGTTCCGGAACGGTGATCACGTCGCCGGGCTGCACCGGGTAGTTGGTGCCGAGCTCGCCGCGCTTGAGGATACGGTCCAGATGCACCGGGTAGGTGCGTGTGGCCTCGCCTTCCTTGCGGTACAGCTGGGTGCGATCGGCGGCGGCGAATTCGTTGGTGCCACCGGCTTCCAGCACCGCATCCAGAACGGTCATGCCCTGCCGGTAGGGAACGGACACCGGCGTGCGAACCGCACCGGTGACGCGCACCCGGGCCAGATACTCGTGGCTGCGCAGCTCGGTCAGGATGACGGTGACATTCGGCTCGCGGATGAACGAGCCCAGCCGCTCCTTGATCGAGGCACCGACTTCCTCGGGCGTGCGACCACCGGCCGGAATGTCGCCGGCCAGCGGCACGGAAATGTTGCCGTCCGGGCGGACCGGGACGGTCACGTTGAGGTCCGGGTTCTGCCAGACCGACACCTGCAGGACGTCGTCGACGCCGATGCGATAGACATCCACCGCCTGGGCGGACGGATCGACGGTCGGCGCGTCGCCCGGACGCGGCGCCACGGCGCAGCCGGCGAGCAGTACGAGCCAGACGAGAGACAGCCACCGCGGACCGATTTTCATGATTCTCCTCCCGTTACAACGCATTGATGACAAAGAATCTACCACAGGACGAGGGCTGACCAGAATGGGTCTAGACCCGGTAATAGCCCCGGTACCAGTCGATGAACCGGCGCACGCCGACCTCGACCGGGGTGGTCGAGGCATAGCCGGTGTCGGCCGCCAGCGCCTGGATGTCGGCATGGGTGTCGGGGACGTCGCCCGGCTGCAGCGGCAGCAGGATCTTCTCGGCCTGCCGACCCAGGCACTCCTCGATGATCTCGATGTAGCGGGTCAGCTGCACGGGCTGGTCGTTGCCGATGTTGTAGACGCGGTAGGGGCCCGCCGAACTGCCTGGGTCGGGCGCCAGCGGATCGAAGTTCGGGTCGCCGGCGGGCGGGCGGTCCAGGGTCCGCACCACGCCATCGACGATGTCGTCTACATACGTGAAATCGCGGGTGTGCCTGCCATGGTTGAACACCTGGATGGGTTCGCCGTTCAGAATGTTGCGGGTGAACAGGAACAGCGCCATGTCCGGTCGGCCCCAGGGGCCGTATACGGTAAAGAAGCGCAGGCCGGTGGTCGGCAGGCCGAACAGGTGGCTGTAGGTGTGCGCCATCAGCTCGTTGGCCTTCTTGGTCGCCGCGTACAGGCTGACCGGGTGGTCGACCGCGTCGTGCACCGAGAACGGCAGCTTGCGGTTGGCGCCGTAGACCGAGCTGGACGAGGCGTAGACCAGATGCTCGACGCTGCCGTGCCGGCAGGCTTCCAGCACGTTGATGAAGCCGACCAGGTTGGCGTCGACGTAGGCGTAGGGGTTTTCCAGCGAGTAGCGCACCCCGGCCTGGGCGGCCAGGTTGATCACGCGCTCGGGCTTGAAGTCGGCGAAGGCGCGTTCCAGCGCCGGCCGGTCTTCCAGCGAGGCCTGGACGAAGCTGAAACCGTCACGCGTGCTCAGTCGGTCCAGGCGTGCCTGCTTGAGCGTCGGGTCGTAGTAGTCGTTGAGGTTGTCATAGCCCAGCACCTGATCGCCGCGATCGAGCAGGCGGTGGCTGAGGGTGGAGCCGATGAAGCCGGCCGCGCCGGTCACCAGGATGCGTTTGGCCATGCGCGGGAAGCCTGTCTCGGATCGGTCGAAGGCGCGCACTGGCGCGCGTCGGGGCGGACGCGCAGTTTACGCGCTGGCGACAACGGCTGCTGCCGGCTTTGTGACGTGTTGTGACACTAGCGAGCGCGTGGCCAGCGAAGCGCGCTTACAGGCGATCGTCGACCGCTTCGCGCGGCAGCAGGTGCTTGACGTCGAACAGCACGCAGTCCGGCTTGCCCAGCGCGCGGATCTTCTCGGCGCCCAGCGCCATGAACTGGTGGTGGCCGACCGCGAGGATGATCGCGTCGTAGTGCCCGGCCTTGGGGGCGTCGATCAGGTCCAGCCCGTACTCGTGCTTCGCCTCCTCGGCGCTGACCCAGGGGTCGTAGACGTCGATGTTGGCGTGGTAGCTCTGGAACTCACCGATCACGTCGACCACGCGGGTGTTGCGCAGGTCCGGGCAGTTTTCCTTGAAGGTCAGGCCCATGATCAGGATGTTGGCCTCGGCGGTGTGGATACGGCGCTTGGTCATCAGCTTGATCACGCGCTCGGCCACGTGCGCGCCCATGCCGTCGTTGATGCGCCGGCCGGACAGGATCACTTCCGGGTGGTAACCGATCTGTTGCGCCTTGTGGGTCAGGTAGTACGGGTCCACGCCGATGCAGTGGCCGCCGACCAGGCCGGGCCGGAACGGCAGGAAGTTCCACTTGGTGCCGGCCGCGGCCAGCACTTCGCTGGTGTCGATGCCGAGCTTGTGGAAGATCAGCGACAGCTCGTTGATCAGCGCGATGTTGAGGTCGCGCTGGGTGTTCTCGATCACCTTGGCGGCTTCGGCCACGCGGATGCTGGAGGCCTTGTGGGTGCCGGCGGTGATCACCCGGCGGTACAGGGCATCGACGAATTCGGCCGCTTGCGGGGTCGAGCCCGAGGTCACCTTGACGATGGTTTCCAGCCGGTGCTGCTTGTCGCCCGGATTGATCCGTTCGGGGCTGTAGCCGGCAAAGAAGTCGACGTTGAATTTCAAGCCGGACTCACGCTCGATGATCGGCACGCATACCTCTTCGGTGGCGCCGGGGTACACGGTGGACTCGAAGATCGCCACGCCACCGCGCTTGATCGCCCGGCCGACGGTGCGGCTGGCCGATTCGAGCGGGGTCAGGTCCGGGCGCTTGGCGTCGTCGATCGGCGTCGGCACGGTCACGATGAACACGTTGCACTGCGCCAGGTCGGCCGCGCTGTCGGAGAAACGCAGCTTCGGTGTCGCCTTCAGTTCTTCGCTGCTGACTTCCAGGGTGTGGTCACGACCCTGGCGCAGCTCGGCGACCCGCGCCTGGTTGATGTCGAAGCCCAGGGTCGACAGTTCGCGACCGAAGCCGACCGCCAGGGGCAGGCCGACATAGCCCAGGCCGATCACGGCCAGGCGGGTGTCGTCGGAAGAGGGCAGGCTGGCGACATCCATGTGCGGGCGCTCGGTCACAGGCGAAAATGGGCTGCGCAGTTTAACGCCAAATCCGCCCAGCCCATGGCCCACAGCGGGGCAGGTTCCTTGTCCGGCGGAGGGCTGGAGACCTACAATGCGCGGGCTTCGAGGTGTCCGGCGGCGACGTCGGATGAAACGGGAAGCCGGTGCGATACCGGCGCTGCCCCCGCAACGGTAAGTGGATCGAAGCCGGCCAAGGCCACTGCAGCGATGCGGGAAGGCGGCCGGCGATGTCGGATACCCGACACGATCGCGAGCCCGGAGACCGGCCTCGATGGATGGCCTGGCATGTAGCCGGGTCGACTGAGCGTTGCGGAGGGCGGCGCGGCCAGTGTTTGCCGGCCCGCCGATCGTGTCGATCGTCCTTCCGCCGGCTTCGGGCCGCCTGATCTCCCACGTTCGCGGGTGTGCGAACCAGACGGAGATCGTTCCATGAAGCCTGTACTTTCCCTGCTTGCCGCGGCCATTGCCGTTGCCCTGCCTGCGTTGGCGCATGCCAGCGACCGGCAACTTGATACCACCACCGTCACCGCCTCGCGCAGCAGCGAAACGGTCGACGCCAGCCTGGCCACGGTCAGCGTCGTTACCCGCGAAGATATCGAACGCAGCCAGGCCTTCAGTCTGATCGACCTGTTGCGGGTGCAGGCCGGCATCGACCTGGCGCGCAGCGGCGGGCCGGGCGGCGCCACCTCGCTGTTCCTGCGCGGCACCAACTCCAATCATGTGCTGGTGCTGGTCGATGGCGTGCGGGTGTCCTCGTTCAACACCGGCGCGCTGGACTGGAGCAACCTGCCGGTCTCGCAGGTCGAGCGCATCGAGATCGTGCGCGGTCCGCGTGCGGCCTATTGGGGTTCGGACGCGATCGGCGGCGTCGTGCAGATATTCACCCGCCGGCTCGATGGTCCGGTCATTGCCGCCCAGGCCGGCAGCCAGAGCACCCGTCGCGCGCAGGCCGGTTGGGGCGTCAATGGCGAGGGTTACCGCTTCAGCGCCTTCTATGCCGACGAGCGCACCGACGGTTTCTCCTCGCAGAATCCGGACGGCTTTGGCTACTGGCCGGACGACGACGGCCACAAGCAGCGTTCGCTGAGCCTCAGTGCCGGCACCGACTTCGGCGGTCACAGTCTGGATGCGCGCTTCTTCCGCGCCGAAGGCGATGTCGACTTCGACAATGGCGAGGCCGAGGAAAGCTTCGGGCCGGCGGTATCGGAAACCGTCACGCAGAGCGTGGCAGTCACCCTGGCCGGGTCCTTGTCCGATCGCTGGACGCACCAGGTGACGCTCAGCAATGGCCGCGATGATCTGGAGACGCCGATCAGCGCATCCACCTTCTGGACCCGACGCACCGCCCTGGACTGGCAGAACGCGTTGACGCTGGCGCCAGGCCAGAGCCTGCTGTTCGGCGTGAACTGGCTGGACGAAGAAGGCCATGCCAACAGCGGTTTCGGCGATCCCTACGGCGGCGAGCGCGACAGCACCGCTGGCTACCTGGGATGGCGCGCCGCGCTGGGTGCGTTCGATGCCGAACTGGTCGGTCGCTACGACGACAACAGCGACTTCGGTGGCGAGTTCACCGGCTCGGCGGCGCTGGGCTTCCGCGTCAACGAAGCGGTGCGTCTGAGCGCCAGCGTCGGCGAAGGCTTCCGAGCACCCAACCTCAATGAGCTGTACTCACCCGGTTTCGGCGGCTGGTACATGGGCAACCCGGATCTGGACCCGGAGCGCTCGCGCAGCGCTGAACTGGGCGCCGACGTCGGTTTCGGCGATGCCGGCAACCTGCGGCTACGCGCGTTCCGTACCAACATCCGCGACATGATCAGCTTTACCGGCGGTGGCATCTCGCAGGCCGAGAACATCGCCCGCGTGCGCATCGAGGGCTTCGAGGCCGAGTACGGCGTCGCCCTGGATGGCTGGCTGATCAACGCCAGCGCCACCTGGCAGGATCCGAAGAACGAGGACACCGATTCGCTGCTGCTGCGCCGGGCCAAGCGCAAGGGTGCGGTCAGTGTCGATCGCCAGTTGGGCGAGCGCTGGCAGGCGGGTGTCGAGACCGTGCTGATCGGTGCCCGCGAGGACGCCGGCTTCCCCAGCAACCACGTGCTGGCCGGCTACGGCCTGGTCAACCTGCGCGCGGCCTGGTCGGTGACGCCGGACTGGACCCTGGAAGCGCGCGTCGACAACGCCGCCGACAAGGACTACACGCAGGTCTACGGCTACAACACCGCTGGCCGCACCGCCTACGTCGGCTTCCGCTGGCAGCCGCAGCGCTGACCAAGGCTGTCTAACGCGGGCCGCGCGACGATCGTCACGCGGCCCGCAACGGCCGGTCAGGCCAGCGGCGTGGGCTGGATGATCTCGACCCAGTAGCCGTCGGGATCCTTGAGGAAGGCGATGCTGCGCATGCGGCCGTCGCTGAGGCGCTTCTGGAACGGCACGCCCAGTTGTTCGAAGCGTTCGCAGGCGGCGACGATGTCGGGTACGGCGATGGCGATGTGGCCGAAGCCGCGCGGCTCGCTGTTGCCGTCGTGGTAGACCGGGCCAGCCTCGCTTTCGCTGCCGTGGTTGTGGGTCAGTTCCAGCACGCCGGGGAACGACTTCATCCAGTGGTGGCGGGCGCTGTCATTGTCGGGAATCGTGCTGGGGTCGTCGATGATGGCGAGGAAGTACAGGCTGAACTTCGCCTCGGCGAAATCGCGCTTTTCGATCAGTCGGAAGCCGAGCACGCGGGTGTAGAAGTCCAGCGACAACGCGGGGTCTTTCACCCGCAGCATGGTGTGGTTGAACACGAAGCCGCGGGTGGCTGGATCGCGGCTGCCATGCGTGCCGGCAACGGCGGCGAGGTCGGAGAGGGCCATGGTCGGGTCCTTGGATCTGTGGGCTGATCGCTGATTGTCGCGATTGTCGCCTGAGCGGGCACGGAAGCGTGCGACAGGGCCGCGGTCGCTCGCCGGAGTCGCCGGTCGCGGTGCGGCAGCCCCGGCCACATTTTTCCGCACGAACGTCAGCGCGTCTCGATCCTGGCGCAGTCGCATCGACCGGATCCGATGGCGCGAACGTCGCTGGCCGATCGGCGCCGGCACACTGTACGGCCCCATGTTGCGGTGCGACAATCGCCATCCGCCCAAGAACCCCGTGTCATGACGCCCGCCCACCTGCTGCTGGCCCTGTTCGTGATCGTGATCTGGGGCTCTAACTTCGTCGTCATCCGCTGGGGGCTGGACGAATTTCCACCGCTGCTGCTGGCGACCCTGCGCTTCGTCTTTTCAGTGCTGCCCTGGCTGTTCTTCATCAGACGGCCGCAGGTGCCCTGGCGCCTGCTGGTCGGCAACGGCGTGTTCATGGGTTTCGGCATGTTCGGCCTGCTGTTCATCGCCATGCGCGCGGACATCAGCCCGGGCATGGCCTCGCTGGTGATGCAGACCCAGGCGTTCTTCACCATCGGCCTGGCCATGGTGTTGCTGCGCGAACGCCTGCGTGGCTTCCAGATGGCCGGGCTGGTGCTGTGCGTGGCCGGCATGGCGGTGTTGTTCACGCATGTCGATGCCTCGATGACCACGCGCGGGCTGCTGCTGGCGTTGACCGGTGCGCTGTGCTGGGCCATCGCCAACCTGATCGCCAAGCGCGCCGGTCGCGTCGACATGCTCGGCTTCATGGTCTGGTCGTGCCTGTTCGCGGTGCCGCCCTTGCTGGTCAGCAGCTGGTTGCTGGAAGGATCCGATGCCATCGTCCAGTCACTGGCCAACGCCAGCTGGGTCGGCTGGAGCGCCGCCCTGTGGCAGGGCATCGGCAACTCGCTGTTCGGCTTCGGTGCCTGGAACTGGTTGCTGGCGCGCTATCCGGCGGCGACGGTTTCGCCTCTGTCGCTGCTGGTGCCCGTGGTCGGCATGGCCTCTTCGGCATGGGCATTGGGCGAGCCGCTGTCGTTGTGGAAGATCGAAGCGGCCGCGCTGGTGCTGGCGGGTTTGCTGGTCATCACCTTGTGGCCGCGCTGGCGCGCCCGACGGCTGCAGTCGGGCTGATCCGGGACTACGGTCGAGCTGCGGATCGCCATCACCGCATCAGCGCGTGAGTCGTGCGCCGATGGCCGCCAGCAACGGCGAGACTATTGGAAGCCGTCGGCAAAGAGATCGTCGACAAACTCCACCGCGCCCAGGTCGCAGGCTGCGCCTTGTGGCCGCGCAATGCCGCGCTGATCGGTCGCCGAGCAGTACGCCGAGGCGCCGGCATCGATCGCCGGGCTGTGCGCATGCGGCTTGCGGCTCCGCAGATTGCCGCCGTAGTTGGCCAGCGGGCGCAAGGCCGGTGGTCCGGCAACCAGGGTGCACAGTTCCACGTTGCCGGTCGGACAGCCGTTGCGGACCATGCTGCGCCCGATCCGAACGACGGAGTTGTCCTGGTTGTCGATGAGCGGAGTGGTGCCTGGGACGTCGCTCCACAGGATCGAATTGGCGACGACTGTCCGGCCGGCCCGTCGGCTTTCGATCACGGTGGCGACGTGATTGAAGTAGCCCGTGACCTGCCGAAAGCTCAGGTTCGCCTCTGCCGTCTCGCTGTGAGTGCCGACCTCGAACATGACCTGATCGTCAGCGGGCAGCGAGTGGATCAATGTGGAGTCGATGAAGCGGACGCTGGCGCGGCTCTCGGCGAAGCTGTAGATCTCGACGAACGGCGCCGTCAGGCCGGCGGTGTTGTTCTCCGCCAGGCTGTTGGTGATCTCGACGTCGACCACACTGGAGTTGTAGGTGTGCACTTTCACGACCGAACCGTTCCAGTAACTGTGGTTGTCGCGCCAATGACCACGATCGATGCGGACCTTCACGTCGGCGGCATCGCCGGCTTCGATGTATAGCGCGCCGGAGTCGGCGAAGCTGCGATTGTTGTGGAAACGGACCGAACTCATCACGATCTCACCGGTCCCGCCATTTCTGGCATTGAGGTAGATCGCGCCTGCGCTGCTGCCATGGCCAAACTCGGGGTCCAGCAGATCGTCGTTGCCGATGAACGTGATGTTGGTCAATCGTGGTGAGCCGCTGCCGTTCGACCGGATCTCCAGATTCAAGCCGGCAGCGCGGTTCAGTGCCCGGTTTCCGGCGATCACCAGATTGTTCAGGGTCGGGCTGCAATTGCCTCCGGAGCCCCAGCCGATGCAGTGGATTCCGGCACCACTGATACTCGCACTGGCGCCGGACGTATCCCCGCCGGTAATGGTCACGCCGTCCAGGACGGTGCCCGGACCGATCGGACTGGCGGAGGAACTGCCGTTGAAGATGACGACCCGGTGCGTGTTGTCACCCACGATGTCATTGGCGTCCATGGTGGCACCGTGGCTGTTGACCACGTCATCCAGGGCCATGTCGCCGGTCAACACGCTGCGGTTCTCGGTGACGCGGCGCTGGCTGCGCGCGGTTTCGGTACCGGCAAAGCCGCCGTAGACCTTCAGGTTGTTGCGGATGACGAAACTGACGGTGCGGTCGCTGGTGCTGGGCCGATAGCGGCCGGCACGAAGCCACAGTTCGCTGCAGTTGGTATCGGCGAGCGCCACCTGCAAGCGCATGGCCGATGCCCAGCTCTGACCGTCCTGGCTGCCAATGCCCCCCGGAACGACACGGCAGACACCTTGCGCCTGCACCGTGGAAGACATCAGCAAGGCCAGGAACAGCGCGGCAATGGCAAGGCGACGAAGCAACATGTGGGGAAATTTCCGGTTGGCAGTGCAGGGAATAATCAAACGGCCCCGCGCCAGCCGGCGTCTGCCGTTGCCGAGTTTCCGATCGAGGAATCGCGCGGAAGTCTAGCCACGGAAACGTGAATGCAATGCCGATGCGCCCGCTCCGTTCCCACGGAAGCGCGGTGATGACCGGCCGGCTCGACTGGGCATGATCGCTGTCGATCCGACATCGCTGCGTGTCAATTGGCTGACGGTCGGATGACAGCCGGTTCGCCGAACCTTGCACGCTGGCCTATGGTCGCCACCGCAAGATGATTGTCCGTGTTGAACACGGCCATGGTTGCCCGCAGCACCAGCCGATCCCCTGTCTCAGCCGATCCCCTGTCTCAGCCGATCCCCTGTCTGCAGGGTCTACCGACCTGCCGGGAGGTGCCAGCGCCATCGCAGGCAACCACTATTGCCTACCAGATCACTGTCTGCTCAATTGTTTACCTTCCACGCGCTGGAAGCTGCCTAGAATCCGCCAATGGCTTCTCTGGTGCCCGTCCGCTTGTTCGCATTCGCCTGTCTGGTTGCCGCCGCGCCGGCATTGGCGCAGTCGCCGTGTCCTGCGCTGGAAGCCGAGGCCGAGGCGGTGCTTGCGCTGCGCAACGACGATGCGGCACAGGGATTGGAGCGCGGTGAAGCGGCCCTTGCCCAGGCGTTGGCGCTGGCCGCCAGTTGCCCGGTCGGCGAGGCGATGCTGCTCTCGGCGATCGGCTCGAACCTGCATATCCTCGGCCGCTATGTCGAAGCCATCGATCACCATCGCCAGGCGCTGAAGCGATTGCCGGCCGACGCCGGTCTCACCCAGGTCGCCGCCGTGCACCGCGGTGCCGGCGCCGCCCTGGTCGCCATCGAATCCTACGAGCTGGCGTTGTCGCACTACCTGACGGCGCTGACCGCCAGCCGCGATGGTGGCGACACCCTGGAGGCAGCGCGGATCGCCGGCAATATCGGCAACCTGTACAGCAGCCTGGGGCAGCCGGAGCGGGCGCGCGAGTACCAGGAGGCCGCCCTGCGCGACTTCGAGGCGGGCGGTCTTCGATCGGGCATCGCCGGCACGCTGATCAACCTCGGTGCGCTGGCGGCGCAGGACGGTCTTGCTGCGCAGGCATCGGGTGACAGCGCGAAGGCGCGCAGCGACAACGAGCGAGCGCTCGAACTCAACCAGCAGGCGCTGGCGATCTTCAGCGAGATCGGCCGGGACCGAGGCGTGGCCGCTGCCGAAAGCAACATCGGACTGGCCTTGGAACGGCTGGGCGATCCGGAACAGGCGCTGACCCACTATCAGCGCGGGCTGGCGATGCAGGAGCGCGTCGGTGATGCCTACGGCCAGCTGCACTCGCGCGTGTACATGGCCTCGGCGTTGATCCGCCTGGGTCGCCTCGACCCCGCGCAGGAACAGCTTGACCGGGCGGAATCGCTGGTCCTGCCGGACAACCACGGCATGGCGTCGGCGATCGCCAGTCGACGGGTCGAGCTGGCGGAAGCGCGGGCGGATTTCCCGCAGGCCCTGCACTGGCAGCGCGAAGTGACGCGACTGAATGCCGCGCTGGCCAGCGACGACCACAAGAACCATGTGGCGGAACTGCAGGAGCGCTTCGACAGCGACCAGCGCCTGCGCGAGATCGACCTGCTCCGGAGCAACGCGGTGGTCAGCCAGATGCAGTTGCAGCGACGGACACTGCTGCTGGCCGTGACCCTGATCTTCGGCGCCCTGCTGGCGGTGGTGTTCGGCGTTCTGTGCAGCCGGCTGCGGCTTGGGCGGGAGACCGCCAGCGAGCTGGAGAACATGGCGCGCACCGACCCGGCCACCGGGCTGGCCAACCGGCGACACATGTTCGAGCGCATCGAGCTTGAACGGATAAGGTCGCAGCGCTCCGGCCGGATGTTCTCGGTGCTGATGGTGGACATCGACCGATTCAAGTCGATCAACGACAAGTACGGGCACGACATCGGTGACGCCGTGCTGGTGGAGGTGTCGCAACGGATGCGGGCGCAGTTGCGCGGCCAGGACCTGCTGGCGCGCTGGGGTGGGGAGGAGTTCCTGGTGTTGCTGCCGGAGACCGACCTGTCCGGAGGTCGCGTGGTTGCCGAGAAGCTGCGCCATGCGGTGTCCTCGGTGCCCATGACCATTCCCGTGGACAGTTCGCCGATCGCGCTGAGCGTGACCATCGGCGTGGCCGAATGCGCGCCGGATGTCGGTATCGACGCTTGCATCAAGGCGGCTGACGAGGCCATGTACGTCGGCAAGCGGGGTGGTCGCGACCAGGTGGTCACCGGCGAGACCGAATGAGCGTGCCGGCAACCGTGCCGATCAGTGCCTGGCGACCAGCGCCAATGCAAGGACGCTGCGGCACCGGCGTGGCGCCTGGATAGTTCGGGAAGCGTCGGGCGAACTTCCGCGGGCGAGCGAGGGAGGGTCCGGCATGCCTGACCGCGGCGACAGGCAGGGTGCTGGCAGCGCACCCGAGCGGCCGTCACAATGGCGCCATGAACGCACCCTCTCAGCATCAACCCCTGGCGAGCCTGTATCCCGAACACCTGCGCACGATGATCGCGCGTGCCGACCAGGCGCTGGCGGCCGGTGATTTCGATCATCTGCTGCTGCCGTCGGGAACGCTGCGCTACCGCTTCCTGGATGACCGGCCGGATCCGTTCGCGGTCAATCCGCAGTTCAAGGCCTGGCTGCCGCTCACCGGCGTGACCGATTCCTGGCTGGTGTACACGCCGGGCAAGCGGCCGACGCTGATCTATTGCCAGCCCGACGACTACTGGCATCTGCCGCCGACCGCGCCGAATGGCTACTGGGTCGAGCATTTCGACATCGTCATCGTGCGCGAGCCGACCGATGCCGCCGCGCACCTGCCGAAATCCGGACGCAGCGCTATCCTCGGCGAGCGCCCGTGGGGTCTGGACGGTTTCACGCCGAACAATCCGCAGCCGGTGCTGGACCGGTTGCATTGGGCGCGCGCGGCCAAGACCGCCTATGAACTCGAAGCCATGCGCATGGCCAACCGGCGTGCGGTGCGCGGCCACATCGCGGCCGAGCAGGCGTTCCGCGAACGGCGTTCCGAGCGCGCCATCCAGGAGCGCTACGTGCATGTCACCGGACAGTCGGAGCTGGAGTTGCCGTACAGCAACATCATCTGCCTCAACGATCACGCCGCGGTGCTGCACTACCAGTACCAGCGCCATGACCTGCCCGAGGAGCATCGCTCCTTCCTGATCGACGCCGGTGCCGATGCCCTGGGTTACGCCAGCGACATCACCCGTACCTACAGCAACGGCGACACCCGTTTCCAGGCCTTGATCGATGGTGTGGACCGGGTCGAGCGGGCGCTGTGCGACATGGTCCGGCCAGGTGTCGACTACCGGGAGATCCATCTGCAGGCGCATCGTCTGCTGGCGCAGGTGCTGCGGGAGATCGGCCTGGTGCGCATGGATGCCGACGACATGGTCGCCAGCGGTGTCTCCAGCGTGTTCTTCCCGCACGGTGTCGGCCATCTGCTCGGCCTGCAGGTGCACGATGTCGGCGGCTTCATGGCCGGGCCGGATGGTGGCCGCGTCGAGCCGCCGACAGGTCATCCCTATCTGCGCCTGACCCGTCCGTTGGTGGAAGACGCTGTGGTCACCATCGAGCCGGGGCTGTACATCATTCCCATGCTGCTGGCGACCTTGCGCGACGGGCCGCACGCCGGCAGCGTCGACTGGGCGCTGGTCGAGCATCTGCAGCGCTTCGGCGGCGTGCGCATCGAGGACAACGTTCGTGCCGGCGCGGACGGCCCGGAAAACCTGACCCGCGATGCCTGGGCGGAACTGACCGGCTGAGCCGTGGTCGATGCTTGCATGCGCCACTTGCCATCACTGCTGTTGTTGTCGGGAATCCTCATGACCGTGAGCGGTTTGTCCCATGCCGCGGATTTCGCGCAGCCGCGTCCGGGTCTGCACACCGGTGGTGTGCCGACCGCCGAGCAGATCGAGCGCTTGGCCGCACGCGGCGTCGGTACGGTGATCGACCTGCGGCATCCCAGCGAGCTCAAGAACGACCACGTGGCCGAAGCCGCCGCGGATCACGGCATGCGCTATCTCAATCTGCCCGTGGCCGGCGCAGAAGGCCTCACCCGCGAGAACGCCGAGCGGCTGCGCAGCGCGCTGGATGCATCGCAGGGCGAGGTGCTCCTGCACTGCGGCAGTGGCAACCGCGTCGGTGCCCTGCTGGCACTGATGGCCCACTACGAGGAAGGCTTGCCGCGTCGGCAGGCGCTGGAGCTGGGCCGTCAGGCCGGCCTCAAGGCGCTGGAGCCCGAGGTCGAAGCGCGCATGAGCCGCTCCTGGCGCTCGCGCTGAGCCAGTCCTTTCAGTCTTGCGCAGACGCCTTGATCGTCGCGTAGGCGGCCAGCGCCTGTTCGCGTGACTGCCTGAGGTCGACCACTGGCCGGCGATACGGCGAGTCCCTGTCCAGGCCGGCGGCACCCAGCGTCGCAGCAGGCGCCGCCCAGGGTTGCTGACGCCACTTCGCCGGCAAGGCGGCCAGCTCCGGAATCCAGTGACCGACATAGGCGCCGTCCGGATCGAAGCGCTGACCCTGGCTGACCGGATTGAAGATGCGGAAGTAGGGCGCGGCATCGGCGCCGGACCCGGCGGTCCATTGCCAGCCCTGGGTGTTGTTGGCGAGATCGGCGTCGACCAGGGTGTCCCAGAACCAGCGCGCGCCGTGCAACCAGTGCAGGCGCAGGTTCTTGGTCAGGAACGACGCCACCACCATGCGCACGCGGTTGTGCATCCAGCCCGTGTGCCACAGCTCGCGCATGCCGGCATCAACGATCGGGATGCCGGTGCGGCCCTGCTGCCAGGCGCGCAGGTCGTCGTCGTTCTCGCGCCAGGGAAAATCCAGGAAGCGTGGATTCAGCGGTGCCTGCGCGGTGTCGGGAAAGTGGTAGATCAGATGATGCGAGAACTCGCGCCAGCCCAGTTCGCGCAGATAGAAGGCGGCATTGTCCTGCCAGCTCGACGCCGCCGTGCCTGCTGTGTCGATGGCGGCGCGGATCTGCCGCGGCGAGATTTCGCCGAAGTGCAGATGCGGCGACAGCTTCGAGGTGCCGATGTCAGCGGGAAAATCGCGACGCTCGCGATAGCCCGCGATGGCGCCGTTCAGAAACTCGCGGAGTCGCGCCTGCGCACCGTCCTCGCCGGGTTGCCAGTTTTCGCGCAGGCCGCCGTCCCAGGCGATGCGCGGCAACAAGGCCCAGTCGGTGAGCGAGTCGCTGGTCAATCCGTCCGGCAACTTCGGCAAGTGTTCGGGTGCTGGCAGCGTCGTGGCGTCGCCCAGGCGGGCGCTGGCGTTCTTCCAGAACGGGGTGAACACCTTGTAGGGATCGCCCTGGCCGGTCTGCACCTGCCAGGGTTCGATCAGCAGCGCGCCGTTGTGGCTTTCCACGTGCAGGCCGCGTTGGCGCAGCGCACGCTTGATGCGCTGGTCGCGCTCGATCAGCGCCGGTTCGTACAGACGGTTCCAGTACACCGCCTCGGCGCTGCTGGCTTCTGCGGCCTGTTCGAGCTGAGCCAGGCTGTCGCCGCTGCGCAAGCACAGGCCGCTGCCGCGTGTGCGCAGGTCGGCATCGAGTGCTGACAGGGAATGATGCAGCCACCATCGCGAGGCGGCGCCCGCTTGCCAGGGCGCTTCTTCGTCGGGAGCGTGCACATACAGCGGCACGATCCGGTGCCCGGCGCGGATGGCGGCAGCCAGCGCCGGGTTGTCGGCCAGGCGCAGGTCGCGGCGGAACCAGACGATGGCCGTCGACATCGGTTCAGACGCCGCTACCGACCAGCTTCTCGATCTCGGCGGCCTCCACCGGCAGGGCGCCAGTGAGCACTTCCGGTCCATCGCGGGTGACCAGCACATCGTCCTCGATGCGGATGCCGATGCCACGCCACTTCGCTGCCACCGGTGCATCCGGGGCGATGTACAACCCGGGTTCGATGGTGGTGACCATGCCGGCTTCCAGCAGACGCCAGTCGCCATCCAGTCGGTAGTCGCCCACATCGTGCACATCCAGACCGAGCCAGTGGCCGGTCTTGTGCATGTAGTAGGGGCGATAGCGCGCGTCGCGGATGGCGCTGTCCAGCGGCCCCTCGATCAGACCGATGGCGATCAGGCCGGCGGTGAGTTCGCGGACCGCGGCATCGTGCATGGCCGAGAACGGTTTGCCGACACGCGCCTCGTCGATGGCGGCACGCTGCGCGCCGAGCACGATGTCGTACAGGGTTCGCTGCGCCGTCGAGAATTTTCCGTTGGCGGGATAGCTGCGGGTGATGTCGGCGGCGTAGCCGCGGAATTCGGCACCGGCATCGATCAGCACCAGGTCGCCGTCGGCGATCACGGTTTCGCCCGCGCGATAGTGCAGCACGCAGCCGTTGTCGCCGGTGCCGACGATGCTGTCGTAGGCGGCGACCGCGTTGTGGCGGTTGAATTCGTAGTGCAGCTCGGCGGCGATCTGGTATTCGCGCAGGCCCGGTCGCGTCATCGCCCAGGCGCGTCGGTGCGCGGCGACCGATATCCGCGCCGCCTCGCGCATCAGTTTCAGTTCCGCCTTGGACTTGATCAGCCGCAGTTCGTGTAGCAGCGTGCCCAGTGCTGAGATTTCGTGCGGTGGTACCGCGCCACGCTTGACCTCGGCGCGTACCCGGTTGACCCAGCCCAGCAGGCGCTGGTCGAACTCGGCATCGCGACCCAGGTGATAGTGGATGCGCGCGCGGCCTTCGATCAGCCCGGGCAGGATGTCGTCGATGTCGCTGATTGGGTAGGCGTCATCAACACCGTAGTGTTCGACCGCGCCTTCCAGGCCGGCACGCGGCCCGTCCCAGCGTTCGCGGTCGGGGTCGCGCTCGCGGCAGAACAACAGGGTTTCGCCGGCCTTGCGTCCGGGCACCAACACCAGCACGGCTTCCGGTTCCGGGAAGCCGCTCAGATAGTGGAAATCGCTGTCCTGACGGTACGGATACAGCGTGTCGTTGCTGCGCACCCGTTCCGGAGCCGACGGTGCGATGACGATGGCGTCTTCGCCGGTCAGGCGCAGCAGTTGCCGGCGTCGGCGCGCGTATTCGCTGGCGGGCAGGGCGTTCATCGCGGGCATCCGCGAGCCTCCGGAAGGCGTTGCAAGCGGCTGGCGGTCGGAGACGGACGGCGCGCGGCATGGCGGGTGCATGTGTGATGCATGAGCATTCCGGGCGCCAGCGGATGCTTCAGACGCTCGCGCCATGTTGTTGTCAAAAGATTGTCAGTGCCGGGTGGCGCCCGTTGGCGCATGCAGCGGTTGCGATTCCTGACGCAGCAGCAGCACCGCCACGCGCACGAACTCCTGCACTTCGGTCAGGGCCGTCTCGTCTTCTTCGGCATCGCTGGCTTCGTAGCCGAAGCGGGCGATGCGTTCCAGGTCGGCCAGTGCGTCGCGGGCATCTTCCGACCAGAATCCGGCCTTGTCGGCGCCGGTCAGACCGAAGCCGCCGAGAAAGCCGGCGCACCAGTCCGACAGCGCCCGCACCCGGGTTTCCATGCCGGCATTGTCCTCCGGCAGCAGCGGTTGGAAGCCCAGCTGCTCATCGTTCAGGTCGGCCAGCGTCTGCCGGCGCATCTGCTCCAGATCCTCGATGGCCACGCCGTCCAGACCGGTCGGGTCTATGTGCAACTGGGTCAGCCAACGCCGCGGTTCGGGTACGCCGCCACCACACACCAGGCCGCACAGACCGCCATGCAGTTCGGCCGGGGACAGTGCCAGCGCGGCCACCGTGGGCTGCAGTTCGGCGTAGGTGAGCGGAGCGGGATCGGGCATGCAGCGGAAACCTCCAAGCGTGCCAAAGTGTGTCATATCCGGGCAGCGGCCGTTCGCGCATTGACCCCGGCGGCACCGGCTACCTATGCTTGCCGGCAGTGTCCAGGGACTGTTGGGAACGCGAGCATGTCCGATGTCGATGTCCGTGATCTGATCAGCCAGTTGACCGAGCGTGTCGACAAGCTCGCCAGCGTCTGCCAGCGGTTGCGCGAGGAAAATCGCGTACTTCGGGCCAGTCAGGATGCCTGGACCACCGAACGCGCCACCTTGCTGGCCAAGAACGAGCAGGCGCGTTCGCGGGTCGAGGCCATGATCTCGCGATTGCGGCAGCTGGAGGTGCATCCATGAGCGAGGGCGGCGCCAGCACGGTCAACGTGCGCATTCTCGATCGCGATTATCTGGTCGGTTGCCCTCCGGGCGAACAGGACGCGCTGCATGCCGCGGCACGCCTGCTGGATCGCCGGCTGCGCGATTTTCGCGCGAATGCGCCCTCGGCGACGCTGGAACGCCTGGCGGTGATGGTCGCGCTCAACCTGGCGCACGAGCAGCAACAGCACAAGACCCGCGCCGACAGCGTGTCCGGCGATGTCGGGCAGGAACTGGGCCGGCTCATTCGGCGTCTCGATTCGGTTGTTGCCGACGATTGAATGAATCATTGACGCGCATCTTGAATACGCACGCGGAGTCGCTAGAATCGGCTGCAGGTGTCCTCTGCGGTGCTCGGCAACACAACTTCATATTGCCTTGACCCGTTAAGGTCGACCCTTGGGATGGCCAACGAACGCCGGTGTGCATGTCCGCCTTCGATGCGGAAAGCCTGAAGGCCTCGCCAGCTCTCCCCCCTGTTATCCAGGGATCAAGGTCGTCGATGTGTACCGGCTCGGCGGAGGACGCCATTTCCTTACCTCCGAACGCTGCTGACAAGCCTGCGCTGCGCCGTCTGGCGCGCCAGCGGCGGCGTTCGCTGGCTGCCGACACGCGCGCCAGTGCCGAAGCGGCGGTTGCCGAGCATCTGGTCCAGGCCATCCGTCAACACGGCTGGCGGCACCTGGCTGCGTACCTGGCCACGGCATCCGAGCTGGATCTCTCGCCCTGGTTCGCCCTGATCCGCGAAACGGTGCCGGCCATCCAGCTGCCGGCCATCGATACCGATGGCCTCATGCATTTCCGCCGATGGCGCTTCGACGATGCCCTGGTCGATGGTCCGCATGGCATCGCGCAGCCATTGCCCGATGCTGCCGCGACATCGCCGGAAGATTTCGACGCGGTACTACTGCCGCTGCTCGGCTTCGACAGCAGCGGCACGCGCCTGGGCAGCGGGGCCGGCTACTACGACCGCGCCCTTGCCTTCCGTGGCAATGCTGCGGCGCCTCCGTTGCTCGTCGGAATCGCCTTCGAAGCCCAGCGCTTCGACGCACTACCGCGCGAACCCTGGGACATCCCGCTCGACGCCATCGTCACCGAACGCGGCTGGCACCCCTTCCCGCGCCCGTCCTGACGATTCACAGCGTCGTCGCTTCCAGGTTCCGCGGCAGGCCCCGGGAAGCCGACCCGCGTTCACTCGTTCCTCGTTCCCCTCCACTCGTTTCTCGCCTTTAGGGCACCCGGTATCATTCGCCGATCCAAGCCATCACACACAGGCGCCCACGCCCATGCCGCACTGGCTGATGAAAACCGAACCGGACGGCTTCTCGATCGACGATCTCAAGCAGCGCCGGCGTGAACCCTGGGACGGTGTGCGCAATTACCAGGCGCGCAACTTCATGCGCGATTCGATGAAGCCGGGTGATCAGGTGTTCATCTACCACTCGGCCTGTGCGGTGCCGGGCATTGCCGGCATCGGTGAGGTGGCTGGCGACAGTTATCCCGATCCCAGCCAGTTCAACGCCAAGAGCAAGTACTACGACGAGGCCAGCAAGCCGGATGAGCCACGCTGGTGGCTGGTTGACATCGCGTTCGTGCGCAAGCTGGATCGTCTGATCACGCTGGAGGAACTCAAGGCGCTGCCGGCGATGGCGGAATCGCTGCTGGTCAAGCGCGGCAACCGCCTGTCGATCCTGCCGGTGACGGCACCGCAATGGCGCGCCGTGCTCGCACTGGAGAAGAAAAAGCCATGACCCTCACGGCCGCCGAAGAAGGCAAGCGTGCCTCCGCCGAACGGGCGCTGGCACAGGTCGAACGCGGCAGCGTGGTCGGTGTCGGCACCGGTTCCACGGTGCGTTACTTCATCGACGGGCTGGCCCGGATGAAGCATGACATCGAGGGCGCCGTGTCCAGCTCCGAGGCCAGCACCGCCCTGCTGAAACAGCACGGGATTCCGGTGTTCGAGCTCAACGCGGTCGGCGAGATTCCGCTCTATGTCGACGGTGCCGACGAGTGCGACGGCGCCCGTCGGCTGATCAAGGGCGGCGGCGCCGCGCTGACGCGTGAGAAGATCATCGCGGCGGCGTCGCGCCGCTTTGTGTGCATCATCGACCCGGCCAAGCGCGTCGATGTGCTCGGCAAATTCCCGTTGCCGATCGAAGTGATTCCGATGGCACGCAGCCAGGTCGCGCGCCAGCTGGTCGCCATGGGCGGGCAGCCGGTCTGGCGCGAAGGCGTGGTCACCGACAACGGCAACTCGATCCTGGATCTGCACAACTGCCGCTTCACCGATCCGGTCGCCACGGAGACCGCGATCAATCAGGTCGTCGGCGTGGTCACCGTCGGCTTGTTCGCCTTGCGTCCGGCCGATCAAGTGCTGATCGGCGCCGACGGCGAGCTATGATCGGCGACACCGAAAGGAGAGCGCAGACATGGTAGAGGAGGTCGCGCTGCCGATGCTGGTCGCCTTGGCGCCGCTGTTGATCCTGTATCTGATCGGCGCCGTGCTGGCGCTGATGTGGCTGTCTCGGCATCGACTCAGTGCCTGGCTGCTGCTGGCTGGCTGTGTTCTTCTGCTGGTTACCCTGGTCGCCCATACTGTCGTGCTCGAGCAGCTGATCGCGTGGGAGATGTCGCGCGACGGGACTGGACCTTCCGCACTGAACCTGGAGCAGGCGCACCGCTGGCTTGCTGCGCTGTCGACCCTGGGCAACATGGCCGGCATCGGTTTGCTGATCGCCGCGGCATTGGTCGGTCGCGGCGCCGGCCGGCCAGCGACGGGCTGAATCACTGCGTCGACCGGGTTGTCGGCTGCTGTCGCCGGCCTCCGGCAGCCGCTACTGTGCGCAGGACCGTTCATTGCCTGGGTGATTGATGGAACTGCTGGTGCTGTTGCTTGGACTGCTGCTGCTGGCGATACCGATCTGCCTGATCGTGGCGCTGGTGAGGATCAGCAGCCTTTCCCATCGCGTCGGCACGCTGGAACAGGCGCTGCGTGATCTGGCATTCGATCAGCGCAGGTCGGATCCTGTGATCCGCCCCATGGCCGGTGGCGTCGCCGCGCCGTCGGTACAAGCCGCTACGCCGGGCCAGCGCAACGATGGTGTCGACGGGTCTTTCGATGCGGTCGACGATCTGATCATCGACGACAACGGCGACGAATCCGAGCCGGCCAGGGCGGCTGACCAGCGGCCGAACTCGACGCAGGCCGACAGCGACAGCGACGACTGGCACGATCGCGGGGCTTGGTCATCGGCGCCGGGCGGGCCGTCGTGGTTGTCGCGACTGGCGACGAAAGCCTGGCAATGGCTGACCCACGGCAATGTGCCGGTGAAGGTCGGCATGCTGGTGCTGTTCGCGGGAATCGCGGCGCTGCTGAAATATGTGGCCGACCAGGGCTGGCTGAGTTTTCCAATCGAACTGCGTCTGGCCGGCATCGGCCTGGCCGCCATCGCCGGCCTGGCCTTCGGCTGGCGACAGCGCGAGCACCGCCGCAGCTTCGCGCTGAGCCTGCAGGGTGGTGCCATCGGTGTGCTGCTGATGACCATCTTCGCGGCATTCAAGCTGTACGGCTTGCTGCCGGCAGGAATCGCCTTCGCTCTGTGCGTGCTGCTGGTGTTCGGCTGCGGCGTGCTGGCGCTGGCGCAGAACACGCGCTCGCTGGCGATCCTGGGCATTCTGGCCGGCTTCCTGTCGCCGATCCTGATGTCGACCGGCCAGGGCAATCACGTCGCCTTGTTTGCCTGGTACGCGGTGCTGAACACGGCGATCTTCGCCATCGCCTGGAAGCGTTCCTGGCGCGAGCTCAACCTGCTCGGTTTCGTGTTCACCTTCGGCATCGGCGTGGTCTGGGGCACGCTCAGCTACCGACCCGAGCATTTCGCCAGCACCTGGCCGTTCCTGGCGCTGTTCTTCGCCTTCTATCTGGCGATTCCCTTGCTCAATGCGCGCCGCGATCGCCAGGAAGGACACGGGCTGGTCGATGGCAGCCTGGTGTTCGGCAATCCACTGGTGTCGTTCGCGGCGTTGGCCGGCCTGCTGGAAGGCGCCTCCATGCCACTGGCGTTCTGCGCGCTCGCGCTGGCCGCGCTGTATCTGCTGCTGGCGTGGGTGTTGCGCGGCGACAGCCGCTGTCGCACGTTGATGTTGTCGTTCGCCGTGCTGGCCGTGGGCTTCGCGACGCTGGCCGTTCCGCTGGCGCTGTCGACCAATGCCACCGCCTGCATCTTCGCGCTGGAAGGTGCGGCTCTGATCTGGCTGGGCTTGCGGCAGCAGCGCCTGCTGCCGCAATTGGCCGGTGGCGCGCTGCAGGCCTTGTCGGCGTTGGCCTGGCTGTCCAGCGTGGATGTGGTGTTCTACGAGACAGCGATCATCAATGCCCGCTTCATCGGCGGCTGGCTGCTGGCGCTGGCCGGATTCGTCAGCGCCTGGTGCTATTACCGTGCCGCACGGCCGCAGCCGGCGCTGGCGTTCTATCTGTGGGGTCTGGGCTGGTGGCTGGCGACGGCGGCGTTCGAGATGGCTTCGTTCGCACCGGCGCGGGTCTCGGTCGATCTCTGGCTGGGGCTGCTGGCGGTGACCGTGGCATTGGCGGGTGTCGCACTAATGCGGCTGGCGACATCGGCATCCGCGCTGGCCTGGACCATCGCGGCCGGGCATGTGCTGGCGATCGTGCTGGCACAGATGCAGACCTGGTTCCACGCGCATCCGTTTGCCGGTTACGGCGCTCTGGCCTGGATCGCCTATGCCGTGCTCGGCGTTTTCTCGCTGCGCAGTCTGCGCGGGCGCGATGACGACAGCGCTGCGGTCGCCCTGGGTGGCTGGCTGCTGGCCTGGGTCGTGGCGGTGACTACTTGGCTGTCGTGGCTGTCGACACACTGGGAGCTGGCGCAGGGCTGGGCAATGGCGGCGATGGCTTTGCCGTGGCTGGCGGTCGCGGCGGCCCTATGCTGGCGTGCGCAGGTGATCACCTGGCCACTGGTTGATGCCTACCAGCGTCGCGCGAACATGTTCCTGGCGTTGGCGGCTGTGGCCATGGCGGCGCTGTGGCTGACCCTGCAGCCGCTGTCCGGCGATCCCGCGCCGCTGCCGTGGCTGCCGCTGCTCAATCCGCTGGAACTGGTGTTCCTGGCCAGCCTCGGTGTGCTGCTGGCGCTGTTGTGGTTGCCGGCGCAGGCGCAGCGGCTGAGTCGATGGCGTCTGGCGGTGCTGGTCGGCGGCGGCTTCCTGACGATTACTTCGCTGACCCTGCGCAGCGTGCACCATCTGGGCGGCGTGCCCTGGAACGACGCCATGCTCGGCAGCGCGCTGGCGCAGGCCAGCCTGAGCCTGGTCTGGAGCGTGCTCGGCGTGCTCGGCTGGATCATCGGTTCCCGGCGTGGCAACCGGCCGCTTTGGACCGCCGGTGCGGTGCTGATGGCGGTGGTGCTGGCCAAGCTGATCCTGGTCGACCGACAACACCTGGGCAATCTGCTGGGCATCGTCTCCTTCATCGGCTATGGCCTGCTCTGTACCGCGGTTGGCTATTTTGCGCCGGCACCGCCACGTGCCGCCGAGTCGCGTATGGATGCGGCGACCGAGGAGGCTTCGTCATGAGCGCGCGCGTGATCGCAGTACTGACCGGATTGCTCGTCGCTGCCGTCGCCGTCGCGGCCGCCTCGGCAACGGCAACGGTTGCGACAACAATGGAAAAATACGCCTGGCAATGGCCACTGACCCTGGCGCGTGCCGACAGCGGCATTCACCAGATCGAGTTGACACCGGCGATCTACGAGTCGATCACCGACCCGCAGCTAGCCGATCTGGCGGTACTCGACGCGCAGGGACATGCGGTGCCGGCATCGCTGCAGGCACCAGTCGGCGTCCAGGAAGGCGCTCCGCGCAGCGTTCCCTTGCCCTGGTATCCGGCGCCGGCAACGCCTTCAACCGCCACGCCACCACGTTGGCGAATCCGTGCCGAATCGGCCGCGGGGCAGGGTGTGCAACGGATCGAAACCGAAGTGCTCGATGCGCCGGCCGGTACGACAACGGCCACTGACATCCTGATCGATGCGCGTCCCGCCGATGCCCGCATCCAAGCGCTGGAACTGGCATGGCCGGGAGCCACCGATGCGATCGACGCGCGCTATCGGCTGGACGGCAGCGACGATCTCGACCAGTGGGCACCACTGCGCGAGGGTCGTCTGCTGGATCTGGACAACCAGGGCCATCGCATCCGCAATCAGCGCATCGACCTCGATGGCATCCCACAGCATCACTACTACCGCGTCCGCCCGCTCGATGCCGGACGCTGGCCGGCAATCGAAGCGGTACAGGCGACGCTGGTGCCGGAGCGGGCGCACGCGCCCGTGCAGTGGCGCGAACTCACCGGCACGGCCGTGCCCGCCAGCAACGGCAGCATCGTCGAGTTCGAGAATCCCGGCCGCTTCCCGATCAGTCTGGTCGACATCCGGGTCGCCGCCAACAGCACCAGCGACTGGTCGCTGGAAAGCCGGGATCATCCCGATAGATCGTGGCAGCGGCGTCTGCCGACACAGGTGTACTACCAGCTGACCGACGCCGGCGAGAGCAGCCGTTCAATGCCGGTGGAACTGGGCGCTGCCCATCGCGACCGTCACTGGCGGTTGGTGTCGACCACCGTGATTCGACAGGCGCCGGCGCTGCACCTGGGCTATCGGGCGGAGACGCTGGTTTTTCTCGCTCAAGGCGAAGCACCCTTCACGCTGGTGGCCGGCAGCGCCGCCGCCCGCCGCCCGCAGGCGCCGGTGGCCGACGTGCTAGCCAGTCAGCGCGCGCGTCACGGCGCCGACTGGACGCCACCGTCGGCGGCCGCCGGAGAACGTGTCGTGCGCGACGGCGAAGCAGCGCTGCAAGCGCCCGCCGTCAAGGCGAAACGCGACTGGCAGATCTGGCTGCTGTGGGCGGTGCTGATCCTCGGCGCTGCGCTGGTCGCCGGCCTGGCGCTGTCGCTGCTGCGTCGCACCGGCAGCACTTAGAGCCATCCTGCAAACGACATGCCCGACTTCGATCTGCCATGACGAATCCAGCACTCGCCACTGACATGCATCCGGTGGCACCGGAAAGGCGAGCCGCCATCCTGGATGCATTGGTGCGCATAGAGCGCGAGCATGATGTGCGGGTTGTTTTCGCCTGTGAGTCAGGCAGCCGTGGCTGGGGTTTCTCGTCGCCGGACAGTGACTATGACGCGCGCTTCATCTATGTGCATCGCTTGCCCTGGTATCTAAGTGTCAACGAACGGACAGGTCCGGGTGAGCGGCAACGCGACGTCATCGAACTGCCCATCGACGCCGATCTGGATGTCAGTGGCTGGGATCTGCGCAAGACGCTGCGACTGCTGGCGCGATCCAATCCCACGCTGTCCGAATGGTTGCGGTCACCGATCATCTACCGTCAGGACATCGGCCTTTCGACGATGCTGCGCAGTCTTGCGGAACGTTTTCATTCACCCATCGCCAGCTGGAATCACTATCGCAGCATGGCCAGAGGCAATTTTCGGGGCCATCTGCAAGGCGAGCGTGTTCGAACCAAGAAGTACCTGTATGTGATCCGTCCCGTGCTGGCTTGCCAGTGGATCGAGCGCTATCCGGAACCGCCGCCGATGGCCTTCGAGGATCTTCTCGATCGCCTGCTGCCACGGGGCGCCGTTCGCGACGCCATCGACGCGATGCTCGTTCTCAAGCGGGCCAGCCGGGAAATCGCCAGCGGCCCGCGTATCCCCGCCATCTCCGATTTTCTGGAGAGTGAGCTGAAGCGAATGGATGAGGCGCCGCCGAATCTGCCCGGGCGATCTGCTGATGAGCGCGAGCTTGACGAGTTCCTGCGCACGGTGCTGATGGGTTGATCGATCTACTTGCTGCGGGCCTTGGCGAACGCCTCAGCCAGGGCGTTGTTGCCGGCCGGTGCGTTCGTGCGGCTGTTGTCGTTCGAGGAACGTCCACCACGGCTGTCGTTGCGATCACGCGAGCCTCTACGTGGCGGGCCGCCGGGGCGGCGCTCGTCGCGTTCACCGCCGCGTGGTCTTTCGCTGCCACGGGCTTCGCCGACCGGATCGTCCAGGCGACGGGTAAGCGCGATGCGCTTGCGCGCGATGTCGACCTCCAGCACCTTGACCTTGACGATGTCGCCGGCCTTGACCACCTCGCGCGGGTCCTTGACGAACTTGTCCGACAAGGCGGAGATGTGCACCAGACCGTCCTGATGCACACCGATGTCGACGAAGGCGCCGAACGCGGCGACATTGCTGACCACGCCCTCCAGCACCATGCCTTCGCGCAGGTCCTTGATGTTCTCGACGCCGTCGGCAAACTTCGCCGCCTTGAATTCGGGGCGCGGATCGCGGCCGGGTTTTTCCAGCTCCTTGAGGATGTCCTTCACGGTCGGCAGGCCGAACTGCGCATCGGTGAACTGTTCGGCACGGATGCCGCGCACGAAGCTGCCGTCGCCGATGATGCCCTTCACCTCGCGGCCGCAGCTTTGCACCATGCGCTCCACCAGCGCATAGGCTTCCGGGTGCACCGCCGAGGCATCCAGCGGCTCGTCGCCGTCGGCGATGCGCAGGAAGCCGGCGCATTGTTCGAAGGTCTTGTCGCCCAGACGCGCCACTTTCAGCAGGTCCTTGCGGCGCTTGAACGGACCGTTGCTGTCGCGGTGCGCGACGATGTTCTCGGCCACGGTGCTGGACAGGCCGGAGACCCGCGCCAGCAATGCGCTGGAAGCGGTGTTGACGTGCACACCGACCGCGTTCACGCAGTCCTCGACGCGGGCCTCCAGTGCGCGCGCCAGCTTGTACTGGTCGACATCGTGCTGGTACTGGCCGACGCCGATCGCCTTGGGTTCGATCTTGACCAGTTCCGCCAGCGGATCCTGCAGGCGTCGGGCAATCGACACCGCGCCGCGCAGCGATACGTCCAGACCGGGAAATTCCTTCGCCGCCAGCTCCGATGCCGAGTACACCGACGCGCCGGCTTCGCTGACCACGATCTTCTGCATCGTCAGTTCGGGCGCGAGTTTGAGCAGATCGCCGGCCAGCTTGTCGGTTTCGCGGCTGGCGGTGCCGTTGCCGATGGCGATCAGGTTCACGCCATGGGCGCGACTCAGCTTGCTCAGCGCGGCCAGTGATTGATCCCACTGACGGCGCGGTTCGTGTGGATAGATGGTGTCGGTGGCGACCAGCTTGCCGGTGGCATCGACCACGGCCACTTTCACGCCGGTGCGCAAGCCAGGGTCCAGCCCGAGCACGGCTTTGGGTCCGGCCGGTGCAGCCAGCAGCAGGTCCTTGAGGTTGTCGCCGAACACCGCGATTGCCTCGGCCTCGGCCTTCTCGCGTGCCTGCGCGAACAGGTCCAGGCCCAGGTGCAGATGCAGCTTCGCCTTCCAGGTCAGCCGGCAGGCGCTGCGCAGCCAGGTGTCGGCGGCGCGGCCGCGATTCTCGACGCCGGCATGGCTGGCGACGCGTTCCTCGGCGAACAGATGCCCTTGGTCGGGGTCGACGCCGGGATCCAGTTCCAGCGACAGGAATTCCTCGCGCCGGCCGCGGAACAGCGCCAGCAGGCGGTGCGAGGGAATCTTCGCCAACGGTTCGGCGTGATCGAAGTAATCGCGGAACTTCTCGCCGGCCGCTTCCTTGCCGTCGATCACCTTGGCGCGGATCACGCCGACGGCGTCCAGCCACTTGCGCAGCTCGCCGATCAGCGCGGCGTTCTCGCCCCAGCGTTCCATCAGGATGGCGCGTGCACCTTCCAGTGCCGCCTTGGCGTCGGCCACGCCCTTGTCGGCGTCGATGAACTGCGCGGCGAACTCCTCGGGTACGCGCGTGGGATCTTCGAGCAGACCGTCGGCCAGCGGCTCCAGGCCGGCTTCGCGGGCGATCTGCGCGCGCGTGCGGCGCTTGGGCTTGTACGGCAGGTACAGGTCTTCCAGGCGCGACTTGCTGTCGGCACCTTCGATGTCGGCGCGCAGCGCGTCGGTGAGCTTGCCCTGTTCGTCGATGCTGGCCAGGATCGCGGCGCGGCGGTCCTCCAGTTCACGCAGGTAGGTCAGTCGTACTTCCAGATTGCGCAGTTGGGTGTCGTCCAGACCGCCGGTGGCTTCCTTGCGATAGCGGGCGATGAACGGCACGGTCGCGCCCTCGTCGAGCAACGCGATGGCCGCGCTGGCCTGGTCGGGCTTGGCGCCGATCTCGTCGGCGATGAGGGCGGCGATCTTGTCGGCCAGTGCGGCGTTGTTCTGAGGCATGCGTCCGGTGTGTCGTGCGGCCTGGGGCCGTGGGGCGCCGATTGTGGCAACGCCCGGCGTTCACCGGAACCCGTTGACAAGCGGGACGAACTGCGAATCAAGTAAGTCATGAGCATGTCGGTCGATCAGGCGGGCGAAGGGTCGGCGCAACGACACCAAACGAGCGACTTGGCGGTGACTTCAAGAGCTGATCAACAAACCTTCCGCCGACTATCGTGGCATCGTCAACTGCGGTGGCGTTGCAACTTTCAGTTGGCACGGATGTTGCCACCATGATCCATTCGTGAAGTCCACAGAGGAACAGCGAGTTGAAAGGGATGGGCCGATGCTACGATTCCCGAAAGTCTCGCCACTTTTCAGCCATGAACAAGGCGTCTCGATTTTTTCGCTCGGCGTCAACCTTGGTTCTGTGCATGACGCTGTCTTCGTGTCTGACAGGTGTCACGCTTGTTGTGAAAAATGAAAGTGGCTCGACGATCAGCCATGTTCAGGTTGCTGGAAATGGATTCAGTCGAACTATCGAGTCGCTGGCCAGTGGCCAGCAGAAGCGTCTCGTGGTTTGGCCCAAGGGTGACTCTGGTCTGACCATCGTTTACGCGGCTGCGGGAAGCTCGTACACCTGCGATCCTGATTTGTACTTAACGCATAACCTCAAGGCGGAATTCCACATTTCAATCGGCCGAAACCACGATTGTGATTTGATCGCTTATCGGTTCGGATCCCAGCCCTTGCAGAAACGCGGCGAGGGCGAATGGCAATGACATGTGCCGCCTCCGTGGTCAGTAGCTGGTAAGCTGCCGGCTTGCAATTCAGCCGCTTGGTCACCAGATAGCGGGCAGGAGTACGCCATGGCCATTCTGAACATCCTCGAATTCCCCGATCCGCGCCTGCGCACCAAGGCGAAGACCATCGATCCGGCAAAGATCGACGACACCCTGCGCGCGTTCATCGACGACATGTTCGAAACCATGTATGCCGCGCCGGGCATCGGTCTGGCCGCGACCCAGGTGGATTTCCATCAGCGCCTGGTGGTGATCGACGTCAGCGAGGGCAAGGACCAGCCGCTGGTGCTGATCAATCCGGAGATCACCGCCAAGCAGGGCAGCCAGACCTATCAGGAAGGTTGCCTGTCGGTGCCGGAGATCTTCGCCGATGTCGAGCGTGCCGATACCGTGACGCTGAAGGCACTCGATCGCGACGGCAAGCCGTACGAGCTGACCGCCGACGGCCTGCTGGCCGTGTGCATCCAGCACGAGCTGGATCATCTGGAAGGCAAGGTGTTTGTCGACTACCTGTCGCCGCTGAAGCGCGAGCTGGTGCGCAAGAAACTGCTCAAGGCCCAACGCGAGCGCGCCCGCAGCGCCGCTGCCTGATTTTCCCCGGATGAGCAATCGTCGTTTGCGGCTGGTGTTCGCCGGCACGCCGGATTTTGCCGTCCCCGGTCTGGACACCGTGCTCGAGTCCGGGCACGAACTGCTGGCGGTGTACACCCAGCCGGATCGCCCGGCCGGCCGTGGTCGGCAACTCACGCCCTCACCGGTGAAGCAGCGCGCGCTGGCCGCGGGCATCGACGTGCGCCAGCCGGAGACCTTGCGCGATGCATCCGTGCAGGCCGATCTGGCCGCGCTGGCACCGGACCTGATGATCGTGATCGCCTACGGACTGATCCTGCCGAAGAAGGTGCTGGCGATTCCCGCGCACGGCTGCTGGAACGTGCATGCCTCGCTGCTGCCACGCTGGCGCGGCGCGGCGCCGATCCAGCGCGCCATCCTCGCCGGCGACGACGAAACCGGTGTCTGTCTGATGCAGATGGCGGCCGGCTTGGATACCGGCCCGGTGCTGCTCAGCGAGGCCACCGACATCGAAGCCGACGACACCGGCCAGAGCCTACATGATCGGCTGGCAGTGCTCGGTGCACAGGCACTGGCTGAAGGCCTGCACCTGCTGGCGGGCGATGTCCTGCCGCGTGCCGCCGCGCAGAACGACATCGGCGTCACCTATGCGCACAAGCTGGAAAAGGCCGAGTCGAGGCTGGACTGGTCGCAGGCGGCGGTGGAACTGGATCGGCGCATCCGCGCCTTCGAGCCCTGGCCGGGTACCGAAGGCGAGATCGCCGGCGAGCGTCTGCGCATCTGGCAGGCAAGACCGCTGACGCAAACGCACGACGCGGCGCCCGGCACCGTGCTTGGCGCCAATCGCGACGGTATCGACATCGCCTGTGGCGAGGGTGTGCTGCGGGTGCTCGGCGTGCAGCGTGCCGGCGGCCGTCGCATCGGTGTTGCCGATTACCTCAACGGTCGACCGACCCTGGTCACTGGCGCATGAGTGCCGCGCCGCGCGTACGCGTGGTGGCCGCACGCACCTTGGCGGCGGTACTCGATGGCCGCTCGCTCAAGGCAGCGCTGGCGCCCGCGGAAAAATCCATTCCCGACGCGCGTGATCGCGCCCTGCTGCACAATATTGTGCTGACCGCGGTGCGTGGCAGCCTGCGTTGGCGCGCAGCCCTGGCGCTGTTGCTGGCCAAGTCGTTGCCGGCCAAGGCGCGTCCGGTCGAAGCGGCGCTGATCGCGGCACTGGCACAGATCGAAGACCTGCAGATGCCGGCGCACGCGGTGGTCGACGAGACCGTGGCGGCGATCCGCGCCCTGGGTTTCGCCAGCCACGCGGGTTTGGGCAACGCCATCCTGCGGCGCTGGTTGCGCGAGCGCGAGACCCTGCTGGCGACACTGGCTGACGATGAAATCGCCAGCACGGGTTTGCCTGCCTGGTGGCTGGCACGGCTGCGCAGCGACTGGCCCGAGCACTGGCCCGCGATCGTGGCCACCGGCAATGCGCCGGCGCCGATGTGGTTGCGGGTGAACACGCGTGTTGTTGGCGTCGCCGAGTATCAGCGGCAGCTGGCCGAAGTCGGCATCGAATCGAGCCTGCATCCGGCGTTGCCGCAGGCCTTGCGCCTGGCTGAGCCGGTGCCGGTCAGCCGCTTGCCTGGATTCGCCGAGGGTGCGGTCAGCGTGCAGGACGCGGCGGCCCAGGTTGCGGCGCAGCTGCTGGCGCCCGAGCCAGGTCAGCGCGTGCTCGATGCCTGCGCCGCCCCCGGTGGCAAGACGGCGCATTTGCTGGAGGCGCATCCGGATCTTGCCGAGCTGGTCGCGCTGGACAACGAATCCGCACGCCTGCGCACGCTCACGTCGACCCTGGATCGACTGAAGCTGTCAGCGACCCTGGTCGAGGGCGACGCGGGTGATCCGTCCGGTTGGTGGGATGGACGACCGTTCGATCGCATCCTGCTGGACGCGCCGTGTTCGGCCACTGGCATCCTGCGTCGACAGCCGGATGTCCGCCTGCATCGGCGCGAGGGCGACATCGCCGCGCTGGCAGCGCAACAGGCGCGCCTGCTGACGGCACTGTGGCCGCTGCTGGCGCCGGGCGGCCGTCTGGTCTACGCCGTGTGCTCGGTGCTGCGCGCCGAGGGCGAGGCGGTGCTTGCCAGCTTCGTGGCCAGCCACGACGATGTCCGCGTCGCGCCGGTGACCTTCGCCGGCACGCAACCGCTGAGCGTCGGCGTGCAGATCCTGCCCGGCGACGGCGACATGGACGGATTCGCCTATGGGGTGCTGGAAAAGCGGGTTGATCGAAACGCATAGCCGGATGAGTCCGGCTGCCTGCGTGTCGACACCGTCCGACCCCTGTAGCGCGGGGCTTGCGCCGCTGACTTCAGCCACGGCCAACCCGTGTAGAACGGAGCTCGCCCCACTGACTCCGAGCTCGCCGCGTTCGCGTGGAGCGGGGCTTGCGCCGCCTGGCGCTCGCCATGCGCCGTGCTCCGGCCGGAGCGGTTCAGCCGGGCAAGCCGGGCTCTACCGGGCCGGGTTTCGTTGCGGCACCGTGGCGGCCGGGGGCATGACGGTTGCGATGGCCTGGCGATCGGTCCTGCTCGCGCTGAGCCTGTTGCTTCTGGCCGGATGTGCCGGCGATCCGGACGCGCTGCGCATCGAACGCCTGGAATCCGGCGGCTGGCTGCGCATCGGTTTCAACCTGTCGCCGTATCTCAGCCGTTCGCTGGAGGCCGGCGTGCCGCTGACCTTCCGGCTGGACTACCGCGACGGCGAATCAGTGGTGACCGAGCGGCGTGAGCTTCGTTATTCGCCGCTGAGCGGGCGCTACCAGATCCGCGTGCCGGCTGGCAGTTACAGCCGCAGCTACGACAGTCGCGCGGCGGCCTTGTCGGCGCTGGAGCGTTGGCCGGTGACGCTCGCGGCCGGGGCGGATCGCTTCCAGGCGCGGGTGCGGCTGGAGACCGCGCGCCTGCCCTCGCCGCTGGTGCTGCCGGCGCTGTTCGATTCCCGATGGCGACTGGACAGTGGAACATGGCGCGCCAGGCCAGCCTGATCCGTTGGGCGGCTGCGCTGCTGGTCGCGCTGACCTTGCTGGCGCTGGCAGCGACCGGCCTGTTCCTGGCCAGCGACGCCACGGTCGGTCGGGCGCGGCTGGGTCCGTACTATCCGGCGCTGCTGGTGATCGCGGCGCTGCTGGCGCTGGTGCTGGCCACCGTCATCGCCTTGCAGCTGCATCGTCTGTGGCGCGCGCTGCGCCAGCGCCAGGCGGGTGCGCGCTTGAACGGTCGCTTGTTTGTCCTGTTCGCGGCGCTCAGCCTGTTGCCGGCACTGCTGGTGTTCGCCTTCGGCCTCAACTTCCTGTTCGGCGCCGTCGACAGCCGTTTCGCCGCACCGATAGGCGCGGCGCTGGACGACGCACTGGCGGTGGGGCACCTGTATCTGGAAGAACGCCAGGATGCCGCCGGTGCCACGGTCACCGAACTGGCTGCGGAACTGGCGGACAGCAGCCGTGGCAGCTGGCAGGAGCGGCTGGACGAAGCACTCGACCGCAGCGGCGCATTGCAGCTGACCGTGTTCTCCGCCGCAGGTGCGGTCATTGCCCATCGCAGCGCCGATCCGGACTGGCTGCAACCGGAGGTTCCCGACGAAAGCCAGCGTCTGCGCGTGCAGGCCTCGGGGCAATCGGGGCGTGCCCAAGTCGAGCAGCGCAACGAGCAGCTGGCACTGCGCGCGCTGGCGCGGATTCCGTTGCTCAATCCGCTGGAAAGTGCCGCGCTGCTGCAGGCCGTTTTCCCGGTGCCGGCACGCTACGCGCCGCTGGCGCAACGCATCGAGGCCACGGTGGTGCAGCACCGGCAACTGGAGTTCCTGCGCGACGCGCTCAAGCTGAGCATGGCGCTGATTCTCGGTCTGGTCCTGCTGCTGGTGTTGCTGGCGGCCCTGCTGCTGGCGCTGCGGGCCTCGCGCCGGCTGGTCACGCCGGTGGCACAGCTGGCGGCCGCCACGGGCGATATCGCCCGTGGCCACTACCAGCCGGTGCAGACCCTGCCGCAGCCGGATGACGAGCTGGGCGATCTGGTTGCCGCGTTCAATCGCATGGCCGACCAGTTGCGTGAAGCGCAGGCCAGCGTCCGCGAGAACCAGGCCATGCTGGAGGGCCAGCGGGCCTACCTCGATGCGGTGCTGGCGCGTATCTCCAGCGCGGTGATCGGCTTCGGTCGCGATGGTCGGGTGCGGTTGCTCAATCCCACCGGCGAGCAGTTGCTGGCGGTGCGGGCCAGCGAGGTGATCGGTCTGGATCCCGCAGCCCTGGCGCAGCAGCATCGGCATCTGACCGAGTTCGCGCGCCGTGTCGGTGACCGGCTGGATCGGGTAGCCGCCGGCCCCTGGCGCGAGGAGATCCGGCTGTCCTCCGACGAGGGCGCGCGCGCCTTGCTGTTGCGCGGCAGCCCGCTGATCGAGCCCGAGGGCGGGCGCGGTCTGCTGGTCGTGTTCGACGATGCCACCGATCTCAACCGTGCCCAGCGCGAGGCGGCCTGGACCGAGGTGGCCCGTCGGCTCGCGCACGAAATCAGGAATCCGCTGACGCCGATCCAGCTGGCCGCCGAACGCCTGCGCCGGCGCTATCTGGGCAAGCTGCCGCTGGAGGACAGCGAGGTGCTGGAGCGGGCCACCGGCACCATCGTCTACCAGGTCGAGGCGCTCAAGCATCTGGTCAACGCCTTCTCCGACTACGCCCGGCCGACGCCGGCCAAGCGTGAGCGCATCGTCCTCAATGCCCTGGTCAGCGACGTGCTGGAGCTGTATGCGCAGGATCCACGTCTGCGCATCGACCGGGCGCTGGTCGACGAGGAGATCCTGCTGCGCGCCGATCCGGACCAGTTGCGCCAGGTGCTGCACAACCTGATCAAGAACGGCATCGAGGCCACTGCCGGTGAAGGTCTGATCCGGATCGAGGTCGGCACCGATCGGGTGAGTACCGCGGACGGAGCGGCAAGCGCCCGGATCTGGGTACGTGACCATGGTGGCGGTCTGCCGGCCGGATTCGATCTGGCCGCGGCGGAACCCTATCGCAGCGACAAGCCGCGTGGCTCCGGCCTGGGGCTGGTGATCGTGCAGCGCATCGTCGCCGAGCACGGGGGTCGCATCGAGGCCGGCAACGTCGAGGGTGGCGGCGCCCGGTTCACCCTGATCCTGCCCTTGTAGTGCCGGGCCGTACTGGCTCGAAGCAATCGCCGCCGTGGACCGGTTGTCCGATCGCTGGCGAATGTCCATGGATCGGCCAGGTCCTGTGTTTTACCTGTAGCGGTCGTTGGGTGTTGCAGGCATTGACCTGGCCGGATTCTCGCGAACGTAGATTCGCTGCAGGGGACATCCATCGGCTGTCGGGACGCTGGGCATGAATGGATGCAGCGTCATCGTCTCGACCTACAACCATCCCAACTGGCTGGAGAAGGTGCTGGTCGGCTATGCCTGCCAGGATCGCCACGACTTCGAGCTGGTCATTGCCGACGACGGCTCGGCCGCGCCGACCCGCGAGCGCATCGATGCCTGGCGGTCGAGGTTGCCGTTCCCGGTACGCCACGTCTGGCAGGAAGACATCGGCTTCCGCAAATGCCGGGCGCTGAACCTGGCCATCCTGGCGTCGTCCGGCGACTACCTGATCTTCTCCGACGGCGACTGCATTCCACGCGATGATTTCGTCTCGGCGCACCTGCGCGAACGCGCGCGCGACCATTATCTTTCCGGCGGCTACTGCAAGCTGCCGATGGCGGTGAGCCAGCGCATCGATGCCGACGACATCCGCAGCGGGCGTGCCCTGGATCCCGCCTGGCTGCGCGAGCATGGTCTGCAGCGGCGCACGTTGAAGATCGCCCGGCATCCGCACTGGCGCCAATGGCTGCTGGATGCGATCACCCCGGTGAAGCCGCGCTGGCACGGCCACAACGCCTCGGCCTGGCGTGCCGACGTGATCGCCGCCAACGGCTTCGACGAACGCATGAGCTACGGAGCGGAAGATCTGGAATTCGGCGATCGTCTGCGGCACGCCGGCGTGCGCGGCAAGTCTATCCGTTACGCCGCCGCCTGCGTGCACCTCGATCATGGCCGCGGCTATGTCCAGGCCGGCATGCGCGAGGCCAACGAACGCCTGCGCGCGGAAACCAACCGCGAGCGCCGGACATGGACGGCTCACGGTCTGGACGGTCATCCGGCAGCCGCCGCGCCGGCTTGTCTGGAGGGCGTCGGGCCGCCCGTAGCGCAGCGATGACCAGCGGCAGCAGTCAGGGGCCGGCGCACCGGGTGTGACCGGGGTCACTTACGCTATCCTGCGCTGTCGTTTTTTTGCAACGGACCGTCACCATGGCTGCCAGCCCGCAGTTCTCACGCAGCTCCGTCGCGAGGGCGTCGAGAACCTGTCGTGGTGCAGGCAGCGCAGCGGTGGACGGCGAAGGCGCAGCCGAGACTACGTCGAGCCGGTCAACGGGAGCAGACCGCGCCAAGGTGCGAGGATCGGCGGCCGCAGCAGGAGGTGTGTGAAAGATGCGGGCTAGCCACATTCTGGTCATTGATGACGAACCGGGAATCCGCCAGTCGATCGAGGACATCCTGGTCGACGAAGGCTATCGCGTCGCCACCGCCGAAGACGCCGTCGCCGCACGCGAAAGCGTGCGCCGCGAGCGACCGCTGCTGGCGTTGCTGGACATCTGGATGCCCGGCGAGGATGGCCTGAGCCTGCTGCGTGGCTGGGTCGAGGCCGGCCTGGATTTTCCGGTGGTGGTGATGTCCGGTCACGGCACCATCGAAACCGCGGTCGAGGCCACGCGGCTGGGTGCCTGGGATTTCATCGAGAAGCCGATCGCGCTGGCCAAACTGCTGCTGACCATCGAGCGGGCGCTGGAGGCCAGTCGCCTGCAACGCGAGAACGCCGGCCTGCGTGCGCAACTGGCCTGGCCGACCGAGCCGATCGGCAACGGCGACGGCATGCAGGGCGTTCGCAGCCAGCTGGAACGGTTGGCCGGGCACGGTGCGCCGGTGCTGCTTCAGGGCGAGACCGGGGTCGGCAAGGAGGCGCTGGCGCGCTGGTTGCACGCCCGCAGTCCGCGCCGGACCGGGCCATTCGTCGTGCTCACGCCCAGTGCGCTCACGCCACAGGCGTTCCAGTCGGTACTGCTGGGCAGCGAGCACGAGGGTCGCATCCAGCCCGGCACCATCGAGCGCGCACACGGCGGCGTGCTGTATCTGGATGAATTCACCGAACTGGATGCCGACAGCCAGGCCCTGCTCGCCGACATCCTCGGGCGCGGCGAACTGGTCCGAATCGGCGGGCGCGAGCCGGTGCGCTTCGATGTCCGGGTGATCGCCGCCAGCAGCCATCCGGTCGAGGCGCGACTGACCGCCGGTTCCGTGCGCGAAGACCTGTACTTCCTGCTCAACGTTGTGCCGATCGCGGTGCCGCCGCTGCGCGAGCGCAATGAAGACCTGCCGGAGCTGCTCGACTACTACGGCAATTTCTACGCCGGTCGCGACCGGCTGCCGTACCGGCACTTCGGCGTTGCCGCGCAGAACCGTCTGCGCCAGTACCGCTGGCCGGGCAACCTGCGCGAGTTGCGCAATCTGGTCCAGCGCCTGTTGTTGCTGGGCAGCGGCGACCAGGTCGCCTTGACCGAGGTGGAGGCCGCGTTGTCGTCAGGCCCGGCCGGCAACGGCAATGGCAGTACCACGCCGGCGGTCGCGGCGATGCCGTTCGATCTGGAGAAGCCGCTGCGTGAAGCGCGCGAGGACTTCGAGCGGCACTATCTGCAGCACCGCCTGCGCGAGGCCGGTGGCAGCGTCGGCAAGCTGGCCCAGCTGTGCGGGCTGGAGCGCACGCACCTGTACCGAAAGCTCAAGGATCTGGGCATCGATCCGCGCGCCGGTACCGAGAACGGCACCGGCTGAACGGGGTGGACTCGCGAATCGACGTGCGTCGCCCGCGATGCCACGCACCTCGATCGCGGTTCTGATTCAGGTCTCCGGAATCTCGAACGAGTCGGCAAAGATCACGTCGTTGGGGATCGGCATTTCGATCGCGCCGGCGTCGTACATGCCGGAAATGTTGGGCTCGCCGGGTCGGTCGACCGGACGCAGCCGGCCGTAGACGTCGCGATCGCCGGCACTGGCTGACGGTGAGCAGCGGTCGATTGCCGGTGATCCGTCCTGCAGGCCGAAATCGGGGTTGCTGCCGGCCGTGTTGATGTACTGGGGGTCGACCACCGCGGCCAGCGGGAAACTGCTGTTCTCGTGACCGATGACGCACAGCCCGGTAACGGTGGCGCCGACCAGCAGGCGCACCAGTTGCGCGCCGTCGTTCCACAGGATGCTGTTGCGCACATCGACCTGGCTCTGGTTGCCGTTGGCGCGGATGCTCGAGGCGGCCGGCTCGACACCGGGAAACACGTTGCTGGCGCGGAAGTTGCCGACCATGGTCACATGCCGCAGGGTCGCGTCGGCGCTGCCGGTGAGTTCAATGGTCGAGGTGCCGTTGTTGACGCCGTAGAGGATGTTGCGCGCCACCAGCGTGTTGTTGAGCTGCACATGGGTGGTGCTGCCGCTGGCATGTACCGCCGAACCGTTGCTGGCGAAGTTGTCGTACAGCTGCATTTGCCAGGCGGTCACCGAGGCACCGCCCTGGGCATAGATCGCGCCGCCGATCAGCGTGGCGCTGTTGCCTTCGGTGATGCCGCGGGTTCCGAACACGCCCGGACAATCCACGCGCAGGCAGGAATGGCCGGTGGTGCTGCCCAGTGCCAGTGCGCTGCCGCTGTCCTGGACGGCGATGGCGCCACCACGGTCATCGGCGCGGTTGTCTTCGAAGCGGATCCAGCGGCCGAGCATGGCGCTGCCACCTTCCAGGAACAGCGCGCCGCCACGGCCGGTGGCGCGGTTGCCGACCGCGCGTCCGGCGAAATGCACCTGTGTGCCGGAGGTCCAGAAAATCACCGACGTCCCGGTCGCGAAAAGCCCGCCGCCGTTGTTCGCCGCCTCGTTCTCGAACAGGGTCACGAAAGCGTCCTGGTTCGGTCTCAGCCCCACGAATGCGGCACTGGGCTCGATCCGCAATTCGCAATTGTTGAGATAGATGCCGCCGCCGTCGTTCTCGGACGTGTTGCCACGGATGCGCGCATCGCCGAGCACCAGCTCGGCACCGGCGCCACAGAAGATGCCGCCGCCACGCGCCGAGGCGCCGATGCCGCGGTTGGCCGGCAGCGACTGCGTGGGCACGGCGCCAACGATGCTGCCTTCGTCCACGGTCAGGCTGGCGAATGCGCCGAGGACGTACAGGCCACCGCCGCTCGCGGCCTGGTTGTCACCAATCAGGCTGTCCACGATCACGGCATCGATGCCGTTCATTACGCGAACGCCACCGCCGCCGAATACGGGATCGCTTTCGCCGCCGCGGATCACCACGCCCTGCAGTCGCAGACGACGGCCGATCTCGGGAAATTGGGTGGCCGCGATGAGCACCGGTCCGCCGGCATCACCGCGGATGATGCGACGAAGGCCGGCCTGCGGCAGGGCGTCTCCGCAGCTGGCCCAGCGGCCGTCGATGGTGATGTTGCGATTGCTGATCAGCAGTTGCTGATCCATGGAGTCGCGACTCAGCCGGATCAGGGTGCCGTCTTCCTCGTTGGTGGAGGCGGCCGCGATGGCGTCATCCAGGGTATTGAAGTCACAGGTCGCACCGATGCCGACGGTCATGATTTCCAGCAATCCGCCTTCGGGTGTACGGGTCTGTGCCAGCGAGACCGACGCAGCCGCGAACGCTAGCAACGACGACAGAAGGCAGGTGCCGAGAACGGCTTTCATGGGTCGACTCCACAGGTGCCGGAGCGGAATGGCCGGCTTTCATCGACTACCTCGGCAGACAACGGCGGGAACGACATGGACACGTCGACGGTGTCCGGATGGGCGTGAATGCCGGCGGCTAGTGTCTGGCGATGGCGCGAACACCGGTGTCGTGCAGGCGGCTTGCCGCGGCATTGGTAGCAGACAGCGCCTGCAGCGCCCGGCGCAAGCGTCGGGTTTCGTGCAATGCCTCGATGTCGTCGGTTTGCGTTGCCAGTGCCGGCACCGGATCCACGGTCAGCGCGTCGACCACGCGGGTGTAGGCATGCCCGGCACCGAAATGCCGGTGCCGCAAGCGTCGCGCCTCGGTCAGGGCTTGCGCTGCCGCTGGAACGTCGCCCTCGGCGAGCCTCAGCAGCACTCGGCCCAGTTCGATCTCGGCGACACGTGGATGGCCTCCGGGATTGATGCGCGCCAGCACCGCAGCGGCATCATCGAAATAGCGGGAAGCCTCGGTCCAGCGTTGCCCGGCCAGGTCCAGCCACGCCAGTTCGATGCCGGTGTAGGCCACGTAGACCGATGTCGGCTGATCGCCCGGCACCAGGGTCGACAGCGCGATCAGAAGTTGCGTTCGTGCCGTATCCGCGTCACCCGATGCCGCCGCGACGACGCCGCGGCGATAGGCGGTGACGGCGGTACCGCCATGCCCCTGGTCACGTAGTGCCTGATAGATGGCCAAAGCCTGTTCGGCCAGGGGTACGGCTTCCGGATCGCGTCCGGCCAACGCCAGCGTCTGCGCCAGGGCGCCGCGGGTCCAGGCCAGACCCAGGCGATCATCCGGGAACGCGGTCAGCGACTCGTGTTCGGCGCGGCGCAGCCAATGTTCGGCGTCGGCGAACTCGCCGCGATCGCGGGCGATGTCACCGCGGATCCGGGCGATGTCGACGCGGAAGAACGCCTGTGCCGGATCGTGCTCATCCAGCATGGCCCAGGCCCGGTCGGCCTCCGTGCCTGCGTCGGCGTAGTGCCCGATCGAATGCAGCAGGGAGGCCAGCGACGAGCGTGCTTGCCAGATGGTCGGCGCATCGTCCGGCATCAGCGTGAGGATCTGCCGGAATGTCTGCGCGGCGTCCGAGTAGTGCCCGGCAAAGTGCTGGGCAGTGCCCAGCTGCTGCAGGGCGCGCAGCAGCGATTGTCGGTGATCGCCCGGCTGCTCGCGGATCAGCTGTACCGCTTCCGTCAACTGCTCTGCAGCACGTTGGAAGTGGCCGCGCGAGATCAGTGAAGCACCCAGGACCATCTGCAGCTCGGCCAGCAGGCGCGGTTGCTGGTGCAGGCGCTGACGGGCATCGACCACGCCTTGTTCCAGCGTGGTCATCACGTCGCGCGGTGGCTCGATGCCCGGCATCGGTTCGGCGCTGAGGAACAGGCTGCCCAGGAAATCGCGAATGCCCTGGCTGAAGGCCAGTTCGTCGGTGATCGTGCGCAGTTGGCGTTGCGTGCTGACGGTGAACACGATCAGCGTCGCCAGCAAGGCCCCGGTCAGCACGCTGGCCAGTGGATTGCGCTGGATCAGTCGCCACAGCCGGTAGCCGGGTGACGGCGCCCGCGCCTGCACCGGAAAATTGCGCAGCCAGCGCTGCAGGTCGGCGGCCAGATCCGGTGCCGAGGCGTAGCGGCGCTCCGGGTCGCGTGCCAGCGCCTTGGCCAGGATCGCTCCGATGTCGCCCTTGAGCACGCGCCGCAGCCGTGCCGGTGTGGTTGCACGCGCAGCGGCCAGTGTCTGCACACGGGTGGGGTCACGCGCCAGGGCACGCAGCGGTGAAGGCGCGTCGCGCTCGCTGATGTTGCGGATCAGGGTCGGCAGGTACCGGCCGGAGTCGTCGTCGAACGGACGCCGGCCGCAGAGCAGCACGTACAGCAGCAGTCCGAGTTGATAGACATCGGAGGCCGTGGTCACCGGCGATCCGGACAGCTGCTCGGGGCTGGCGAACTCGGGCGTGAGTACGGCCATGCGCGTTTCCGGGGCGCCACCATCGGTCTGGTCGTCGAGCACCTTGGCGATGCCGAAGTCGAGCAGCTTGACCTGGCCGTCGTCGGTGACCAGCACGTTCGCCGGCTTGATGTCGCGATGCACGACCAGATGCCGGTGCGCACTGGCAACAGCACCGGCGACCTCGACCAGCAGGCGCACCCGGCTGGCGAGATCGCTGCGGCGCTCGTCGCACCAGCGGTCGATGTGCTGTCCCTGCACCTGTTCCAGCGCCAGCCACGGGCGACCGTCGTCGAGCACACCACCGTCGAGCAGGCGGGCGATGCGGGCGTCGTCGAGCTGCGCCAGGATCTGCCGCTCACGGGCAAAGCGTTGTTGCGAGGAACGATCGCGCCAGCTCGAGCGCAACAGCTTGAGCGCGGCGCGCTGGCGGGTTCCGGCGAGCCTGCGCTCGGCCAGCAGCACGTCGGCCATGCCACCGCTGCCCAGACGTCCCAGCACCCACCAGCCGGCGATTCGTTCAGGCAGATCGTTGTCGAGGTCCGGCGCTGCCAGCACCGCGACCTCGGCGAAATCCGGCGCGTTCTGCGCCGCCGTCAGCAGCCGGGTCAGCCGTTGCAGTTCCCGCGCGTCGACCGCGGCTTCGGCGAGAAACCGCGGGCGCTCGCCGGTGGGAAGATCCAGCGCCTGCGCCAGCAACCCGTCCAGACGCCGGAACTGTTCCGGCGACGGCAGCGGTCCGCTCACGGCAGGTCGGCAGTGAGCCAGGCGTTGGCGCGTTGCCAGTCGCGTTGCACGGTGCGAACGGTCACCTGCAGCGCGTCGGCAATGGCGGACGGTTCCAGGCCGGCGAACACCCGCAGCTCGATCAGGCGGACCAGGCGCGGATCGCGCGATTCCAGTTGCGTCAGGCTCTGGTGCAGCGCCAGCACGGACAGCGGGTCCTGCGGATTGGCCAGGTCGCAGGTACTCAGCGTCAATGCCGGCAGATGGGTGCCGCGTTTGGCCGATCCGCGTTGTCGCAGGTGGTCGATCAGGACAAAGCGCATGGCGCGGGCGCAGGTCGCCAGCAGGTGTTCACGATCCTGGGCCTGGAACTGGTTGCCGGCCGCCAGGCGTGCGTAGGCCTCGTGCACGATCACGGTGGTAGAGAGCGTGTCGCCGGGGCGGAGACCGCCGCGCAAGTGGTGGGCGATCGCCTTCAGCTCGCCGTACAGCGCAGGCAGGTCGTCCGCTGCCCGCAGTGGATCGGATTCGGCGCTGACATCGACAGGGTCCATGACGGGTCGTCGTGCGGATTCGCTGCAGCCGTCGGTCATCTTCGCCCTGGTCAGGGGCTGCGGGCAAGGATCGGGCGATCGGACGGGGCAATGGACGGCGGTCATCGGTTTGTGTTCCCGGGGCGATGGTGACAGCGGCGCGGATGCCGTCAGGGCCAGGCGCAGGCGCGCGAACACTGCTCCGGACCGGCCATGCCTGCGGCGACGGCAACCTCGGCGGACGTGACACCGATACCGGCGGGCAAGAGGGCGTCACGGGGCGATCACGGGGGAAACGATGGCGCGGCCGGAAACCGCACAACGCATCGCGCAACCGACTTCCGTCAGCGACGTGGCGGCGCTGTTGCGGCCGCGCGGCGGACAAGCGAGGCGCTGCCACGCGGCAGGTGTCGCCGCGTTTCAGCGACCCTCGCGCCAGGCCCGCCGGGTGCCCGGACCGTAGCGTTCCGGCTCGCCCTCGGGGCGCAGGCTGAAGCGCTTGTAGTCCCAGACATACTGATCCGGATGCCGGCGCACCATGGCCTCGATCTGCGCATTCATGGCGGTGGTGGCGATGATCGGATCCGGGTCGGTCAGGGCCGGCTCAGCCGGTTCGAAATGCAGGTCGAAGCCCTGGGCATCGGGCAGGCGCTGCGCCCAGGCGAACAGGGTCGGCGCCCGCTGTGCCAGCCGCGAGGCCAGGGTCATGGTCAGCGCCTGCAAGCCGAAGAACGGCACGAACTCGCCCTCGCCCAGGCGCGGCTGTTGGTCCGGCAGGATGCCGATGGTTTCGTTGGCGGCCAGCCGGCGGATGATGGTGCGCGGCGCATGCCGGTCAGCCGGAATCTGGCCGATGCCCAGGGCCCCGCGGCCGCGCAGGATCGCCGCATCCAGAGCCGGCGAGCTGGCCGGCCGGTACAGCACGGCGCCCGAACCGGTGTCGGCCAGATACAGGTTCAGCAGCTCCCACACGCCCAGATGCGGCGCCAGCACCAGCACGCCCTTGCCGGCGGCGCGCGCCTGTTGCAGATGCTCCGCGCCGTGGACGTGGCGGATCCAGCGTAGGGCACGCCGGGGGCGGGTCCAGATCGCGAATGCCTCGAACATGCCTCGGCCCAGCCCGGCCAGCGCCTGATCCACGAGCTGCCCGCGCTGCGCCTCGTCCAGTTCCGGAAAGCACAGCGCCAGGTTGTACTCCGCGATGCGCCGCCCGCGCCCGCGCCGGCGTCGTCCCAGCCAGCCGCCGACCGCCTGCAGTGCCGACAGCGGCCACGCCCCCAGCAGACGGAACACCGTGAATACCAGCCGGCCGCGGAACGGCATCGCCGTCTGGTTGTCGGAGGATTGCGCTTGGCGGGGCATTGTCGACTGTCACAGAATCCGTCGGATGGCGGCGAGGGGTGGTTCCAACCATTCCGGTGGAGCCAGCCGCCATCGGCCACGGGCGGGGTGAACCGGATCGTATCCGGCTGCACGGGCGTCGCCGAGCGTAGCAGACCGCCTTGCCGGGACTGGGCGCAACACTTGAATCGCAGGAGGTCGGCGCCATGATCAGTCTCATCCAGCGGGTGACCCAGGCACGGGTCGAGGTCGACGGCGAGACGGTCGGCGCGATCGGGCCGGGATTGCTGGCGCTGGTGGCGGTTCAGCCGGACGACGCCGAATCCACGGCGGCGCGTCTGCTGGATCGCCTGCTCGACTACCGCGTGTTCGCCGACGACGCCGGCCGCATGAACCGTTCGTTGCGCCAGACCGGCGGCGGACTGCTGCTGGTGTCGCAGTTCACCCTGGCGGTCGATACCAGCAAGGGTCTGCGACCAGGCTTCGATGGCGCGGCGTCACCGGATGTGGCCAGGTCTCGTTTCGAGTGGCTGGTGCAACGGGCGCGCGAACTGCATCCGGATGTGGCCTGCGGACGCTTCGGCGCGAACATGCAGGTGCACCTGGTCAACGACGGACCGGTCACCTTCTGGCTGCAGGTGAATCGTTAGCGACGAGGAACCGGCGCGTCGCTTTTTGCGTATTGGTAGCCAGAGGGGGGCGGTTTCGACCCATGGCGACAGCGCAGCCTGCGCCGGGTCCGATCGAGGATGAACCGTGGATCAGCGCCGTGGCGAACCAAAGGTTCCGGCACTGGTCAAAAGTTGAACTACTACCTAGAATGTGCGGTTCTTTGCGCCCGCCGTTCGAGCGAGGAATACATGGAGCAGACCGAACAGCCTTCCGACTTCAAGTCATTGATCATCAAGGGCAAGGAGCAAGGCTTCCTGACCTATGCCGAGGTCAACGATCATCTGCCGGACGACATCGTCGATCCCGAGCAGATCGAAGACATCATCGGCATGATCAACGACATGGGCATCGAGGTGCACGAAGAGGCGCCGGTCGATGCCATGCTGACGGGCGGCTCTTCCTCGGTCGACGACGACGTCACCGAAGAGGCCGTGCAGGCACTGTCGGTCACCGACGCCGAAGTCGGCCGCACCACCGATCCGGTGCGCATGTACATGCGCGAGATGGGCACGGTCGAGCTGTTGACCCGCGAGGGCGAAATCGCCATCGCCAAGCGCATCGAGGAAGGCCTGAACCAGGTCCAGTCGGCGCTGTCGTGCTTCCCGTGGTCGATCCAGCTGCTGCTTGAGGCCTATGACCAGCACCGCGAAGGCCGTCGCCGCATGAGCGAGGTGGTCGCCGGTTTCGCCGATCTGGAAGCGGCGGCCGAAGCTGCCGCTGCCGAAGCCGCTGCTGCCGCCGAACTGGCCGAAGACAGCGACGAAGAGGCTGACGAGGACGAGGACGAGGACGGCGACGCCGAGGAAGAGAAGGCCGAGAGCGGTCCGGATCCGGCCGAGGTTGCCCGGCGCATGGAGCTGCTGCGCGGCCATTACGAGAAGTTCCAGCAGCTGCACGCCAAGCATGCCGGTGACGACAAGCGCACCCTGAAGGCGCGCGACCAGATGGCCGAGGAGTTCCTCAAGCTCAAGCTGCCGGCGGTGATCATCGACGAGCAGGTCAAGAAGCTGCGCGAGGTCATCAACCGCATCCGCAGTCATGAGCGCCGTGTCCACGACATGCTGGTGCACAAGGTGAAGATGCCGCGCAAGGATTTCCTGCGCGCCTTCCCGAGCAACGAGACCAACATCGATTTCGTCGACAGCCTGCTGCGCAAGCGGCAGAAGTGGGCGCCGGTGCTGCGCGAGTACAAGGACGACATCCTGGCCGAGCAGGAAGGCCTGGTGATGGCCGAGCGCGCACTGCTGCTCACCATCCCCGAGCTGAAGGAAATCAACCGTGCCATGTCGATCGGCGAGGCCAAGGCGCGCAAGGCCAAGAAGGAAATGGTCGAGGCCAACCTGCGCCTGGTCATCTCCATCGCCAAGAAATACACCAACCGCGGCCTGCAGTTCCTGGACCTGATCCAGGAAGGCAACATCGGCCTGATGAAGGCCGTGGACAAGTTCGAGCATCGTCGCGGCTTCAAGTTCTCCACCTACGCGACGTGGTGGATCCGTCAGGCCATCACCCGCTCGATCGCCGATCAGGCGCGCACCATCCGTATCCCGGTGCACATGATCGAGACGATCAACAAGCTCAACCGCATTTCCCGGCAGATGCTGCAGGAAATGGGCCGCGAGGCCACGCCGGAAGAGCTGGCGGAAAAGATGGAGATGCCCGAGGACAAGATCCGCAAGGTCATGAAGATCGCCAAGGAGCCGATCTCCATGGAGACCCCGATCGGCGACGACGAGGACTCGCACCTGGGCGACTTCATCGAGGACACCAACGTCGAGTCGCCGCTGGAGACCGCCACCGAGACCGGCCTGCGCGAAACCGTGCACGAGGTCCTGGCCAGCCTGACCCCGCGCGAGGCCAAGGTGCTGCGCATGCGCTTCGGCATCGACATGAATACCGACCACACGCTGGAAGAGGTCGGCAAGCAGTTCGATGTCACCCGCGAGCGCATCCGCCAGATCGAGGCCAAGGCGCTGCGCAAGCTGCGTCATCCCAGCCGTTCCGAACAGCTGCGCAGTTTCCTCGACGTCGAGTAGGCGCGACAGCACACGTGATACGCGAACAGCCCGGCCATGTGCCGGGCTGTTCGTTTCGGGTACACCATCAGGACCGGGTCAACCGCGTTCGTGCATTGATGCCTGAAGGTGCTTCAGGTGACGCTGTCGCCGTCGCAGTCGATCACTGTGGAAGGTCACGATCACGGCAGCCACGACGGTGACCGCGAACACGCCCCAAAGGCCGGGAAACATCCGCTGCAAGCGCTCGACGTGATCGGGCCACCAGCTGTCGGGAACGGCCACCACGATCAGGAAGATTCCCAGGGTGATCGCCGTCACCAGCCAGATCGAAGCCCGCGCCAGTTGCAGCGAGACGCGGGTGCGTTCAAGTTCGAAGTCGAGCAAGGCACTCGGCGACCGGTCGACCGCCCGCCATTGCCGCCGGCGTTGCCACAGGCCCCATCCCATCCAGACCAGCACCAGCGCGATCAGGGTCAGATAGCCGATGTCGGTCAATGCCGTGCGCTCCCTGGTCAGCATCGCCCACACGCACAGCGCCAGTGTGATCGCCGCCACTGCCAGGTCGACCACGACCGTCATCTGCAGGCGGCGGCTGCGCCGGTCGACCGAGCGCTGCAGCGCGGCCGCATCAAACGGCGGGACCGGCGTGTTCTGCCATGCCTGTCCCAGGGATTGCCAGTCAGTGGCAATCTTGTCATTGCCGGTCATGATCCATTCTCCATGGCTTGCTGCAGGAGCCGTCGGGCGCGGCTGAGCCGCTGCGCGACGGTGTTCTCGGTCAGGTCCAGCGACTGCCCGATTTCCGACTGGCTGAATCCTTCCAGCGCCAGCACCACTGCCTGACGCATGCCCAGGGGCAACTGTCTGACTGCATCGATCAACGCCAGCCGTTGCTGGTCGCGCTGCGCCTGCTCCAGCGGACCATCCGCGCTGTCGGGCCACTCCGGCGGAATTTCCTCCGGCTGGAATCGTTGTTGGCTGGCCAGGTAATCCAGCGCCCGGTTGTGGGCGACCCGGGCCAGGAACGTGCGCAGCGAGGCCTCGCCGCGCCAGCGCGGCAAGGCCTGCCAGATGCCGATGCCGATCACCTGGAGCAGGTCCGCGTGGTGACCGGCATCGTGCGTGTAGCTGGCAGCGATTCGGCTCAGCAGCGGACCGTGCTCGCGCAACACCTGCGCGATCGCCGCCGGCTTGTCTGCTGCCTCAGGCACGATCGATGGCGAAAGCATCGCGATAGGCTGCGTAGCCGACCAGGAAGCTGAGCGGCACCATGATCAGCAAGATCGCTGGTTGCCATAGAACCGCCATCAGCAGCACGGCCGATATCACCATGATCACCAACACCGGCGGCCACCAGGCGCGCAGCTTCGCCAGCCCTTCGCGGATCGAAGCGCCGACACCGCGGCCGGAAAGGATCAGGTGCGGGCAGACGAAGAACAGCACGCTCATCGGCACCGCTCCGCTGGCCAGGGTGATGGCCAGACCGCTACGGCCCAGCGCAGCCACCGCGAGCGGGTCGTTGCTGGCCAGACCGATCGCGGCGGATGGGCCGGCCAGTGCCGACGCCACCAGGCATTGGACGCCGAACGCGCCGACACCGATCAGTGCCAGGGTCACGACGGCATGACGGCGCTGGATCAGCTGGACCAGGCGGCGCCAGGGCGCGAAGCCTTCGCCCTGGACACGGCCGTGCACCATCAGCAGCAACCAGGCGCCGACGATCGGCACATACAGTTTCGACAGGAGCACGCCCCAGACAGGCACCTGTTGGACCAGCAATTCGATCATGAGTGGCAGGAAAGGTAGCAGCAGCAAACGCGCCGGTGCGTGACGCAGGATTCGGCCCGCCCCGACCAACCAGTGGCCGATCCGGGTCCAGGAGACGGGCGCCTGCTGGCGCGTGGTGGGCAACAAGGCGGGGTGTTCGAGTGTGTTCATGGTGATTCTCCGTGGGTTCGCCGGTACAGACGGCACGTCCCGGAAAAACCTGACAGCATTCGACACGCCGGCTCGGCGTCAGCACACGGCCAGGCATCGAAACCGATGAGCAACGCGCCGGCATGCCGCCCATTCATGGCGAGAATCATGCCGAGAGGATTCACCATGACGTCCGGCGCCTGGTTGTTGCATCCGCAAGCGCCCCTTTTGTCTTCGCCGATACGACCAGCTGGCGCCACGGACGAGACACGGGCGAATACAATGACCACTGCGCACGACCCGTCGGGCCTATAGCTCAACGGTTAGAGCAGAGGACTCATAATCCTTTGGTTCCAGGTTCGAATCCTGGTGGGCCCACCATGGGTCGCGCGCCGCACACGGCTGGGGAAAAAAGCATAACCTGGCCGCGATGGCCAGTTTATTGTGTCTAGGAAAGCATAAAGTGACCGGAGGACTCGAGCCATTCCCCTTGCGTCTGGCTCCGGGCGACCAGTTCCGAGCCAGTTCCTTGTGGCTGTCATTGGTGAATCAGACTCTAAGGTTCGAGCTGGTGGGATGACGAAGAGCTCTGTTGGTTGTCGAGCGGTGGCGCCAAGCTTCAGTTGGCGCTGAAGCGAGAACTCATTACCGGCCCTCATCTCGAACCGCCCTTCTCTGCGGTCTCCGCAGTACACAAAGCAATAGCAGTTTTCATCGCTCACGGGGTGGTCGAGCGGATGATCCGGACGTTGAAAGAGCAATGCGTGCTTAGCCAGCGCTTCGAGAGCCTGACCCGTGCTAGTAGAGCGATCGGCGATTGGATCGACTTCTCCAACCACCAGCGAGCACATCAGGGGCTGGGCATGAAGACCCCCGCCGAGACGTATGCGTTAGCGGCCTGACCTGTGCAGAAACCGCTGGGTCATTACATTGACGCCGGAGTCATCTGAGGTGATCCGGCGGGTGGCGAGTGTTACACTGCGCTACAAGTCAACTGAAGCTCCAGCTCACGTCCGCGAGGGCTGAATGTCCTACTCGATCCTGACTCGTGACCAGCACTTTCAGAGCCCTGGGCCGAAGCGCATCCTAGCGCTTGATGGGGGCGGCCTGCGCGGAATCATCACGCTGGGATATTTGAAGCAGGTCGAGACTCTGCTGCGCGTTCGCCACGGTGATGACCCGAGCTTTCGACTAGGCCATTATTTCGACTTGATCGCAGGTACCTCGACCGGCGCAATCATCGCTGCCGGACTGGCAATCGGACTCTCGGTAGAAGAGCTGATCACCCACTACCTTCAGTTGGGCCGCAAGGTGTTCAAGGGCAGTTTCTGGCGACAAGGAATGCTCCGCGACCGATACGATGAAGCAGCGCTGATCGAGGAGCTGCGGCAGGTGTTTGGTGATCGTCAGCTCGGGGACCCGACGATCTGCACGGGTCTGCTGGTGGTAACCAAGCGCATGGACACGGGCAGCCCCTGGCCGTTGGGCAACAATCCCAAAGGCAGGTATTTCTCGGCCAAGCAGGGCTCAAGTACGATTCCGAATGCCGAATATCCTCTCTGGCAGGTAGTACGCGCGTCGACTGCCGCGCCGACGTTCTTCGGCCCGGAACGGCTCACGATCGCGCGCGAATCCGGCAAGAACACGGTGCGGGGTGAGTTCGTCGACGGGGGTGTCAGCCCGCACAACAATCCTGCGCTACAGGCACTGATGTACGCGACCCTGGATGGCTACCGTGTCCGCTGGCCCACCGGGGCCAATCAGATCCTGCTCGTGTCGATCGGTACCGGCCGCGCCGATCCTTCCCGGAAACCGAGCAACGTAGCCGCCGTTGCCGGTATCAATGCGCTGTCTTCCCTGATGGATGACTGCGCGACACTAGTGGAGACCTTGATGCAGTGGTTGTCTAGTTCGGCAAGCTCGAGCGTTATTAACCGCGAACTCGACGATCTGGGCAAGGATCTGCTCGCCGGCAAGTCGAGTGTCAGCTATTGCCGATACCAACTCGATCTCACTCGCGAAGGCATCGATGCGCTCAAGCCGGACGTGGACGACAAGACCTTAGCGTCGCTTCGCGAGATGGACAGGCCTGCCAATCTCAATTTGTTGAAGGAGCTTGGCGAACTCGCGGCGAAACGCAGCGTACGCAAGACGCACTTTCCTTCGGTATTCGATCTGCCGGGTGCAGCGGGCGACGGCGTCGGGCTGCGTACTTATCGCAGGCGCGACCAAGCCACGGTATCGGCGATACCGCTCGATCTGGCAGCCAACCCCGAAGCCGAAGTCGGCAGCGCGCTTTTCACCTACTACAAGTGGGGCGCCCGTCAGACCTGCAAACGCGGCGACTGGCTCGTGTACAACGGCGAAGACGTCCACACCGTCGACCGAGACACCTTCGCCAGCACCTACACCGAGGTGAGGCCGGGCCAGTACAGCAAGACCACGCCGGTGTGGGCCGAGCGCGCGGAATGCCGCGGCGAGATCGTCACGAAGGAAGGCAGCACCCGCTACAAGGCCGGCGACTATCTGGTCTACAACAAGCCCGACCGAAAGGATGGGTATGCAGTCACGGCGAAGAAGTTCGCCCAGCTGTACGAAGTCGATTCATGATGCGGTTTGAGCCGGACCGGCGGTCCTGACCCCGCATGAGGCGATTCTTGCCAGTATCACAGATACCGTACCAGGTGATTCGCAATTTATAGGTTCAGTCCCTCGGATCACCTAGGCTCCCGGATGTCTGAACAACAACGACGCATGTCTCGGATGGTCAAGTCGACCCCGGCGACTTGCGTTTCCGACCCGGCTCGCTGAGCTCGCAGGACGTCGATACCTCTGTGGAGCGGTCGGCGAGGGAAAGGCCTGGAGCACCAGCTGTGATCATAGAGGCTGGGGTCGCGGTTGGTTGTTCCACCCCGCCTATGTTCTGGGGTAGCTGTTCTTTCGGTTGTGAGACCAAGTCGACGAGCAGTAGCAGCATCGCATCAGACCCGACACGCTGACATCTGAACCGGTGGATCCTCAGACATGAGCCTACTCTTTCTCAGTCACTCAAGCATTGACAACCCTGCCGCGCAGGCGTTGGCTGACTGGCTTAGCGCCGAAGGCTGGACCGATCTGTTTCTGGACCTAGATCCTGAACGCGGCATCGCGGCCGGGGAACGCTGGGAGCGTGCTTTGCACCAGGCGGCCAGCCGCTGCGACGCGGTGTTGTTCCTGATCAGCAAACACTGGCTACGATCTGACTGGTGTCGTCGTGAGCTAGGGCTGGCGCTGCGATTGAACAAGCGGATTTTTGCGCTGCTTATAGAGGGTCTGCCGAAAGCATCGCTGCCTGTGGAACTGACCGGGAGCTGGCAGATGGTGGACCTGGCAGCGGGTAATGACCATGGCGCCGCGCGCGAGGTGACACTTCCGGGCCAGACGCAACCGAGCTACGTGTATTTTTCCCGCGCTGGCCTACAGCGCTTGCGGGTGGGCCTGCAGAAGGCGGGGCTGGATCCGCAGACTTTTGTGTGGCCACCCGCGCATGATCCGAGGCGAGCGCCGTACCGGGGCATGAAACCGCTGGAGTCGGAAGACGCCGGAATCTTCTTCGGACGCGAGGCGCCCATCACTGAGTTACTGGCGCAATTGCGTGGTCTGCGCGCCGGCGCGCCGCCGCGAATGCTGGTAATCCTCGGTGCATCGGGTGCAGGCAAGTCCTCGTTCCTGCGTGCGGGCATCCTGCCGCGGCTGGCACGGGACGATCGTCACTACCTGCCATTGCCTGTCCTGCGACCCGAACAGGCGGTGTTGACGGGGTCGAGTGGCCTGCTGGCAAGCCTGCGAGAAGCCTGCCGGTTGAGGGGGCTGAGGTATACGCGCAAGCAGTTGGCGGATGCAGTCGCGGGCGGCGCGGTGAGTCTACGTCCGCTGCTGCTGGAACTGGCCGTTAAGGCAACGGTTGCAGATTCGACCGGGGATGCCGGAAAGCCGCCGATGCTAGTGCTGTCGATCGACCAAGGCGAGGAGCTGTTCCAGGCGGAAGGTCAGGATGAGGCGAAATGCTTTTTAACCTTGGTGCGCGAGCTGCTGACTCAGGAGCTGCCGACATTAATGACGGTTTTCACGATCCGTTCAGACCGCTACGACACTCTGCAAAGCGCACCGGAACTGGAAAGCGTCGCGCAGAAGACTTTCAGCCTGCCACCTCTGCCTCGGGGCGCGTACCGGCAGGTCATTGAGGAGCCGGCGAAATTATTGAATGGTTCTGAGCGGCCGCTTAGGATCGAGCCAGCACTGACCGAAGCTTTGTTGCAGGACATAGAGCGAGGTGGGGCAAAGGATGCACTGCCTTTGCTGGCGTTTACGCTGGAGCGTTTGTACCTAGACTGTGGGGACGACGGGGATCTGACGTTGTCCGAATACCGGGAGTTGGGGCGGATCGACGGGGCCATCGAGTCGGCAGTTGAGCATGCGCTAAAAGCAGCGCAACGGGATCCAGGAGTGCCGCGGGACCGGGACGCATGTCTGAAGTTGCTGCGGCGAGGTTTGATTCCGTGGATTGCGGGGATTGACCCGCAGACGAACCTGCCGAGGCGGAAGGTCGCGAAGTTGAGCCATGTGCCGGAGACGGCGCAGGTGCTGATTGCCCATTTCGTCGAGCACCGGCTACTGACGACGGACCGCGACGAGCTTGGCGAAACTACGGTCGAGCCAGCCCACGAGGCGCTGCTGCGGCAATGGAGCAAGCTGAAGGGCTGGCTGGAGGAAGACGCGACGGCCTTGTCCACACTGGAGTCGGTGAAAGCAGCCAGCCGGGACTGGGTAGTAAACAACCGTGATGCAAAGTGGCTGGCACACCAGGCCGGGCGACTGGAAGATGCCGAAGCGCTGCAGCAGCGCGAGGACTTGGCAGACAGCCTTGAAGATGGGGATCAAGCCTATCTTGCAGCGTGCCGAAATCGGGAGGATGAGCGACGAGATAGCGAGCTGCGGCAGGCACGGGATTTGGCCGAAGCTCGCGACCGAGAAGCTAGAGTCCAAGAAGTCGCATTGAGACAGGCGAGGCAGTCGGCCAAGCGCATGCGCACAGCGCTGGCTGTAGTTCTCACATTGGTAATGGTCTCGGTCGTGACCGCATGGTTCGCCAACTCGCAGCGCCGCGAAGCAAACTCGCAGCGCCGCGAAGCTAGGCAGACTTCCGAACGCCTATCGAAGGAGGTCGAGCAGGCATCAAGGCGTGCACTGGGTCGAGCCTTACAAGCCGAGAAGGAAGGAAACGAGCCGGCTCGATACGCTTACCTCGCCGAATCGCTTTCCCTCCAGCCCTTGCCGGAGTCGCGCGAAATGATCAGCGCGATCCTGCAGGGCGAGGTTGTAAAGGTCGATGGTTCGGTTCCTGTCCACCTACCTGGCACCCTGCGATCATTTGCGATCAATCGCAGCGGATTATCAACACTCAAAGTGTACAGCAATGGCGACCTGGTCGTGTCCGGGTCGGCGTCGACTCAAATTTCAACCGGACCCTTGCTCACGGACGTGGTGGACGCCGAGTGGTGTAAGACTGACGACTGTCTGATCGCCTACACGAATGACCAGACCGCGAGGATTCTTGATCCGTCAGGTCGAGAGCTGCGCAGTTTCGGGGTTCAACGATCGAAATTTGGCGGGGGCGCGGTTAGTTCAAATGGAGAGGCCGCGGCGTACGTCGATAATGGGGTTCTCCAGCTGGCGTATCCAAGCAAGCCCGATGGCATCGCTCTGACAGAGTCATCGGATGAGTCTGCCTTAATTTCGTTTTCGCCAAGCTCACAGTTCGTCAGTTTCCAAGAGCGAGGTCGCATACGTGCCTGGAGGATAGCCGCGGAAGAACCGAGACTTGAATTCGACTATTCGGGAGAGGAGCTAAACACACACGCTCCAGCAGTTGTGTTCAGCAACAGTGGCAAATGGCTCGCGTTTGCAGAATACGAATCGATTTCGATCGTCGATCTCGAAAATGGGGAACGAACTCGCTTACTGGAGCATTACGAGGGTGCTGGCGCAGGTCTCGTGCACATCGAGTTCACAAACGACTCTACCACGCTTGTCGTTGTGTGGTCTGGAAACTGGCGCTATCCGGGCGAAGTTTGGGTGGTGCGGGATCTCTCGATGCCGACGTCAGTCGTTCGCCACCAAGCTGAAAGCGAGATTTCGTCGTGCACTCTTCACCCTGCCGCGAAGGGAATTGTGTTCGAGTCACTAGGCTCATGTCACGCTATATCGCTGGACGGACGAGCGCCGCACTTCAAGATCGAGACATGTCCTGAATCCGCTCACCACGTCGAATATAGTCCGGACGGACGTTGGTTGCTCGCGGCTTCTACGCACTCTGTCGTGAAGCTCTGGTCGATCGGCTTCGAGCAAGTGGGAGCGCCGCTGCGACGCAGCCAGGGCGGAAGTGTGGAAATCGCCCCTTCCGGTGATTGGATAATCGATCGAAGTTACCCGGTACATGGCGGGGGCGACGTCTATACCTTCCAGACGACACTGTGGCCGTTGTTCGATGCGGGTCCGATTAGTGACCTTACCCTAGATATCAATGCCGGCACGGTGCTTCGGACCGAGGCATCGCGCACGTCATTCGAAGCAACGCCGGAAACGCTACAGAAGGCACTGGTGGGTATCAGCGGTTATCAAATCGCTGGGGATGGTCGCTTGGAGTCGCTTCGCAAGGACGCGCTAGCGGGAGCTCGCGCGCAGCTTTCGAACTTGTATTCTTCGGATAACGTAAAACCTGGCGCAGCTTACGGTCTAATTCATTGGCATTTGTCAGTTCCTCGAGATCGACGCATTGCCCCGACATCGGCTCAGTCTGTCGATGATTTTTCTGAAGAACTAGAGGCAATCGTGCTGACTGGCCGATCTGATCTGAGGCGCGACGCCCTGCGGGCAGCCGAAGATCTCTATCTTCTCGAACCATCCCATCCAGTGGCATTGGTGGTGCTGGCCTCCATGACTGAAGACGACACTCTTGCTTCTCTATGGCTCGCGAGCGCGACGCGTCGTTTTAGTGGGAACGTAGACCAGTTAAGCCGTCTTATAAGACTTGCCCATGCTCTTGAGGCGCCGAAAGCAGTTCTTCAGCTCGCAACGGCCGCTCGATTATCGAACAGCGCGAACGTTTCTGAGCACATCGCGTGGGCTGAATCCGAGTTGACGACTTCAGCGGCGGAGTTACAGCGCTGCTCGGCGCTCGCGGAGGCCGATCTCCCAGATCAAGATCAGGTATTTACTCGCATACTTAGAGAATCATCAAGTGCCGCGCGAAGACTTGCGATCGCTGAAGCTCTGTCGACAGCGGAATCCACGTTGGCGGAGTTGGATCGTTGTGTTCTCGATGGCGATCCAGGAAGAATGAATTCTGTTGAGGACAACCTTACGTCGAGGCGATTGACTCAGATCGACATCGGAGGGATGCTCGGAGACCTGAGGTTCACAGGCGATGACGAATCAGATATTGAAACCTGTGTTAGGGCACCGCACAACATCGCTTTCGGCTGGAACATGGATGACGCGGGTCGAATACAAGACTTGACCGGAAGACGAGCGTTTGAGCTTGCGAAGGCTGCTTGCCCCCAGTTCCGGCATCCTCACGAAGATATGTGAACACTCATTTCCATGGATCCGTGGACAACCCTAAATAGCACATGGCTGTATTGTAATGACCCAGCGGTTTCTGCAAAGGTTAGGCCGCTAAAGCATATGCCTCGGCGGGGGTCTTGACGCCCAGCGCCTGATGCGGACGCTGGTGGTTGTAGAAGTGGATCCAGTCGCCGACCGCTCCGTAAGATCCCCGGTCAAGCAGACACTTCGGAAGTAGAGATTCTGGCGTATTGACAATCGATTTGCGTCATGCGCCGAGGGCGTTGCGGTAGCTCCGGAATCTGATCCATGCCTCGAGCCTCTGGCCGGGGACCCTGTTTTAGAGGGCGGTTAATTTATGCTTTCCAGGCGCGGCCAAGATATGCTTTGTTCCCTACGGCGCTGGACCGCTGATCAAGCGGACCAGTCCGCCGCCCGTTAAGGCGCCTTTACGCGGCGCCATTTGACCGCCGCAGCCGGTCCCTGATCCGACCGCTTGCCCGCCAGTTGGCGCCGTCTGGCGGCAGGACTAACATCCTGCTCCCGCTGCCGCGCAAGCGTGTGCGGTGGCTCGTTCGGAGAAGCGATCATGGGCAAGATGAACGGTTCTATCCTGGCTTTGCTGCTGTGCGCGATGCCGGCCTTGGCTGAAGAGGCGAAGCAGGCGGCGGCCCCGGCCGCGAATGCGGAAACCCAGGCGATGATGGCGGCCTGGGAGAAGGCAAGCACGCCGGGTGCGCAGCACGCGCAGCTGGCCGAGCATTTCGCCGGCAACTGGACCACCAAGCAGACGGTCTGGTGGGATCCGGCGGCCCCGCCGACGGTGCAGACGGGCAAGGCCAGCACCGAGGCGCTGTTTGGCGGGCGCACCTTGCGCATGAACTTCGATGGCGAATTCATGGGTCAGCCGTTCCAGGGCATCGGCTATACCGGCTACGACAATGTCGCCGGACGCTACTACAGCACCTGGACCGACAGCATGGCGACCGGCCTGATGCTGGCTCATGGCGACTACGACCCCGCCACCAGGACCTACACCTTCCGCACCGAAATGCTCGATCCAATGAAGCCGGGCAGCAAGACGCCGATCCGCAACGTGATCCGCATCGTCGATGCCGACAATCACGTCTTCGAGATGCACGAGACGCACGACGGCAAGGAAAACAAGTCGATGGTCATCGAGTACCAGCGTACGAAGTAACCGCGCTGCCATCCTCGCGGCGTTTTCCGTCGAGCACCATCGTTGCCGTCAAGGAAGGCCCGCTCGGGCCTTCCTTCGTTTCCCGGTCAGCGCGTGGGCGCGACCACTCCGGGTCGGTAGGCAACCCAGCCCTTGAAGGTGAACGCGCTGTAGAACAGCTCGATGTTCTCGAAGCCAGCCTCGCGAAGCAGCTCCGCATCCTGTTGCGGAGACAGCACCGGCAACCGCTGGCTGATCGCGGCGATGCTGCCTTCGGCCGACGACACCGGAATCCCGGCAGCAACAGCGAACGCGGCGTTGCGTCTGAGCCATTGCTTGCGGCTGGCCGGCTGGTCGGGAATGCTGTGTTGCGCGACGACCAGCGCAGCACCCGGCTTGAGCCGCGCAAACAGCTGCTGCAAGGTTCGCAGGCGCTCGTCCGCGGGCAGGAAATGCAGGGTCAGCAGGCAGGTGGCGCCATCGAAAGGACCGATCGGGGCGGAGTCGACATAGCCCTCGTGCAGAAGTACACGCGAAGAAATGCCAGCGGTCGCGTTGCGCGCCAGCTGCAGCATTTGCGCCGAAGGATCCACGCCGTCGAACCGCCAGCCCGGTTGCATCGCGGCCAACGCGCACAGTTCCAGACCGCCACCAGCACCCAGCACGAGGATCCGGGCGTCGGCGGGCGCGCGTTCGGCGAGCAGCACACCGACCATGCGATGCAGGTCGGCCAGACCGGGAACGATCCGTGCGGTTCGCTCGGCGTAGCCGGATACCAGCGTGGGATCAGAGAACGAGTTCATCGCTTGTCATGCGTGCGCGGTGCGGTGTCGGTGCTGTCGGGCCAGAGCAGCGACCGGTGCAGCAGGGCACCGGCCATGGCGCCACTGCCCACCGCCAGCGACACCGAATGCGGTGCCCGTGCAACGTCGCCGCAGGCGAATACGCCGGCCTTGGATGTCCGGTTCCCGGTATCGACGGCCACCTGGATGCCGAACGGCGTCTCCTCCAGCAAGCAACCCATCGCTTCGGCAACCGGACTGGCCGGGTTGGTTCGCGAGGCGACGAACAAGCCGGCGAAAGGCAGCACGCGGCCATCGGCCAGGACCACGTCGGCGTGACCGGAAATCCGCGCGATGGCGGTTTCCTCAACGGTCACGCCACGATGCGCCAGGCCGGCGCGGATGTGGGGCGTCAGCGCCAGCGCGTCGTTGACGAGCAGGCACACATCGCCCCAATCGGTCAGCAGTTCGGCCTGATGCAACGACATCGGACCGGTGGCGATGATGCCGATGCGGCCCCGGTCGAGTTCGTATCCATGGCAGTACGGACAGTGGAAGACCGATCTGCCCCAACGCTCGGCAAGGCCTTCGACCGGCGGTAGCTGATCGCCGACACCGATGGCCAGCAGCATGCGGCGGGCCCGGTGCGAGGCTCCTTCGGAAGTTGTGACGATGAACCGGTCGATCTCCCCCGTCACCATCGCGACGCGTCCGTCCAGCCACGACAAGGTTGGATAGGCCTCCAGCTGCCGACGTGCCTGCGCCGCGATGTCGCCGGGCGGCACGCCATCCTGGCCGAGGAATCCGTGTGCGTGGCTGGCGAAACGGTTGCGCCGCTCGTCGGCGTCGATCACCAGCACGGTCCTGCGTGCCCGGACCAGCTGCAGGGCAGCGGCCATGCCCGCGTAGCTGCCGCCGATGACGGCCACGTCGTGCTGCATGGTCATCTCCGCCGGCGTCGTGCCGCCGCATGCCGGCGCGCGAAGTCGGCCGCCAGGTCGGCGAGCGTGATCTGCGAGAAGCGCTGGTTGAGCAACGCCTCGGCTTCGGCGAAGGTGCTGTCGAGTGCGGCATTCACCGATTGCTCGACCAGGCATTGCGGGGTTTCGTTGCGGTTGCCAATGGCGAACAGGGCAGGTTCGCCCAGCGCCTCATGCAGTTGCTGCAGGCTGATCGTGGCCAGATCGGCCTGCAGCCGCCAGCCACCGGCGTGACCGCGATCCGCGCTGACGATGCCGGCCTCGCGCAGGTAACCCATCGTGCGCCGAACGACCACCGGATTGGTGCCCAGGCAGCGTGCCAGCGTCTCGGAGGTCACCGGTCCATCCTGCCCGGCCATGTGCAGCAGGGCGTGCAGGACGGACGACAGGCGGCTATCACGTTTCATGTAACAAATGATGTTATGTATTGCGTGAGCTGTCAAGCTGGTGCAGCTTCGGGGTGGGCCGCAAGACCGTCCAGATCGGAGTCCGGGGGCGTCGCGTGCGGGTCGTGTGCGTGCACCCGGCGATCCTTCACCGCGCGCGAATGCCGACGCCGGCCATCGATGTGCTTGCGCTACGAGCCGCCCAGCGCGAGCACCAGCGCGACATCGTTGCTGGCCTGGTCGAGCAGGACTTGCGCCAGCGCCAGCTCCGAACTGCGCAGCACCTGCTGCGCATCCAGCCAGATGCGCAGGCTGGTGGCCCCCTCGCGGTAGCGCACCTCGTAGATGCGCGCGACATCCCGTGCAGCCTCGTGGGACTGCAGGCGCGCCGCCCGTTGCGCCTGCAGTCGTTCGCGCGCCGACAGGGCATCGGCAACTTCCTGCAGCGCCGTGTGCAGGGTGGCCCTGAAGGTGCTGGCGTCCTGCAGATAGGCCGCACCGGCGATCTGCGTATCGGTGCGCATGCGCGCAACATTGACGGAGGGCAGGTCCAGGCCAAGGCCCAGCGCAGCGACAGGACTGTCCAGCAGCTCCGACAGGGCCGGACTGCCGCTGCCCAGCGACCCGGTGAGACTCAGCGCCGGGTAGTAGCTGCGCGCGGTGGCGTCGACGTTCGCCAGTGACGCACGCAAGCGTCGTTCGGCGGCGCGCAGGTCCGGGCGACGCGCCAGGACATCGGCCGGGATGCCCGCTTGCACGCTCAGGCCCTGCACGGCCTCCAGCGATGTCGGCTCGTCGTGCTGCGGCCACGGCTGACCATCCAGCAGCACCGCCAGCGCATGCCGCACCTGGCTGCGTTGCTGTTGCAGAAGGCTCTGGCTGGCGCGCTGGCTTTCCAGCCGCTGTTGCGCTTCACGCGGCTCCAGCAGCGATACCTCACCCTGGACCTGCTGGATGGCGACCAGTTCGGTGATGCGCGCCAGCGCAGCTAGATCGGTTTCGCCGGTGGCGATCGATTGATTCAGATAGGCCAGCTGCCAGTAACGGGTGCACACCTCGGCGATCAACGCCAGTGCGGTTGCCTGCAGATCATCGGCGGATGCCTGCGCCCGCCATGTCTGCACGTCGCGCTGTGCGCGCAGGCGACCGAACAGGTCGATCTCCCAGTTCACCAGCGCACGGATCGCGTGGCTGCGCTCGGTGCTGTCGCCGGTGTCGACGCGGCGACTGCGACCGGCCTGAGCGTCCGCTGCGGGTTGCGGGAACAGCTCGTTGCCAGCGAGCCGTGCCGACAATCGGGCCTGCCGCAGCGCGAAGCCGGCCGCTGCCAGATTGGCGTTGGCGGACATCGCCTGCTCGACCATGCGATCCAGGCGTGGGTCGCCGAACCCTTGCCACCACCTGTCGTCACGCACGTCGCTGTCGTGCTTGGCATCGAGCGGTGGCAGTCGCTGCGAGCCGGTGATCGCCCCGCTGTCGGCCGGGTCGTAGCGGACCGGGACATCGATCGCCGGTACCTGCGATGCGTAGTGCCGCGAAGTGGCACAGCCGGTCGCCAGCAGCGCCAGTGCCAGCATCGAAAGACGGATGGTCGTGGTCATCACCGGATCAGAGCCTCCACAGGGTCCAGTCTTGCCGCGCTGCGCGCCGGCAGGAAGCCGAACACGATCCCGATCAGGCTGGAGCAGACGAACGCCGCGACGATCGACGCGGCGGAAAACACCAGGCCGAAGCCGACATCGGCCAGTTCCAGCAGCATGCCCAGACCCAGCGCCATGATGATGCCGAGCACGCCGCCGAGCAGGCAGACCAGCACCGACTCGATCAGGAATTGCTGCAGGATGTCACTGCGTCGTGCGCCCACGGCCACGCGCACGCCGATCTCGCGGGTGCGTTCGGTCACCGAGACCAGCATGATGTTCATCACGCCGATGCCGCCCACGACCAGGGCGATCGCGGCGATCGAGCTGATCATCATGGTCAGGATGCCGGTGGTCTGTTCGATGGTTTCGCGGATCTGCGTGTTGTTGCTGGTGAAGAAGTCCTGGCTGCCGTGGCGGCGCGTGAGCAGGCCGGTGATCGCCTGTTCGGCGGTGCTCATCGGGATGTCATCGGAAATGCGCACGGTGATGCTGGAGACATGGCTCTGGCCCAGCATTCGCGCCATCGCGGTGGTGTAGGGCACCCAGGCATTGAGCATCGAGCCGTCGCCGGCCCCGGCCTGTTTCCTGGTCACGCCGATGACCCGGACCGGCAACTTGCCCAGCAGCAGCGTCTGACCGATCGGATTGTGCTGTCCGGCGAAGAAGCGATCACGGGTGTTGGGATCGATCACCACCACCTGGTGGTAGCCGTCGACACCGGTCGCGCCGAAGAACTGGCCCTTGTCGATTTCCAGGCCACGTACGCGAAAGAAGCTGTCTCCGACGCCGCTGACCTGCAGGGTTGCCGACTGGTTGCCGTATTGCGCGGTGACCGTGGTGGCGACCGACGGCGTGGCGCTGTCGACAAAGCGCTGCCGAGCCAGGGCGACGCTGTCGCCGGGTGTCAGGGTCTCGATCTGGCTGGCGCGCAGATCGCCGAAGCCGGTACCCGGGTAGACCTCTATGGTGTTGGTGCCCAGCGAGGAAATGTTGGAAAGGATCTCCTGACGCGCACCGGTTCCCAGCGCCACCACCGAGACCACCGAGGCAATCCCGATGATGATGCCGAGCATGGTCATGAACGTGCGCATGCGATGGGCGTTCATCGCGCGCAGGGCCATGCGGAAAGCCTCGATGAATCGGTCGCGAAGCGCCAGCAGACTGCCGCCGATGCCGCCCCGCCGGACAGGCCGCGCGGCGCCGGTGGCAGGCGCGGACTGCACACCGGTGCGCCGATCGGAAACGATGCGGCCGTCGCTGATCTCGATGATGCGCTGGGCATGCTCGGCCACCGCCATGTCGTGGGTGACCAGCACCACGGTGTGTCCTTCGGCGTGCAGCTCGAGCAGGATCGCCATGACCTCCTTGCCCGAACGGGTATCGAGTGCGCCGGTGGGTTCGTCGGCCAGGATCACCGCACCGCCGTTCATCAAGGCGCGTGCGATCGACACGCGCTGCTGCTGACCGCCGGAGAGTTCGCCCGGTCGGTGGTCGGTGCGCTCGGCCAGCCCGAGCCGGGTCAACAACTGCTCGGCGCGCTGGTGACGTGCCTGCGTGGACATGCCGGCGTAGATCGCCGGTACCTCGACGTTGCCGATGGCACTGAGATCGGCGAGCAGGTGATAGCGCTGGAAGATGAAGCCGAAGTGTTCGCGGCGCAGTTCAGCCAGCTCGTCCGGCTCCATGTCGCCGGTCTCGCGCCCGTTCACCCGGTAGCTGCCGCCGGAGGGGCGGTCCAGGCAGCCGAGAATGTTCATCAGCGTGGATTTGCCCGAGCCGGACTGGCCGACGATGGCGACCAGTTCGCCGGCCTCGATGTCCAGATCGACATCGTTGAGCACGACCAGGGTCTGGTCGCCGGCGGAAAACTCACGGCGCAGTCCGCGCACGCGCATCAACGGTTCGCTCATGCCGGAACTCACGGCGCAGGCGCGCTGGCGCCGGCTGGCGCTGGCGTGTTCGCGGGCGGCGATGCGGGCACGCTGTCGCCGGCGCCAAGGACCACCTGGTCGCCTTCGTCCAGGCCTGACCGGATCTCCACCTGCACCTGGTCGTCCAGGCCGATTTCAACGCGGCGCGCCTGTGCCCGGCCATCGGCGCCCGGCACCTGTACGGTGTAGCTGCCGTCGCTGGCGCGGGCACCCAGTGCCGACGACGGGATGGTCAGCACGCCCGCTGCACGACCCAGGATGATCCGCACCTGTGCGGTCATGTAGGTGCGCAACTGGCCGTCGCTGTTGTCCACGTCGAACAGGCCGTTGTAGTACATGGCGGTGCGGTTCGCGCCAGCGCCCGAGGTCTGCGCGAACGGGCCGGCATTGTCCTCGTTGGTGATCGATTCCGGCGCCGGTGCGATCTCGCGCAGCGTGCTGGTGTAGCGCCGATCCTGATCGCCGAGGATGGTGAAGAAGACCTCCTGCCCCAGGGCGGTGCGCACAACGTCGGCTTCGGAAATCTCGGCGTAGACGGTCATGGTGTCCTGGTTGCCCAGCATCACGATGGTCGGCGCGCTCTGCACCGCGTTGACCGTCTGGCCTTGCCGGGAAACCACGGCCAGCACGGTGCCGTCGATGGGAGCGGTGATCCGCGTGTACTCCAGGCTGGTCTGTGCCGAGTCGACTTCGGTCCGGCGCTGGGCGATCTCCGCCTCCAGCGCGACGATCCGCTGGCGGGTGGCATCGACCTCGGCCGTGGCCGCTTCGAAATCCGCGCGCGAGGTCGCCTGCGAGGCCAGCATCCGCTCCTGACGCTGCAGGGTCAGCTCGTACTGGCGCAGGCTGGCGGCGAGCGCATTGCGGTTGGCGCGCGCGCTGCGCAAGGCGGCTTCGGCGCTTTGCAGGGCGTTGCGCTGCGTGCGCGAATCGATCTCGGCGATCAGGTCGCCGGCAGCGACCTTGTCGCCCAGCTTCACATGCAAGGTCTCGATTCGCCCCGACACCTGCGCGCCGACGCTGACCAGATGTGATGGCTTGAGCGTGCCGGTGGCCTCCACCGTCTGCTCGATGTCGCCGCGCAGCACCGGCGCCAGCACCAGTTCCGGCGCCGGTTCCGGCTTGAACGTGCGATGCAGCAGCCAGGCCAGGAGCAGCAGGGTGGCCAGGGCCATGAACACGGCGCGTCTGCGCCGCTTGTTGCGAACCTTGTTCACGCGTTCGACTCCGATGTCTGCCGGGTCATCGACCGATTCCCGACGTGCTGGTGGATGGAATGGACGGTGCCGGCGGCGTCACGGCGGGTGTTCGACACCGCGGCGTGAGCGCGCCGGTTGTCCGGATCGCCTTGCCGATGTGTGGCGAGGGCATGCGTGGACACCGGTGTGCTCAGAAGGCCAGGGAAACGCCGGCGGTTGGGCCCCTGAACTTCAGGTCGATCGATCCGCTGCCGTCGCGGCCGGAGCGCTGATAGTTGACCTTGAAGTAGTCGTAGCCGGCGAACACACCTAGCCCGGCGGTGAGACGAAATTCGGCGATGGCATTGGCGCGCTTGATGCTGCCGTCGAAGTCGCGGTCGAAGTTGCCCCAGCCGGCATCCAGATGCTGCGCCTGTGCGCTGATCAGCCAGCGTTGGCCGGGTGTGGCGCTGAGCCGCAGTCCCACCACCGGCGCGTAGCCGTCGATGTCCTCCGACCGTCGATGACGGGTTTCGCCATCGCGCGCCAGCAGTTCTGCGTCCAGGCGCGCGTACTCCGCGCCGATCTGCACACCGGCGCTGAAGGTCGGCGAATCGATGATCGAGAATTCGTAGATCAGGCTGGCCAGATGAAAGCGGGCTTCCACCTCGGCGGTGCTGCCGGCGGGGATGACCACGTCGCCGATCGGCAGGTCGCCGGTCAGCGTCTGCCGGGCGTCCTTGGCATAGCGGAAGTAGTCGAAGATCAGCCGATTGCGTTGGCTGATGCGGAATGCGCCGTCGATCCGCGGTGCGATCTCCCGGCTGCCCAGGCCGAACGATTCGTCGAAGGAAACGCTGTCGCCCTCGCTGCCGGTCGAGCCGAACAGGGCGCCGGTGCCTTCCGCGTGTATGGCGCCAAGGCGCAGCGTGAACCGGTCATCGCTGACATCGGCGAAGGCCGGAAGCGCGCATGCCAGCAAAGCGATCGAAACGGAGGTTGCGAGAAGGTTGGCAGGTATCATGTTTTTGGCTCGTTGTGACAATCGGGAAAAAGGTGGCGGCGATCGCGACAGGGATCAGCGGCGTGTGGCTTGCGCGCGGTGGCGACGTATCGGCGTCAGTGCCGCTTGCGCAGGGTCGGTGTCGACCGTGCAGCCGGCAGCGGATCGCAGATCGGCAGGTGAGTGGCGGCGCGGATGGCATCGGCCAGAAAGCGGTTGATCGCCGCCAGCGTCATCAGCCTGTGCTGGTTGAGGACGCGGTCGGCGATGTGCTCGTCGACCGTTCTCATCGCCGTGGTGAGGCTGCTGGCACATAGCCTCACCTGGAAATCGTCCGGCTCGCGCCCGCTGCGCCGGGCAACCACGGGCACGACCTCGGCCTCGATGCGACGATGGGCCATCAGCCAGGCCTCGTGCAGGCCGGGGTGGTGCGGCAGCCGGGCGATCAACTGTGCCGACAGGAGGTCATCGTCGAGGTGACGCCTGGGCCGGGCATCGGTCTGGAAGCAATCGTCGATCAGCGATTCGATCGACTGCTCCGGGCGCCAGCCGCGCATCCGCCTGACCAGCCTGAACGAGGATTCCTCCAGCAGCGGTTCCAGCGCCCGTTCCTTGCTGCGGAAGTGCCGCCAGAAGGTGCGCCGGGAAATCCCGCAACGTGCGGCAATATCCTTTGCTCGGGTGCCGGCGACACCGCGCTCCAGAAACAGTCTGGCGGCGAGTCGGGACACATCGAGGCGGGCGTCTTGGTTCACGCGGTTGATCCGAAACAGGGTGCCATGCTGGCACTGAGTGCCAAACATTATGGCACTTAGTGCCAGTACGCAAGCGAAAGTCGCGTCTGCAAGGCTTGCCGTTCAGCCGGCGGCCGAAAAGGCATCAGCCCCTGTGCTGCCATCGGGCCCTTGCCAGCCGCTGTCGGAGCGTCGTCGACGATGGATCATCGGGGACCCTGCAGCCCGGGTTGAAACGGGATAGGCAGGCGGCGTGTTCAGCGTCGCCGGCGTCGGCCGCGACTTCCTTTTTACCGAGGTCCGGGCGGCGCCGAGCAGCCGCGATCGCCGGCGCGGCGGCGAGAGTCGCCGGCGCCCGGCGGGGGATGCGCGGCGGCTGTCCGAGCCACTGGCGCTGATGCGTGTCGCGACCGCACATCCGGCGAATCCGCCCTGGCAGTCGGCGGCAGCCGTTCGGGCCGAATATCATCGGGTCTTTCCGGGCAATCGGCGGCGGCATGAGCGTGGCTTCTGGGGACGAGCGCAACACCGCCGACGGGTCGGCCATCCGTCGGCGCAAGCCGCTCTGGCATCACCTGTATTTCTGGGTGCTGCTCGGCATCACCATCGGCATCGCCATCGGCGTGTTTGCGCCGGAATTGGGCTCGCGCATGAAGTGGCTGGCCGACCTGTTCATCCGCTTGGTCAAGGTGGTGATCGCGCCGACCATCTTCGCCACCGTGGTGGTCGGCATCGCCGGGCTGGGCAATCTGGCCAAGGCCGGCGGACTGGCCCTGCGAACGGTCATCTACTTCAACGTCACCACGGTGTTCGCGCTGGCGCTGGGCCTGATCGTGGTGAACCTGCTCAAGCCGGGCGCCGGTCTGGGCCTGGATGTGGCCACGTTTGACGGTTCGCTCGCGCAAGGCACATTGAGCGCGGCCGGTGCGGTGGCCGGGCAGGGCATCACCGACTTCCTGGTCAACCTGGTGCCGACCTCGTTCTTCGCCGCCTTCGTCGACGGTCAGCTGATCCAGGTGCTGGTGATGGCGATCCTGGTCGCCTGTGCCCTGACCGCCATGGGTGAGCGGGCGGTGCCGGCGGTGCGCGCGCTCGATACGGTGGCGCAGGTGATGTTCGGGGTGATCCGCATCGTCATGTGGTTTGCGCCGCTGGGTGCGATGGGCGGCATGGCCTTCACCATCGGCGAATACGGCAGCCAGATCCTGGGTTCGCTGCTGTACTTCATGCTCGGCTTCTACGCGGCCTGTCTGATCTTCATCTTCGGCGTGCTGGGACCTGTCTGCTGGTGGGCCGGCTTCAGTGTGCTGCGCTACATCCGCTTCATCCGCGAAGAGCTGCTGATCGTGCTCGGCACGTCTTCGTCGGAATCGGTGTTGCCGCGCATGCTGGTCAAGCTGGAAGCGGCCGGTGCCGAAAAGTCGGTGGTCGGGCTGACCATTCCGACCGGTTACTCGTTCAACCTCGACGGCACCGCCATCTACATGGCCATGGGCGCGATCTTCATCGCCCAGGCGTTCGGCATCGACGTGCCCCTGGGAACGCAGATCGCGCTGCTGGTGTTCATGCTGATCTCGTCCAACGGCGCTGCCGGCGTGTCCGGCGCCGGACTGGTGACGCTGGCGGCGTCACTGGCGGCATTCGACAGCGTGATTCCGCTGGCCGGCATCGCCCTGATCGTCGGCATCGACCGTTTCATGTCCGAGGCACGTGCGCTGACCAACCTCACCGGCAACGGCATCGGCACGCTGGTGATCGCGCGCTGGGTCGGGCAACTGGATCGTGAGCGGCTGGCCCAGGTGCTGGCGAAGCCGGAGCTGGTCGATACCGATGCGCTGCTCAGGCAGTCGCAGATTCAAGGTCATCACTGAGCGCCGTGCAGCCAGCGGGCGGATGCGCCGGTTCGGAGAATCGCCGCGCCGGTTCGCGCGGGCCTGTTGTCGCCGTTGACGACGCGTGCCAGGCGCCGGGTTCGCGCAGCCGCCACCACGGGTAGGGCTGCCGGGTATGCGCTGGCCTCAGCCCAGCGCCTGCCTGACCTGTTCCTCGGCCGCCGCGTGCAGCGCCCAGAAGTCGGCCACCGCATCGCCGCGCAAACGACGTTCCAGTACCGCCATGTGCGACAGCCAGCCACCGCCGAAGTTGATCGCGTCGTCGCGTCCGCGCAGACCGGTGTGGGTGAGCACCAGCCGGGTGCGCTCGCCCTCGCCGGTGAGCGCGAAGGTGACCTCGCCGGCGGCGCCGTCTTCCCAGGTGATCGCCAGCACATGCGGCGGTTCGTAGCGGGTGATGCGCTCGTTCCAGCGGTGGCCGATGTAGGCCTGATACTGCGCGGGGGTCGGCACCGGCTGATCGGAAAGGCGGTCGTGGTCCATGGTCATGCCGATGTGGCCGCCCACACGCAGGTCGGTGGGGCCGCCCATGAACCAGCGCGCGCGCAGCTCCGGATCTATCAGGTACTGCCAGACTGTTCCGATCGGTGCTTCCAGCAGGCGCTCCATGCGCAGGCTCCGTGCGGTCAGGCGGTCGCTCATGGCGATGATTCCCGTGAGGTGATGTGGTTGAGGGCGGGATGATTCATTTCCGGTCCTGCCTGAGCGCCGCTTCCAGGGCGTCCAGGCGCGCGGTCCAGAAGCTTTGCCACTGGGCCAGCCAGTCACTGGCTTCCTGCAGGCGTTCAGTGCGCAACCGGCAACGCTGCTGGCGCCCGACCCGGTGCTGTTCGACCAGGCCCGCGCGCACCAGCACCGACACGTGCTTGGCCGCGCCGGCGAAGCTCATGGCGTAGGGCGCGGCCAGCTCGCCGATGGATTTTTCGCCCAGCGCCAGCTCGGCGAGCATGCCGCGCCGGGTCGGATCGGCGAGGGCGGTGAAGGTGCTGTCCAGCGATTGTTCAACCATGTGGTTTAGTTTTAATTGGCGCGGATCAAATGTCAACCGGTTGGTTGAATGTCATCGCCGAGGCCTCGCCGCGCCTTCTGCGCTTGCCCGGCCTGCCGGCTGGTGGACCTGGCCAGCCGATGCGCCCTGCCGCGTCGTGCGCGCGTGCGGCGCTGCCGGAGCCGGCTTCCGTCCAGGCTCGACCGAACCCGGGAACCCGCTGACGAGGTTCCCGACTACCGACTCGGCACCAACACCCACCGTCACCGATGACTTGCGTGGCGTGAGTGGCAAACACGGGCCTGTCACCTCGACTGGTTACCATGACCGCCTGTTCAAGACCGCGCCGGTCGTACGTGGTCGTATCTGTCCCAAGGAGTGCAAGTCCGATGTCAATCCGCAAGGTCGGTGGCCTGGTCGCCGCTGTGTTCGCGTTCGCCTGTGCGCCGGCGCTGGCGCAATCGCAGCAGGTCGGTTCCGGTGAGGTCGCGCTGTCGGCCACCGGTGCCAGCGAGAACTTCAACACGCTGGCCGGCAATGGCACCTCGAACGTGTTGCCCACTGGCTGGTACTTCCACGAAACCAGCGGCAACGCCAACGGCAGCTATCGCGCCAACGACGGCAGCGGTGACGGCGGCTCCGCCCCCGGCGATACCTACAGTCTGGGCAGCAACGACAGCAGTGACCGCGCCTTTGGCGGCGTGCTCTCCAATTCGCTGACGCCGACCATCGGCGCGCGTATCGGCAACGCTGCCGGACAGACGCTGAGCGAGATCGCCATCGCCTACACCGGCGAGCAATGGCGTCTGGGCACCAGCGGCCGTGCCGATCGCCTCGACTTCCAGTACAGCGTCGATGCCACCGCCTTGCTCGACGCCGCCGCGACCTGGATCGATGTGCCGGCACTGTCGTTCACGGCACCGGTATCGACCGGCTCGGTCGGTGCGCTGGATGGCAATGCACCCGCCAATCGGGTTGCCATCAGCGGAACCATCAGCGGCCTGAGCGTGGCGCCAGGACAGGGCCTGTGGATCCGCTGGCGCGACTTCAATGCCAGCGGCGCCGATGACGCGCTGGGCATCGACGACATCACGCTGAGCATGGCCGGTGGTCCGCCGGTCGATGTGCCGCCGGACGTCGACTACACCGTGCCCGCCGATGGCGCGACCAACATCGCGCTCGACACCGTGCTGCGGGTGGTGTTCACCGAGGCGGTGCAGCTGGATGATCCCTGGTACACGCTGCAATGCGCCGGCGCGGCCGTCGCTGCCACCGTCGGTGGTGGCCCGATCAACTACAGCATTACGCCGGACGAACCACTGGTCGGTGGCCAAGCTTGCGAGCTGCTGGTCATCGCCGCGGCGGTCACCGATCTGGATGGCGATCCGGACACGATGAAGGCCGACGTGCTGGTCGCCTTCACTACCTTCGATCCGACCACCATGCCGGCGCCGGAAATCGTCTCGGTGGCGCCGGCCGACGGCGCGCAGAACGTGCCGGTCGGCGCCGATGTGCGGGTCACCTTCAACGAAACGGTCGAGGTCGACAGTGATGCCTTCGCGCTGGCCTGCGACGGTTCGCCGATCGCGGCGAACCTGTCCGGCAGTGGCGTGCTGTGGATGCTGAGTCCGGTGGATCCGCTGCCGTATGAAGCGGCCTGCGTGTTCACGGTCAGCGCCGACGGCGTGGTCAACCAGTACGGCCACACCCTGGAAGCCGATGCCACATTCGCCTTTGACACCGCCTCGGAGTCCGGCGACGGCTACTACGCCCAGGTCAACACCAGCAGCCCGGAGCAGCTGCGTTGCTCGCTGCACCATGTCATTCGTGGTCACACCGCTTTTCCCTACAGCGGATCGGGCACCAGCACCTGGACCATTCTGGAAACGGTGCAGCAGGATCCCGCCAACAGCGGCCGCATCATCGATTCCTATCGCAACCGCAGCTACGTGAAGTTCACCGATCGTGCCGGTCAGGGCGGTGCGCAGCCCAAGTACAACCGCGAACACACCTGGCCGAACTCGCTGGGCTTCCCCGACCAGACCGACGGTCAAGGTCGTCCGAATGCGCCGTTCACCGACGTGCACATGCTGCACCTCACCGACGAGGGCCAGAACTCGGCGCGCGGCAACCGCCCGCTGGCCGACTGCGCCACTGGGTGCAGCGAGTTGACCACCGAGGCAAACCAGGGCGTCGGCGGCGGCTCGGGGGTGTATCCGGGCAACTCCAACTGGGTGCGCGCACCGAACGGCAACCAGGGCAGCTTCCAGGTCTGGAACCATCGCAAGGGCGACATCGCGCGGACCATCCTGTACATGGCGATCCGTTACGAGGGCGGCAGTCATCCGGTCACCGGCCAGGTCGAGCCGGATCTGGAGCTCACCGACAACCGCAGCCTGATCGTCACCGGCTCGGGCGGTGGTCGCCACTACATGGGCCTGCTCAGCGATCTGCTCGATTGGCACGTCGCCGATCCGCCGACCGACGAGGAAGTCCTGCGCAACGATGTGATCCAGTCTTTCCAGGGCAACCGCAATCCGTTTGTCGATCATCCGGAGTGGGCGGATGCGGCGCTGTTCACGTCGGTGTCGCCGGAGACCTGTGTGCTTGGTGAGCCGGGTGCAGGTGACCTGATCTTCTTCGACGGGTTCGAGTGACCGGTTGAGTTTGCGTGATGGTGAGCGAGAGGCCCCGATCGGGGTCTTTCGTTTGCGCGCGATGCGTTTGTCTGGACGATCCGGTCTGCGTCGAATTCCCACTTTCTGGGTTCTACGTCGGCGATCGTTTCTGGGCTGTTCCGCTTTCCCCGCCTGTCGTGGCGTGGTCGCGGGGTTTCGACCCCCTCGCGGCGGCCGAGTCACTTTCTCTTGCTTGCCCAAGAGAAAGTAACCAAAGAGAAGGGCACCCCAGGCGGCCCGCCCTGCGGACATCCTGTCCTTCGGGTGCGTGAGCCGATGCCGGGATTCGTCGACGGCACATCGTGTGCCGCGACGAACACGCGGACATCCGTGTCCGCGTCCCTGCGGGCTGATCCGTCACCGGCTCACCGGGCCTCATGGGGCCCCGTTCAAGAGCAGGCGCGCTTCCTGCGCGCCCAGAAGACGCCTTCGCAGCAACGTTTCTCTCGCAGAGCGACGCTTTTTTCGCTGGTATGAGGGGGACGCCTCGAAGTTCTCGGGGATGGGGCGTTTCAATTGGCAGAGTGGTGCGCGTCGACGCCGATGTGACAACGCCGCCGGCGTGCCATGTCTGGTTGGGTTGTTGGTCTGGCGATGCCAGCGGCGGGGTATGGTCAGTCGAAGCGGAGTTCGGGCTCGCTGTCGTCGTCGCCACCACCGCTGTTGCCTTCGTCGTAGTTGTCGCCGCTGATGGTGGTGACCGGGCGCGGTGGGCCGCCCCATTTGGGCTTGCCGGTCATACCCAGGGCCTCCTCGCGTTCGGCCAGCTCGGCCAGCAACTGTTCGCGGCGGCCTTCGGGCAACTGTTGCCAGTGACAGTCGTCGAGCGCGCCGGAGAGCGCATAGAGCAGGTTGAGGCTGGGCTTGAAGCCGGCCTTCTTGACCTTGATGAAGGCGCCGATGGCGCCGTGCTGCTCCAGATCGGCGCGCGTGCGGATGCCCACCTGGCGCAGCCAGGCGGCGGACTTGCCGCCGATGTTGCGCAGTTTGTCCGGGCTGTCGTTGCTCATCGCAGGGTCTCCAGATAGATCGCAGCCAGCGCCTCCATGCCGGAGCGGTCGTGATCGTCGAAACGGTTGGGACGCGGCGAGTCGAGGTCGAACACGCCGATCAGGATCTGGTCCTTGACCAGCGGCACGACGATCTCGGAGCGCGAGTCGGCGTCGCAGGCGATGTGGCCGGCGAAGGCGTGCACGTCGGGAACGACCTGGCTGGCGCGGGTGATGGCAGCCGTGCCGCAGACGCCGCGACCGAGCGCGATGCGCACGCAGGCGGGTTTGCCCTGGAACGGGCCGACCACCAGTTCGTTGCCGTCGAAGAAGTAGAAACCGGCCCAGTTGAGGTCTGGCAGGCTGTGGTAGACCAGTGCCGACAGGTTGGCCGCGTTGGCGACCCGATCATGCTCGCCGGCGAGCAGCGCTCGGGCCTGTTCGGCCAGTGACGCGTAGATTTCGGTCTTGCTGCCGGCGATTTGGGCAAGCTGGAACATCCGATCAGTCTAACAGCCTGGCGCGGGCGGATTGGACCGCCGATCGCCGCGAACGAGGATCCTGTGCGCTGATGCACGGTTCGGCCTGTCTCGCAGGCGGCTTCGACGGTTCTAGAATGGCGGACGCGTTGAATCCATCGCGCTATCCGAGGAACACGCTGTCTTGAGCCAGTCATCGAGCACGGTATCGGCACGCTTGCCCGACGGCTTTGTCCATCGTGGCACCCAGGTGACGCGTCTGCAGGCCTTCGTCGATGCCGCCTTCGCCTTTGCCGTGACGCTGCTGGTCATCTCCATCGACGCCATTCCCGAGAGCATCGACGACCTGACCCGGGCACTGCGCGGCGTTCCCGCCTTTGGCGTCAGTTTCGCCATGGTCGCGTTGTTCTGGCTGGCGCACGCGCGCTGGAGCCGCCGTTACGGCCTGGAGGACACCGTGAGCACCCTGCTCAGCCTGAGTCTGGTGTTCCTGGTGCTGGTGTTCGTCTACCCCCTGAAGATGATGTTCTCCTCGTTCATGGCCTGGATCAGTTCCGGTCGGCTCAGTCCTGATGCCTTGCTGGTTCCCGAAGCAGGCAGTTCGGCCTTTGTCCACGTGCTGATCATGTTCGTGATCTACGGGCTGGTTTTCGTCACCTTGTCGGCCTGTCTGCTCGGCCTGTACCTACGCGCCTGGCAGCGTCGCCAGCAACTGGCGCTGGATGGCAACGAACGAGCGATGACGCTGGGCGAGATCTATGGCCTGCTCTGGTTCGTGGTGGTCGGGGTGCTCTCGGTGCTGCTGGCCTGGCTGCTGATGAATGTGCTGCCGCCGGATCTGTCGGCCCGCCACGGCTGGCTGGTCGGCTTGCCGGGCATCCTGTACTCGCTGCTCGGACTCACCGGCGTGGCCGATGCACTGGGTCAGCGACGAAGTCGCGCGGCCGAGCCCGCCCGTTGAAGTCTGCCGTCTACATCACCGGCACCGATACCGGCATCGGCAAGACCTGGGTCACCGCGGCCCTGCTGCGCGCCCTGCGCAGCCAGGGTGTGGACGCGGTGGGCATGAAGCCGGTGGCCAGCGGCTGCATCGAGACCGACGCTGGCTGGCGCAATGACGATGCCCTGGAACTGCTCGCCGCCAGCGGCTTGCCGCCGTCGGCGTACCCGCTGGTCAATCCGTATGCCTTGCCGCTGCCGGCATCGCCACATCTGGCCGCCCGCGAAGCCGGTGTGACCCTGTCGCTGCCGCATATCGCCGACGCCTTCGCGCGCCTGCAGCAGCAACATCGCACCGTGCTGGTGGAGGGCGTAGGTGGCTGGTCGGTACCGTTCGGAGTTTCGCCGTGGTGGTACCAGGCCGACCTGGTCAAGGCGCTGAATCTGCCGGTGGTGCTGGTGGTGGGCTTGCGGCTGGGGTGCATCAACCATGCCCTGCTCAGCGCCCGCACGATCCTCGCCGACGGCTGCATGCTGAGCGGCTGGATCGCCAACCGGGTTGATCCGGATTGGCCCGATCACGAGGCGATCACCGCCGATCTGGCGGCGCTCTTGCCAGTGCCGCTGCTTGGTCGCGTCGGACACGGCCAGGCGGCCGACGCAGCGCTGCGATCCGGATTCGCCAGTCAGCTCGGGTTGGGGCGGATTGACCCGGTCACCACACCCGCGCCATCACACTGATTGCCCTTGTCATCGACGGAGACCGCCTCATGCCACGCTATCTGCTTGTGTTGTCGGAACCGGAAAATGCCCGCGGCGCCGACCCGCAGTTCGCGTTCCGCGCCAGCAGCGCCGAAGGCTTCGCTGCCGAACTGCAGGACGCGCTGCGTGGCGATGGCCTGTTCCAGCGATGGAAGGCGGCGCAGGACGATCCCGACGCGGTGCCCGATTCGCTGGCCGCCACCGACCCGGCAGCCACTGTCACCGGCGAGCAGCAGGACCTGAAGATCCGTCTGGAGGCCGATACCAGCCTGCCCGGCGACGTGCTCAAGCATCGTCTGCGCCTGCTCGCCGGTTCCGCCTGGACGCTCAACGACGTGCGTTGACGCGTCGGTCCCGCACCCTGATGGTCATCGGGGTGCTGTAGAGCCGGGTTTGCCCGGCTGAAATCCGGGCTCGGTGCGAACTGACCGCAGATCGCGGCGAAACCTCAACCGGTGTTCTGGATGCCCGCCGCGATGCCGTTGACGGTGCTGACCAGCGCGTGGCCCAGATCCTCGTCCTGGCGATCGCTGGCACGCCAGCGCCTGAGCAGGTCGACCTGCAGCAGGTTGATCGGATCCACATAGGGATTGCGCAACCGGATCGACAGACGCAGACGGCGGTCGCCGGCCAGCAACTGGTCGGCCTGCTTGATGCGCAGGATCAGGTCGCGGGTGCGCTCGTACTCGGCCAGGATGGACGGGAACAGTTCGCCGTGGTGCTCGCCACCGAGCAGCTCCGAATAGTGGCCAAAGATGGCGGGATCGGACTTGGCCAGCGCCATCTCGATGTCGTCGATGAGCGTGCCGAAGAAGGGCCAGTCGTTGGCCATCTCGCGCAATCCCTCGATGCCGAAACGATCCAGGCCGTGGCTGAGACCGGTGCCGACGCCGTACCAGGCGGTCAGCGTGGAGCGGTTCTGTGCCCAGGCGAATACCCAGGGAATCGCGCGCAAGGTGTTGATGCCGCCTTCGCCGCTGCGTCGTGCCGGTCGCGATCCCAGGCGCAGCCGCTCGATCACGTCGATGGGGGTGACCGCGCGGAAATACGCCGGGAACGCCGGATGATCGTGCACCAGTGCGCGGTAATGGCCGCGGGCGTTGCCGGCGATGTCGTCCATCACCGTGCGCCACTGCCGCTCGCGCGGCTCTTCCGGACGCGGTCGCAGCGTCGCGCGCAGCACGGCTGCCGTCGCCTGTTCCAGATTGCGCAGCGCCAATGCGCGGATGCCGTACTTGCGATGGATCACTTCTCCTTGCTCGGTAAGGCGCAGCACGCCGTCGACCGAGCCGCGCGGCGCCGCCAGCACGGCGCGCTCGGTCTTGCCGCCACCGCGGCTGATGGTGCCGCCGCGGCCATGGAAGAACTCGACGCGGATGCCCTGGGCCTGGGCCAGCTCGGTCAGCTCCACCTGGGCGCGTTGCAGGCCCCAGCGCGAAGCGGCCAGGCCGCCGTCCTTGGCACTGTCGGAATAGCCGAGCATGACGATCTGACGGTCGCCGCGTGTACGCAGATGCTGGCGGTAGCCGGGGTCGACCAGCAGTGCCTGGATCACGGCCGGCGCCGTGGCCAGGTCGTGCACGGTTTCGAACAACGGCGCCACGTCCAGCGCCACCGAGCCGTCTTCGGCAAGGCAGCCACCCAGACGCGCCAGCGCCAGCACCGACAGCACGTCGGCGGCGCTGCGCGCCATGCTGATGATGTAGGGGCCGATGGCGGCGCTGCCGTAGCGCTTGCGGCTGGCGGCCAGGGTGCGGAACACCGCCAGCGTCGACTCGGCTTCCGGCGGGGGCGGCAACGACAGCGGCAGCGGAGCGGCGCTCAGGCGTTGCACCCGCGCGTGCACGGAATGCGTGGCCCAGTCCGGATCAGCCAGCAGCGCCGCGACCGCCCGCTCGTGCACCGCCGAATCCTGGCGGATGTCCAGCGTGGCCAGATGGAAGCCGAAGGTCTGCACGCGCCGCCAGACCCGGTCCACCGCGAACCAGCCGGCATGTTCGCCGCGGTTCTCGCGCAGGCTGGTGGCGATGCATAGCAGATCGTCGGCCAGCGATTCGGGGCTGGCGTAGCCACTGGTTTCGTTGCGCAAGGTGGCGGCGAGCCGGCGCCGCATCAGCTCCAGCAGTTGCCGGTACGGCATCTCCGCGTGACGATCAATGGCGGCATCGGCGCCGGTGCTGAGCAAGGCCTGGTAGTCGACGATGCGCGCATAGACCGGTTGCGAAACCGTGATCCGGCCGCGGCTCTGGCTGAGCAGGCGCCCCAGCGCACGCAGATCGGCGCGATAGGCCTCCAGCACCTGCTTGCGCTGCGCCGCCAGCACGCTGGCGATGGTCTCCGCGCCGACGTTCGGGTTGCCATCCATGTCGCCGCCGACCCAGGTGGCGAAGCCGAGCACCCGCGGCAGGGGCACCGCAGTCTCAACGGTCTTGGCCAAGGCCTCTTCGAAGGCTTCGTAGAACGCCGGCACCACCGGATAGAGCACTTCCTGCAGGTAATAGCTGACGTGTTCGAACTCGTCGCCGACGCGGGGTTTCTCCTGCGCCGATTCCGAGGTCTGCCAGGCACTGGTCAGCGCCATGCGGATGCGCGCCAGGTCGGTGCTGCGCTCGTGTGGCGTGCGCGTGCGATCCAGGTCGTCGACCAGGGCGCGGACGATCACCCGCTCCTTCTCCAGCAACGAGCGGCGGATCGCCTCGGTGGGATGGGCGGTGAACACCGGTTCGATGCGCAGGCGTGACAGCAGCGCGATGATTTCGCCAGCGGCCACCCCGCTGTCGCGCAGGCCGTCGAGCACGGCTTCCAGTCCGCCCGGTTGCGCGGTCGCGCCCTGGCGCTGGTAGTCGCGGCGGCGCCGGATCCGGTGCACGCGCTCGGCGATGTTCACCGCCTGGAAGTAGGTGGCGAAGGCGCGCACGGTCAGCTCGACCTCGGCCGGGTCCAGCTGCGCCAGCCGGTCGGCCAGGCTGGCGATGCCGCTGCCGGTTTCGCGTCGCTCGATCGCCAGCTGCCGGATCGACTCGATGCTGTCCAGGAAGGCCGGGGAGACCTGATCGGCCAGCACTTCGCCGACCAGCCCGCCCATGCGCCGGACATCGTCGCGCAATGGCGCATCGGTGGCGACGAAGTCACCGGCGCGCGCGCTGTCGAAATCCGGGTCGCTGGCGGTGGTCATGGGTAGCGGAAACCTCGTGGGGAAATTCGTGGCGCCGTGCCAGCGCGGATGAACGCGCAAGCGGGTTCCAGTGTATGCGCGAATGGCGGCGCATTTCGAGCGCAGGTGGACCTGCGTGGCGAATGCGCCCAGGCGTCGTGCTGCCGCGTGCCGCCGGGAATGTCCGTTGCCGCCTCGCTGAAGCGGTCAGTTCAGGCGGGCTGGATCACCACAGCAGTGCTTGTACTTGCGACCACTGCCGCAGGGGCAGCGGTCGTTGCGTCCGGCGGTGTCGCCGCGTCTGGCCGGCGCCGGCCGCAGGTCATGAAGGCGTTGCGCGTTCATCGCGATGAGCAGCTCGGCCAGCTCGACGATGATGTCCTCGCGGTCGGTCAGCGTGGGCAGGGTGACGCCTTCCAGACCCATTTCGTCGATCTGCTCCTGGTTGATCAGGGTCAGGTCGAGAATGCTCAGGAAACCCTCGTTGATGTCCTCGTGCTTGTCGCACCAGGCCTGCCAGTCGTCCGCGCGCAGTTCGACGGCGCGCATGAATCCGGCGGCCCACGGGGCACCGAGCGGGAAATCCGCCGGCAGCTCCATCAGCGGTTCGCCGTCATCGTCGACGGCCGTCAGGATCATCGGATGGGTGTCGGGATGGCTGTTCGGCTGCTGGCCCAGCCGGCGGACGATGTGATTGTTCATCCGCATGATCAGCGCGAGTGCCTCGTGGGCATCGTCCTCGTTCTCGAAGGCCGGTTCACAGGCCCAGATCCCGGGAAGGTATTCGCTGGGCATGATCATGCGGCCGGGTCCGACGATGACCGCGGACAGGAAGCCGTCCAGCGATTCCATGTCCAGGCCGTGATCGGGATCGCCGTACTGGTACAGCAGCTCGGACAGGCGCGCGAAATCCTCGTCCTGCAGCGGCTGGTTCGGCGGGGTATTGGAGAACTCGGACATGCTGGATGCAGTGCTGTACGGGAATGGGATCGGGCAGGCAGGGCAGCGGCGCCGAATTGCCGATACCGCTGCGCGAGCGCCGATGCCAGCCCCGGGAAGTTCACGCCGATCATCGTCGCGCGAGACCGCGCGGTCTGGACCAACGATCGTCAGTAGGCGCACTCGCGGAAGATGGGGTCGATGTCGCCGTTCCAGCGGCCATGGAACAGGCCGAGCTTGACGTCGGCGTGGCACAGACCCGAAGCGACGAACTCCAGCAGCGGCTCCAGGTAGATGCGTTCGTCGGCGTCGTTGCGGTTGCGGAAGTCGCGTCGTTGCAGACCACCGGCACTGATCGCCATCGCCTCACGGGAAAGGTCGTTGACCGTACCGTTGCGGAACGGGGTTTTCAGGGCTGTGCGCGGCACGTTGTCACGCAGGTGGTGGCGTTCGGCCAGGCTGAAATCCTTGACCAGATCCCAGGCGGCATCGAGCGCGGCATCGTCGTAGAGCAGGCCGGTCCAGAACGCCGGCAGCGCGCACAGCTGGCCCCAGGGGCCGGCATCGGCACCACGCATTTCCAGATAGCGCTTGAGCCGCACTTCCGGGAAGGCGGTGGTGCTGTGGTCGGCCCAGTCCTTGAGCGTGGGCTTCTCGCCGGGCAGGGCCGGCAGCTTGCCGTCAAGGAAATCACGGAAGCTCTGGCCGGAGGCGTCGATGTAGTTGCCGTCGCGGTAGACGAAGTACATCGGCACGTCGAGCAGGTAGTCGACATAGCGCTCGAAGCCGAAACCGTCCTCGAACACGAAATCGAGCATGCCGGTGCGGTCGGGGTCGGTGTCGGTCCAGATCTGCGAGCGATAGCTGAGAAAACCGTTGGGCTGGCCTTCGGTGAACGGCGAGTTGGCGAACAGCGCGGTGGCCACCGGTTGCAGCGCCAGCGCCACGCGCATCTTGCGCACCATGTCGGCTTCGTCGGCGAAGTCCAGGTTGACCTGCACCGTGCAGGTGCGGGTCATCATGTCCAGGCCGAGCTTGCCGACCTTGGGCATGTATTCGCGCATGATCTTGTAGCGGCCCTTGGGCATCCAGGGCATGTCCTGGCGCCGCCACTTGGGCTGGAAGCCCATGCCCAGGAAACCGATGCCGAGCGGATCGGCGATCGCCTTGACCTGCGCCAGGTGGGTGTTCACCTCGCGGCAGGTGTCGTGCAGGGTTTCCAGCTGCGCGCCGGACAGCTCCAGCTGCCCGGCCGGCTCCAGGGTGACGTTGGCGCCATCGGGATGATCCAGCGCGATGATCTGCCCGCCCTCGCGGATCGGGCGCCAGTCGAAGCGTTCCGACAACCCTTCCAGCAGGGCGCGGATCGAGCGTTCGCCGGCATACGGCGGTGGCCGCAGGTCGTCGGTGAGGAAGCCGAACTTCTCGTGTTCGGTGCCGATGCGCCACTGCGACCGCGGCTTGCCGCCAGTGGCCAGCCACTGCGTCAGCTCGTTGCGGTCGGTGATGATCGAAGACGACTCGGCCACGCGGGCGCTCCGTGGACAGGAAAGGGACAGGGTGGGTCGGACCCCGGCTGGGGTCCGGCGTCCAGTCTACACGCAGGCTCCGCTGACGCATCGATCGCGCAACGCGGGTCTGGGCCGTGCGCGCAACGCTGTTGGCCACATGGTCGCATCCGGCGCTGCGGCTGCTGGTGATCGACTTGGCGGCGGCGTCTTCCTGCTCGCAAGTGGTTGGTGATCCCCAGCAACCGTACCGATGCCGCCCGACAAGCTGGGGCAGTGTCGGATGCCGGGCGATGTCGCCGACGCAGGAACCACGCGCTCCACCTGGCAGCGTTGTCATCCTGGCGGGTCCGGCAGGCGCGGAGATGACTGTCGCTGCCCAGGCCCGGACAGGGGTTTCGCCGGGCCCGATCCGTCCCGGTGGCGCCTGCGGCAGCGGCTTGCCGGGACGTCGGTGCCTGGCATGGCGCTGCTGCGACGACGACCTTGTCATTTTCGGACGTGAATTTCCGTTATCGCTCATACCCGAGGTCACAGGAGTGCAACCCGTCATGAGCCTTCCCGCCCGATTCAGTGCCACCGCAACCGCTGCCGCATTGCTCGTCCTCGCGGCAGGTGCCCCTTCCATCCAGCCCGCACGGGCATCGCCCGACGGCGATGAGCCTGCGGCGATCCAGCGGCTGTCGCAACACATCGGCATTCCGGTCGACCGGCTGGAGCAGGCATCGGTCGCGAGCGAGGTCCTGCTCGACGGAACCCGGCTGGTCACGGTCAAGGCCATCGATCGCGAGAGCACGAACATCGTCGGCGCGACGTTCATCAACGGCCGGGTCGTCGACCGTCGGAGCGAGGTCGAGAAGGCCGGTGCTTCCTGGCGTGAAGTCAATGGCGCGATCACCCCGACCCTGCAGCAGCGGGTGATGGCGATGTCCGACGACGAGCAGATCGAGGTCGACCTTTGGTTCAGATACGACCCGCCCGAAGCGCTGGACCACAAGGGTCCGGACCGGACGCAGGATGATGGCCCGTCTGCCGAACTTGTCGCCAGGCTCGAACAAGCGCTGGCCGCGGAAGCGGAGGCGGCGCGGTGGAGCCGCAGCCGCGACGCCGACAAGCAGACCGGCGACCAGCCCTTGTCAGCTGCCGACGCAGCGGCAGTCCTGGCCGCAGCGGATGCGGCCGGCGTGGCGGTCGGAGCGGCACCCGACGCCGATTGGGAAAAGCAGGAGCTGTCCGAGCGCGAAGTGGTGATCCCCGACGAACTGCTGGTCGCCAACGACGCGGCCTTCGCCGAACTGGAAGCGGAGGATGCCGCGCGAATGGCGGCGATCACGGCCGACCTCGCCTCCGCCCGGCAGCTGTTGTCGGATCGGCTGGCATCGCTGGACATCCAGACGCTTTACGTGAGCGACATCTTTCCGTCGATCATCGTGAAGCTCGACCGCAAGCAGATCCTGCAGCTCGCGCGCTGGCCGGAGATCGACGCGCTCTATGTCCGTCCGGACCGCTACGGCGAGGAGCTGAGCAATGCCCGGCCGACGCAGAATGCCAACCTGGTCAACGACGTCGGCTACAACGGCACCGGTGTGGTGGTGTCAGTATCCGAAGGCGGCCGGGTGTTCGGCGAGAACCCGTTCCTGACCGTCGACAGCTACTGCAATGCCGGTGCCGCCGGCGCCGCCCATGCCACGGCCGTGGCGGGGTTCATCGCCAGCACCCATGGCACCCATCGCGGCCTGGCCAACGGGGTGACCCTGCGCAACGCCAACTGCGGCACGGTGGAAACCATCATCGACTGGGGCGTCACCAACGCGCGGGTGTTGAACCACAGCTTCTTCTCCGAAGTCTCGCCGGGTGTCGCCGACTTCAACAGTCTCGACCGGCGCCTGGATTACGCCGCCCGCTACCACTTCGACACGCCGGTGAAGTCGGCGGGCAACGTCGGCAACGGCTGTGTGGACAACAGCGGCTTCGTGTCGGACTTCGTGACCTCGCCGGGCAAGGGCTACAACACGGTGACGGTCGGAAACTTCAATGACCAGGGCAACCTGACCTGGACCGGCGATGCCATGGCCAACTGTTCCAGCTTCGGCAATCCGAGCGGCGACAACACCACCGGACGCCACGAAAAGCCGGAACTGGCTGCATCGGGCAGCAATCTCACCAGCACCACGGTCAGCAGCACGGCGGCCACGGCAGTCGGTGGTGTCGGTTCCGGCACCAGCTACGCCGCACCGATGGTGTCGGCCACCGCCGCCAACATCATCCAGGCCAACTCGGTCCTGGCCGTGCGGCCCGAGGTGATCAAGCCGATCCTGATGGCCGGCGCCATGAACAACATCGAGGGTGCCTCCGCCTTGTCGGATCGCGATGGCGCGGGCGGGCTGGTGGCCAGCGCCAGCCTCGCGATCGTCGAGCGCGGCGCTTTCGCGTACCGGCAACTGACCGGCGCCGGCGACCTTCCGTTCGTCCACCATGTGCTGGCCAAGCAGGGTGAGCGGGTCCGTTTCGCCATCCACTGGCAGTCCAGTCCGAACGCCGCCTACACCAGCGATCCGCGTCCGCCCGATGTCGAACTGCGCGCCTATCGCGGCGATGGCACGAGTCTGGTCGCCTCGTCGATCAGTTCGTTCAACCCGTTCGAGATCGTCGAATTCACCGCGCCGGTGACCGACATCTACCAGTTTCATGTCACGCTTTACGGCAGCTGGACCGGTGGCAGCACCTGGTTCGGTGCCGGCTGGTGGCGTGGTGTCGACCGCCTGAGCAACGGCTACTGGCAGACCCAGCTGTCGCAGCCGGCACCGCTCGGCGACCATTTCGAGCAGCGCCCCACCGAGAACACACCCAGCAACTACTGGTACGGCGCCGCCGTGCGTCCTCAGAGCGCGGACTACGACCTGCGTGCGTACAACCGCAGCTGGTTCCAGAACCCCGATGGCCGGGAAACACTGGCCACATCGGCGCTCGCCAGCAGTGGACTCGATTTCATCATGGTCGATGGCAACCACTGGCCCAGTGCCGACCCGCTGCACTATCGCGTGAGCCGCTTCTCCGGCAGCGGCGGCTACCAGTTCAGCTCCGCCAAGCACGGGACGCTGTTCGGTTCGATCTCGTCCGGCGTCTATGGTCCGTACACCCTGAACTCGATCCAGTCGCTGTTCGTTGCCGACGTCTGGTTCGAACCCAACAGCATGCGTCGTGTTCGACTGATTCCGGCAGTCGGCAGCAACGACGATTTCGGTATGGCCTTGTACCGCTCGACAGCGGGCACCGCTTCCACCTGGGTCAGGGGCCGCTCGCAGTCGGCCGTGCAGAGCGACACTGGCGGAGTCGGTGCCGGCGAGCGCTTCCGCTATCGCTATGACGGCACAGCCGGCGACTGGCTGGGCCTGGCGGTGTTCAACAAGACCTACAACAGCGCTGCCGAATTCCGCATCGAAATCAGTCCGCCGTCGATCTTCGCCGACGGTTTCCAGGGCGACTGACCTGGAACCGGCGCGTCGCCACGATGGCGACGCGCCGGAGCGGCGGGTGCGTGTCAGTCGCTTCGCGCCGCACCGGCGTAGCCAATGCCGCCGGTAGCGGTCTGGCTTGCGGGTGTCACGGCCGTTGCAGGGCCGACGCGGCGACCGCGGAAGCGCTGGCGCAGGTTGTACAGGCTCAGGTACAGCACCGGGATCAGGAACAGCGTGATCACGGTGGCGAACAGGATGCCGAACGCCAGCGAGGTCGCCATCGGGATGATCAGCTGCGCCTGCAGGCTGCGTTCGGCCAGGATCGGCACCAGGCCGAAGAAGGTGGTCAGCGAGGTCAGCCAGATCGCCCGGAAGCGGCTGACGCCCGACTCGACCACGGCCTCTTCCACGGTCATGCCCTCGCGGCGGGCGCGATTGATGAAGTGCAAGAGCAGCAGCGAATCGTTGACCAGCACGCCGGACAGCGCGACCACGCCGAACATGCTCATCATCGAGAAGTTCATGCCCATCAGCCAGTGGCCGAGCACCGCGCCGACCACGCCGAACGGGATCACCGACATGATGATCAGTGGCTGCGCGTAGGAGCGCAGCGGAATCGCCAGCAGCACGTAGATCAGGAACAGGCCGGTCATCAGCGCCTGGTTCATCTGCCGCTGGGCGTTGGCGCTTTCCATCGCCGCGCCGCCCTGGGTGCGGCCGACGCCGGGGTGGCTGGCGAACAGCTGCGGCAGGAAGTTGGCGTTGATGTCGCCCATCACTTCCTCGCCGCTGGTGATGGCCGTGTTGACGTCGGCCTGGATGATCACCGAGCGCTTGCGGTTGACCCGGGTGATGCGCGAATAGCCGCTGCCGATTTCCGCTTCGGCCACGGTGTGGAACGGCACCTCGCCGCCATCGGGCGTGCGGATGCGCATCTGCTCCAGATTGTTGAGCGAGCTGCGCTCATCGCGCGGGTAGCGCACCATGACCCGGATCTCGTCCTTGCCGCGCTGGATGCGCTGTGCCTCCTCGCCGTAGAACGCCTGCCGCACCTGCCGGCCCAGATCGGCCTGGGTCAGGCCCAGCGCCTGCGCCTGCGGCTTGATCTTGAGCCGGATCTCCTGGCTGCCGGAATTGAAGGTCGAGATGATGTCGTAGACGCCGTCGTACTCGCGCAGCTTGGCGATCAGGTCGCCGGCGGCGGCTTCCAGCTGCTCGTAGTTCTCGCTGGACAGGCGGAAGTCGATCGGGCGTCCGCCGGGGCCGGTGCTGGCGAAGATGCGCAGTTCCCTGGCGCCGACGATCTCGCCGACCTCTTCGCGCCAGCGCCGGACGATCTCGAAGGCATCCCAGTCGCGGGTCTCGCCCTTGCTCAGCTCCACCACCAGCGAGCCGCCGGTGTCGCCGCCGGTGAACACCAGCAGGTTCTTGAGCAGGGAGTCCGCGCTGCCGGTTTCCTGCTGGTAGGCGGCGTCGACGGCACGGATGCCGTCCTGCATGCGGTTCAGGGCCTCGTCGCGCGCGCGTGGCGAGGAGCCATCGGCCAGGCGCAGGTTGGCGTTGATGAAATCGCTGGGCACGTCCGGGAAGAACACGAAGCGCACCAGGCCGCCGCCGAGTACGCCGCCGACCAGGATGATGGTCGACAGGAAGATCGCCAAGGCCGTGCCGCGATGGCGCAGCGCCGAGGTCACCGCCGGGCGGTAGCGCCTTTCGATGAAGCGTTCCAGCCAGCCGCTGAAGCCGCGCTGGAACCGGCCCAGCCAGCCGGGATTGGGATTGAGCGGCTTCATGCCGGCCAGGTGCGCCGGCAGGATCAGCTTCGACTCGATCAGCGAGAAAGCCAGGCACAAGACCATCACCCAGCACACCGAGGTCAGGAAGATGGCGAAGTTGCCTTCGATGAACAGCATCGGCACGAACACCGCCATCGTGGTCAGCACACCGAAGGTGGCCGGCGTGGCGACGCGACGGGCGCCGCGGATGACGTTGTCGGTGCTGTAGCCGTGCTTCTGGGTCTGCGTGTGCACGCTCTCGCCGATGACGATGGCGTCGTCGACGATGATGCCCAGCGCCAGCAGGAAGCCGAACAGGCTGATCAGGTTGATGTTGGCCGCGAACGGACCATAGGGCATCAGCCACAGCGCGCCCAGGAACGAGATCGGGATGCCAATGGCCACCCAGAACGCCAGCTTCAGGCGCAGGAACAGGGCCAGGCACAGGAACACCAGCGCGGTGCCGGCGAGCATGTTCTTGACCATCATGCTCAGCCGGTCCTTGAGATAGAACGAGCTGTCGCCCCAGACCGCGAGGTTCGCGCCTTCCGGCAAGGTGCCACGCTTTCGCTCGACGTAGGCGTTGACCGCATCGCTGATGGCGATGTCGTCGGCGCCCTGCGCGGCCACCACATTCATGCTCAGCGACGGCTGGCCGTCGAACAGGGCGTAGTCTTCGGTTTCGGAGAAGGCATCGCTGATCCGCGCCACGTCGCCGAGCAACAGGCGGGTGCCGTCCGGATGCGTGCGCAGCACCAGGTTGGCGTACTCGTCGCCGGTGTAGGCCTGGCCCTTGGTGCGCAGCAGGATGTCGCCACCCTCGGTCTTGACGCTGCCGCCGGGCATGTCCAGCGAGGAACGACGCACGGCCTGGGCGACCTCGTCGAAGGTCAGGCCGAACTTGCGCATGTCCGCTTCGGACAGTTCGATGGCGATCTCGAATGGCCGGTCGCCGGCCATGTTGACGCCGCGCACGCCGGGCATGGCCAGGATGTCGTCCCGCACTTGTCGCGCCATGTGCTTGCGCGCGCGATCGTCCAGCGAGCCGTACACGGTCACCCATACGACCTGCTGTTCCTGGATGATCTCCGAGATCACCGGCTTCTCGGTTTCCACCGGGAAGTTCGGGATGGCATCCACGCGCAGCTTCACATCGTCCAGCAGCTTGGTCACGTCGTGGCCGCTGACCGCCTCGACCACCACGGTGCCGGCGCCTTCCTGCGCCGTGCTGCGGATTTCCTTGATGCCCTGGATGTCGGCGACGGCTTCCTCGATCTTGACGATCACGCCTTCCTCGACCTCGGCCGGCGCGGCGCCGCGGTAAGGCACCACCACGCGCACCATGTTGCTCTCGAACTCGGGGAAGGTACGCTTCTGGATGCTGTTGTAGCTCATCAGGCCGGCGACGATGATCGCCATCATCAGCAGGTTGGCCGCGACATGGTTGCGGGTGAACCAGGCGATGAGCCCTTCGCGCGGGGTGTTCTCCTCGTACATGGCTTACTCCCCGGACGACGTCGTGTTGTCGGCGCTTTCCGCGGTCGTGGTGGCGACGGCTTCCGCGGCGGCCGGTTCGCCACGCACGCGAACAGCCATGCCATCGACCGGCGTTTCCAGGGTCGAGACCACGATCCGCTCGCCGACCTCGACGCCGCCATCGATGAAGGCGTTGTCGCTGTCGCCGCGCACGATGTTGACCTCGCGCAGACGCAGGCGGCCGTCGCCGTCGACGACCATGACCTGGTTGCCGCCGCGCACCGCTTCACGCGGCACCGCCAGCACGGCATGGCCGACATTGGCCGGCAGCACGGCGTGGACGAAGGTGCCGAACGGCAGCGGCTGGCCGTCGCCGCTGTCCAGACGATACGGGTCGGTGATCGCAGCGACCGCGTAGACCACCCGCGAGCGCTCGTCGATCACGCTTTCCGAGCGCACCAGCTGCGCCTGCCAGGAGCGCTCGACGCCGGCCACATTGGCGTGCAGGGTGACCGGAACGGCATCACCGCTGCGGCTGCCCAGCCCGGGCAGGGCGACGAAACCGGCATCGTTCTCGGTCAGCGGCAGGCGGATCTCGGCGTGATCGGTGCCGTTCACCAGCGCCAGCGCCGAACCCGGCGACACGTACTGGCCCAGATCGACCCGCTTCTCGCGCAGCAGGCCGTCGTAGGGCGCACGGATGCTGGTGCGCTCGAGATTGATGCGTGCTTGCTGCAGGTCGGCCTGGGCCGAGCGCAGGTTGGCCTCGGCTTCGGCAACGTAGGGCTTGCGCAGGACCAGATCGCTGGGCTCGCCGCTGCGACGCAGGTTCTGCCAGTCCTTCAGCGCCTGCTCGGCGCGCGCGGTTTCCTGCGCCAGCAGCGCCTGGCGGTTGGCCACGGCTGCTTCGGCACGGCGCAGCGCGGCCTGGTAGTCCTTGGCGTCGATGCGCAGCAGCACGTCACCGCGGCGGAAGAATTCGCCGACCTGGAATTTCGGGCTGACCTCGGTCACCGCGCCCGCCACTTCAGAAACAAGCGTGGTCTGCGTGCGCGGCAGCACCGTGCCCTGGGCGCGCAGGCTGAAGTCGCCAGCCAGTGCCTGGGCTGGCTGCACGTCGACCAGTGGTGTGGTCACCGGCGCTTCCTGACGAGGTGGCTGCGCGCGGCTGGCGATCAGCAGGAAGGTCAGCGCGATGGCGCCGAGGATGATCAGCGGCGGCAGCAGCCAACGCAGGGACTTGCGCATGGGGGATCTCACAGGCGGAAACGGGCAATGGTGGTCATTGTCCGGTTCCGGACGTGGTCGGACAGGGCCAGAAGTCAGGCTGCGCCCCGGCCATTGGTCACGGTTCGGGAGAGAAACGGGTGAAGAGGAGAGAGAAACGAGAGAGAAAAGCTGGAGCGGCGCTACGAATTCGCTGGAGACTCCCGGGATGCCGCCACTCGTTCCTCTTTCCTCTTCACTCGTTTCTAGGCTTGGCGCGGTGCGTGGGCACGGCGGTCCAGGGATCGTCCGGCCAGGGATGTTTCGGGTAGCGGCCCTTCAGCTCCTTCTTCACTTCCGGGTAGGTGCGCTGCCAGAAACCGGCCAGGTCGGCAGTGACCTGGATCGGTCGCTGCGCCGGCGACAACAGGTGCAGCAGTACCGGCACCCGGCCATCGGCGACGGTCGGCGTGTCGGCGCAACCGAACATCTCCTGCAGTTTCACCGGCAGCACCGGTGCCTGTCCCGGTTCGTAGCGCAGGCGCAGCTCGCGGCCGCTGGGCACGCTCAGGCTGGTCGGCGCTAGCCGGTTCAGTGCCTGCTGCTGGCTGTGGTCCAGACGCGCATGCAGGGCATTGCCGAGTTCGTCGGCGCCGAGCGCGGTGAGCTTGCTCTTGCCGGTGAGGAAGGGTGCCAGCCAGTCTTCCAGGGTGGCCAGCAAGACGTCGTCGTCGCTGGCCGGCAGGTCCAGTTCCGGGCACCACTGGCGCAGGCTTTCCACGCGCGCCTGCCATTGCCGCTGAGCTTCGGTCCACGGCAGCGCATCCAGACCCAGTTGGCGCACGCCGTCGATCAAGCCGGCAGCGCGTTGTGCCGGATCGGTCTCGGCGATGCGTTCGCGCTCCAGCACCAGCGCCATGAAACGGTGTTCGCGGAATACCGCCACCGATTGCGTGCCGGTATCGAAGCGGCCCTGGTCGACGGTGCGGAAGCGATCGGGAAAGCGCGCGCGCAATTGCTCCGGGTCGAACGGCGCCGCCTTCAGGATCAGGCTGTCGCGCGGGTCATAGCGCAGTTCGGCGATGACCAGCCAGGGTTCGCCGCGCAGCGGCGAGTTCTCATGCAGACGCGCGCCACGGCCGTTGCTCAGCGCATAGCGGTCGCCGGACTGGCGCCTGGCGATGCGATCGGGAAACGCGGTCAGCAGCAGATCGCCCAGCCGCCAGCGGTCGACATCCGCCGGTGGCTCCGGTGCGCGCAGCCGGCGCCGCCATTGGCTGGACTGTGCGGCCAGTTGCGCCAGGGCTTCACGGCTGGCGCCGGCGTGCCCGCCGGCGCGGCGTCGATGCGCCGACAACGCCAGCCAGCGCGTCTCGATGCGGTCGTCGCGGCTGGCCTCGCCACGCAGGGGGTCGCGGCCTTCCAGGAGCACGATCAGATCCGCGACCAGGGCGCGGTCGTGATCGTTGCCGGCGGCCTGGACCATGGCGGCCAGGCGCGGATGGCTGCCCAGCGCCAGCATCTGCCGGCCCGCTGGGGTGATTCGCTGTTCGCGGTCGAGCGCACCCAGGGCGATCAAGGTCTCCTGCGCCTGCGCCAGATGGCCGGGCGGTAGCGGATCCGGGAAACGCAGGTCGGCGCTGCCCCAGGCGGCCAGTTCCAGCGCCAACCCGGCCAGATCGACCTGGGCGATTTCCGGGCGCGTGGCCGGCTCCAGACGCAGGCTTTCCGGCCACAGGCGGTAACAGACGCCCGGGCCGAGGCGGCCGGCACGGCCGGCGCGCTGGGTCGCCGAGGCCTGGGTGATGGTGGTGGTGGTCAGCCGCGAAAAACCGGAATTGGCATCGAAGCGCGGCTCGCGGGCCAGGCCGGTGTCGACCACCGCGCGCACGCCGGGCAGGGTGACGCTGGATTCGGCGACATTGGTGGCCAGCACGATCCGGCGCTGGCCATCGGTCGCCGGTGCCAGCGCCGCGGCCTGCGCGGACAGGTCCAGTTCGCCATGCAACTCCAGCACCTGCGCGGCCTGCGGCTGGTTCGCCAGCATCGTGGCCAACTGCCCCGCGACACGGGCGATTTCCCGGCGGCCGGGCAGGAACACCAGCACGTCACCATCGCTCTCGGCCAACGCCTTGAGCGCGATCCGCGGCGCCGCCGCGAGTGCCTCTTCGTTGGCGCGCAGCGGAGGGTGCTCGATGCGGACCGGAAAGCTCCGGCCTTCCGAGCGCACCCGCGCGGCGTCCAGGAATTGCTCCAGGCGCTCGCCGTCCAGCGTCGCCGACATCACCAGCAGGCGCAGGTCCGGGCGCAGCCCGGCCTGCACGTCCAGCGCCAGCGCAAGACCGAGATCGCTGGCCAGGTGGCGCTCGTGGAATTCGTCGAACAGCAGGGCGCCGATCTCCTCAAGACCCGGGTCGTCCTGGATCATCCGGGTCAGGATGCCTTCGGTGACCACCAGCACCCGCGTGGCTGCCGATACTTTCGATTCGAAGCGCACGCGATAGCCGACCGTGGCGCCGACTTCCTCGCCGAGCTGGCTGGCCATGAAGCGGGCGGCGGCACGGGCGGCCAGCCTGCGCGGTTCCAGCATCACGATCCGGCGTCCGGCCAGCCAGTCGGCGTCCAGCAGGGCCAGCGGCACGCGCGTGGTCTTTCCGGCGCCGGGCGGCGCTTCCAGCGCCAGGCGCGTCTGTGTCGCCAGCACGGTCAGCACCTGCGGCAGGACAGTGTCAATCGGCAAGGCATGGGGTTGCGACATCACGACAGTTTACGCAACCGGTGCATCGCTACTGCGCGTGGGCCTGCCGGCGTCCGGCGGTCTCCGGAATGTTCGTGTATTGGCCACGCTCGTCGCTTCTGGCGTGTCAGCAGCCGCCTTTCGTCATTCGCTGGCTGACGAAGGGCCGATGGCGTATGCAAGGCACCCGATGGCCGTTGCTTTGAATACGCCGGAGACGCAACGAAGACGGGCGCCCAAGGCGCCCGTTCTCTACCGAAGGTTCGCGTTCGACTACTCGGAGCCAGTGGCCTGACTTCGCGCGAGAATGCGAGCGACTGCCTGCTGGACCTGCGCGGTGATTTCGTTGGACTTGGCTCTTGCTCGCACCGAAGCAGCCGGTGGCGTGGCGCTGGTCTCCGGTTGACTATCCAGAATGCTGCTGAAACGCGACAGGACCGGGCCCTCGCTCTGGCTGGCTTCGCTCTTCGGTCGCGCCGTGGTGCTGTGAGGCGCAGTGGCGCTGCCCTGGACGAAGGCGCGGCTGGCGCTGCGCCAGCCGCGCACCGGAATCTGCGGGTACTGGGCGTGATTGTCCAGGCAGGCTGATGCCACATTGCTGCCCGCATGGGACTGCCGGCACCGTTTGGCGTGACCGTCGAACTGATAAGTGCCGACCACAACCTCGAACACCAGGAACGCGTTCTCGTTCCACTCCTGGACAAAGCCGTCCTTGACGAAGATCAGGTTCGTTCCCCAGTTCTCTGCGTAGAAACCGGAGGCATCATGGTTGGCGATGGCCGACGACGTGCATTGCGTGGGGTTGACCAAGGAGTGTACGGGCCGGCAGCCGTCGTAGAAGTCGGTGGTCCCCTCGTCGTTGATGGCGATCTGGTCGAACACCAGCACCTCACCGAAATAGGGGAAGTTCTGGTATTCCGGATAGTTGTGGAAGTCCATCACGACCTGCCATTCACCCAGCATCAGCTCGGTCTTGGGGGAGATCTGGCTGTTGGCAGCAGTATCGCGACTGAGATAGAAGTCGAAACGTTCGATCGGAACATCGAAACCACCCCAGTTCAGCGTGCCTGTGGTTTCGGTGTCGAACTCGATGCGCAGCGGGCGCAGCGCGCCGGTCGCCGGCACGGTCTGAGGAGCCGTGTAGGTGGCGCAGGTCGGGCAAGTCCCGTTCTGATAGGTGTTGACCTCGCTGGTCTGGAAGGTCGCGTTGTTCTGCATGACACCTTGCGCGGTGAAGAAGGTCGCTGCCCGTGGATTGCCACTGGCCTGATAGGTGTAGGCCGCGACGAACATGTAGTTGTCCTGGATCTCGATGTTGTAGCCGACACCGGGCTCATCGGGGTTCCACCACCAGCCGTTCTCGGGGGTGAAGGCCTGGGCGGGAAGGCTCAAGGCGGCGCACAGGCCAAGCAGCCAAAGGGCGGACAGTCGTCTGATCATGGTGGTACCCCCGTTTGAATGGTCGGTGCAGGTTAGCGCAGCCGGTTTAATGCGCTGTGAACCAGCCGCAGGCGTCGACGTTGCTCTGCACATGGCATTCACCGTGTGCTTGCTTTGGCCGTCCTGCCTGCGGCGGTGATGACCATGACGCGTCATCGGCGGCGACCGCGGTGCAGATTATTGCCCGGCTGATGGCGTTGGCCGGGTTGAGGGCTAGCCGCGTGTAGCCCCTACACTGTCGCCCGCTTTTTTGTGAACCAGCTCATGGATCTGATCGACATCGGTGCGAACCTCTCCCACGAATCCTTCCGCCACGACCTGCCGGCAGTGCTGGACCGTGCGCGCTCGGCCGGTGTCAGCCAGATGGTGGTCACCGGTGCCAGCGAAGCCGGTGCGGTGGCCGCACTGGAACTGGCGCGGGCACATCCCGGATTCCTGTACGCGACGGCCGGCATCCATCCCCACCATGCCGGCGAACTGGGCAGCGACGCCGAAAGCGTGCTGCGCGAGTTGCATGCGCAGCCGGAAGTGCGCGCGGTCGGCGAGTGCGGACTCGACTACTACCGCGACCTGTCACCGCGGCCGGTGCAGCGGCGCGCCTTCGAGCGGCAACTGGAAATGGCGGTGGACAGCGGCAAGCCGCTGTTCCTGCATCAGCGCGATGCGCACGCCGATTTCATGGCGATCATGCGCGATTTCGACGGCCGCATCGGTCCGGCGGTGGTGCATTGCTTCACCGGCACCGGCGAGGAGTTGCGTGACTACCTGGACGCCGGCTGGCACGTCGGCATCACCGGCTGGCTGTGCGATGAGCGTCGCGGTGCGCACCTGCGCGAGCTGGTGTCCGGAATTCCTGCCGAACGCCTGATGATCGAGACCGACGCGCCCTACCTGTTGCCACGAACCGTACGGCCGATGCCCTCGCATCGGCGCAACGAGCCGATGTATCTGGCGCACATCGTCGAGGAACTGGCTCGTGACCGTGGTGCGACGGTCGAAGCCACGGCGGCGGCGACCAGCGCCGCGGCACGGCGGTTTTTCGCGTTGCCGGAACCGGACGGCAAGCGCGAGTGACGCTGCGCCGAGCTGGGCTTGCCGGGCTGCATCAATTCGCCAGGCGCGTTCTTTCGAGGCTGCGCGCAGGGGCAGGATCCGGTTGGGGTTGGCCAGCGGGCCAAGCCCGGCTACCGGTGCTCGGCCCGGTAGCGCTCCAGCGCGGCGGCAATGATCTCGCGCGCGGCCTTGGCATCGTCGAATCCGGACAGCTCAATCGGGCTGCCTGACGCCGGTTCGGGCAGGCGTTTGTAGATCTCGAAAAAGGCGCGGATGCGCTCGCGTTCGCTGGTGTCGAGATCGCCGATGTCGCGGATGCGCCGATAGCCCGGGTCGACGTTGTCGGCAGGGACGCCGATGATCTTGTCGTCGGCATTCCCGCCATCGGTCATCCGCAGGACGCCGATCGGCCGGAACCGGATCAGGGCGCCCGGATGCACGGGTTCCCGGGTCAGCACCAGCGCGTCGAGCGGATCGCCGTCGCCGGCGAGACTGCGCGGAATGGAGCCGTAGTTGGCCGGGTAGGCGACCGGCATGGCCAGGAAGCGGTCGACATGGATCAGGCCGTCCGGACCAATCTCGTATTTGGTGCGTCCGCCGGCGGGAATCTCGACCACCAGGACGACTTCGGCGGGCGCGCTCGCCGGCTGCGCGGCGTGCAGCGGATGCTGTGCAGGGACGGGCGCCTGCGCGCCGGCAGGTGACTGCGCAGCGGTAGGCAGGGCCGCCAGCGTCAGCGCCAGGGCTGACAGGAAAGCCGGATGGAACAGTCTGGGTGGCATGGTGTCGGAACCGGTGTGGTCATCCAAGTGGCTAGCGGAAAGGCCGAGCTGAATCCGCGGCGCGGTCGTGACCTGGCGATCACCCGGCCTTGATCAGGGCAAGATCTCGACCGTCAATGGATGCAGTCGCTGCGCAGCTCAAGCGCGCCGGCGATGTCGCGCCAGTCGAAAGCGACCAGACCCTGGTCATCGTGCACGGCGTAGAAGGCGCCCGCGGGAAAGCGTGCGCTGGCGACCTGGGTCAACCAGACGCCGTCGGTATTGGCAACGCTGGCGCCGGCGAAGGCGCCGACGTGTTCCAGGCTGCCGCGCTCGAACAGATGGAAGGTGGTCCGCTGCTTGTCCTGCGCGGTGGTCAGCCAGTAGCCGCCGCCGTCCGCGCAGGCGTACAGGGCGATGCCTTCGGCCTGGGCTTCCAGGATGTCGGCGCCGAAGTTGCGGCCGCTGTAACGCCCTGCGAGCGTGTAGAGCTTGATCTCGTTGGCCCAGCTCTCGTCTTCTTCGGCGATCAGCACCCGGTCGTTGATCGGGTCGGCCCAGATCGACTCGACCACGCGCAAGGCGCCCGCGCTGCCGATGTCGCCATAGGCATCGAGCAGCTGCGCCGACAGCCCGCCGTGACCGTCGCGTTCGACCTGGAAGCGCTTCACCCGACGATCGAGCTCAGCCAGCGGCGGCACCCTGTCCCGTGGCGTCTGGTAGCTGTCGGTAACGTGGACCACATACCCGTGGTCGGTGCGCCCGACCCACAGTCCGTACGGATTGAGCAAGTCATCGGCGCCGAAGGCGATCAGCGATTCGAACGCCGGCAGGCTGAAGATCTGCACGCGCCGGTTGTCGCGTTCGACCACGAACAGCAGGTCGTCGATCACGAACACGCCGTTGGGACGCCGCAGCTCACCGAGCGCGCCACCAGGGCGTCCGAAAGCACCCAGACGTTCACCGGTGGCGCCGTCGTAGACGACCAGTCGGTCGGTGGCCTTGGCCGAGGCGATCACCCAGGTGCTGCCGCCCGGCCCATGCCACGCAGTCGGCGAGTCGATGTTGTCGGCGGGGTGCATCGGGCTCAGGAAGGCCTCTTCGACCACATGTACCTCGGCTGCGGCCACTTGCCTGGTCGGTGCCGACTGACAGCCAGCCGTCAGGGCAACGGTGGTCAGGAGAATCAGGTGGTTGCGCATCGATGGTTCCCCTGTGATCGGTTGACGGAGCGGCACGCTGTCCGGTGATGCCCTTCCCCTGGCGCGGCGCAGGCCTCGTGCCCCCGGAAGCCGGCCGGGACGAAGCCGTTGCCACCAGCGGTCGATCCGGCGGCGCGCGAATCGGCTGAACCGTCATGACCGGATCCTCGCCGCCCCCGGGCGCGCCCGGGCCGGCTGGCGGTTTGCGGTGTCGGGGCGCTGCACCCTCGTTCCCGGCGCAGAAGGATGCGAGCTCGCTCAGGCTATGTCCAGCGTGTTGCCGAACGATGTCATGGCGTTGACAGCCCCGTGTCGGCGCCGGCAGCCGCCCGTTCGCCACGATCGGCAAATCCCGGATCGTGCCCGACCGGTTTCTGGATTTCGGCGCCGGGACTGGTAAGGTGATCGTCCCTGGGCTGCCTTCAACCTTGCATGGAATGGATCTCCGACCCGTCCGCCTGGATGGGATTGTTGACCCTGATCGTGCTCGAGCTCGTGCTCGGCATCGACAATCTGGTTTTCATCGCGATCCTGGCGGACAAGCTGCCGCCGCATCAGCGCGACAAGGCGCGGGTCATCGGCCTGTCGCTGGCCCTGCTCATGCGCCTGGGCCTGCTGGCCGCGATTTCCTGGATGGTGACCCTGACCCGGCCGCTGTTCGAGGTGTTCGGGCACGAGTTCTCCGGCCGCGACCTGATCATGCTGTTCGGCGGCCTGTTCCTGTTGTTCAAGGCCACGGTGGAGCTGCACGAACGCCTGGAGGGCGGCGACCACGCCCAGAAGTCCGGAACGCGCGTGTATGCCGGGTTCGGCGCGGTGCTGGTGCAGATCGTGGTGCTGGACGCGGTGTTCTCGCTGGATTCGGTGATCACGGCCGTGGGCATGGTCGACCACCTGTCGATCATGATGATCGCGGTGATCATCGCCATCGGCGCCATGTTGCTGGCCAGCAAGCCCTTGACCCGCTTCGTCAGTGCCCATCCGACCCTGATCATCCTGTGTCTGGGCCTGTTGCTGATGATCGGCTTCAGCCTGGTCGCGGAAGGCCTGGGCTTCCACATTCCCAAGGGTTACCTGTACGCGGCGATCGGCTTCGCGATCCTGATCGAGACCTTCAATCAGGTGGCTTCCGCCAACCGGCGCAAGAACGAGCACAAGCGGCCGCTGCGCGAGCGCACGGCCGATGCCGTGCTGCGCATGCTGGGTGGCCGGGTCGAGGTCGAGGCCGGCGAGCCGGCCGTGCAGCCGGGCCTGGCGGTGGCCGCTGCCGGCGGTGCCGGCGTCACGGCTTCCGATCCGGAACTGGCGTTCCAGCCGGCCGAGCGGACCATGATCCGCGGTGTGCTCAATCTCGCCGACCGTCAGGTCACGGCGATCATGACGCCGCGTACCGATGTGCACTGGATCGATCTGGATGATCCGCCGGAGCGGGTCCGGCAGGAACTGATCGAGTCGCCGTTCTCGCGCATCGTGGTGGTGCGCGACGGCAACATCGACGAGCCGCTGGGCATCGTGCAGAAGAAGGACCTGCTGGCGGCCACCCTGGCCGGACAGCCGTTCGACATCGAGCAGAGCATCCTGCAGCCACCGGTGCTGCCGGAGTTCACCACCGTGCTGGCGGCACTGGAGCGGTTCAAGCGCGAGCCGATCCAGATCGCCTTCGTGGTCGACGAGTTCGGCTCGCTGGAAGGCGTGGTCAGCGTCACCGACGTGATGGAGGCGATTGCCGGCGAATTGCCCGATGAGAGCGATGTCGGCGGCGTCGCTTCCAGCATCGTGGCGCAGGATGACGGCAGCTGGCTGGTCGAAGGCCGTGCCGCGATCGACGATCTGGCCGAATGCCTGGGCCTGAATCCGCCGGCCGACGCCGACTATCACACTGCTGCCGGCCTGGTGCTGGAAGTGATGGGCAAGGTGCCGGAGATCGGTGACGAGGTGGTGGTGCGTGGCTGGCGCTTCCGCGTCGAGGCCATGGACGGCAACCGCATCGACCGCATCCACGTGAGCCCGCTGGTCGACAGCGAGGAAGCCTCGGAGACCCCAGCCGGCGCCTGATGGCGCCCGTTCGCGGCACGCGTTCCGCTGCAGCGCCTCTTGGACGCAATGCTTGGCACCGCGCGCGACAGCAAGCGGCGCATGGCGCTTCGTCGGACATTGCTGATTCGGAAAATAAAAACCCCGGGCGCTAGGGGTAACGCCCGGGGTCGGTTCGAGGCTGTCTAGGGGAGGAAGCAGCCTCTACTTTTTGGTTCACTGTTAGGGAGGAGAGTGAACCGACGAGCCTCACGGCCAGTCGCGTACATTGATACGCGTTTTCGCCTTAAGTTCCAGTGAAGGAGGTCATGTCATTCAGCCCTCAGTGGGCTTGATCCCAATTGGCGCCGACACCGACATCAACGACCAGCGGCACTTTCAGCGAAGCGGCAGCGGCCATGCGCTCACGGATCAGTGCACCAGCCCATTCAGTTTCATCTTCACGCACTTCAAAGACCAGTTCATCGTGCACCTGCATGATCATGCGCACTCGCTCATGTTGCGACGCAAGCTGCTGATCCAGGTCGATCATCGCCCGCTTGATGATGTCCGCCGCCGTGCCTTGCATCGGCGCATTGATGGCTGCACGTTCGGCGGCCTGGCGCAGGTTGGCGTTGCGTGCGCGGATGTCGTTCAGATAGAGGCGACGACCGAACAGCGTCTCGACGTAGCCCAGTTCGTGTGCCTGCTTGCGGGTTTCCTCCATGTAACGGCGCACGCCCGGATAGCGTTCGAAGTAGCGGTCGATGTAGCCCTGTGCCTCGCCGCGCTCGATGCCCAGCTGGCGTGCCAGACCGAACGCGCCCATGCCGTAGATCAGTCCGAAATTCACCGCCTTGGCCGAGCGTCGTTCGTTGCCGCTGACCGCGTCGATGGCCTTGCCCAGCACTTCGGCGGCGGTGGCCCGGTGGATGTCCTGGCCGTCGCGGAATGCGGCCAGCAGACCCTCGTCGCCGGACAGGTGGGCCATGATCCGCAGCTCGATCTGCGAATAGTCGGCCGCGAGGATGCGCCAGCCCGGCGGCGCCACGAAGGCCTGTCGGATACGCCGGCCCTCGCCGGTGCGCACCGGGATGTTCTGCAGGTTGGGATCCGAAGACGACAGCCGGCCGGTGGCGGCCACCGCCTGGTGGTAGCTGGTGTGCACGCGGCCGGTGCGCGGATTGACCTGCTGGCCGAGCTTGTCGATGTAGGTGGACACCAGTTTCGCCAGGCCGCGATAGTCGAGAATCACCCGGGGCAAGGCGTGTTGGTCAGCCAGTGCCTCCAGCGCTTCCTCATTGGTCGATGGCTGACCGGTGGCAGTCTTCAGGCTGATCGGCAGACCCAGTTCCTCGTACAGGATGGCCTGCAATTGCTTGGGCGAATCCAGGTTGAACGGATGGCCGGCAAGTTCCTGGGCCTGTTGCATCAGTTCGTGCATGCGCAGGCGCAGTTCCGAGCCTTGTCGTGCAAGCTGCCCGGCATCAATCAGCACGCCGTTGCTTTCTACCCGCGCCAGCACCGGCACCAGCGGCATCTCGATGTCCTCGAACACCCGTCGCAGGCCCGGCTCGGCTTCCAGCTGCGGCCACAGCGCCTGATGCAGGCGCAGGGTGATGTCGGCGTCTTCGGCGGCATAGTCGCGGGCGATCTCAAGGTCGACCTGGTTGAAGCCGATCTGTTTGGCGCCCTTGCCGGCGACCTGTTCGTACTTGATCGTGGTCACGCCCAGATAGCGGCTGGCCAGCGAATCCATGTCATGGCGGATGGCGGTGGCGTTGAGCACGTAGGACTCGAGCATGGTGTCGTAGCGCAGGCCCTCGACCACGATGTCGTGCCGGGCGAGAACATGCATGTCGTACTTGCCGTGCTGGGCGATCTTGGCCTTGCCCGGGTCGGCCAGCAGCGGCGCGAGATCGCTCAGCACCTGCTTCAGCGGCAACTGGGCGGCCACGCCGGGGCCGTCGTGGCCGACCGGGACATAGCAGGCTTCGCCCGGCGTGATGGCAAACGACAGGCCGACCAGTTCGGCCTGATGCGGATCCAGCGACGTGGTTTCGGTATCGAAGGCGAAGGCATCGGCGGCTTGCAGGCGCTGCAGCCAGTCCTGCCAGGTGGCCTCGTCCAGCACCAGGTCGTAGCGGCGTTCGACGGTGTCGCCGTTGGTCGGGGCCGCGGCAGCTCCGGCGTCACCTTCCGGTGCCGATTCGCCATCGCGGCCGTCTGTGCTTGAACCGGGCGACGCACCGGGATCAGCCTGCTCCAGCTCGCGCAGCGCGGCATTGAACTCGTAGCGCCGGTAGAACTCGCGCAAGGTGTCGGTGTCGGGTGCGGTCAACAGCAGCGACTGCGGCGTGCGCTCGAGCTCGACATCGGTGCGGATGGTGACCAGACCGCGATTCAGCGGCAGACGCGGCACGGCCGCGCGCAGGTTCTCACCCAGCTTGCCCTTCATGCCCTCGGCAGCGGCGATCACGCCGTCCAGCGAGCCGTACTCGTTGAGCCATTTCGCTGCGGTCTTGGGCCCGCACTTGTCGACGCCGGGGACGTTGTCGATGGTGTCGCCCATCAACGCCAGCAGATCGACGATCAGCTCGGGCGGCACCCCGAACTTCTCGATCACGCCGTCGCGGTCGCGGCGGCTGCCGCTCATGGTGTTGACCAGCGCGATATGGCCGTCGACCAGCTGGGCGAAATCCTTGTCCGAGGTCGAGATCAGCACGTCCATGCCGGCGGCGGCGCCTTGTCGGGCCAGCGTGCCGATGACATCGTCGGCCTCGACACCGGATACACGCAGCAGCGGCAGGCCCAGTGCCTGCACCAGTGTCAGCAGCGGTTCGACCTGGGCGCGCAGATCCTCCGGCATCGGTGGCCGGTTGGCCTTGTACTGCGGGTCCATTTCCTCGCGGAAGGTCGGACCGGAGGCGTCCATGACCATGGCCGCGTAGGCGGGCTTGTCGGCCAGGTGCTTGCGCAGCATGTTGAACACGCCGAACAGCGCGCCGGTGGGTTCGCCGCCGCGGTTGCTCAAGGGCGGCAGCGCGTTGAACGCGCGGTACAGGTACGAGGATCCGTCGATCAGCAGCAGGGTGTCGGCCATGGCGTCATTGTAGGCCGCGCGGTCGACCCTGACTTGCGGCCAACGATCCGTTAACGGCGGGGCTATACCATGCGCGCGCTTCGGGATTCGCGGGTGCGGTCGGCGTGGTGCAACGGGAACGGGTCGCGGCATTCACGCTGGTCGTGCTGGGGCATCTGGCGATGGGCTGGTTCCTGGCCAGCGCCATGCGCCCGCCGGTGTTTTCGCCGCCGGCCAGCGACGAGGTGGTGATGTATCTGGAGTTCCTGTCGCCGCCGGTGCCAGCGGATGACATGGAGGCCGACGAAGACGAAGACGAAGACGAAGCCGAGCCGGACGACCAGCCAGCCGTGCCAGTGCCGCCGGTTGCACCACCAGCTACGCGACGCGAGTCGCCGTCGATGCAGGCGATCTTCGTGCCGGCCGTTCCTGAAGCGGCGCCGCCGGATGAGTCACCGCGCGAGTTCGTCGCGCCCGAGCGTGACCCGTTCCATCGACCGGCAACGCCCGACGGAAGTCGTTTCGGGCGCTCGCCGCCGACCGCGACCGGAAACCCGGCGTTGCCCCGCATCGCCGGAGAACGCCCGATCGATGCGCCGATTGCGGAGCTGCGCGCCAGCGAACCGTTCGGCCCGAAGCGGCTGGTCGAGCTCGCTGGCGCGCTGATCGGCGGCGGTCGCAACGCGCCGGTCGAGGCACCGTGCGGCGGCCGCATCAACGGCGATGTCGTCGGCGATACCTCGTTCTCGCCGAACTGGCGTCGCGACTATGGCTGCGGCGACGAGAAGGACAGCGCCGGTTTCACCGGCAAGGTCGAACTGCCGCCAGGTACGGCCCGCTGAGCGCGGATTCATGCCTCGGCGGTGCGAGTAGCGGTCTACTCGCCGAAGTGATGCCAGTCGGCTTCCGGCAGCGCTGCAAGGAATTGCTGAACAACCTCAAGTACACCATGGCGATCAGCCCATTCCAGGTGCTCGCGCAGTCTGGCTGCCTTCGACACATCAGGTGTGTCCCACCATGCCGCGAGAATCAATGGCACGGGTGGCTCCCAACCAACTCCCGCTCGTTTTCGGTTGGGGAGGAGGCCGTACAGCTCGTTCCATCGTCGAGGAAGCGGACAAACGCGACTATTGGATTGTGCGATTTGAACAACTTCTTCTAGAGACGGCATCGCAGAGCTCACTCCGGCGTTTGGATGCGGCCGCGCACGCGGTCGTTGCGCAGCAATGCCGCGGCATCGACGGAGCGCCAGAAGAAATAGCGCTTGAGCCGGACATCGCGGAAGCGGAACGGGATCGAGGCGCTGTCGCGCAGGTCGTAGTCCGGACCGTCCTGGACGTGCACATGCAGGTGCGGGATGTCGGAGTTGCCGGAGTTGCCGGCACGCGCGATCGGCTGGCCGCTGCGGACCGGGTCGCCGGTCGCCACCATGATGCTGTGCTGTTGCAGATGTGCCAGTGCCACGTAGCGTCCTTCGTCGATGCGGATGACGACATGGTTGCCGGCCAGCTCCTGTTTGCTGCCGCGATCGGGCAGGCCGTCGCGGACATGGCTGACGATACCGTCGACCGGAGCCAGCACGGTGGCGCCGAAGGTGCAGGATTCCTCCAGCGTCTTGCCCTCGCCGGTGAACAACCGACCGTCGTCGCAGGCCTTGGCGATGTCGATGGCGTAGCGCTGCGAGGCGATGCGGTGGTGATGGTTGGTTTGCGCGCTGGCGCCGGCGCCGGTGGCGACCCATTCGCCCTCGAAGGGCAGGTCGAGCAGGGTGAGATGGCCCTCGGCGGGGTACCGGCTTGCGGTCAGGAAGCTGGCAATCAGGAACAGTCCGATGGCGCCGCTGGCGAGCGCGCCGCCGCTGGCCAGCACGAGGTCGCTGCGGCGGGCCGGCAGTCGTGGCCACAGATGGGCGATGATCCCGGTCGCGAGCAGGACGCCCAGTCCGGTCACCACACCCGCCTTCAGCCGCGGTGGCATGAAGGCGCTGCCGGTCAGCAGCACGTGCAGGTAGAGGATCAGTCCGGCACCCAGCAGTGCCAGGCCGACCAGGCCGAGCAGGTGCAGGATGGCCATGCTTCGGGTCGCGTCGCGCAGCGGTCCACGGTCACGGCGGCTGCGCCACAGGATGGCGATACGGATCGCGGCCAGCAGGGCGAATACCGTCATGGCGATCAGGGCTGCCCGCCCCAGGATGTCCTCGAATTCCTTCACTGCCGCCTTCCCCCTGGCTGCCGCCAACCTTGGCCGGGTTGCACGGGCTCGCTCTCCTTTCCGCCAGGGTCATGGTAGCTCGTCGCGATCGTGGTCCCCAGATCTGCCTGCAAGGCCCCGATGGTCGCCACCGGATCAGTTCTGCCATCGGACGGCCATGAGCGCCGCCCCGGCGATGGCGCTCCTCCAGAGTATTCGCGCGTGCCGGACCAGCCGCCATCGCCATGGACGAGCGCCTCGGCTCAACGCCATCGTTGTCCAAGCCGCGGGTTCGATCGCTTATCGCCATCTGGCCGGCACCGCAGAGCGCTGCGCCTGTAGCAGTCGGACCTGACAGGGGTCGCGGACGAGGATGGTCGCAAAAATGAGACGTAGTTCGCGCTTGCGGCCGTCTTCAGCGACTGTTAAGTTGCCGAGCGTTCATCCGTCCAAGGCCCGCATCGCGGGCACCGTCCGTCCAATCCGAAACTCCGCGCGAGGGAATCATGGCCATTCCGAAATGGTTGCTTTCAGTCTTTTTCACGGTGGTAGTCGCCAGCCAAGCGCTGTTTGCGACGCCGAATGCCTCGGCAGCCACCCTGATGGCCATGCAGGCGGCGCAAGCCACACCGGCACTGGCGCTCAGCCAAGCCGGCGGTGCGGCTTCGGCGGCGCCGATCTACAACGAAACGGCGGGTGATTCCGCGCCGGGTGTCTACATCATCCAGCTGGAAGGCGAGCCGCTGGCGACCTACGCCGGCACCACGCGCGGCTTTGCCGCCACCAGCCCGGCCGTCATCGGCACCCGCAAGCTGGACGTGAACAGCCCCGCCAGCCTGGCCTATGAGCAGTATCTGGCGGGTGAGCAGGACCAGTTGCTCTCGGCCATCGCCGGCAGCCTGGGTCGCGAGCTGGATGTGCGGTTCCACTATCGCCATGCCTACAACGGCATCGCGGTCGTGCTCAGTCCGGCCGAAGCGCAGGAAGTTGCCCGTCTGGACGGCGTGGTGCAGCTGTATCGCGAAGGCTTCGACGAACTGCTGACCGACAGCGGCCCGGGCTTCATCGGTGCCGACACCATCTGGGACGCGGTCTCCGGTGGCAGCAAGGGCGAAGGCCTGATCGTCGGCATCATCGATTCCGGCATCAATTCCTCGCATCCCTCGTTCGCGGCCACCGGCGGCGACGGCTACGTGCACACCAACCCGTTCGGTGCCGGCAACTACGTCGGTTTCTGTGCGACCAACCCGAGTTTCTGCAACGCCAAGCTGATCGGCGGCTGGAACTACCAGAACCAGGCGGTTTCGCCTGAGGACACCGATGGTCATGGCAGCCACACCGCCAGCACCGTCGCCGGCAACTATCTGGCCAATCCGCAGCTGCATGCGCCGACCGCCAGCTACACCTTCCCCTCGGCGTCCGGCGTGGCGCCGCATGCCAACATCATCGCCTACCGGGTCTGCTATCCCAGCTGCCCGACCGCAGCCACCACCGCTGCCGTCAACCAGGCGGTGATCGACGGCGTCGACGTCACCAACTACTCGATCAGCGGCGGTACCAACCCGTATGTCGAGACCACGGCGGTTGCCTTCCGCAACGCGGCGGCGGCTGGTGTGTTCCCGGCGAACTCGGCCGGCAACTCCGGCCCCGGTCCGGCGCAGGTCGGCCATCGCGGCGCCTGGATCCTCACCGTCGCTGCCAGCACGCATGAGCGCGCGGTCCTCAATTCGGTGGTCGACCTGAGCAACAGCTCGGGCAGCCACCCGAACATCATCGGCGAAAGCGCGGCCGCCGGATTCGGACCGGCACCGCTGATCTACGCCGGTGGCGCGCCCTACAACAACCCCTTGTGCAACCCGTTCCCGGCCGGCACCTTCAGCGGCCAGATCGTGGTCTGCGACCGCGGCACCATCGGCCGCGTCGAGAAGGGCCAGAACGTGCTCAACGCCGGCGGCGGCGGCATGATCCTGCTCAACGACGCGCCCAGTGCCGGCAGCCTCAATGCCGACACCCATGTCCTGCCGGCGACCCACATCAGCTTCGCCGACGGCGTCGCACTGAAGGCCTGGATGGCCGCAGGCACCGGCTCCACCGGTCGCATCACCGGCGGCGCGGTCGACTATGACGCGTCCTACGGCGATCGCATGGCCAGCTTCAGTTCGCGTGGCCCGGCCGGTGCCGACACCGCCGCGACGACCAACATCATCAAGCCCGACATCACCGCACCGGGTCTGAACATTCTCGCTGCCTACTTCAACGGCTTCAGCCCGCCGCCGGCGTTCAACATCATCAGCGGCACCTCGATGTCCAGCCCGCATGCGGCTGGCGCGGCCACCTTGCTGCGCGCGGTGCGTCCGACCTGGACGCCCGCCGAGATCAAGTCGGCCATGATGCTGACCGGTGTCACCACGGTGACCAAGGAAAATGGCACCACACCGGCCGATCCGTTTGATTTCGGCGCCGGCCGGGTCAACCTCAATGTCGCCGCCGATGTCGGCTTCGTGCTGAACATCACCAACGCCGAATACGTTGCCGCCAACCCGGCAACCGGTGGCGACCTCAAGACGCTGAATCTGCCCAGCCTGGCCAACAACAACTGCGCCGGCGTGTGCACCTGGACGCGTACCGTGCGCAGCGTGCTGGATGTTGCGCAGACCTATGACGTGGCCGCCAACCTGCCCGCGGGCGTGGTCGGCTGGGCGACGCCATCCAGCTTCACCCTGGCGCCGGGCGCCACCCAGGTCATCAGCTTCGGTGTCGATGTCACCGGTGCCGCCATCGGCAGCTGGCGGTTCGGTGATTTCACCGTCGAAGCGGCTGCCGGTGACATTCCCGATGCCCGCTTGCCGATCGCCGTGATTCCGCGTGCCGGTACCGCCACTGCAGCCATCGTGGTCGATCCGGCCTCGTTGAGCGCGACGCTGGCACCGAACGCGAGCACCGACCTGGCCCTGGGAATCGGCAGCAGTGGCAACACCTTGCTTAACTGGACGGTTGGCGAGGCCCCCTCAAGCTGCGCCTCGCCGGGTGCGGTGTCCTGGCTGTCGGCGACGCCTGCCAGCGGCAGCACCGCTCCCAGTGCTGACAGCGATGTGCTGGTCACCCTGAACTCCACCGGGCTGGCCGCGGGTGTTCATCAGGCCGTGCTGTGCGTTTCCAGCAATGCATCCGCGACACCGGTGGTGCAGGTGCCGGTGACGCTGACCGTGGAATCCAGTGGCGGTGGCAACCCGTTGCTGGTGGTCGATCTCGGCGTGGAGAACCAACTGACCATTACCGCGTCGGGCGGTGCGTCGCTGGTGACGGCCAGCGGTCCGACCTCGACCGGTTTCTACCTGGAGGGTCTGTTTGCCAACGCGGGAACGCAGGCACTGGGCACAACCACACTGGTCCCGGGAGCGACGCTGACGGCGGCGTCGGTGGCGCCGGACGGTTCGCCGTCGCTGTGGCGCAACCTCAACACCGATCCGGGCCTGAACATCTGGAGCTACAGCGCGGTGGCGACGACCACCTTCACGGCGGGACAGGCGGCGTTTGCCGGTACGGCGACGTGGAACATCACGCCGGCGCTGTATACGGCCCTGTTGACGGCACCGGTCAGTGGCAATGTGCGCTTCCCGGCGGACGACGTGACCGACCTGGGCACCGCGGTCAATCTGGGTACCTACGTCGTGCTGTCCGGAGACCCCGGCGGCCCGGTGATCGAGGTCGATCCGAGCGAGCTGTCGAGCACGCAGGCGCCGGGCGAGACGGTGACGCAGGCGTTGACGGTGGCGAACACCGGCGACTTCGACCTGCAGTGGCAAGTGTCGCAGGCAGGAAGCTGTGCGCTGCCGGCCTGGGCGGACGCCGATCCGACCAGTGGCACGGTGGCGGCGGGTGCCGATCAGGACGTCGACGTGAGCTTTGACTCGACCGGTCTGGCAGCGGGGACGTATGAGGCAACGCTGTGCATCGCCAGCAACGACGCGGAGACGCCGGTGGTGCAGGTACCGCTGACGCTGACCGTTGAAGCGGCCAGTGGCGACGACGATCTGCTGGTGGTCGACCTGTCGGTGGAGAACCGTCTGACGATCTCGGCGGCCAGTGGAGTGTCGCTGGTGACCACCAGTGGTCCGACCGGCACGGGCTTCTACTTCGAAGGCCTGTTCGCCAATGCCGGCACGCAGGCCCTGGGCACCACGACGCTGGCTCCGGGTGCGACGCTGACGGCGGCCTCGGTGGCGCCGGACGGTTCGCCGTCGCTGTGGCGCAACCTGGGCACCGATCCGGGCCTGAACATCTGGAGCTAC
>JAMHVM010000122.1:0-61822 GCA_035911475.1 Lysobacterales bacterium | reverse complement strand
CTCCTTTCGCACCACACCGTCGATCACCATGCCAACAACGGCGTGCCGGCTGTCCGGGCGCCTGATACACCTCGCAGGATCATTCATGCAGATTTCCGTTGAGAACACCGGTCAACTGGAGCGCAAGCTCACCGTTTCCGTGCCCGCCGCGAGCCTGGACGATGCCGTCCGCAGCCGCCTGCAGCAGCTGAGCCGCGAGGTTCGCCTCAAGGGTTTCCGTCCCGGCAAGGTGCCGATGGCGGTGGTCGAGAAGCGTTTCGGCGCGCAGGTGCGCGAAGAGGCGATGGGCGAGCTGGTGCGCGACAGCTTCGGCGAAGCGCTGCGTCAGGAAAACCTGCGTCCGGCCATGTCACCCCGGATCACACCGGTGCCGGATGCGGCTGAGGGCGAGCTGGCCTTCACGGCCGAGTTTGAGGTGTTGCCGGAGCTTGGCACCATCGACATCTCCGGTCTGAAGATCGACCAGATCAAGGCGGAAGTGGTCGATGCCGACATCGACACCATGATCGATACATTGCGCCAGCAGCGCCGCACCTGGAACACTGTCGAGCGCGCCGCCGCTGATGGCGACCTGGTGATGTTCGAGTACAGCGCCCAGGCCGACGATGCCCGCTTCCCGGCCGAGGGCCGCGAGCGCGCCGGCACCGTGATCGGCGCCGGTGGCCTGCCGCCGGATTTCGAGCAGGCGCTGGTCGGCCTGTCGGTCGACGACGAGAAGCGTTTCCTGGTGGACTTCCCGGAAGGCTGGCAGCACCGCGACCTGGCCGGCAAGCAGGCACAGATCGAGCTGCGGGTGCTGCGCATCCAGGCCAGCCATGTGCCCGAGGTCGATGAGGAATTCATCGCCAGCTTCGGCATCCCTGGCGGTGAGCTCGAGCAGTTCCGGGCCGATGTCCGCGCCAACCTCGAGCGCGAGCTGAGCAATGCGGTGACCGTTCGCCTCAAGGGTGAAGTGATCAAGCAGCTGCTGGCCGCCAATGCCGATCTGGTCGTGCCCAGGGGCATGGTCGAGGCGGAAGCCGAGTCCATGCACCAGAGCGCCGAGCGTCAGCGTCGGCAGGCTGGGCCCAATGCCCCGGCGGTCCCGCCGGTGGCCGAGTTCGTCAACACCGCCACCGACCGTGTCCGCGCCGCCGTGCTGATCGGTGAACTGGCCCGCCAGAACGGCATTCGCCTGGACGAGCGTCGGGTTCGCGAGATGCTGGCGACGATCGCCTCGACCTACGAGGAGCCGGAACAGCTGATCCAGCTGTACACCAGCAACCAGAACCTGATGCAGGGTCTGCAGCAGCGGGTGATCGAGGACCAGGTCGCCGAGTGGGTGTCCACCCAGGCACCGGGCGAGACCCGCGAGCTGAGCTTTTCCGAGGTCATGAAGCCGCAGACTTGAATCCGGCCGGGGGCGACGGCATATCCCGGCCAGCACTCCCTGTCATCCCACTGAGGAACCGGCAATGAACCACAGCACATTCAATCCGCAGGGTCTGAACCTGGTCCCGGTGGTGGTCGAGCAGACCTCGCGCGGCGAGCGGGCCTATGACATCTATTCGCGCCTGCTCAAGGAGCGTGTGGTGTTCATGGTCGGTCCGGTCGACGACTACATGGCCAACGTGGTGGTGGCGCAGCTGCTGTTCCTGGAGTCGGAGAATCCGGACAAGGACATCTCGCTGTACATCAACTCGCCGGGCGGTTCCGTCAGCGCCGGTCTGGCCATCTACGACACCATGCAGTTCCTCAAGCCCGACGTCAGCACCATGTGCATCGGCCAGGCCGCGAGCATGGGTGCGCTGCTGCTGGCCTCCGGTGCCAAGGGCAAGCGTTACTCGCTGCCGCATTCGCGGATCATGATCCACCAGCCCTGGGCGGGCGGTATTTCCGGGCAGGCCAGCGACATCAGCATCCACGCCAAGGAAATCCTGGAGACGCGCGAGAAGCTCAACCGCATCCTGGCCAAGCACACCGGTCAGGACGTGTCGACCATCGAGCGCGATACCGACCGCGACCATTTCATGTCGGCGGAGATCGCCCGCGAGTACGGGCTGATCGACCAGGTGCTGGAACGGCGGCCGACGCCGGCAGCCAACGGCTGATCGATCCCGCATCGGGCGACGAGTAGAACTCGCCGCCCGATGCCGCGCGCTGCCGGGTTCGCCGGCATTCGCACCCGCAACCGGTTCGCTGCGACAACCACGACGGGCCGTGACTTGCACCTCGACGCGCTTATGCGTCACTGCGCTCAGCGACCGTTTCTAAGCGACGTTCGCGGGGTCGGCGCAACTATTCCCCGGTGATCTCGAAACCGTCGGCAAAGATCGTGTCGTCGCCGGAACCGGTCTCGATGCGGATGTTGTCGATGCGCACGTTGTGGTCGGTGAAGCCGTAGAACCAACCCGGAACCAGGGTGGTGAATGCCACTTCCTCGGTGTTCGCGAGCACGTCGGCGAAGGTGACGCCATCGGGCAGCATGGGTTCGGCGGTGCCGGGATCTTCGGCGCCGTAGCCGCCCCAGCCGTCGGGAAGATCAATCGATCGCGGATCGAAGGTCACGCTGTAGGTGGCCCAGTCCATGCCGGTTTCCAGTGCGGTCAGCCTGTACCAGACCGAGGTCCAGGGATAGCCGTCCTGGGCCAGTGAAAAGCTTCGGAAGTCGACGATCAGCTCGCGCGGCACCGGGTTGCCGAACATCGAGATGTCTTCGACCTTGACGTCGATACTGATGGTGACGATCTCGTGCAGCCCGTGATCGCCGATGAAGGCCGGATGGCTGTCGGTGCTGAAGGTGATGCCGAAGTCGTTGAAGATGGTCTGCGCATGCGCCCCCGGATTGCCGCCGTCGGGAACGATGTTGGTGGCGCCGCCGATGCCGGTCGGTCCTCGCCAGCCTTCCCAGCCATCATCGAAGGTCACCACGGCAGCGGACTGCGCGCTGGCGGCGGCTGCGCCGATGATGGCGGCCAACGGCAAGAGGGCGATGGCAAGAACGCGGTGATTCATGAGTGGCTCCTGGGCAGTCTTGGGTCCGGGTGGACTCCTGTCAGGACGCAGCGGCAGGGGCATTGCGTCGCAGCTTGAACATCGGTCATCGCGTCAGGCGACGGCTGTCCGGACCAGAGCGTTCTGCCTCTCGGCGTTCGTTCCGACAAGCGCTGCGATGCGTGAGCGGGATCGGTGATCAGGTCATCGCGCGCTGGTTGTTCAATCCGCAGTCGTGGTCGGCTTCGCCCGAACCGGGATCGGCACGTTGCACAGCTCGATCTTGCCCACAGGATCGATGAACCAGTCTTCGTGGCGATTGCGCCGCGACTCCACCAGGTCACGGAAAGTGGCGGTATCGGTGCGCAGCACTTCCAGGTTTGCGCGCTGCGCTTCGGGCAACTCGCTGCCCAGACGAATCGACCGGATCGAGACCTGCCGGGCACGCTCTGTGTGGAAACCCATGACGCCATCGCCGCGCGGCAATGCGGACAGATGTTCGATGCCCTGCACCACGCGGCCTACCGTGGTGATGTTGCGGTCCAGATGGCGCGGTGCGTGACCGATCACGACATACAGCTGACTGCCGTTGCTGGAGTCGGCCGGATTGCCGCGGCCGGCACCGACCGTGCCGTAGCAGTGCGCCAGCCAGGCCCGACCGTCGGCACGATCGCGCGCAGCCGGAAATCCGCCGCTCCAGCCGACCTGGGCCGCGTAGGCATCGAACCCATCCAGTGCAGTGAACGGCAGCCCCTTGGCCTCGCGATCGAACTCGGCGGGCAGGGTGGAGCGGGCTTTGCCCAGTGCGCGCGCCTTGTCGGCGTCGTCGCTGTCCGGGTCGCCCCATTGCACCACGTAGTTGTCCTGCACGCGCATGATCGCCAGGCCATCCCAGTAGTGGCCGCGGGCGAGCGCGCGGATGTTGTCGACGTGAGCCGGTGCGAACGCCGGCGCCAGTTCGATGATGACGCGCCGGGCGTCGTCCAGATCCAGGTACAGCGTGTCTTCCGGCACCAGTGCGCGCCAGTCGTCGGCGCTGCTGGCGGCCAGCACGTCGACCACGGTCTTGCCGGCAGGCGTCGGCTCGTCGGCGAGCGCAGCAGACGTGACGGCGGCCAGCACCAGCGTCAGCGCGGACAGGCAGGCGCTCAGACAGACGGGATGTGGGTTCATTGCAGCGGCTCCGGGCGGCATCGGTCCCGGCATTGAAGGCCGGGCCGATGCCTGTCGTCAACCGTCGTCAGCCGCTCGACGCTGACAGTTTCAGGCCGACGATGCCGGCGACGATCAGCACCACGCTGGCGATGCGCAGCGCATTCACCGGCTCGTCGAACAGCCAGATGCCGACCAGAAAGGCGCCGGCACTGCCGATGCCGGTCCAGATCGCATAGGCCGTGCCCAGGGGCAGCGTGCGCAAGGCCAGTGCCAGCAGCCAGAAGCTGGCGATCATGGCGATGACGGTGACCACGCTCGGCAACGGCCGGCTGAAGCCGTGCGAGAACTTGAGGCCGGCGGCCCAGACGATTTCCAGTACACCGGCGAACAACAGATAGACCCAGGCCATGATCGGCTCCTTGGCTGATCGAGGCCGTCCCCGGAACGATGACGGCTGCCGCTGTTGCGCAACCGTGGGCGGGTCGTCCCGCCGGAGCAGAAGTCTAGGTCAAGGCGCTGCCGCGGGCATGCCTGAGCCGACACGCATTCAGCGCCCGGCTACAGTCAGCGCACGCAGCGCACGCCGATGCTCAAAACAGGGACGGCGGTTCCTGCAACGCCGCCAGTTGCTCGTGCATCTGTCCGATCAGGCTTTCCCAGTGGCGGTTGTCGGTGAACCACGGAAACGCCGCCGGGAAGGCGGGATCACCCCAGCGGCGGGCGATCCAGCCGTGGTAGTGCAGCAGGCGCAGCGTGCGCAGCGGTTCGACCAGCGCGGTTTCGCGCGGATCGAAGTCGGCGAAAACCTGGTAGCCCTCCAGCAGCCAGCCGAAACTACGGCGCAGGTCGTCACCGTCGCCGCTGACCAGCATCCACAGGTCCTGCATGGCAGGACCTGCCAGGCAGTCGTCGAAGTCGACCAGCACCGGCTCGGCGTCGCGCACCAGGATGTTGCCGGGGTGGACGTCGCCATGCAGGCGCAGCGAACGCAGGTCGCCGGCACTCTGCCAGGTCGACGACACCGCGGCGAGCAGCTGGTCGGCGAGGCGCTGGAAGGGATCGACCAGATGCGGCGGCAGCCAGTGATTGGCCAACAGCCACGCCACCGGCTCGCGACCGAAGCGGTCGATGTCAAGGCTCGGCCGATGACGGAAGCGTGAGCGGGCGCCGACGGCATGCAGGCGGCCCAGCGTGCGGCCGAGCAGACGCAGACTGTCGCGGTCGTCGGTTTCCGGCGCGCGGCCACCGACCGTGTCGAACACGGCGTAGCGCAGGTCGCCGTGATGGTGCAGCGTCTGCCCGGCGAACGACAGTGGCGCGGAAACGGTCAGTTCGGCGTCGGCCAGTTCAGCCGCGAAGGCGTGCTCTTCGAGGATGGCCTCATCGCTCCAGCGACCGGGCCGGTAGAACTTGGCGACCACGAAGCGGCGGTCGTCGAGACCGATGCGGTAGACCCGGTTCTCGTAGCTGTTCAGCGCCAGCAGCCGACCATCGCAGGCCAGACCCAGGCGCTCGACCGCCGCCAGCACCGCGTCTGGGCCAAGGCCGGCGTACGGCGTGGAATCGCTGTCCGTGCCAGGGTTCATGGGTTGCGTCGAAGCGGCAACGGCAGCGGCTGCTGGTGCCGCGACGCAGGCAGGGGTGGGGGACTCAGCGATTGGCCCGGGTCACTTCGGTCCGCACCGGCTGGCGAGAAGGAAAGCAGCCCGATCATCGCCGCGGCAGTGCCGGCAGTTCCAGCGCGGTGGCATTGTTGGCCAGTCCGGTGGTCAGGTAACCGTGGTTGCCGCAGGCGATCAGGCCGGCGCGGGTGAACTCGCGGCGATACCAGGCCGCCGGTCGCCGCTGAAAGCCATGCATGTCGCCTTCGATGTCGTCCTCGGCGCAATAGGTTTCGATGAAGGCCAAGCCGTCGCAGAGCTGGTTGAAGGCCGACAGGCCGGCACGCAATTCACTGTCATCGAGATAGTGCAGCACGTCCACGCACAACAGCAGATCAGCCGGTGGGCCGGGACGCAGATGTTCCATGTCGCCGAACCCGGCCAGGCGCAGATTGCGGCTGCGGCCATAACGGCGCACGGCATATTCGCTGCGGTCGAAACCCAGGTATTGGACCTTCGGTCGCAGACGCCGCAGTGGTGCGCGCCAGGAACCTTCGCCGCAGCCGAGGTCCAGCACGGAGCGGATCGGCCGGCCGAGATGCCATTCGGCCATGGCCACCGCCAGCGACACCTTGCGCGTCAACGACGCACCCGCGCCGATGCCGCGCTGGCGATACCAGCTGTCGAAGTAGTCGCGATCGTAGGCCTTGTCCATGCAACGCTTCCGCCGGAGGAAAACCGACGTTGGCGCCGGGATCGACTCCGAGCCCCGCATCGGCGAGACGCATTGTCGCCGCTGTCGGCAGCCATGCAAACCACGATGGTCGCCGGCAAGCGTTTTCACCATAGCCATGCGCAAACGCAAGCCGCCGCGAACGCAGGTTCGCGGCGGCTCGCGTGCCGTTCCGGATCAGCCGGCAGCGGGCGGGTTCAGACCCAACCTGACCGCTGGGCTGCCGGGGCCGGACTTACTCGGCTTCTTCCTGCTCGCGATCGCCGGTGTAGGCCTGGAACTCGGAAGCGCTCAGGCGGTTGTCACGGTCCAGATCGTAGTTGGCGAACAGCGCTGCCAGCTCGTGGTCGGCAGGAACGTCGGTGCGCTCGATGTAACCGTCCTTGTTGGTGTCGAGCTTCTCGAAGCTCACCTTGTCACCACTGCCGGCGAAAGCCACGCTGGCGAGACCGAACGACGCGGCGGCGACGATGATCGAAAGGGTCGGTGTTTTCATCTCGGATTGCTCCTTCTCTTGCTGAGTATGTGTGCAGAAGCGAAACGCCTCGGCACAGGAGTCACCGCAATCGCCGTGCCAGACGGTTTTCCGCGGTTCCGGCGATGGTTTAACCGGTTGCTAACGGCGACTTGCAACCCGGCTCGCCCTGCGGCATTGCCGAATGCCTTGTCGCCGGCGGACGTGGAAAGTCGGCGTTCACCCGGGCCCTGTTTCGCCCAGCGTCCGCGCCGATGGCGGCGGTTGTTGCAGACTGTCACGTACCTCGTGCGGCGGGGGCAGTAAACTCCGACGCTCGCCAACACCCCCGACGCATGCGCCAGCTGTCACGACAACCGGAACCGAACCATTCGCTGGCATCGCCACTGCGGGCGCACCGTCGGTGGGCTGCGATCAGCGCCTGCCTGCTGGTACTGGCGCTGGGAACGGGCTGTGCCGGTCTGCTCAACCGCGCGACCTCAGGAGTTGCCAGCGACCTCACCGCCGGCATCGAGAACCACAACGATCCGGACACGGTGCAGGCGGCCTTGCCGGCCTATCTGCTCATGCTCGACGGCTTGATCGAGGGCAGCCCGGAAAGCGAGGATCTGCTGCTGGCCGGCGCGCGCCTCTACGGGGTTTACGCCGGCGTGTTTGTCGATGATCGCGAGCGCGCCAATCGGCTGTCGCAGCGTGCCTTCGACTACGCCGGTCGCGCGTTCTGTCCGACGCATCCGGCCATCTGCCAGTCGCGTGGCCAGGCATTCGAGACCTACCAGGAAGCTGTTGCCGCACTCGATCTCGCCGACGTGCCGGCCATGTACGGCTACGCCGCGGCCTGGGCCGGGCGCATCCAGTCGGGCAGCGACGACTGGCAGCTGATCGCGGAAATCCCCAAGGTGACTGCGCTGCTTGAACGGGTGGTGGCGCTGGCGCCGGAACACGAGGGCGGGCAGCCTTACCTTTATCTGGGCGTGCTGGCGACGCTGTTGCCACCAGCCTACGGTGGCAAGCCGGACGAGGGGCGTGCGCATTTCGAGCGCGCCCTGACGCTGTCCGAAGGCCGCAACCAGATGGTGCGCGTGTTCTACGCCCGCAGCTACGCGCGGCTGGTGTTCGATCGCGAGCTGCATGATCGTCTGGTCGGGGAAGTGCTCGCCGCCGACCCGGTGGCGCCACGGTTGACGCTGGTCAACGTGCTGGCGCAGCAACAGGCCGCGGAACTCCAGGCTTCCGCCGACGACTATTTCTAGTTCACGGATTTTCGAGGTAACGAACGATGCGACGACTCATAGCCGCCGTGCTGCTGTTCGCGGCGATGCCGGTGCTGGCGCAGACCGAATTCAAGCTGGCCACACTGGCACCGGAAGGCACCGCCTGGATGCGCGAGATGCGTGCAGCCGCCGACACGGTCAAGACCCGCACCGAGGGCCGGGTCAGTTTCCGCTTCTATCCCGGCGGCGTGATGGGCAATGACGCCGTGGTCCTGCGCAAGATGCGCGTGGGCCAGCTGCACGGCGGCGCCTTCACCGGCAGCGAACTGGCTTCGGTCTATCCGGACCTGATGATCTACGGCCTGCCGTTCCTGTTTCATCAGGAGTCGGAGGTGGCGGTGGTGCGCGAGGCGATGGAGCCGAGACTGACCGACGGGCTTCGCGAAAAGGGTCTCGAAGCAGTGGTCATGATCGGCGGTGGTTTCGCCTACCTGCTCAGCACCCAGCCGATCCGCGGTCGCGACGACCTGGTCAAGTCCAAGGCCTGGCTGCCGACCGGCGACATCGTGTCCGAAGCGACCTACAAGGCGGCTGGTGTCAATCCGGTGCCGCTGTCGATCGCCGATGTCTACACCGCGCTGCAGACCGGCCTGGTCGACACCGTCGCCAACACGCCGTCCGGCACCATCGCCTTCCAGTGGCACACCAGGGTTCGTCATCTGGTCGACATGCCGATCGCCTATCTGGTCGGCATCCTGGCGTTGGATAGTCGCACCTTCAACAAGCTCAGTGATGACGACAAGGCGGTGGTACGCGAGGTGTTTGCCGAGGCCGGCAAGCGCCTGGAGCAGCAGACCGCTCGCGACGATGCCTCGGCCCGCGAAGCCCTGCGTGGCGAAGGCATCGAATTCTTCCAGCCCGATGGTGACGAGGTCGCCTACTGGCGCTCGGTTGGCGAGAAGGCTGCCGCCGACCTGATGCAACGCAATGTGTTCAACCGCGACAACTACGACGCGATGATGAGCGCCCTGCGCAGCGCCCGCGGCGAATGACACCAGCACGCGCCGGCTGGCGTGGTCTTCTGCACCAGATCGAGGATCTGGTGTTGGCCGTTGCACTGGGCATCCTGGTGCTGCTGGCGGCCGCGCAGATCGGTCTGCGGCTGGCCTTCGATGCCGGGTTCCTGTGGCTGGAACCGCTGCTGCGCACGCTGGTGATGTGGGTGGCCTTGCTTGGGGCCATGGCCGCTGCGCGCGAGGGTCGTCACATCAGTCTGGATGCCATCCAGCGTCTGCTGCCTTCCGGTGCGGTGCGTGTGGTGCGTTTCATTGCCTTCTGGGCCGCAGCAATCGCCACCGCCATCCTGGCCTGGCATGCGCTGCGCATGGTGCGTGACGAGTACGGCATCGGCACCACCGCCTTCGCCAGCGTGCCGGCCTGGCTGACCCAATCCATCCTGCCGCTGGCGCTGGCGGTGATCGCGTTGCGCCTGGCCATCACCGCCTTCCAGCCACCGCCGCCGCCCGGCGATCTCGGCGCGCATCCATGACCGTCCTGCTGGTCGCGTTGGTCCTGCTGGTGCTCGCCTTGATCGGCACGCCGCTGTTCGCCCTGATCGCAGCCATCGCCATGCTCGGCTTCTACAGCCAGGAGCTGGATCTGGGCATCGTCGCGATCGAGTTCCATCGCCTGGCCGACATGCCGGTGCTCGTCGCCATTCCGCTGTTTACGCTGGCCGGATTTCTGCTCGCCGAAAGTCAGGCACCGCGCCGGCTGGTGCGGTTGTCGAACGCGCTGCTGGGCTGGATGCCGGGCGGTCTGGCCATCGTCGCCATCGTCACCTGCGCCTTGTTCACCGCGTTCACCGGCGCATCGGGTGTCACCATCATCGCCATCGGCGCGATCCTGCTGCCAGCCATGTTGCAGGCCGGCTATCCGCGACCGTTCACGCTGGGTCTGCTGACCACATCCGGCAGTCTCGGACTGCTGCTGGCGCCGGCGTTGCCACTGATCCTGTATGCGGTGGTCGCGCAGCAGGCGGGCGGCCGGCAGCCGGTCGGTGTCGAGGACATGTTCCACGCCGGTCTGCTGCCGGCGTTGCTGATGATCCTCCTGCTCGGCATCTACGCCGTATGGCAGGGAAGACAGTTGCCGCCGCGTGAGCCAGCCGCCACCGGCACGGGCGGCTGGCGTGAAGTGGTCGCGGCCCTGCGCGATGCGGCCTGGGAATTGCCGCTGCCGATCGTGGTGCTGGGCGGCATCTACGGCGGTTTCTTCGCGCCTTCCGAAGCAGCCGCGGTCACCTGCGTTTACGCCTTGCTGGTGACGGTAGTCATCCGTCGCGAGATTCCGCTGGCGCAATTGCCCAAGGTCATGCGCGAATCGATGGTGCTGGTTGGTGCCATCCTGCTGATCTTCGGCGTGTCGCTGGCCTTCACCAACTATCTGGTCGATGCCGAGGTGCCGGCCAAGCTGTTCGGCTTCATCCAGGAGCACGTGCACAGCAAGTACACCTTCCTTTTCCTGCTCAACCTGTTCCTGCTGTTCCTGGGCATGTTCCTGGACATCTTCTCGGCCACCGTCATCATGGTGCCGATCCTGCTGCCGATCGCCGAAGGCTACGGTGTCGACCCGGTGCATCTGGGCATCATCTTCCTGGCCAACATGGAACTGGGCTACTTCACCCCGCCGATCGGCATGACCCTGTTCATCGCCGCCTACCGCTTCAACGTGCCGATCTGGACACTGGTGCGCGCCTGCATCCCGTTCTTCCTGATCCTGCTCGGCGCGGTGCTGATCATCACCTACGTACCCTCGCTCTCCCTCGCGCTCGTCCGCTGACGCGCTGTTCGCAGTCCGTCGAAGCTTTCTGACTGGACTAGACTGATGCTGGAAGTCTTGGTCGGTGTTGCAGCGACTCGTTGTCTGGAGGTGATGATGGACATCGTCGAACAACTGAGGAAATTGCAGCAGCGACGTTGCCTGATGTCGTTTCGGCGCGAGGGCATCGCTTCGTGGTCGCTACAGGCGATCGTGCTGGCTGTCTCCGAGAAGCTGGTGGCTTTCCAGTACGTAAGCGACTTCACGCTCGACGGGATCATGGTAATCGCCATGGCGGACATCACCGAGGTCCGCCAGAACAAGACGGATCGGTTTCAGCACAAGCTGCTCAAGATCGAGGGCGCTCTGGAGCATGTGCCATTCGATCTTCCGATCGCTCTCGGTTCCTGGAGCAGCGCGATTGATTCGCTTTCCGAGCAGCGACGCAGAATCATCATCGTCGAGACGGAGCGGGCTCCTAATCCGGGGCTTTGGATCGGCAAGGTACTCGATACAACGAGTACCGCCGTTCGTGTCCAGCACTTCACCGGCATCGCTCGGTGGGAAGACAAGCCCCAGGCAATTCCGCTTTCCAATATCACCTGCTGTCAGGTCGACACACACTACATCAGGGCTTATGAGCGCCACTTCGCCAGAGAGATTCAGAAGTCTGGGGGCGTGACCTGAGTTGAGTGGTGGCCGAGCGAAGACTGGTGCGGGTGTGCCTCAGATGCCGGCGACTATTTGAAAGCGTTGAGCGGGGCAAGCCCCGCTGCTAAAGATGGTGGCGTCGCGACGCTTGCTTGAGCGCTTCTGTAGAGCCGGGCTTGCCCGGCTGCACTTCTGTATGTGAGTCGAAATCGGTCTGCGTCAGACCGCGCGCAGGTGACGCGCGCCGGGCGCGGCCTTGGCCGCCTTGGCGATGAAATCGCGCACCTGCGGATAGACCTCGCTGCGCCAGCGGCGGCCGCTGAAGATGCCGTAGTGGCCGGCGCCCTTGATCGTGAGGTGCTGCTTCTTCGACGCGTCCAGTCCGCGGCACAGCGTGTGCGCGGCGCGGGTCTGGCCGAGACCGGAGATGTCGTCCAGCTCGCCCTCGATGGTCAGCAGGCGGGTTCCGGTGATGTCCTCGGGCGCAACGCGGACCCCGTCGACATGCCATTCGCCGCGCGGCAGCAGGTGCTGCTGGAAGACGATGCGGATGCAGTCGAGGTAGTACTCGGCGGGCATGTCCAGCACCGCGTTGTACTCGTCGTAGAAGCTTCGATGCGCGTCGGCGTCTTCGAGATCGCCGCGCACCAGGTCGTTGTAGAAATCCCAGTGCGAGGTGGCGTGGCGGCTGGGATTCATGGCGATGAAGCCGGCATGCTGCAGGAAACCGGGGTAGACCTTGCGACCACGCCCGGGGAAGTTGCGCGGCACTTCGTGGATGACGTTGCCTTCGAACCAGGCCAATGGCTTGGTGGTGGCGAGATCGTTCACCTTGGTCGGGCTTTCGCGGGTGTCGATCGGGCCGCCCATCATGGTCAGGCTGCGCGGCAGGGTCTCACCGGCACTGGCCATCAGCGATACCGCCGCCAGCACCGGCACGGTCGGCTGGCAGACCGAAATCACATGCAGCTTTTCAGCACCGATGTAGCCGATGAACTCGCGGATGTAGGCGATGTAGTCATCCAGCGTGAAGCCGCCGGCGCTGGTCGGCACCATGCGCGCGTCGATCCAGTCGGTGATGTAGACCTTGTGGTCGTGCAGCAGGGTTCGCACGGTGTCGCGCAGCAGCGTGGCATGGTGGCCGGACAGCGGTGCCACCACCAGCACGGTGGGTTGCTGCTTCATCGCCTCGATGGCGCGGGCATCGTCGCTGAAGCGCTTGAAGCGAAGCAGGCGACAGAACGGCTTTGCCAGCGGCACCTGTTCGATCACCGCGGCCTTGCCGCCCTGGACATCGACGGTGTGCAGACCGAACTCGGGCTTTTCGTAGTCCTTGCCGATGCGGTGCATCAGTTCGCAGCCGGCAGCGAAGCGCGCGGCGCCCGGCAGGTGCGACAACCAGCTGCTGGAATTGCCGTAGATCTTGGCGCCCGCCTCGGCGAGATGGGTGAGCGGGCTCATCAGTGCCCGGTTGTACTCGTGGAGCTGATAAAGCATGCGGGTGGTCCTGGCTGCGTTTATCTGGCGCAATGCTGCGCCGCAATAATCGAAGCATACCGCGTTCTGCCGGTGTTGTCCGTGCGGCCTTGGTCTAATCCGTAAACAATGGTCAACTGACTGATATCAGTATTTTTTCTTCGGCTTTCGCGGTGCGCCGGTGGTCTTGGGGCCCTTGCCGGCAAAGCTGCCCGGGCGCTGTGGCGACGCGGTTTTCCGTGGCGCCTGCCGCGGTCTTGGCGCGGTTGCCGGCGTGCTGCCGGCGGCCATCGGCCGCAGGCGCAGGCGCTGTCCGGAAACCCAGACCTTGCGCAGGTGCTCGATCACCTCGGCGGGAAGATCGTCGGGCAGATCGACCAGGCTGTACTCGTCGCGGATGCCGATGCGGCCGATGGCGCTGCTGTCCAGGCCGGCCTCGTTGGCGATGGCGCCGACGATGTTGCCGGGGCGTACGCCATGGACATGACCCACTTCGACGCGGTAACGCGCCATGCCGGCGTCCGGGCCGCTGTCGGCGCGTTCACGGCTGGCGCGGGGTTTGCCTTCGCCGAACTCGCGATTGGCCGATTCTCGCGCGGCTCGCGGTTTGCGTGGTTCGTCGCCGAATTCGCGAGTCGACTTGCGTGGCTCGCGCACGATCGGCGGTGCCTGCGGCGGATCGGGCGCCAGCAGCAGCGGCGTGTCGCCCTGGACCAGGCGCGCCAGCGCGGCGGCGATCATGCGGGTATCGGCGCCGCTTTCCCGCTCGAAGTCTTCGATCAGGTTGGCGAACGGTTCCAGATCGTCGGCCGCCAGGGTGTCGGTGATGCGCTGCTTGAATTTTTCCAGGCGCTTTTCGTTCACCGCCTGCGCCGAGGGCAGGTTCATCACCTCGATCGGCTGGCTGGTGGCGCGCTCGATCGCGCGCAGCAGGTGCCGCTCGCGCGGGGCCACGAACAGGATCGCTTCACCGCTACGGCCGGCACGGCCGGTGCGGCCGATGCGGTGCACGTAGCTTTCGGTGTCGTAGGGAATGTCGTAGTTGAGCACGTGGCTGATGCGTTCGACATCGAGGCCGCGGGCGGCGACATCGGTGGCGACCAGGATGTCGATCTGGCCGTCGCGCAGGCGCGCGATGGTGCGCTCGCGCTGGACCTGGGCCAGGTCGCCGTTGATCGCGGCGGCAGCGAACCCGCGCGCTTCCAGTTTGCCGGCCAGCTCTTCGGTGGCCTGCTTAGTGCGCACGAACACGATCATCGCCTCGAACGGTTCGGCTTCCAGGATGCGGGTCAGGGCATCGAGCTTGTGCACGCCACCAACCCACCAGCAGCGCTGCCGGATGTTGGTGGCAGTGCTGGTCTTGGCCGCGATGGTGACCGTTTCCGGATCGCGCAGATGGCGCTCGGCGATGCGCCGGATCGGCGGCGGCATGGTCGCCGAGAACAGCGCGATCTGCCGACCCGCCGGGGTTGCCTGCAGGATCGCTTCGACATCGTCGACGAAGCCCATGCGCAGCATCTCGTCGGCTTCGTCCAGCACCAGGGTGCGCAGGCCGTTGAGCGAGATCGACTTGCGTTCCAGATGATCGATCAGGCGCCCGGGCGTGGCGACCACGACCTGCACGCCGCGACGCAGCGCCGACAGTTGCTGGCCGTAACCCTGGCCGCCGTAGATCGGCAGGATGCGGAAGCCGGGCAGGTGGCTGGCATAGCGCTGGAAGGCTTCGGCGACCTGGATGGCCAGTTCGCGGGTCGGGGTCAGCACCAGTGCCTGCGGATGCGCCTGGCTGGTGTCGATCCGCGCAAGTACCGGCAGCGCGAAGGCGGCGGTCTTGCCGGTGCCGGTCTGGGCCTGGCCGATCAGGTCGCGGCCGGACAGCAGCGCCGGAATGGTGGCTGCCTGGATTGGCGAGGGGGATTCATAGCCGACGTCCGACAGCGCACTCAGCAGCGGCGCGGGCAGGTCGAGGTCGGCAAAGCGGATGGGCGTCGATGACACGGAGGGGGATCCTGACAAGTCGTGCAGTTTAGCGGTCATGAAGGGCGGCAACGCGTTGTGCAGCGAAGTCGTTCAGTTGCGGCGAAGGCAGCTCAGGCCGGTTTCGCCACGGTTGCGGGCTGCGCCTGGTGTGGTCGGGCAGCCAAATGGCGCGTGCTGCGGTCGGCTGGGGCGGTTGTTTCGCCGAAGTGCCACGGGGTCCAGGGCGGGTATGGGATTGGTCCGGCGGCTATGCTTGGCCGAGGCGGTCATCCCGCAGCGTCTGTCGCCTCAGTCAGGTGTTCGGTCGTTGCCGACGAGGAGCATGCATGTACCTGTGGACCAAATCGCTGCACCTGCTGTTCGTGATCGCCTGGATGGCGGCGGTGTTCTATCTGCCGCGGATCCTGATCAATGTCGTCGAAGCCGGCGACGTGCCGGTGGTGCGCGAGCGCCTGCTGCTGATGGGACGACGGTTGTACCGCTTCGGGCACATCATGTTCGCTCTGGCGCTGCTGTTCGGTCTGGCGCTGTGGTTGCACTACGGCGTCAGTGGCGGCTGGTTGCACGCCAAGCTGACGCTGGTGGCGCTGCTGTTCGCCTACTGGATCTGGACGGGACGACTGCTCAAGGGCATCCCGGCCGGCGTCGCACTGCCATCGGGTCGCAGCCTGCGCATCCTCAACGAGCTGCCGGTGCTGGTGTTGCTGACGGTGATCTGGCTGGTGCTGGCCAAGCCGTTCTGATGGCCCCTGTCAGCGCACGCTCGGGTTAATCTCGCTTCCCGGCAATCCAGGCGGAGCAGGCGTCGATGATCAAGTGGTGGTTCGCGATCCCCTTCTGGCAGCGCGTGCTGGGTGGCTTCGTGCTGGGCGGACTGGCCGGCTGGCTGCTGGGGCCGGCAGCCGCGACCTGGCTGCAGCCGCTGGGTACGCTGTACATCAACCTGATCCGCATGATCGCGGTGCCGCTGGTGCTGTTCGCGGTGATGAATGCCGTGGCCAGCCTGCATGGCCAGCGCAGCATCGCCGCGCTGGCCGGTCGCACGTTCGGCTGGTTCGCGCTGACCGCGGTGCTGGCTGTGCTGGTCGGATTGGGTATCGCGTGGCTGACCAATCCCGGTCTGGGTGTCACCGATCTGCCGATGGCGGAAAGCTATGCGCCCCGTGATGTGCCCGGTCCCGTGCAAGTGCTGCTCAACGTGGTGCCGAGCAATCCCTTTGCCGCATTGTCGGAAGGCAAGATCCTGCAGGTGATCTTCTTCGCCGGCCTGGTCGGTTTCGCCCTGGTCAAGCTGGGCGAGCGCACTGCCGGCCTGCGCAAGCTGGTCGACGAATGCGGCCAGGCCATGTTCCAGGTCACCCGCTTCGTGCTGGAGTTCACGCCGATCGGCACCTTCGGTCTGATCGCCGGGCTGGTCGGCAGCTATGGCTTCGAACGGCTGCTGCCACTGGCCGATTTCGTGTTCGCCCTGTATCTGGCCTGTGCTCTGCACATCGTGGTCGTCTACGGCGGCCTTTTGCTGGCGCATGGACTGAATCCGCTGAAGTTCTTCCGCGGTGCCTCGGCCGGCATGCAGATCGCCTTCGTATCCTCTTCGAGCTTTGCGTCGATGCCGGTGGCGCTGCGCTGCGTGACCGGCAACCTCGGCGTCAACCGCGATTATGCGGCGTTCGCGGTGCCGCTGGGTGCGACCATCAAGATGGATGGCTGTGGCGCCATCTATCCGGCTTTGGCGGCGGTGTTCATCGCCCAGTACTACGGGATCGAGCTGTCGGCGGCACAGTACTTCGCGATCATGATGGCCTCGGTGCTGGGCAGTTTCGGCACCGCCGGCGTACCCGGCACGGCGGTGGTCATGGCCACGGTTGTGCTCAGTGCCGCCGGCCTACCGCTGGAAGGTCTGGGTCTGCTGCTGGCGATCGACCGCATCCTGGACATGATGCGCACCATGACGAATGTCACCGGCCAGATGCTGGTGCCGGTGCTGGTCGCACGCGAGACCGGCCTGCTCGACAAGACCGTCTACGACAACGCCAGCAGCAATGTCGGACTGGATGGGCCCGATGACGAGGCGACGGTGTCGCAGTCCGCGCGGTAGCCGCTGTCCTTACAGACGGCTGTACGACCAGGACTGCATGCGGCCGTCGCGGTAGGGCATCACACCGTGGAACGGACGCGGGTCAGCATCGAACACCAGCGGCAGGAAATGCCGATCGCCTTCCCACATCGGCAGATCCATGATCCGGTCCCGGTCGATCCATTCCAGCGTGCCTTCGGGGTTGCGTTCAAGCACCTGGCCGCTGAAGCGGCTGACGACGAAGATGAAGCCGAGCCAGTCCTCACCGAGCTTGCCGAAGCCGGGCCAGCTCAGCGTGCCGCGCAGGGCGACTTCGTCGCATTCGATGCCGGCTTCCTCGCGGATCTCGCGACGAAATCCGGCCAGCACGTCCTCATCGCGATCGAGCTTGCCGCCCAGGCCGTTGTACTTGCCCAGGTGATGATCGTTCTCGCGGGCGTTGCGATGGATCATCAGCACCTGCCGCGCGTCCGGCGAGAGCACGTAGCCGAGGGTGGCGACGATGGGCGTGTAGGGCATGGACTGGTTTCCGCGGTGACGTTGCATTATCGACGATCACCCGCGGCGCCTTGAACCCTGGGGCAGGGACATCCGCGTCGGGATGATTCCGGTATCCGGTCGCGCGGCAAGTCGCTTCGGTTGAGTGGATCCGATGGTGGATTGCCTGCGACACCGAGCTCGCATCGACATCCGTGCCACGCGGTTGCCGCTGCAAGCAAGGCCGCAATGCGGCCTCCGCTCAGGCGGTTGGTGGGCGATGCAATCCGGTTGCGTCGTCCTGCCCGGATTCGGAAAGGTCCGGCGCTGCAGGTGGCGCGACCGCAGCCGCTGCATCGTCGCTGATGCCGTCGTTCATCGCTTCGGCCATCTGCGCCGGCGAGGTGAAAGGAACCGTGTCCGGCGCCACGGCACCGCCGGAAATGATGAAGCTCATGGCCTGGTCGACGGTCCAGTCGGTCGGGGTCAGACGTTCCACCGGCACGATCTCCAGGTAGCCGGATGTCGGATTGGGCGTGGTCGGCACGTAGACCGCGGCCAGTTCGCGACCGGTACCTTCCTCGTGGATCACCCGTGTCACCAGGCCGATGGCCTTCATGTTCCGATGCGGGAACTCGATCATCACCACGCGCTGCGTGCTGCCCGGCTGGGTCTGCAGGATGTCCAGCAGCTTGCGCGAGCCGTTGTAGATCATGTTGGCCAGCGGAATCCGCTGCACCAGCAGTTCCAGCCAGGCCAGCAGGCGCTGTCCGAACACGCGCCGGGCCAGCCAGCCGACGAACACGATCAGGGCGAGCGTGGCGATCAATGCGATGGTCGCCTGCACGAAGGCGGCATTGAACCAGCCCAGGGCGCTGGGAAACGACGAGGCGATGCGTTGTGCGATCGGCCCCACCCACGGCTTGCTCATGTCCGAGAGCAGGGTGAACACGAACTTCACCACCACCCAGGTCAGCCAGATCGGCAGCAGGGTCAGCAGGCCGGTGAGGAACATGCGCTGCAACTGGGAGGTCTTCGACGGCGGTGCGGAGGTAGGCTTGGGCACGGGCATGAGGTGACTCTAGCGCGTCGTCGCGTGACGACACCATCGTCATGGCCGCAACAGCCGGGCCTGTCGCCAGTGTTCGTTCAGCCGATCGGGGTCGGTCGAACGATGCGGTCGTTGACGTCAATGGCCACACGAAGCAGCAGCGGCCAGCCCCTATCCCGCTGAAACCGGCGTTCGGGCGGTCGCGCCTGCGCCGACCGCGCAGGTGTGCGAACGGCCGTTGCATCCAGGCAAACATCGCACCTACAGGATCGGCGACAGCAGGTTCGCGGCGCGGCAAAGCAGCCGCCACCACAGGCTGACTTCGCGGTAGTCCTGGATGCTGACGTGCTCGCTGTTGGCGAAATCCTCGTCCAGCATGCGCCGGACCTGTTCGGCGAAATCGACGTCGACGACGTGGGCCGTTATCTCGAAGTTGATGAAGAACGAGCGGCTGTCGAAGTTCACCGAGCCGATGGCGACGAAGTCGTCGTCGATCAGGCAGGTCTTCTGGTGCATGAAGCCGTCGCGCCAGCGGTAGACCTGCGCGCCGGTGTTGATCATGTCGGCCAGATGCACCTGGCTGGCCAGGTGCACCAAGGTATTGTCGTTGCGCGCAGGCACCAGCAGGCGCAGCTCGACGCCGCGCACCAGCGCCAGGCGCAGCGCCTGCAACAGGGGTTCGGGCGGGACGAAATAGGGATTGGCGATCCAGATCCGCTCGCGTGCGCGGTTGATGGCGTCCAGCCAGGACAGCAGGCATTCCGGCTGCGGATCGGCCGGGCCGGTGTGCCAGACCAGCGCGGATTGCCCACAGTCGTCGTCGGCTGCTGCGATGTCGAACCGGGTCCGCGGCAGTTGGTCGGTGGCCCAGTACCAGTCGCGATAGAAGGCGATCTGCGCCTGCGCGGCTGCCGGCCCTTCGATGCGCAGATGGGTGTCACGCCAGCGGCCGATCTTCGGGTACTTGCCCAGGTAATCGTCGCCGACGTTGATCCCGCCCAGGAATGCATTGTGGCCGTCGACGACCAGGATCTTGCGGTGGTTGCGGAAGTTGATCTGGAACCGGCTGCCCTTGCGGCCCGGATTGAAGTGCCGGCAACCGACGCCGGCCTCCTGCAGCTCGCGCAGGAATCGCGACCGCAGCCGGGAGCCGATCTCGTCATACAGGAAATAAACGGCCACGCCAGCGCGGGCCCGCTCGATCAGGGCGGCCTGGAAGCGCCGGCCGATGTCGTCGTCGCGGAAGATGTAGAACTGGATCAGGACGAATTTCTGCGCTGTGGCAATGGCCGCCAGCATCGCGGCGAAGGTGGCCTCGCCGTCGATCAGCAGCTCGACCCGGTTGCCACGGGTAAATCCACCGGCGCCCAGCCGTCGCGCCAGCGTGTGCAGTTCGCCCCAGCGGCCTTCGGGTGGTTCGGTCACCGCCAGCATGCGCTCGCGCGCCGATGTCAGGTCAGCCGCGCGCGCCAGCCGTCGCTGATGCCGGGTGACGTAGCCGTGGAACTTGGTGTGGCCGAAGATCCAGTAGAACGGCAGGGTCAGGAACGGCATCAGGCTCAGCGCCAGCACCCAGGCCGAGGCGCCTTGCGCCGTGCGGGTGTACAGGATCGCGCGCAGGGCACTGTAGATCGCGATCACCCAGATCGCGGCGACCAGCACACCCAGGGCATGGTTTTGCAGCCACTCGATCATGGTGGGCGACGTTACAGGATTCCGTGGTCCATGCGCTGTCGACGAAGCAAGCGGGGCAAGCCCCGCTCTACAGGCCGCACATTTCAGGTCGCGCGTTCGATTCATCGGGGCGCAGTCGATTCATCCGGGGTGCGGGATCGGTGTGGGGTTGCCGGACGTGGCGGTGACCGGGCGCGCAGGAAGCGCGCCTGCTTTTCCGGGGCCCCGTGAGGCCCGGTGAGCCGGTGACGGATCAGCCCGCAGGGACGCGGACAGGGATGTCCGCGTGTTCGCCGCAGCGCAGGACGCGCTGTCGGCGAACCCCGGCACCGGCTCACGTACCCGCAGGGCAGGATGCCCGGAGGGCGGACCGACGGGGTGTCTTTTCTTTGGTTACTTTCTTTGGACAAGCAAAGAAAGTGACTCGGCCGCCGCGAGGTGGACGAAACTCTGCGGGAAAGCCACCAAAGGCGAGAAAAGCGGGGAAGCAGCAGCGAAGCAAACGACAGCGACACCGGGCACGCAAGGGGCAGGATGCCCGACCGAGAACCGGGCGCAGGTGGACGCAGGTGGAAAGGAGTTTGCGACACCCTCCGCATGGGCGTGGAGAGACCAGCGTTGAGGAAAGGAGACACGCGGGCGGGTCAACGAGGGAAGCCTCGTGACGGATGGCTGCCTTCGGCGCACCGGATCGCGATCCGATAGAGTTCGCCCCGGAATCGCTGCCGCCCGGGATCATCGATGACTTCATCGGCAACCGCTTCGACCGGCATCCGACGCCAGTACGGCCCGAATGTCGAGCCGGTCCGGCGCCGCGAGCTGGCTGCCTGGGCCTGCTACGACTTCGCCAACTCCGGTTACACCACGGTGGTGATCACCGCCGTGTTCAACGCCTTCTTCGTCGGCGTGATCGCCGGTGGTGCCGACTGGGCGACCTTGGCCTGGACGGCGGCGCTGTCGGTCTCCTACGCGCTGATGATCCTGGTCGCGCCGGCCCTGGGGGTCTATGCCGATCGCCACGCCCGGCGCAAATGCCTGCTGGCCATGACCACGTTTGCCTGTGTGCTGTCCACGGCAGCGTTGGCGCTGTGCGGTCCGGGTGACCTCTGGCTGGCGCTGAGCCTGATCGTCATCTCCAACCTGGCCTACAGCCTGGGTGAGAACCTGATCGCCGCCTTCCTGCCCGAACTCGCGGCCGATGATGCGATGGGGCGGCTCTCGGGTTACGGCTGGGCGGTCGGCTACGTCGGCGGTCTGCTGGTGCTGGCCTTGTGTCTGGCCTGGATCATGCGCGCCGAGTCGCAGGGTGTTCCTGCCGCGCAGTCGGTGCCGCCGACCATGCTGATCACGGCGGTGATGTTTGCATTCGCCGCGCTGCCGACGTTGCTGGTGTTGCGTGAACGCGGTCGTCCCGGAGCCGCCGCCGGCGCACCGGTGTCGGCGCTGGCGCAGGTACGGCGCGCACTGGCCGGCAATCAGGCTTTCCTCGATCTGCGCCGCCTGCTGGTGTGCATCGTCTTCTATCAGGCCGGTGTGGCCACCGTGATCACGGTGGCGGCGATATTCACGACGCAGGCGCTGGGGTTCACCCAGCAGGACAGCATCATCCTGATCATGGTGGTGAACATCACCGCCGCGGCCGGCGCGTTCGCGTTCGGCTTCGTACAGGACCGCATCGGTCATCGCGCCACCCTGGCGATCACCCTGGTCGGCTGGTTGCTGGCGATCGCCTTGTTCTTTGCCTCGGAGGCTCGCTGGGTGATCTGGGTGGCGGCGAACATCGCCGGTCTGTGCCTGGGTGCCTCGCAGTCGGCGGGGCGCGCGCTGGTCGGCTATCTGTGTCCGCCCGAGCGCGAGGCGGAGATCTTCGCGTTGTGGGGCACGGCCGTGCGTCTGGCCATGATCATCGGGCCGCTCAGCTACGGCCTGATCAACTGGCTCAGCGCCGGCAACCATCGCGCCGCGCTGGCGGCCACCGCGCTGTTCTTCGTGATTGGACTGATATTGCTGGCGCGTGTCGACGTGCAACGCGGCCATCGGCAGGCGCGGGCCGGATGAGGGTTCTCCGCGCAGTGACTTGTCCGGCCTGACCTGCGGTCCACGGCTGCCTGTGCGTCGTGGACGCCGTGCGCGCCGGACCGCGATCGCACAGGCGCGCTAACATTTTGCTTGCCCATGAGGAGACCGCTGGAATGGATCGCAGAAGTTGGCTGGCCTGGCTGCTGGCCGCGGCAGGGATGTGTTCAACCATGAGTGTGGCAAACGCGCAGGTGTTCGACGAGGGCCGGGCCGGACGCTTCGCGGCGCTGGCATTGGCCTGCGTGCACAAGGAGTTCCCCAACATCATTCACCACGTGATGGCCAGCGCCGACGAGGTGGCGCGTCCGAGCCAGCTCACGCCGGCCTTCTACGGCTGCTATGACTGGCATTCCGCAGTGCACGGCCACTGGCTGCTCGCCCGTCTGGCAAGGTTGTATCCGCAGGCGCCGTTCGCCAGCCAGGCCAAGGCGGCGCTGGCGAAGAATCTGACCGAGGCCAGGCTGCTGCAGGAAGCGGCCTACATGGCGCATCCCGATCGCGCCGGTTTCGAACGTCCCTACGGCCACGCCTGGCTGCTGCAACTGGTCGCCGAACTGGAGGAATGGGATGACGAGCAGGCACGGCAGTGGCGGCACTGGCTGCGCCCGCTGGAAAACGTCGCCGTGCGCCGGCTGAGCGACTGGCTGCCCAAGCTGCGCTATCCCATTCGCGGCGGCGAGCACTACCAGACCGCGTTCGCCTTCGGCCTGATCCACGACTACGCCCGCCAGTCCGGCAACGACAACCTGCTGCGCCTGCTCAACGATGCCGGCGAGCGCTTCTACGCGAACGACCGCGACTGTCCGCTGGCTTACGAGCCTTCCGGTCACGATTTCCTGTCGCCGTGCCTGGCCGAGGCCGACTTCATGCGCCGGCTGCGCGCACCCGACGCATTCGCCGTTTGGCTGGCAGACTTCCTGCCTGGCATCGGCGAGCCGGACTGGCTGCCGGTCGGCGAAGTCAGCGACCGCGCCGACGGCAAGCTGGCACACATCGACGGCTTGAACATCAGCCGCGCCTGGATGCTGGATGGCATCGCCGCCGGACTGCCAGCCGAAGACAGCCGGCGCGTGCACCTGTCCGCCGCCGCCCGGGTGCATGGCGACGCCGGTGTCGCCGGTGTCAGCGACGAGCACTACGCCGGCAGCCACTGGCTGGCCAGCTTTGCCGTGTACTGGCTGAGCAAACGCGGCCTGCCAAACGCATCAGCCAGCGACGAGTGACCTCACCCAGAACTTCGACCATCGCAGCGGTGGTCGGCAAATCGAACCTGTTGCACCCGATCCGAAACCCCACCCGCAGGACAACACCGTGAAAAAAGACCGCGATCTGGAAAAGAGTTATCCCACAGCCGACTTCGTGGCCAAGCTGCGCCGTCTGGCTGACTGCCTGGAGGCCGGCGAACAGTTCGAGATCCAGATCGACGGCGAGCGCATCTACGTGCCGGTACGTGCCAGCTACAGCATCGAGCACGAGCGCGGTGGCGGCTCCGAGGAGATCGAGTTCCAGATCAAATGGGACAACTAAGCCGGGCCATCGCCAGCCCTCGATGCAGTTTCGCGGTTGGACAGGTCTGCCCGAAATGGCTTGCCAGAACCGCCGTAGAAGTCTGAAGCGAGCACAGTCTGAGGCAGCGATTCGCATGAAAAATGTGTTTGGTGATTCTGATGATCCTGGCACTGACTGGATGTCCCGTGCATGCGCTGGTTCCGCCGCTGCCGTGGCCTTGCATGGAACACGAATCGGCGCTGATCGTGATGGCAAAGGTGGTGGATATCGCGGATGAACAGATTGGCGATGATTGGTTCGATACGGTCGCCGTAGAGGTCGATCAGTTCGTTAAGCTCGAAGATGGGGCCGATGACAGCCAAATGCGCGTGATTCATGTTCAATCGAACATCACTGACTTCGTTGATCTGGTCCTTGGTGAGCGGTACGTGTTGTTTCTCAAAGCGACAACGTTGGGCCTGAAGATCGTCAATCACGGGCAGGGTGCGCTGAAGATCGATGCGAACGATCAGCTCGGGCACTTGTCCGGTAGGCGGGTCTCAGACTTCCTTGCCGAGATCTACCGTTACGCGGAGGTGGACGATGACAAAGACCGCATTTGTCGGCTGTTCCCTCTCAGTACGGCACGATGATCGCGTTTTTCGTCCACTAGGACTGGATGTGGGCTCGGTCCGCGCAACGCGGAACAGATGGTGGATGGCTGCGGTACATCAATCCTTGGGCATTGCAGTTGTGGTCTTTCGATGCGTCCTGTTGCTCCTCGTCGCTGCTTCACTGGGTGGCTGCTATGGGGCGAGGCTCGAACTCCACCCCAGTTCGCGTTTGCCGGTGTGGCTGGAGCTGCCGGAAGGCGTGCGAAGGGATCAGGTGACCATCGCGTACTACGTGGACAGGCTTCCTGAGGGCAAGGTGATCGTGAAAGCGCGCTGGGGTGTGCTTTCGGGATACCGATTCGACGGCATCATTCGCGTGCTGGTCAACAGGGGCTGGGATCAGTACCCCAAGCGGTACAGTATCTCGGTGGGCGGCATCATCGACGTGTACGAAAAGCGAGATAGCGGGAAGTATCTCTACATCGTCGACGATTGATCGTCCGCGCGATGGTCATGACCGGCAACGTGCGCATCGTGGTTTTTGCTTGATGCCGAAGGGCTGATTCGGGAGTTGCTGATGAATTCGAAGTTGTATCTGGCCTCGCGCTCGCCACGGCGTGCGCAGTTGCTGCATCTGATCGGTGTCAGCTTCGAGGTGCTGGATGTCGATTTGCTCGAAGTGCCCGGCGCAAACGAGGCGGCCGCCGATTACGTGATCCGCATGGCGGGCGAAAAGGCCGCGGCCGGTAGCGCACTGGTCGTGGACCAGCCCGACGCACGTGTGCTGGCGGCTGACACCGAGGTGGTGCTGGATGGGGTGATCTTCGGCAAGCCGGTCGATGCAGACGATGCAGCGCGCATGCTGCGGCTGCTGTCGGGGCGCGAACACGACGTGCTGACCGGGGTCGCGCTGGCCGACCGCATCGGGACGCAGGTTGCCTTGAACCGGACCCAGGTGCGTTTCGCCGAATTGAGCGAGGCAGCCATCGCCGACTACATCGCGACCGGAGAGCCGTTCGGCAAGTCCGGTGCCTATGGCATCCAGGGCCATGCCTCGGCGTTCATCCCGCACATTACCGGCAGCTACACCGCGGTGATGGGGCTGCCCCTGTTCGAGACCGCTGAGCTGTTGGCCGGAAAGGTCGGGCCGGGCAGCTGAATCCAACCGCCCCAGCGGGCTGCCCGAAGGTGAATGCGGAGGAAAAAAGGTCGGCAGATTCCGCGATTTAGGGCACAATCCGGTAGTCGATCCGGAAATGGCTGTGTCCGAAGAGCTGCTCATCAATGTCACCCCGCGCGAGACCCGCGTCGCCCTGGTCGAGAACGGCATGCTGCAGGAGGTGCACATCGAGCGCACCGCCCGGCGCGGCTTCTACGGCAACGTCTATCGGGGCAAGGTGGTGCGGGTGCTGCCTGGCATGCAGGCGGCCTTTGTGGAGATCGGACTGGCCCGGACCGCCTTCCTGCATGCCTCGGACATCCTGCGTGCCTCGCCGGTCGAGACCGAAGGCGAGGATGCTTCGGCAAGCTGGACGCCGCCGCCGATCAACGAACTGGTGCGCGAAGGCCAGGAGATCGTGGTCCAGGTGATCAAGGACCCGATCGGCACCAAGGGCGCGCGGCTGACCACGCAGATCTCTATCCCCTCGCGCTATCTGGTGCTGCTGCCGAAGTCGCCGGTGCTGGGCGTGTCGGCCAAGATCGAGGACGAGGCCGAACGGACCCGGCTCAAGACCATCATCCAGTCCTTCACCGAGCGCACCGGTTGCGGCTACATCGTGCGCACCAATGCCGAAGGGCAGTCGGCCGAGGCGCTGGCCGAGGACGTGGACTACCTGGAGAAGGCCTGGGCGCAGTTGCAGGAGCGGGCCAAGAACGCGCGACTGGGCGAGCGCCTGTATGAAGACCTGTCGCTGCCGCTGCGTTCGGTACGCGACCTGATGCGCGCGCACATCGAGAAGGTGCGCATCGACTCGCGCGAGACCTGGGAGCGCATGGTCGCCTTCGTCGAGGCGTTCAATCCCGAGCTGGTCGAACGCATCGAGCACTATCCCGGTGAGCGGCCGCTGTTCGATCTGTACGGCATCGAGGACGAGATCCAGAAGGCTTTGAAGACCGAGGTGCCGCTGAAATCCGGTGGCTATCTGGTGATCGACCAGACCGAGGCGATGACCACGGTCGACGTCAACACCGGTGGTTATCTCGGGCACCGAAATCTGGAAGAAACTGTCTATCGCACCAATCTGGAGGCGGCGCAGGCGGCGGCGCGGCAACTGCGTCTGCGCAACCTGGGCGGCATCATCATCATCGACTTCATCGACATGGAAGACGATGAGCACAAGCGTCAGGTGATCCGCACCCTTGAGAAGTCGCTGGCGCGCGACAACGCGCGCACCACGGTGTACGCGATGAGCCCGCTGGGTCTGGTCGAGATGACCCGCAAGCGCACCACCGAGAGCCTGGCACGGCAGTTGACCGAGCCGTGTCCAGCCTGTGCCGGTCGCGGTGTGGTCAAGACCGCCGAGACCGTGTGCTACGAGATCTTCCGCGAGATCACCCGCGCGGTGCGACAGTTCGAGGCGCGCAACCTGCTGGTGCTGGCCTCACCGCAGGTGGTCAACCGGATCACCGAAGAGGAATCGGCGACGGTGGCCGAGCTGGAAGAGTTCCTGCGCAAGACCATCCGGTTCCAGGCCGAGGAGCAATACGGTCAGGAGCAATACGATGTCGTCCTGCTCTGATCGAGGGCGGCGGTTCGTTCCCGGTGCGAGCCGGGAGCGGGGAGTCATCCCATGCTGACCTGGCGCCGCCGTCTGCGACGGGTCGTGCTGTTCAGCGTGGCGACCGTGGCGATCGTGCTGGCTTTGGCGGCGGGCGTGCTGCAGCTGGCATTGCCTTGGTGGGCATCGAATCCGGATCGTGTCGCGCGTCTGCTGAGCAGTCGTCTGGGTACGCCGGTAAGCATCCAGCAGACGCAGCCGTACTGGACCGTGAGCGGGCCGCTGATCGAGTTGCGCGGCGTGCGCTTCGGTGACGCCGACGGGGGGCAGATCGAGCGCGCCTCCTGGGCCATGGATCTGAGCGGACTGGTGCGTCGCGACCGGCCGCTGCACGCGTTCGGTGTGCACGGTCTGGACCTCACCCTGGCGCGCAGCAGCGAAGGGCGTTGGCAGTTGCGTGGCTTGCCGATGTTGTTGCGTGGCGAGGGCGGCCAGCCGGTGACACGTGTGCTGCGTTCACTGCCGGCGCTGTCGGTGCGCGACAGTCGTTTGCGCGTGCTGACTTCGGAAGACGCGCAGCCGATGGCCTTTCACCTGCCGGAGTTGCGCCGTTTCGATCACGACGGCGTCGCCCGCTGGCGTGGCCGGCTGACGCCGGGAACCGGCAGCAGCAGCGGACTGCAGCTGAGCATCGATGTCGACAGCGCCGAGCAGGCGCGTATTTATCTGGCTGGCGAGAACCTGGCGGTGGCCGACTGGCTGGGTGGCTACGCACCCGCCGGTGTGCAACTGCTCGATGGACGCCTGGATCTGTCGGCCTGGATCGAGCTCGACGCCGGCGGTGTACGCGACGGTCAATGGCGCTGGCATCAGGGGGCGACCCGATGGCGTGCGCAATCGGCGCCAGTCAGCGACGCCACCGCTGCCGATGCCGATGCCGCTCCTAGTCCGAACAGCGAAGACACGGTCGTGGCGTTGCCGCAGCTGCGGATTGCCGGTCGCTGGCATCGTGAAGGCGACGAGGGCCAGTTGCTGGTGCACGAGTTGCGGTTCGGCGAGCACGACAGCGGCCGGCTGGCCGGCTGGATGCGCGATGGCCGCCTGCGTATCCAGGGCAGTGATCTGCACGTCACGCCATTCGCGGCCGTGCTGGCGCTGGCACAGCCGGTGCCCGAACGCGCCCGTCGCTGGCTGGTGGAGGGGCGACCGGAAGGACGGATTGACCGCCTGCAGGTCGACATCGATCCCGATGGCTTGCGTCAGTACGGTGCGGTGCTTTCGCAGTGGCACAGCACCGGTGTGGCGGGTGGTATTCCCGGTGTCAGCGGCCTGGATGCAACCGTACGCGGTGATCGCGAAGGTCTGGTGGTGGTGCCGGGACGCGAGCCTTTGACCATCGACATGCCCGGCATCCTGCCGGAGCCAGCGACCGGTCGCATCGATGCCGGCGTCATTGCCGCCTGGCGCGAGGACAAGGGCTGGAAGCTCGGCAGCGACGCGTTGACCCTGTCCGGCGACGGCTTTCGTGCCGATGTCGGCGGCAGCGTCGCGTTGCGCGCCGGTGAACGCCCGTATCTGGATTTCGGCGGCGAGGTGAGCGGCGACCTGCTGCAGTCGCCGCGCTTCATGCCGATCAACAAGCTGGCCAAGACACGCGCATGGATCGCCAAGTCGCTGAAGGCCGGCAAGCTGGTCAACAGTCACACCTGGTTTCGCGGACCAGCCGTGGCCCTGCCTTTTCCCGCGCGCAGCGGCCACTTCGAGTCGACGCTGGAAGTGACCGGCGCCGCGCTGGACTATCACGCCGAGTGGCCTGGATTGCGCGATGTCAGTGCCGATCTGTTGTTCGAGAACAGCAGCCTGACCATCACCGGCAAGCAGGCCAACATCGGCGGGCTGGCCGTCAACAGCGCCAGCGCGCACGTTCCCAATCTGCGCGAGGCCGTGATGCGGGTGCGCGGCAGTGATCGGGACAGTGGCGAGGCATTGCTGGCGTTCATGGCGCAGACGCCATTGCAGGAGCGCTTCGGCGAACAGTTGCAGGGCATGACCATCACCGGCCAGCCGCAGGTCGAGATCGACCTGCATCTGCCGTTCAAGCGCGAGCTCGGCGAACTTCGCGTCGATGGCAAGGTGCGCTTCGACGGCGAAGGCTGGCATGACCGCGAACGCAATCTGCGCTTCGGGGACCTGCGTGGCGAATTGCTGTTCGACCGCCAGAGTCTGACCGGCCACGCGCTGGATCTGACTGTGGTCGGCGAACCGGCACGGCTCGATCTGCGCATCGGCGCCAGCACCAACGACGATCAGATGGCGCTGGAGGCGGCACTCTCCGGACGCCTGAGTCTGGCGGCAGCGCTGGATTCGGTGCCGCAACTGGCGGGCATCGGTGCGGCGTCCACTGGTCGCGCCGACTGGCAGGTGGCGCTGGCCCTGCCGGAGAAGGCGTCCGGTCGCCAAGGCTCGCTGCGCGTCGACAGCGACCTGCGCGGCATCGCCCTGAACCTGCCTGATCCGCTGCGCAAGCCGGCACAGACCAGCTTGCCGTTGCGCGTCGATGTCGCCGTCGGGCAATCACCGGTTCCGCTCAGGCTTCGGTTGGGCAACCTGGTGAGCATGGACGCACGCGTGGCCGAGGGTCGGGACCTGCTCGCGGCGATCGCGCTGGGCGGCGGTGAGCCGGAGATGTTGCCGCAACGTGGTCTGGTGATCACCGGGCATCCGGCCGCGTTCGATGTCGGCGGCTGGCTGGCCATGCCCTGGGGCGAGGGCAAGTCATCGAGCTGGCCGCAGGTACAGGTACGCACCGGCGAGCTGAACCTGTTCGGGCGCCCGCTCAATGACGTCGACCTGCGCGTGGAGCCACGCGCAGAGACTGTCTTCATTGCCGTCAGCGGTCCGGATGTCGAAGGCACCGTGCTCTGGCCGCTGGCGATGAGCGCCGATCGGCCGGTGAAGGTCGAGCTGAAGCGTCTGCATCTGCCGGATGCGGCGCCCGGCAACGGCCACGGGCCGGGTGACGACCCGGCGACCCTGCCGGCGCTGGATGTCAGCGTCGCCGATTTCCGCACCGGTGCCATCGCGCTGGGTGCCGTGGCCATGCGCGCGCATCCGGCCGACGGTGGCTATCGCATCGAGCAGTTCCGCAGCAACAGTCCGCTGTTCACTATCGATGCCAACGGCGACTGGCGCATCGAGCGCGGCGTTGAGCGCTCACAGTTCTTGGTCGACCTGAAAGCCGACGACCTGGGCAAGATGCTCACCAGCCTGGGCTTCAACAGCCAGGTCGAAGGCGGCGCCACCACCGCGCGCATCGACGGCGGCTGGCAGGGCGCACCGGCGGCGTTCGCGCTGGAAAAGATCGAGGGCCTGCTGACACTGTCGGTCGGCAGCGGGCGCATCCTGGAAGTCGATCCAGGCATGGGCCGCCTGTTCGGGCTGCTCAACCTGCGCGAGATTCCACGTCGCTTGATGCTGGATTTCCGTGACATCTTCAGCCAGGGCATGCGTTTCAGCTCGATCGAAGGCAGTTTCCGGCTTGACGTCGGCAACGCCTGGACCGAAGCCATCGCGGTGAAGTCGCCGGCAGCCGACATCGTGGTCAGCGGGCGCACCGGCCTGACCGATCGCGACTACGACCAGACCCTGCGGGTGATGCCGCGCGTGGGCGGTACCTTGCCGGTGGTCGGCGCCATTGCCGGCGGCCCGGCCGGCGCTGCCGCCGGGCTGGTGATGCAGGGCCTGCTGCGTCTGGATGATGCCTCCAGCATCGTCTACAAGGTCACCGGTCCGTGGAGCGAACCGGTCATCACCCGCATCGAGGAGACCACCGGCGAGCCGGTCGCCGGTGTGTCTTCGAATGCCTCACGGTCACGCTGATGGCAGGCATCGAGATCGGACCGCCGAGTCCCAGACCGCGCTGGCGCGGACTGGACTGACGGAGGCAGCTTGGGGTCGGCCGTTGAAATCCACCATGATGACCATTACTTGTTCTTGTCGAATATCCGAGGCAATGCCATGACCGATGTTTTCGTCCAGGCCGAACGCGCGCTGCTCACACCGAGCGGCCTGGCTGCGAATGATCTGGAGCGCGTGTTCGGCACGCTGATGGGACCGGGCATTGACGCCGCCGACCTGTACTTCCAACGCAGCCGCAGCGAGCACTGGGTGCTGGAGGATGGCATCGTCAAGGACGGCACGCATTCGATTGAGCAGGGTGTGGGCATTCGCGCGATCAGCGGCGAGAAGACCGGGTTTGCCTATTCCGATGCCATCGAGCTGCCAGCGCTGGTCGAGGCATCGCAGGCCGCGCGGGCGATTGCCCGCGACGGTCAGCGCACGCCGGGTCAGGCCTTGCGTATCGGCCAGGGACGGGCGCTGTATGCGCCGCTCGATCCGGTCGACAGCCTCGACAACGAGGCCAAGGTCCGCCTGCTGCGCGAGGTCGATGCCTACACCCGTTCGCTGGACCCGCGCGTGACCCAGGTGATCGTCAGTCTGGCCGGCAGCATCGACACCGTGCTGGTGGCCGCTGCCGATGGCACGCTCGCCGGTGATGTCCGCCCGCTGGTTCGCTGCAATGTGCAGGTGATCGTCGAGGATGGCGGCAAGCGTGAGCAGGGATCATCCGGAGGTGGCGGTCGTCACGACTACGCGCGCTTCATCGCCGCGCAATCGCCGTTCGAATACGCGCGCGAAGCGGTACGTCAGGCGCTGATCAAGCTGGATGCGGTCGATGCGCCGGCGGGCGAGATGCCGGTCGTGCTTGGTCATGGCTGGCCGGGCGTGCTGCTTCACGAGGCGGTCGGTCACGGCCTGGAGGGCGATTTCAATCGCAAGGGCACCTCGGCATTTGCCGGGCGCATCGGTGAGCAGGTGGCCTCGCCGCTGTGCACGGTGGTCGACGACGGTACGCTCGACGGTCGCCGCGGTTCGCTCAACATCGACGACGAAGGCGTGCCGACGCAGTGCACCACGCTGATCGAGAAAGGCGTGCTCACCGGTTACCTGCAGGACAAGCTCAATGCGCGGCTCATGGGCATGCGCCCGACCGGCAACGGCCGCCGCGAGTCGTTCGCGCACCTGCCAATGCCGCGCATGACCAACACCTACATGCTGGCCGGGCAGAGCGATCCGCAGGACATCATCCGGTCGGTGAAGCGCGGCCTGTATGCGGTGAACTTCGGCGGCGGCCAAGTCGACATCACCTCCGGCCGCTTCGTGTTCTCCGCCTCCGAGGCTTACCTGATCGAGGACGGCAAGGTCACCGCGCCGGTGAAGGGCGCCACCCTGATCGGCAACGGCCCGGAAACCATGACCCGGATCAGCGAGGTCGGCAACGACCTGCAGCTGGACAAGGGTGTGGGCGTGTGCGGCAAGGACGGCCAGAGCGTACCGGTCGGTGTCGGCCAGCCGACGCTAAAGATCGACCGCATGACCGTGGGCGGCACCCGCACCTGATCGAGCACGCACGATCATGGGTATGCGCTACCGCATGATCGCGCCTTCGGCAGACCTGGCCGATCTGGTCGATTGCTACTGGCTGATGGACGATCGTTCGACCCGGGTGGTCGAACATCGGATCGTTCCGGATGGCCGCCCGGAACTGATCTGGCACTTCGGTGATGCCTTCGACATCCGCTTGGGCGACCATTGGCAAAGGCAGTCGCGCAGTCTGGCGGCGGGTCAGATCACCCGCCACTTCCATCTGCGCAACACCGGCAGAACCGCGATCCTGGGCATCAAGTTGCAGCCGCATGGTCTGCATCGCCTGTGCGGCGAGTCGATGCACGCGCTGACCGATCGCGTGTTGCCGATCACCGACGTGTTGTCGGGGCCGCTGGCCGAGCTGGATGAGCCGATGCGCCGTGCCCGCACAGTGAAACGGCGATTGGCGCTGGTCGAGGAGGCGCTGCGGGGCCAGCGACCGCCGCCCCTGAAGGAAGATCCACTGTCCGCAGCCGTTGCGCTGATTCTTGCCGACAGTGGCGCCATGTCGATCACGCGGATCGCCACGCAGGTTGGTCGCAGCGAGCGGACGCTGGAACGATTGTTCCGCAGTGGCGTCGGGCTGGCCCCGAAACTGTTCTCGCGGATCATCCGCTTCGCCGCCATTTTTCGCGCCGTGCAGCGCGGACCGGCGAGTCTGGGCGATCTGGGTTTGCAAGCCGGCTACTACGACCAGGCGCATTTCGTGCACAACTTCAGGACATTCACCGGCGAGTGCCCGTCGCGCTACGGGTTTGCAGCGGCGGACATGGCGAATTTCTTCCTGCACCGCGATCGCACGGCGGGGACGTCCGACAAGCGGCCGGCGACACGCGCGTGATGGCCGATGGCGATTGCCAGGCGATCGGAGCAGCCGACGGCTGCGTGTTTCCTCAGGCCGATATCTGATCGGCATTTCCTGATCGACAATGCGGCCGGTTGCCGTACACCTGTCGGATCCGTACAAGACAACTGCGGACGTTTCCGCTCAGATGCCGCACCCATACCGATCGGAGCCGCACCATGTCCAGGATCTTCATCACCGCTGTCGCGCTGATTCTCGCGTTCTGCCATGGCAGCGCCCATGCCGACGCGGAAGGTGACCTGCAGCGTCTGCACTGGCTGACCGGTACCTGGGAGCGCGTGGATTTGCCGGACGGCAGGGAAGGGCAGGAGATCTGGTCGCCGGCAACGACGGAGCCAGGCCTGACCGGACGCGGCATTGCCACCCGTGGCGACGGCAGCCGATTCGAGGAGCGCCTGCGCATCGGCATTCACCAGGGAGCGGTCCACTACCTCGCCGAGGTGCCGGGCAATCCGGCACCGGTGTACTTCCGGCTCGCGCGAATCGACGACAACCAGGTCGTGTTCGAGAATCCGGCGCACGACTTTCCGCAGGTGATCGCCTACGAACGCGACGGCGATTCGTTGCTGGCGCGGATCTCGGCCGGAGATCGCCAGGTCGAGTTCCGCTTTCGTCGTCAGCCTTGAGGATCGAAGCCGGCGGCAGGCCGCTTCTGACCCGGCCTGGAGTTTGCTAAGTTGCGGGTCCTGTCCTGTCCGGGAAACACGATCCATGATCCAGCGCATCGACGCCGGCAAGCGCATGTCGGAAGCCAGCATCCACAACGGCGTGGCCTATCTCGCGGGACAGGTGCCGCTGACGGCGGATGCCGACATCGAAACGCAGACGCGGGAAGTGCTTGCCGAAATCGATGCGCTGCTGGCGCAGGTCGGCACTGACAAGACCCGGATCCTGCGCGCGCAGATATTCCTCGCGGACATCTCCGATTTCCAGGGCATGAATCGTGCCTGGGATGCCTGGGTGGTGGCCGGGCAGGCGCCGTCGCGGGCGACTGTCGAGGCGCGCCTCGCCAATCCGGACTGGAAGGTCGAGATCGTGGTGACCGCGGCGGTTTGATCAACAGGCTGGCGCGGCGGCAGGCAGCAGAATCGAGCCTTCGGATCAGCCGTCGCTTCGGCTGCAACCCGTCTGCCCAGCCCGTCTGCGCGATGACTTGAGCCAGTCCAGACGGGACCGATCAATGCGCCCGTCCGCGAGAAGCACCGGCAGCGCCTGGATGACAGGCGCGTCCTGTTGCCTATCCGGGTTCCTCCTGTTGCTTAACTGATTGATTGTCATGGTAGTAATTCCGTCCTGAAACCGTCGCGAAAAGGGAAGGAATGAAATTGCCGGTGGTGCCAGCATTCCGGCCGGTGCTCCAGCCGGAGTCGCGGAGCACCATGCCATCAAGCCAACTTCACGAGGAATCCGAGACATGAGAGCCCACCATCCCCGCGGACACAGACCCTGCGACACTCTCGCGCCGCGCGCCGGACATCGACGGGCCGGTCGGCGGCTTGCCGCATGTTGCCTGGCACTTGGGTTCTCCAGCCTGGCGTCGGCGCAGGTGGTGTTCGAAGTCACCTTCGATCCCAGCGCATCCGTATTGACGCCGACCGAGCGCACCAACCTGACCTCGCACCTGCAGGAGGCTGGCCGGCGCTGGCTGCCGGTGATCGATCATGTCGCAACCGCGACGATCACCTTGCGGGTTTCTGTGGAGGACATTCCCACGGCCAACGGCGGCAGCAACTGGACTGGCTTTGTCGGCATGATCGACGGTCGTAACACCTGGGAGCAGGGTGCCGCCTACGAGTTGCGGACCGGAGAGGACTTGAACGGCGCCGAGTTCGACGTGCATATCGGCGTAGGCTTGAACTACCTGCGCAACGAGTTGTGGTTCGACCCTGATCCGGTGACTCGCACGGAACCGGTACCGATTGATCGCACCGATGCACTGAGCGTGATGATGCACGAGGTCGGCCACGCCTTGGTCTACAACGGCTGGGCCGACCTGACCACGGGTGTACCGCCGGCGACTTACTGGTCGCCCTTCGATCGCTGGTTCTTGCCCGGTGCGCCGACCGTGTTCATGGGCCCGTCCGCCGTTGCCAGCTGGGGAACTCCGCCGGAGGTGACCACGGGCAACAACAAGCACTGGGGTAATCCGGTCACCTCTACCGGTTGGTTTCACGCACACCATCACGCGCATCCGCCCACTTTCTGGCGTGCCGACGGCAGCCCGATTCCCCACCTGGGTTGCGGGTTGGCTATCGGTGCCGACGCACCACCCTCCGCAGATGCATTCGATCCGGCATTCGAGCGTGGTGGTCCGAGCCTTATCGATCAACTGATGAACGGTGTGGTCTATTACCGCGGGCGACGCTATGACATTTCGCCATTGGATCGGGCGACGATGATCGATGTCGGCCTGCGCAGCGACACGATCTTCGCCAACGGTTTCCAGCCCTGACCTTGATGGCTGGGACGATCAGCGGGGTTTGCTCAGGCTGATCGTCCCCCGCTGGAACGGCTTGGGTAGTTGCCGGTACAACCGGCAACTGGGTGGCTGCGAGCGCGACGCGCGACCTGAATGCCGGCTCAGACTTCCAGCGAGACCAGGTCGCCCTTGGCTTCCAGCCAGGCCTTGCGGTCCGGCGCGCGCTTCTTGCTCAGCAGCATGTCCATCAGGCCGCGGGTTTGCGCGGCATCGTCGATGTCCAGGCGCAGCAGGCGGCGTGTGTCCGGGTGCAGCGCCGATTCGCGCAGCTGACCGGGATTCATCTCGCCCAGCCCTTTGAAACGGGTCACCGCCACCTGGCCGCGGATCTTCTCCCGTTGGATCTTCGCCAGCAGCTCGTTCTTCTCGCCCTCGTCGAGCGCATAGAACACCTGCTTGCCGACATCGACGCGGAACAGCGGCGGCATCGCCACGAAGATGTGGCCGGCCTGCACCAGTGCCGGGAAGTGGCGCAGGAACAAGGCCGACAACAACGTCGCGATGTGCAGGCCGTCGGAGTCGGCGTCGGCCAGGATCACGATCTTGCCGTAGCGCAGTCCGGCGATGTCCGGTTTGCCGGGATCGACGCCCATCGCCACCGCCAGATCGTGCACTTCGGTGCTGGCCAGCACGCTGCCTGATTCCACCTCCCAGGTGTTGAGGATCTTGCCGCGCAGCGGCAGGATCGCCTGGAAATCCTTGTCGCGCGCCTGCTTGGCGCTGCCGCCAGCGGAGTCGCCTTCGACCAGGAACAGCTCAGTGCGCGACAGGTCCTGGCTGATGCAGTCGGCCAGCTTGCCGGGCAGCGCCGGACCTTGCGTGATCTTCTTGCGTACGACCTGCTTTTCGGTCTTCAGGCGCGACTGCGCGCGCTCGATCGCCAGTTGCGCGATGGCTTCGCCCTCGGCGACATGCTGGTTGAGCCACAGCGAGAAGGCATCGTGCAGCGCGTTCTCGACCAGGGCGGCGGCGCTGCGCGAGGACAGCCGTTCCTTGGTCTGACCAGAGAACTGCGGGTCGACGATCTTCACCGACAGAATGAAGCAGAGCCGATCCCAGACATCTTCCGGTGCCAGCTTGACCCCGCGCGGCAGCAGGTTGCGAAAGTCGCAGAACTCGCGCAGCGCGTCGGTCAGGCCGCTACGCAGGCCGTTGACGTGGGTGCCGCCCTGCGCGGTCGGAATCAGGTTGACGTAGCTTTCCTGTACCAGCTCGCCTTCCGGCAGCCAGGCCAGCGCCCATTCGCAGACATCGGTTTCGCGCTCGGCCTTGCCCAGGAACAGGTCCTTGGGAAGTACCGCCTGATCGACCAGCAGGCCGCGCAGGTAGTCACGCAGACCATCGACATACAACCATTCGTCGCGTTCGCCGCTGGCCTCGTCGAACAGGCGAACGGTCAGGCCGGGGCAGAGCACCGCCTTGGCACGCAGGATGTGGCGCAGCGCGCGTAGGTTGAACTTGGCCGTGTCGAAATACTTGGGATCGGGCAGGAAGCGGATGCGGGTGCCGGTGTTCTTCTTGCCGACCGTGCCGATCACGCTGAGGTCACTGGCACGCTCGCCGTCGGCGAAGGCCATGTGGTGCTCGGCACTGTTGCGCTTGATGTAGACATCCAGCCGTGTCGACAGCGCGTTCACCACCGAGACGCCGACGCCGTGCAGGCCGCCAGAGAAGGTGTAGTTGCGGTTGGAGAACTTGCCGCCGGCATGCAGCCGGGTGAGGATCAGCTCGACGCCGCTCATGCCTTCCTCGGGGTGGATATCCACCGGCATGCCGCGGCCATCATCGGCGACCTCGCAGGAGCCGTCCTTGTACAGCGTCACCTCGACGGTCTTCGCGTGCCCGGCCAGTGCCTCGTCGACCGAGTTGTCGATGACCTCCTGGGCCAGATGATTCGGTCGGGAGGTGTCTGTATACATGCCCGGCCGGCGGCGGACCGGGTCCAGGCCGGACAGGACTTCGATATCGGCGGCGTCGTAACGGCTCATTCGCTCACAAGTACTTGAATCAGGCGCGCAGGATGGCCGGTGTGCCCACGCACTGCAAGATTGACGCGGCCGCCGGATGCTGGTGCGGTCAGTCGCGGCGCGGGCACTGGCGCGCTGCGCCTGCCGGCTGTTTGTGCTGACGGCCGATCAGTCGCCGCCGATGCGCACCACGGTGCGTCCGAACGAGCCGCCGGCGAGCATGGTGTCGAACACGGTCGGCAATTCTTCCAGCATGATTTCACGGGTGGTGATGCGATCCAGCGTCTCCGGTTTCCACGGCCCGGCCAGGCGTTGCCAGATCTCGCGGCGGATGCCATAGGCGGTGCCGGCCGAAGCGATGCCGAGCAGACTGACGCCACGCAGGATGAACGGCATTACCGTAGTGTGCAGCAGCTCGCCACCGGCCAGGCCGCAACTGGCGATGTTGCCGTAGGGCTGGATGACCCGGGTCAGCCAGGCCAGCACTTCATCGCCGACATTGTCGATGGCGCCGGCCCAGGCGGCAGTCTCCAGCGCGCGCTTGCCCATGGTCACGGTCTTGCGGTCGAGCACCGAGACCGCGCCGAGTGCGGTGAGGTCATCCAGACGCTCGAACTTTCCGGACAGCGCGTGCGGCTCGAAACCGGCCTTGGCCAGGATCGCGATCGCCAGCATGCCGACACCACCGGTGGCACCGGTGACCAGGATCGGGCCGGACTCCGGCGCCTGGCCGTTCTGCTCCATGCGGAACAGCGACAGCGCGGCGGTGAAGCCGGCGGTGCCCAGCGCCATCGCTTCGCGCAGGCTCAGACCGGCCGGCAGCGGCACGATCCAGTCCGGGTCCAGGCGCAGGTATTCGCTGTAGCCGCCATCGCGGGTTTCTGACAGGCCGCAGCCGGTGACCAGCACCGGATCGCCTTCGCGATAACGGGCGTCGCGTGATTCCACGACATGGCCGGCGACGTCGATGCCGCCGACCAGCGGAAAGCTGCGCAGGATCTTGCCTTGTCCGGTGCCGGCCAGCGCGTCCTTGTAGTTCACGCTCGACCACGCGACCTTGATCGTCACCTCGCCTGGCGACAGCGCCTCCAAGCCATCTTCCTCGATGGCGGCGCGATAGCCCTGGGCGTCCTTGCGGATGCGGAAACTGCGGAAGCGGGCGGGAACGGTCATGGCAATCGGGTCTCGTCTGGCAACGGGAGATCGGGTCGCCGGGTCCGGCGCTTGGGCGAGGATGGCCGATCGTGGCAGTACGGACAAGCCCGTGAGCCGGTCGCTGCGAACAGGCGCTGTTGCGCGTCGGTGTTCGCGGACCGTTTGTCGACGGTTGCCGACTCCGCTGGTCCTGGCAAAGCATCCGTCGTCGCGAGAAGTGACTGAGAAGGCGCCGGTAGCCCGGTTGCCGACCAGGCGAGCCTGCAGCCAGAGGCGATCGTCGTTGTCGCCCGCGCACTGGCAACGTGGATTGCGCTCGCTGTCATCGTGCCTGCTGTCCTGGCGCCGGACCGGCAACTGCCAGTCCGGCGCCGACAGCACCGTGTCCTCGCCTGGCGGTGTGTCGCTCAGCGCGACTTGGGCGTGAAGCGGCTGATGCGGTCGCCGTTCGGATCGTCTTCGCCACGCGCCTTGTTGATCGCGTAGACGTTGCCCTTGCCGTCTTCCAGTACATGGTTGGGGAACGAGCCGCCGGGGAGGTTGGCGACGATCTTGCCGGTGCCATCGACCACGGTGACGGTATCCGAACCGCGGTTGGCGATGTAGGCCAGCTTGCCGACCGGTTCAAAGGCGACATTCAGCGCACCGGCACCGACCGGCCGGTTGAAGGTGGTGGTGCCGGTTGCCGGATCGACACCGACCACGTTGTCCGACCCCTGCGCGGTCACGAACAGGTACTTGTTGTCCGGATCGTAGGCGATGCCGGTGCCGGACTTGATGCCGTCGACGACGATCACCTTGTCGACGCTGTCGCTGCCGGTGTCGATCACCGCCACTTCCGGCGTACTCAGGCTTACCGTGAACAGCTTGCCGCTGGCACTGTCGAGTTCCAGGCTCATCGGCACGAAATCCTCGCCGCGCTGTTGCGAGGCGATCTCGATGTTCTTGACGAAAGCCAGCGTCTTGGCGTCGAACACACTGAGGTAGTTTTTGCCGGTGGCCGAGGCGTAGACCTTGCCACGCTGCTCGTCAACGATCACGTCGCGCGAATGCGGCACCTGGCCCGGCTCGAACTGCTTGACCAGAGAAAGGTCGGACTGCCTGTACACCGCCACGGAGTTGTCGCGGGTGTTGGTCACCCAGACATTGCCGTTGCGGTCGTCGATACCGACGCCGTAGACGGCGAACACGCGCTCGTCGCTGTGACCGGGCACCTTGGCCGGCGTCACGCGGGCGGTGATCGTCAGCGTCTTCGGATCGATCCTGACCAGTTCGGAAACGGTCACAGGCGGGCGGCCGACCGCCGAGGTCACGAACAAGGCATCGTTCTTCGCGCTGTACGCGACCTGATACAGGCCGGGTGCCACCTTCTCGGAAGCAATGTCGAAACGCGCTTCACCCTGCAGCGGAATCTTCGGTGAGACCTTCAGCTCGACCACCTGCGCCGAGACCGGCTCGGCCACTTCCACCACCACAGGATGCAGGCCCGGCGTGGCGCCGGCCGGCAGGGTCAGGTTGGCGACGAAGCTGCCGTCTTCGCCGACCGTGATCGGCGCCTCGAACAGCGGCTGGCCGCCGTAGGACAAGGTCACCTTCTGGCCGGGCTGGAACTGCGCGCCGCGAAAGACCGCTTCGCCACCGGGATAGATCGGGCCGCCACCGGGGCCGCCGGCACCGCCAGCGAAGACACGACCCTGTGCCGCGGTATCGGTCTGGGTGAACGGGTCGGCAGCGTGAATAGCCGTCGTGCTCAATGACAGGGCCATGGCCATGGCCAGCAGACTCAATGAACGACGTGGACGGATCGAACTGGAATGGTTCATCTGGATTGCACCCATCGAAGTGGAGGTCGACAGGTCTGCCCGAACCAAGGCGGCCGTGGAGGTGGCGGGCATCGCGTGATGCCGTGCGTTCGTGCAAACCCGAAATCGCGCCGAAGCCTCGGCGCCTGGTCTGTTTCGCCGCCGCGGCGAATAATCGTCGGCGACGGAAAACGGTTAGCTGCCTGGCCGGTGTTCGCCGGCGCCGGGTTGCTGTGAATGCTGCGGCGCAGTGTAGCGCAGCGCCGGTCGGCAATCATGGCGGGATCTGGCAAGCATGCGGTTGATCCCTTGCGAACGGGATTGTTGATCGATGCCCATCGCGGAGTCAGGCGCCACCGGCGATAGGCACCACCATCGGCGTGCCGGTGACCGGGTCGGCGACGATTCGCGCGGTCATGCCGAACACCGACTCGACCAGCGCAGGCGTCATGATCGTTTCCGGGGTGCCGGCGGCAACGATGGTGCCGGCGCGCATGGCGATGAGGTGGTCGGCGTAGCGGGTAGCCTGGTTGAGGTCGTGCAACACCATCACCAGCGTGCGGCCGCTGTCGTGGTTGAGACGGCGGCACAGTTCCAGCACCTCGAACTGGTGGGCGATATCCAGCCAGGTGGTGGGCTCGTCCAGTAGCAGCAGAGGCGTTTCCTGCGCCAGCGCCATGGCCAGCCACACGCGCTGGCGCTGACCGCCGGAAAGCTCCTCGACCGGACGCGCGGCCAGATCGTCGACATGGGTTTGCGCCATCGCCTCGCGCACGGCCAGTTCATCGCCGTCTGACCACTGGCGCAGCAGGCGCTGATGCGGAAAGCGTCCGCGAGCGACCAGGTCGGCGACGCAGATACCATGCGGTGCCACCGGCGCCTGCGGCAGCAGGCCCAGTTCGCGGGCCAGGGACTTGGCGCCGTAGCTGCGGATGTCGCGACCATGCAGCCGCACCTCGCCGCTGACCGGCACCAGCAAGCGCGACAGCGCACGCAACAGCGTGGACTTGCCGCAGGCGTTCGGGCCGACGATCACCGTCACCTTGCCGGCAGGAATCGTGACATCCAGATCGGTGACCACACGACGGCCTTCATAGGCCAGGGTGAGCGCACGACCTTCCAGGACGGGCTCGCCGATGGCGGTGGCGTGGTTGGCGGTGTTCGCCATGTGCGGGTGCGGGGTCATGGCATCGAGTTTCCGGCAGCAGAGCGCACGTCTGGCGAGCGACGAACACGGCGCTGTGCATGTGGTGCGACTTGCAGAGGGGTGTGGTTGCTCATGGTCGGCGCGATCGGGTCAGCAGCCACAAGAGGTAGACGCCGCCGACCACGCCGGTCATGCGTCCGATCGGAATCACGATACCGGCCGGCAGCGATTGCGTGATCAGGTCGGCGGCCAGCAGCAGGCAGCCGCCCATGGCGGCGGCCGCGATCACCGGCAGATGCGCGGCGTTGGTCAGACGACGGGCCAGTGGCGCCGCCGCCAGCGCGATGAAGGCGATCGGCCCGGTGGCACCGGTGGCCAGCGCCGCGAGCGCCACGGCGCAGAACACCATGGTCAAGCGTGTGCGTTCAACCGCGATGCCCAGTTGCCGCGCCAGATCGTCGCCCATCTCGATCAGGCTGAGCCGCCGCGCCGAGAGCAGGATCGGCGGCAGCAGCACGATGGTGCCGATCAGCACCGGCAGCACGTGACTCCAGGTGCGCGCATCCAGCGAGCCGGCCAGCCACAGGTTGGCGCTGATGGCGTTGTCGAGGTGACCCTTGACCAGCATCAGGCTGTTCAAGGCCGCGAGAATGGCGCCGACGCCGATGCCAACCAGGATTAGCCGCGGCCCGGCCACGACACCGCCGCGTGCTGCCAGCAGATAGACCACCACGGCCGTCATCACACCGCCGCTGACCGCTGCCAGCGCCACGGGTGCCGCGCCCTGGCCGAACAAGATGATCTGTGCGAGCGCGCCCGTCGCCGCTCCAGTGGTGAAGCCGATGATGTCGGGCGAGCCCAGTGCATTGCGTGAGATCGACTGGAACACCAGCCCGGAAAGACCCAGCGCCGCACCGACGAACAACGCCGCCAGCACACGCGGCAGACGCACATGCAGGATCACCCGCTCATCGGTGCCGTCGCTGCCGAAGCCAGCCAAGGTCGACAGGATCTGCGACAGTGGCAGTTCGCTGCGGCCGTAGGTCATGGCGGTCATCGCCAGCACCAGCACGATGGCTAACAGCACAGCCGATACGATCAGGCTCCGCGGATGCAGTCGAAGCGACCATGACCCCAGGCGCCAGACCGTTCCGGCGATCGGACTGAGGTGTCGGAATCCGGTGTCGCTCACAGCTGAACCAGCCGACGTCGACGTGCGAGCGCCACGAAGAACGGACCACCGATCAATGCCACCATGATGCCGACACCGATCTCGTCCGGATGCGCGATCACGCGACCCAGACAATCGGCGGCCAGCATCAGGATCGCCGACAACACCATCGCCCAGGGAATCACCCAGCGATGATCAGGCCCGACGATGAAGCGCGCCAGATGCGGCGCGGTCAGGCCGATGAAGCTGATCGGACCAGCCGCGGCGGTGGCGGCACCAGCCAGCAAGACGATGGCGACCGCCGACAAGGTCCACACCAGCACCGGGTGCGCGCCGAGTGCCCGGCCCAGATCGCTGCCCAGTGCCATGGCATCCAACGCGCGGGCGATGGCGAGTGCGATCAGCAGTCCGGGCAGTACCAGCAGGGTGACCGGCAGCAGCACCTCGGTACGACGACCGCGCAGCGAACCGGCAGCCCAGTGCCGGAACTGGTCGAACACGGTTTCATCGGCGTTGATGATGATGATCTGGGTCAGCGCCAGCAGCACAAAGGTCAGCGCGGCACCGGCGAGCACCAGCCGCACGGGGTCGATGCCCTGGCGGGCACCGCCGAGCAGGCTGACGGCGACACCGGCGACGGCAGCACCGATCACGCCGAAACCGATGTAGCCAGCGACGTGGGTAATCCCCAGCCACGCGATGGCGATGACGATGCCTACCGCTGCACCGGCGTTGATGCCGAGGATGCCCGGGTCGGCCAGCGGGTTGCGGGTCAAGGCCTGCATGAGGGTGCCGGCGACGCCGAGCGCGCAGCCGGCCAGGATCGCGATCAGCGTGCGCGGGATGCGCTCGTGATGGATGCGCAGGTGATCGTTGCTGCCCGGATCGAAGGCGGTGATCGCATCCCAGGCAGTCGGCAGCGCGATCATTTCCGGGCCCAGATGCAGGCTCAGCGGAATCAGCGCCAGCAGGATCGCCACGCCGATCAACAGCCCACCGCGACGCAACCGGCGTTGTCGCTGGGCGAAGCCGGCTGCGCTGGGCGAGTGCCCGTCGGGCTGGGTCGGCGTCATGCCTTCGCGCAATGCCTGGCGCTGGCTGTTGCCGTCAGCGGCCGAAGGTCGCGACGATGTCGTCGACGATCTCGGTGCCGCTGTAGTAGTCGATACGGAACGAGTTCTCGCCCAGGCCGTAGACCTGTTTCGACTTCACCGACGGCATGTTGGCCAGCACCGGATCGTTGAGGAAGCCGCCGATGCGGTCGTTGCCGAAGCGGAGCAGGAACGTGGTCGGTGCGGTGAGCCGGGTCAGGTACTCGTACGGCGCCCAGACGAAATCACCGCGTTCGCCGGCATTGCCGCTGTGCCAGGACGGGTCCGGTACTTCGATGTCGAAACCCAGCGATTCCAGCAGTTGCGCATGCGCGCCGGTCGGTGCGGCGATCGGATTGTTCATCGCCGGCCCGTTGAAGCTGATGATGTTGGCTTGCCCTGCGGGAATCGTGATCCGTGTCTTGGCCTCGGCGACATGGCGATCGAAAGCCTGGATGCGGGCATCGACCTGCGGCTGCAGACCCAGCGCCTCACCCAGTCGAAGTGCCAGTTCCTGCCAGGTCCGGCTGCCGTAGTCGAGCACCAGCGTTGGCGCTACGCGGCGCAGTTCGTCCAGTTGCGGCATCGCCGAATCGGCGCCACTGGTGGCGACCACGATCAGGTCGGGTTTGAGCGCGTAGGCGGTTTCCAGGTCGACGCTGCCCGCCGGCCAGGCGTTTTCGACGCCGCGCTCGGTAGCGACCTTGACCCATTGGCCGAAGAAGGTGCCGTTGACCATGGACGCACTGGCAATCACGGGTGCATCGATGGCCAGCAGGGTGCCGGTGATCGCGACCGAGGTCGACAGGATGCGCTGCGGCCGGGCCGGAATCGTCACCGTGCTGCCGTCGTCGTTGCGGAATTCGCGGGTGGCAGCGCCCGTGTCGCCGGTGTTTTCCGTGTTGGTGGTGGCACCGGTGTCGTGACCGGGTTCGTCGGCGTCCTGTCTGCCGCACGCCGGCAACATCAGCGTGGTCAGCAACAACAAGGCGAGCCAGGGTAGGCAGCGGGAGGGTGATGCAGTCATTGCGGGGTCTCGGGGAAAGATCGGAGTGTGGGGATTTTGATGTGCGCTCAGCGGTTGCCGGCGTCGTCGGCAATGGGCGGCGTCTGCGTGTTGTCCTTGCGCAGGAACGCGAAGGCCTCGATCAGCATGGGCAGCGCAGCGCCCAGATGGTTCGCGCCGGCAAGCTCGCGGAACGCCACGCTCAGGCCCGTGTGCTCAGACGCTGCTGCCAGTGATCGCGCCAGCTCGCGCGCGCCGTCGACCATGCGTCGCTGCCGGATCATCGCATCGCGCGCGCCTCCATCCAGCTGCGGCGTGGGTGTCTGTTCCAGTTCGCCGACGGTGACCAGCAGCCGTCTGGCCGCGTGTTGGTGGTTCGCCGCGGCTTCGCCGACGCTCGCATGCGCGGCGAGGAACGTGTCGCGCTCCTGAAGGATCCAGCCGTGGTTCCACCAGATCGACGGACTGCCGGCGACGTAATTCCGGAAGGCATCGGTGCGGGTGAACAGCGCATGCAACGCCAGCAGGCCGCCGTAGGAATGGCCGACCAGTGTCTGGCGCTCGCGATCGATTGGCAGGCGCTTCTCGACCAGCGGTTTCAGTTCCTGCTCGATGAAGTCGAGAAAACGGTCGCCACCACCTTGCGCCCGGCCGCTGCGGTCGCCGGTGTCGGACAGGTCCGGAGCCGGCGGCGTGTAGTCCTCATTACGCGCCGGATCGTGCAGAAGCTGCTCGTCGACATGGCCGATGGCGACCACCACCGGCGCTGCCGTTTCAAGGTCGAGGCGTTTGCCGGCATGCGCGGTGATCCGCGACAGCGAATATGCCGTTGGAAACAGCAGATTGCCGTCGAGCAGGTACAGCACCGGCCAGCCAGACGTCGGCGCGGAGCCATCGGGTTCGCTGACCAGGATGCGGTAGTCACGGCCGGTATGGCGCGACGACAGAAACCACTGCTTCGCACCCGCCAAGGTCACGGCAGCCGCAGCGTCTTGCCTGCGCTCGCCGACAGGCGCGCTGTCGTCTGCATGGTTGTGCGCAGGCGCGTCGACGCCACGGGCGGGTGCTGTCATCACGGGATCCTTGTCGCGCGGAGTTTGCCGGCGCGATGGCGTTTCATCGGCGTCGTGACTGCGGTCGCGGGAAGACGGCGCCGGCTCCGATCCGTTCGGGGACGGCGGAGGCGCTGGTCGCAGACCACAGTGGCGTTCTGGCGGTCGGACGCGGGCGACGGCTGGCGGACCGAGGTGAAATCGTAGCCGATCGCGCGCATCACCGGGCCGGCCTGTGCCGAAACCGGTGCCAATCGCTGCCTGCGGACGGCTCTAGAATGTAGCGATGGATCGCTGGTGACGAGTATCCCGCCGACGTCATCGGCGACCGAACCCGGCGCAGCCGCCGCGCGCCCTGCCGCCAAAGCGGCCCGACAATCCCGACTCATCCGCATCAATTCGGCAGTGCCTGGCTGGTGCTGTGGGTTGTCGCCCATCATCCATCACGACTATCCGGACCCGCCGCCATGACCCTCCCCGATCCCGTCAGCGACACAGCCCGATTGCCGCAGCGGATGCGTCTGCCGCTGCATTTCCGTCGGCTGGAGGTACGCGCTGTCGAACAGCCGGCAGCCCGCTTGATCCGCGTCACCCTCGGTGGCGAGCAACTGGCCGGTTTCGACAGCCCCGGCTTCGACGACCACGTGAAACTGTTCTTTCCCGATCCGCAGACCGGCCACCTGCTGTTGCCCGAGGTCGGGCCCGATGGTCCCATCTGGCCGGACGATGCCCGTCCGGTGATGCGCGACTACACACCACACAGCCACGATGTCGACGCCGGCACTGTGCAACTGGACTTCGTGGTCCATGCCGCAGGCCCGGCGACCGACTGGGCGGTGCGCGCGAGACCGGGCGACATCCTCGGAGTCGGCGGACCGCGCGGATCCGTGCGCATTCCCATGAGCTTCGACTGGCATCTGCTGATCGGCGACGAGACTGCGCTGCCGGCCATCGCGCGTCGGCTGGCCGAATTGCCGGCGACCACGCGCGCCGTGGTCGTGGCGGAAGTCGAAGCCGCCGATGGCCAGGTGGCACTCACCTCGAACGCCGACCTCACCGTGCACTGGTGCCATCGCAACGGCGAAGCGGCCGGCACGTCGAGCACGCTCTCCGATACGGTGGCTCAGCTGGTGCTGCCATCCGGTGACGGCTTCACCTGGGTCGCCTGCGAAAGCCGGCAGGCGCGTGCCTTGCGCCTGCAACTGGTGCAGCAGCGCGGACTCCATCCGCGCTGGGTCAAGGCTGCCGGTTACTGGCGCCTGGGCGCCACTGGCATCCACGACCACATTGACGACTGAGTCACGTCATCGGTCCCGGTATCTGGGTCGCCGTCCGCTGCGGTGGCAGATGATCTCTGCCACTCGACGAACGCGGACAAGCAGCCTGCCGCGACGACGCGCACCGGGGTATGCGTGATCGTGAGTCCCGGTCGGCGGCTTCGGTTGCGTGAAGCGTCGCCCCGTTCGCTGGTGGCGATGACCGGAAGCCAGGCCGAAACCGACTGCGCAGATTTCCCCGACACCTTGCCCTCACCGGAGCGCAAAAGTCATCCATTTATGTGATGTGTATCACAAAATGCCTGCTAGACTCGGATTCGGCCGCTGGGGATGCGGCCACATCGCCGCCCTAGTCGGTCCGCACGTACGGGCTCGGCACCGGCGATGGCGATCTTCTTCCGATCATCACCGTGACCGGCTTCGGCAGTCCATTCCAAGAGGGATTCCAACCATGATTCCAACGCTACCCCAAGACCGCGTGCGCGCAGCGGTCCGGGCCAGTCTCACACTGGTCCTGCTGGCCTGCATCGGTTCCGTTTCGGCACAGGGCGCCTCGCAACTCAAGGTCTACAAGTACATCACTGGCGACATCAATCCCCCCGGTTACCTGTTTTCGGTGACGGTCTCCTGCAACGACCCGGCGTTCCAGCAGGTGATCCAGGTGCCGTCGGAGGGCTTCGTCGAGCTCACCAACATCCCGGTTCCCAACACCTGCACGGTGACCGAGAACCTGCCGTTGCCGGCGCCGCCAGAGGGCTATCAGTGGAATCCGGCAAACACGCCACCGGCGCCGGTCAACGTGGCAGTGCCGCCGGATGTCGAGACCCTGGTCAACGTGTTCAACAACGTCCTGCCGCTCGGCGGCAGCACCGGCGAGCTGGCGGTCGGCAAGACTGTCTCCGGTGGAAGCCTTCCTGACGCATCCTTCAGCGTGCGCGTGCAGTGCGCCGGCAAACCGGGTCTCGACGCCACGATCCAGGTGCCGTCCGGTGGTACCGCGTCGTTGCCTGACGTTCCCGCGCCGACCAGCTGTACGGTAACCGAGTTGGCGCCCTTGCCGGCGCCGCCGACCGGCTGGCAGTGGGATGCCGCCAACACGCCGCCGCCACCGCAGCAGGTGGAGATCACCGTTGGCGCCACCACGACCGTCGAGCTGGTCAATCATCTGGTCGAGCTCGGTGGACCGGGGCCAGGAGGAACACCGCCGCGCCCGGTGCCGCTGTTGGCGCCACTGGCGATCGCCCTGCTGTCGGTGCTGGCAGGTCTGATCGGTGCCGCGCGTCTGCGTCGCCGGGTCTGAAGCGACGGCATCAACTCCCCACCGTTGACGGCAAGGCAACGGTGGAGGCAGCGGTGTCGATGTGAGTCCTGGCAGGGTGGAGCCGCCCGAATGGCGCAGCTCGGCAGCTGCGCGCAGACGTCGCGGACTTCCATGGACTGGATTGCGCCGTTGGCGCTGAGTGTCGATCGTGCCCGGGCAGCATGGACAACGGCCAAGCCGCCTCGCCGACAGCTCGGCTTACTCCATCGGCCGGTTGACTGACCACCCACGTCAGCACGGGTCGAAGTCCCGCAGCGATCCGCGCTCCGTCCGCTTGAAGCGACACAGCTACCGTATCAGCGAGAGCTGCTGTGCGGCGGTGTAGTCGAGCAGGCCGAAGTGGCCGTAACTGTAGGTGTAGCTGGCGTTCTCGCCGGGAATCGACGAGGCATGCACACCGCCCACCGTGCACACGCCGCCGAAGCAGACGATCTGGTCGATCCAGGACTTGATCGAATAGACCTTGCTGCCGAAGCGCTGGCCCCAGAGACTGTCGAGCAGCGGGCTGGACACCGACAGACCCCAGCGGCCGCAGGTGCTGGTCGGCACGTTGAACGGATAGCTGCCGCAGGAGCGCAGGCCGCGAAAGGCGCCGGCGATGCCGACGAAGGTGTCGACCTGATCGCGTAGTCCGTACTTGCGGATCTGGTGTGCAGCCAGTGTGGCGCCCATGGAATGGCCGATCACGTCGATCCGGCTGGTGCACGAACGCGCCAGCGCCTCGACCATGGCGTTCAGCACCGGTGTCTCCTCGCCGCCGTTGTGGTCGTTGCAGGCCGGGCAGGTCTTGCTGCCCCAGTTCGGCCTCAGAATCTGACTCGCGGCGTAGCCATTCGCCCGCAGCGCGTTGTAGGTGTTGTCGAAGTCCGCCGGTGAACCGGCGTTGCCGTGCACCAGCACCACCGCGTCGCGGCAGGCCTGCGCCGACACCGGCGCCGACCAGAGAATGCAAAGCGCACATGCCGCGACCGCGGCCCGAACGAACATCCTTGCCATTTTCCACCCCCTGACAGTCGTGGATCCGATCGATCCGGATGCACGCTAGCGGGTGATGCGTCGTTTGCCGCTTGTACCTTCGGGCAGAGTGTGACCGACATCTCTCAGTCAAAGCACTTTCGTTTGCTTCGTCGATTAATGAGGAAAGATCTCGATTTTGCGCTGAATAATCGTAGTGGCTGGGACGTTTCAGGGTTCCTATGCCCGCTACCGTTCTTATGCTCAGTCATTGCTGCTCTCACTGGATAGAATTCGGGGAGACAAGCTGAGGTCGATTAGTTGATCTGACCGCTTTAATCAATCTTTGGCTCGGAGCTGGCTTCTACATCATGGCGAATCGAAGACCGGAGCTCACCGATGCACAGATCGCTCGAGCGATCCAATCGTGTGGTGACTTCCAGTTGGCGCTATCAGCGCTCACATTCTTGTCCGCTGAATGTGACTATTCGGCAAAGTGCTCCATGGTCGATCTGCGCAGATTTCGATGCTATGAACACACGGCGATAGTCGCAGCCGCTCGTCCATTCAAAGCTGGGCGTGGTCGCGCAGCGCTTGATACGAGGTCGTTTGGTGTGGAGTTGAGCTTGGCCGAAGAGCGAGTTTTGAACAAAGTGATCACTCTTCGAGACAAGGTGGTCGCTCACTCAGACAAGGAGAAAATGCACTTCAGGATATCCAATCACCCTCCTTTCCTTGACTCTCTCATCAGGATGCCATTGGTTGTGTTTGAAGAGTCTCTTCTGCTTGATGCGGCAGACGCGACGAGTGTGGCGGAGCTCCTACGCAGACTTTTGCACGGTTTGGCCGGAACCATCTTCGACATCGCGCAATGTCAACCGGAGCGAGTCGATTTCTACATGCATCCAGCCAATCCGCCTGACTGACAAAGACGGCGCGAGCTTTCGCGTCGCGCCGCTGATTCGAGTGGCCCCGGAAGAGGCGGCCAAGGCTATACAGGTCAATTGCCCTTGTGGATCGCGCGCTTGTCGACCGACAGGGCAGCTTCGTGCACGGCTTCCGACAGGGTCGGGTGGGCGTGGACGATGCGCGCCAGGTCTTCGGCTGAGCCCTTGAACTCCATCGCGACCACGCACTCGGCGATCAGCTCGGAGACCACCGGGCCGACCATGTGCACACCCAGGATGCGGTCGGTTTCGGCGTGGGCGAGCATCTTCACCTGGCCGGCGGTTTCGTTCATGGCCACGGCGCGGCCGATGGCGGCGAACGGAAAGCTGCCGACGCGGTAAGGGATGCCGGCGTCCTTGAGTTCCTTCTCGGTCTTGCCGACCCAGGCCAGTTCCGGTTCGGTGTAGATGACCCAGGGCACGGTGTCGAGGTTGACGTGGCCGGGCAGGCCGGCGATCAGCTCGGCCACGGCGATGCCTTCCTCGCTGCCCTTGTGCGCCAGCATCGGACCGCGCACGCAGTCGCCCACGGCCCAGACGCCTTCGACGCCGGTGTAGCAGTGTTCGTCGACGACGACGCGGCCACGATCGTCGAGCTGCACGCCGGTGCCCTCGGCCAGCAGGCCGTCGGTGGCAGCACGGCGACCGACCGCGACCAACAGCTTGTCAACGGTGATGGTCTGTTCGCCGGCCTTGTCGGTGTAGGTGACTTCCACGGCCTTCTTCTTGACCTCGGCCTTGGAGACTTTGGCGCCCAGCTTGATGGTCAGGCCCTGCTTCTCGAATTCGCGCTTGGCGACCTTGGCGATGTCGGCGTCGGCTGCACCCAGGAAGCTGTCCATGGCTTCGAGCACGGTGACTTCGGCGCCCAGACGCTTCCAGACGCTGCCCAGCTCCAGGCCGATGACGCCGGCGCCGATCACGCCCAGGCGCTTGGGCGTTTCGGTGAAATCCAGCGCGCCAGCGTTGTCGACGATGTACTCACCGTCGAAGGCCATGCCCTTGAGCTCGATCGGTACCGAGCCGGCGGAGATGATGATGTTGGTGCCGGTGACTTCGGTCTTGCTGCCGTCGGCGGCGGTGACGACCACCTTGCGGCTCGGCTGCAGCTGACCGTAGCCGTAGATCGGGGTGACCTTGTTGGCCTTGAACAGCTGGGTGATGCCGCCGGTGAACTGCTTGACGATCTTGTCCTTGCGGCCAACCATCACGCCGACGTCGATGGCCGGCTTCTGCGCGCTGATGCCGTGGTCGGCAAAGGCATGGGTGAGGTTGTGGAACTGCTTGGACGAGTCCAGCAGCGCCTTGGACGGGATGCAGCCGACGTTGAGGCAGGTGCCGCCCAGGGCCGGCTTGCCGTCCTTGCCGATGAAGCTGTCGATGCAGGCCGTCTTGAGGCCGAGCTGCGCCGCGCGGATGGCGGCGACATAGCCGGCAGGACCGGCTCCGATGACGACGACGTCGTAGTTTTCGCTCATTTCTTGTCTCGGGAGAAGGTATGCGTGGCCAGCCGGTGGAACGGTCAACTGCGGGCCTCGGCTGCGTATTGTCCCATACGTCCCGCTGGCACTGTGACCGGCCGTGGATACGCGGGGACCAGTTGCGGCCGCGCCATGGCCGCGAAGCTAGAATTCAACGGAAGCCAATAGAACCGTTTGACCTCGTGTAGACCCGCCACAGGCAGGAGGTGGAAGATGAAAATCGCAGGGCTTTCGCTGGTGTTGGTCATCCTTGCTGGTTGTGCGGCCACGCCGATCAGCACGTCATCGGCACCCAGGCTGTCTCCCATCAAGTATGAAATCGACGCTGAGAAGATCGCGAAGGTCGAAGGGCAGGCGAGGGCGGCAGGCGCCAGGATCATATGGATCAACGCACCGTATCGTCGGGTCGAGGTCGATTGATGATCAGGTCCGCGAGTCAGTCCCGATAGTGAGGGTTGACTGCCGCCTTGGCGATGGTAGCGACGATCTTCGGCGCCTGCTGCTTCTCTGACGGCGGCAGGCGTTCGCCTGGGCATTCGGACCATTGGAGCGGCGTCGCGCCGCAAGTCTAAGCGGCCGTTCATCATCGGCGCTGGAGCAGCACCAGCATCGCGCCAGTCCCGCCGTCCTGATGCCGCGCCGAGGCGAAGGCGATGATGTCGCCGCGTTGGCGCAGCATGCCGTCGACCAGGGTCTTGAGTACCGGCCCCTGGCGTGAGCGCAGCCCTTTGCCGTGCACGATGCGCACGCAGCGCAGGCCCTGGGTGATCGCCTCGGCCAGGAACTCGCGCACGCATTCGCGGGCGGTGGCCAGATTCATCTGGTGCAGGTCGATCTCGTCCTGAACGGCGATCTGGCCGCGCCGCAGCTTGCGCAGCAGGCGCGGGTCGTGGCCATCACGCAGGTAAAGCAGCTCTTCGCCGACCTCGACGTCGGCAATCGCCGACACCGGCTGCAGCAGCTCACCCAGCACCCGCGCTTCGTCGCGCAGGAACTGCACCGGCTCGGGCTTGGGTGCCGGTGCACGCTGGTCGGTGCGCGGCGCCGGCTCGGTCAGCCGTCGCACCGGACCGATGGCATCGCGGAACAGGGCGCTGTCGTCGGCCTGGTCGGGATGCTCGGGTTGAATGGGTGCTTTGCGGCGAGTCATGGGATGGAGGGCGGTGGGGCGCGGCCTCTTGCTATAGTTCACATCCTGTCGAACCACCGCAAGCATGCACGTTCTGATCAGCAACGACGATGGCGTCCACGCGCCGGGAATCAAGGTCCTGGCCGAAACACTGGGCCGCCTCGGGCGGGTCACCGTGTTCGCCCCCGACCGTGACCGATCCGGCGCCAGCAATTCGCTGACCCTGGATGCGCCGATCCGGGTGCATCAGATCGAGGACAACGTATGGCGGGTCGCCGGCACGCCGACCGACTGCGTACACCTGGCGCTATGCGGGATGCTCGACGACGATCCGGACCTGGTGGTTTCCGGCATCAACAACGCCGCCAACCTGGGCGACGACGTGATCTACTCCGGCACCGTGGCCGCCGCCATGGAAGGGCGCTATCTGGGCCTGCCGGCGATCGCGGTGTCGCTGGTCACCCGTGAGCACCAGGCCGAGCACTACGAGAGCGCTGCGCTGGCGGTGGCCAAGGTGATGGAACGGCTGCTGGTGGATCCGCTGCCGGCCGACACCATCCTCAACATCAACGTGCCGGACCGCCCCTGGGACCAGATCCGCGGCTTCGAGGTGACCCGGCTGGGGCATCGCCACCGCGCCGAGCCCTGCGTGGTGCAGAACGATCCGCGCGGTCGACCGGTGTACTGGATCGGCCCGCCCGGACCGGAACAGGACGCCGGTCCCGGCACCGATTTCGATGCCGTGCGCCGTGGCTATGTCTCGATCACGCCCATCCATGTCGACCTGACCCGCTATCAGGCGCTGGAAAAGGTCGCCGGCTGGGTGGCCACGCTCGACACCGGCAGCCGCGCCGAGGCCCTGACATGAGCGTGATCCTGCGTCAGCCGGTGGACGACCACGGTCTGGGCCTGACCGGTCAGCGCGTACGCGACCGGCTGATCCAGCGCCTCACTGCCGAAGGCATCCGCGACGAGCGCGTGCTGCAGGCGATCCGGCATACGCCGCGGCACCTGTTCGTCGACGAGGCGATTTCCTCGCGCGCCTACGAAGACACCGCCTTGCCGATCGGCAATGGCCAGACCATCTCGCAGCCGTGGATCGTCGCGCGCATGACCGAGGTGGTGCTGGAGCACACCGCCATCGCCAAGGTGCTGGAGATCGGCACCGGTTCCGGCTACCAGGCCGCCGTGCTGGCCGGTCTGGTCCCGCAGGTCTACACCATCGAGCGGCTGGACCCGCTGCTGCGCAAGGCCCGTCGCCGGTTCCGCCAGCTCGGTCTGGACAACATCCGCAGCCGCCACGACGACGGTCGCAGCGGCTGGGCTGACGAGGCGCCGTTCGACGCGATCATCGTCACCGCCGCCGCCGGTCGTATCGAACCGTCGTGGCTGGCGCAACTGGCGCCGGGTGGCCTGATGGTCGCGCCGGTGGGCGATCCGTCCGGCCCTCAGCGCCTGCGCCGCTTGCGCAAGGATGCCGAAGGGCAGGTCGTCGAGGACGATCTGGGCGCGGTCGCCTTCGTGCCGATCCTGCCGGGGCTGGGTTGATGAGCGCAGGTATCACCGTGCGCACGGCGTTGCTGCTTGCGCTCGTGGCTGTATCAGCCGGTTGCGTGGTGACCACGACGGAAGTCGTGCGTATCCGTCATGCCGACGGCAGTACACCGGCGGCGCCGTCCTCGACCGCGCGTGCGAACGATCATGTCGTGGCCCGCGGCGAAACGCTGTACAGCATCGCTTTCCGCAGCGGCCTGGACTGGCGCCAGGTAGCGGCCTGGAACGGGCTGGCCGCGCCTTACACGATCTATCCCGGACAGCGGCTGCGCATGGCCAGCGCGCAACCGGCGGCGCCGGCAACAGCCAGCACGCCGCCAGCATCCGGTACGCCATCGCGTCCGGTCGCTCCGCCGCCGGCCGGAACCGTGGAAACAAGGCCGCTGGTGGAATCCGGGCAGACCCAGCCGCCAGCGTCCACAGCGCCGGCCCCCACATCGCCTGCCGCAGCGCCGCCGGCGGCAACCTCGTCCAGTCCATCGCCGCCACCTGCCGCCAACCAGCCGGCAACTCCGGTCGCAACCACGCCGACGGCGCCCGCCACGACGCCGGTGCAGGCGCCGCCGCCGGCACCATCGACGGCACCACCGGTCATCGAGGTGCCCACGACGCCGACCGCCACCACCACCGTGGGTGGCATCCAATGGCGCTGGCCGACCCAGGGCGAGCTGATCCAGCGCTTCAGCACCAGCGATCTGGCCCGCCAGGGCATCGGTATCGGCGGGCGTGCCGGTCAGGCGGTGGTCGCCGCCGCCGATGGCGAGGTCGTCTATTCCGGTTCCGGACTGCGTGGCTATGGCGAACTGATCATCGTCAAGCATTCGCCGGAGTACCTCAGCGCCTATGCGCACAACCGCAAGCGACTGGTCAATGAAGGACAGCGCGTGCGGGCCGGACAACCGATCGCCGAGCTGGGCCGTACCGGTGCCGATCGCGACAAGCTCCATTTCGAGATCCGTCGCGGCGGCAAGCCGGTCGACCCGTTGGGTTATCTGCCGCGCCGTTGAACGCCGTCGCCGAACTGTTCGCGGTTGATCGGCCGCAGGGCGAACACCTGGATTGGCCCGATGGCGAGTTTCGCCATTGGCCAGCGTTCTGGTCGCCGGATCACGCTTATGCCCTGTTCGCTGCGCTGGACCGGGAAATCGCCTGGCAGGTGCACACCGTCCGGATGTTCGGGCGTGAACTGCCATCGCCGCGACAGTCATGCTGGTTCGGTGATCCAGGGACCGACTATCGCTATTCGGGTGTGCGCCATGCGCCGCAGCCGTGGACGCCGACGCTGGCCAGGCTTCGCGGTGATATCGCCCGGCGGATTGGCGTGGATACCAACAGCGTGCTCGCGAACCGCTATCGCGATGGTTCCGACCGCATGGGCTGGCACAGCGATGACGAGCCGGAGCTCGGCACGAAGCCGGTGATCGTTTCGGCGAGTTTCGGTGCATCACGCCGGTTCGCGTTGCGACATCGCAGCCGGCCGTTGCGGCAATCGCTGTGGCTGGAAAACGGATCATTGCTGGTCATGGCCGGCGACAGCCAGGCCTGCTGGCAACACGCGCTACCGGCGACACGTGCGAGCTGCGGCCCGCGCATCAACCTCACCTTCCGTTTCATCCAGCAAGGCAGGTCATGAGCGAACCGGGTTCCGTGCAGGATTCGTTGCTCGGACGCAGTGCCGAGTATCCGCGCAGCCTCGACGCCGGCATCCTGTTTCCGATTGCCCGCGCGCAGTCGCGGCTGTCGCTGCCATTGTCCGGTGTCGATACAGCAATCTTGCCGTTCGTCGGCGAGGATCGCTGGACGGCCTGGGAACTGTCTTGGCTGGATCAACGCGGAAAGCCGCAGATCGCGGTGGCGCGAATCACAGTGCCGGCGGATTCGCCGAACCTGGTCGAATCGAAGTCGCTCAAGCTCTATCTCAACGGCTACGCCGCCAGACGCTTCGACCATGCCGATGCGGTGCTCGCAAGAATCGGTGCCGACCTGGCGCCCGTGCTGGGGATCGCGGCCGATGTCTCGCTGACGGTGGGCGCGGGGGTCGATACGCTCGCCGTATCGGTACTGGAAGGCGACAGCCTGGACGAACAGGCCATCGAGATCAGCCACGGCGACGCCGTCGCCCCGCAGTGGCTGGTGGCTGCGGATGGTGCTGCCATCGAGGAAACGCTGGTCACGCGCCTGTTCCGTTCCAACTGTCCGGTCACGGGTCAACCCGATTGGGCCGACCTGCAGATCCGCTATCGCGGCCCGGCCATCGACCATGCCGGTCTGCTGCGCTATCTGGTGTCGTTTCGCGACAGCCGCGAATTCCACGAGCATTGCGTCGAACGGATCTGGCTGGACATCCAGGCGCGTTGCCAACCGCAGGCGCTGCTGGTGCATGCGCGATTCACCCGCCGTGGCGGCATCGACATCAATCCGTGGCGCGCCCACGACACGAGCTGGGCACCGTCGGCGGACATCCGTGGCGGGCGGCAGTGAGCCAGCCATGAGCGACCACGATACCCTCGTCGCGTCACCGACCTTGCAGGGACGCATCCGCGTCAGCGCCGAAGATTTCGAGGTCGAGGAGCAACTGGGTTTCGAGCCGGCCGGCGCCGGCGAACACCTGCTGTTGTGGATCGAGAAGCGCGATGCCAACACGCCCTGGGTCGCGGGGCAGCTCGCGCGCTGGGCCGGCATTGCCGAATCGGCGGTCGCCTTCAGCGGCATGAAGGATCGCCACGCCGTGACCCGGCAGTGGTTCGGCGTGCATCTGCCCAAGCGCATCGCGCCCGAGCACGATCCGCAGATCGAAGGGGTCACCGTGTTGGCGCGGCACTGGCACGACCGCAAGCTGCGTCGCGGTGCCCACCGCGGCAACCGCTTCCGGATCGTGATCCGCGAGGTCCAGGGTGATCGCGATCGCGCCGAAGCCATGCTTCGCGATCTGGCAACGGTTGGCGTGCCCAATGCCTTCGGTGAGCAGCGCTTTGGTCGCGATGCCGGCAATCTGGAACAGGCACGACGCTGGTTGCAGGCGGAACGTCCGGCGCGTCTGCCGCATGGCAAGCGCAGTCTGTTGCTGAGTGCGGCGCGCTCGCACCTGTTCAATGAAGTGTTGGCTGAGCGGGTACGGCGAGGCGACTGGAACCAGGCTCTCCCGGGCGACTGTTTCCAGCTCGACGGACGCGGCAGCTGGTTTGGTCCCGAACTCGTCATCAACGACGAGATCCGCGCGCGGGTGGCGAACGGTGCCATCCATCCAACCGGGCCGTTGTGGGGCAGGGGCGAGCCGCCAGCCGGCGAGCAGGCCGGCGAGATCGAGCGTGCCATCGCCGCGGCCGAACCGGTGTTGGTGGACGGTCTGGCGAAATTCGGCATGGATCAGGAGCGCCGTGCGCTGCGGCTGCTTCCGGCCGAGCTCTCCTGGCGCTGGCTGGATGACGACCGCACGACGTATCCGTCGCTGGAGCTGGCTTTCAGCCTGCCGCGCGGCAGTTTCGCCACTGCCGTGCTCGCGGCAGTGTGCGACTACCAGGTCGGTCCGGTGCCGACCGGCAACGACGGCCACGCTCTGGCAAGCTGAGCCCATGGCTCGTCGCGGCAAAACCCCGGACCCACGTAGCGAATCGCTGAATCTCGCCAGTGAAGGTGATCAGCTGTCGCTGCGACCGCTGGCCGATCGCATGCGCCCGCGCGATCTCGACGAGATGGTCGGTCAGGATCATGTGGTCGGCCCGGGAACGCCGCTGCGCTCGGCGCTGGAGTCCGGTCGCCCTTACTCGATGGTGCTGTGGGGACCGCCCGGATGCGGCAAGACCACGCTGGCCTTGCTGGTGGCCCGCTACGCCGATGCCGAGTTCCAGGCGCTGTCGGCCGTCCTGGGCGGTATCGCTGATGTCCGAGCCGCCACCGCGCAGGCGCAGGTGCACTTCGACCAGGGCCGACGCAGCGTGTTGTTCGTCGACGAGGTGCATCGGTTCAACAAGGCGCAGCAGGATGCCTTCCTACCGCACATCGAGAAGGGCACCATCGTGTTCGTCGGTGCCACCACCGAGAACCCGTCGTTCGAGCTGAATTCGGCGCTGCTGTCGCGTTGTCGCGTGCATGTGCTCAAGGCGGTGACTGCGCAGGACATCGTGCCGGCGCTGCGTCGAGCGCTCAGCGATAGCGAACGTGGGCTGGGTGATCGCGACTGGCAGGTCGCCGACAGCGCCCTGCAGCGCATCGCCGAGGCCGCCGACGGCGATGTCCGCCGGGCGCTGACCATCCTGGAGCTTGCTGCCGAGCTGACCGGCGGCCACGACGACTTCGACGAGGCCTTGCTGAAGCAGGTGCTGGCCGATCGCGGCCGCCGCTTCGACAAGGGCGGCGAGCAGTTCTACGACCAGATCTCGGCGCTGCACAAGTCGGTGCGCAGCTCTGATCCGGATGCGGCTGTCTACTGGCTGGCGCGCATGCTTGATGGCGGCGCCGATCCGTCGTACCTGTCGCGGCGGCTGCTGCGCATGGCCAGCGAAGACATCGGCCTGGCCGACCCGCGCGCGCTCACCTTGGCACTGGAGGCCTGGCAGGGCTACGAGCGGCTGGGCTCGCCCGAGGGCGACCTGCTGCTGGCGCAGTGCGCGATCTATCTGGCCATGGCGCCCAAAAGCAATGCCGCCTACGCGGCGTGGAACCAGGCCAGGGCCGATGTCGGCGCACACGGCACGCTCGAGGTGCCCATGCACCTGCGCAACGCGCCGACCAGGCTGATGAAGGGCCTGGGCTACGGCAGCGGCTACCAGTACGACCACGATGTGGACGGTGGCGTCGCGCTGGACCAGCAATGCCTGCCCGACGAGCTGATCGGGCAGCAGTACTACCAGCCGGTCGAGCGCGGGCTGGAGATCCAGATCGGCCAGAAGCTCGACGCCCTGCGCAAGGCGCGCACCGACCGCCGCCGTTGACGCTCAGGGGCGAGCGGATCGCACCCGCCGCCGATTGCCAACCAACCTGATCGTCGCGAGGCGTACTTGCGGCGCCCGGCGGCGTGCCTTGTCGAGGCCACGCTGTCCGGCACGGCCATCGGCCAAGGCCATCCGGATCTGTGTGACACGGCTCCGATCGCACGGCCTGCTCTGGTCGATGCGTGGCTGACCAGCGCTAGTGCAAATCGCCCGAAAGCCGGCCCCTGGTCGTGCCTCAATGCATGATTTTCGCCGGGCGTTCTTGGTAATTCGTTGATTTTCATGACGTCGATTCTTGGCACGGCATTCGCATAGACGCTGACGTCCGACTGATTCCAGTCCGACCGCAAGCAACCCTCAGCAAGGAGAATGCAAATGGCTGCATACAACCGTTTCGTCGTGATTGGCCTCAGCGCCGCGCTGGCAATGGCCGCCACCTCAGTGCTGGCTGTCGATACCGCGCCGCTGGTCCAGGACAAGGACGGCTCCGAGCAGCCGGTGACCGATACCTGGATCACCACCAAGGTCAAGTCGACCCTGCTGGCCACCGAAGGCGTCGCCGGCAGCGATATCAACGTGTCGACCGAGAACGGCGTGGTCACCCTGGCCGGTGTGCTCGACAGCCAGGCTGCCGTGGACAAGGCGCTGGAAGTGACCCGCGGCATCGAAGGCGTGACCAATGTCGACGCCCGTGCGCTGAAGACCCGCTGATCATCGAGTCAGCATCAAGCAATCAGATAATCAAGGAGATACGAGATGAATGAGGATCGCATCAAGGGCAAGTGGAAGCAGCTCACCGGCACCGTCAAGGAGAAGTGGGGCAAGCTCACCGACGACGATCTGAAGGTCGCCGAGGGCAATGCCGAATACCTGGCAGGCAAGGTGCAGGAGCGCTATGGCATCGCCAAGGATGAGGCCGAGCGTCAGGTCAAGGAATTCGAGCGCACGCTCGAGGATTGACCCTGCATCAGGCACGTCCGCCCGGGGTCGCGCACCTGCCACCCCGGTCAACCGAAGCCCGCCACCCGGCGGGCTTCGTCTTTTCGGCGCTATGCTATTCTCGACACCCCGTTTTGGGCTGGTTGCGACACACGCATGACTGAAGAAAGACAACGCCGCGGCGGTGACAACGGCAAGATCCTGTATTGCTCCTTCTGCGGCAAGAGCCAGCATGAAGTGCGCAAGCTGATTGCCGGCCCCAGCGTTTACATCTGCGATGAATGTGTCGAGCTGTGCAACGACATCATCCGCGAGGAGCTGGAGGAGAAGGCCGCCAGCACCCACAGCAGCCTGCCGCGCCCGAAGGAAATCCTGGAAGCGCTGGACCAGTATGTGATTGGCCAGTCCATGGCCAAGAAGGTGCTGGCCGTGGCCGTGTACAACCACTACAAGCGTCTGGAAACCCGCGGCCGCAACGACGACGTCGAGCTGGCCAAGTCCAACATCCTGCTGATCGGGCCGACCGGCTCGGGCAAGACGCTGCTGGCCGAGACGCTGGCGCGCCTGCTCAACGTGCCGTTCACCATTGCCGACGCGACCACGCTGACCGAAGCCGGCTACGTGGGTGAGGATGTCGAGAACATCATCCAGAAGCTGCTGCAGAAGTGCGACTACGACGCCGAGAAGGCGCAGCAGGGCATCGTCTACATCGACGAGATCGACAAGATCTCGCGCAAGAGCGAAAACCCGTCGATCACCCGCGACGTGTCCGGCGAAGGCGTGCAGCAGGCGCTGCTCAAGCTGATCGA
>JAMHVM010000121.1:0-23523 GCA_035911475.1 Lysobacterales bacterium | reverse complement strand
AATGCCGCGGTGCCGCCGGCAGCGGCCCAGAAAGTTGTCGACGCCGCATACAGCGCTCGGCCGGGCACCGACACGACGCATCTGGAGTGGCTGAAGACCCCGTCGAAGCGTCACGGCCCCAGCACTCTTACCGAAACCGTCGACAAGGTCCGCTACCTCAAGGAGCTCGGTGCACACGACTGGAATCTGAGCGCCGTGTCGTTGGCCAAGCAGCAGGCCTATGCCCGTCAGGTCCAGGCCAGGCGCCCTGTGAAGACGCGAGAGATCAAGCCATCGCGCCAACTGATCGAGTTGGTCTGCTTCCTGCGGGTGACCCTGCTCGAACTTACCGACGTCGCCCTCTTGCAGACCAGCCGGCGCAGCCAGCAACTGTTCCGCGAGGCGGCGGATAAGGCCCAGTCAAACCGTGTCCGGGGCACAACAGGCCTGATCCAGCAGGCGGCCAAGGCACGATCCGTCCTGCACGACGAATCCAAGACTTGGCAGGCGCGAGTCCTGGAGGCTAGGGACCTGCTCGCCGAGCTCGGCGAAGCTGCCAGTGGCAGCTTTGTGTCACTGGTTCGCAAGGCTTTGGCGGAAGACAGCCAGCGCGTGCGCGCTTGCCTGGGCGCGCTGAAAGATCTGGACTTCGGTGGCCGCTCTGGCGATCCGGGCTTCGAACAATGGAAGTCCTGGACGGATCTGCAGCGCCAGGGTGTGACCGAGCTGAAGGAGGGCGTGCCGCTACCAGATGTAGGCGCAGCCTGGCACGGCCTGGTCCGCGATCTGGACCCTCGCTCAGGGTTTCGGGCGTACGAGGCCTGCACGATGATGTCGCTGCGAAAGAGCCTGCGCCGAGGCAGCGTCTGGCTTGACCATTCGCTGAGTTTTCGGGAGCGAGACCGGATGCTCATCCCGCTCGCGGACTGGGCCGTGCAGCGGGACGAACAGGCCGAGTTGCTGGGCATGCCCAAGTCGGCGGCCGACTTCCTGGAGCCCTTGCTGGCCAACATGATGGCCGGTATGTCTGCGGTGGCAGAGGCCCAGCGGCGCGGCAAGATCGAGATCGGCGCCGACGGCGTGCTCCATCTGCCTGCGATCACGGCACTGCCGGATCAAGCCGAGCCGGTGCGCACGCGCGAAACCATCTACAACCTCATCGGCAGCGTGCAGTTCCCGGACCTGCTGCTGGAGGTGGACGCTGCCACCGGGTACAGCGAAGCGCTGCTCGGCCACCGCGCACAGTCCACCAACGAGCTCGTGGCCCTGTACGGCGCGTTGCTGGCGCACGGTACCGATGCAGATGCCAAGGGCGTGGCGTCGATGGTCCCTGGCCTCGAACCCACTCAAGTCACGGTGGCCATGCGTGCCCTGGAAGGCAGCGGCCGCCTGCGCCGAGCCAATGAGCGCGTGGCCGAGTTCCAGAGCCGGATTCCCATCGCGGCGCTGTGGGGTGACGGCGACAAGGCGTCGGCCGACATGATGTCGCTGGACGTGTCCCGCCACCTGTGGAATGCACGTGTCGACCCGCGCAGGCGTACCTATGCCGCGGGCCTGTACACCCACGTGCGCGACCGCTGGGGCATCGTCTACGACCAGCCCATCGTGCTGAACGAACGCCAGGCCGGCGTCGCCATCGAGGGCATTGAGCAGCACAACAGCGCCGCAGACAGGATTCGGATCTCGCTGCTGGCGGTCGACACCCACGGCTACACGAATCCGGCGATGGCCATCGCCAAGCTGCTGGGCTTTGATCTGTGCCCCCGCCTGCGGGATCTGGCCGAACGAAAGCTCTATCTGCCTCGTGGATTCACCGTCCCCGATGGGTTGGAAGTGGTCACCGTCCGGCGCGTGTCTTTGGCCGCCATCGAACGCGGCTGGGATGAGTTGCTGCGCCTGGCGGCGTCGATTCGTTCGGGACGTGTCTCCGCCACGCTGGCGTTGCAGCGCTTCGGGTCGGCCGCTCAGGGGGATCCACTGCACCGGGCTGCGGAGCACCTGGGCCGACTGCTGCGAACCGTGTTCCTGTGCGACTACATCGGCATCGAGGACTTCCGGCGCGAGATCCATACCTTGCTGAACCGGGGTGAGTCGGTGCATCAGCTGCAGCGCGCCGTGTACTCAGGCAAGGTGGCGCCCGAGCGTGGCAGGCGCCGCGACGAGATGAAGGCGATCTCCGGTTCGCACGCCCTGCTGACGAACATTGTTCTGGCCTGGAACACCGCCCGGATGCACGAGGTGGTCCAGAGGCTCAAGCGAGACGGCATCCCGGTCGACGACGACTGGCTGCGCCGCATCGGCCCAGCGCACTTCTCGCACATCAATTTCCGCGGCACGATGAGATTCGGCGTCGACAAGTTCGCTGTGGCGCTGATCCAGCGCGCGCCGGGCCAGGCAACTCGGATGGCTTCCTGACGAGGAACGGGCCGGCATCCCCGGGCCAGCAGACACGCGGTCAGCGAGGCAAGTTGACAACCGTTGTCAAACCGTCCAGGATCTCGCCATGAGTCGCCAAACCATGAGTTTCGCCTTGCCCGAGTCGATGCGGGAGTACATTGACAACCGGGTCGCCGCTGGCAACTACGGCAACACGAGCGAGTACATCCGCGACTTGGTCCGGCGCGACCAGGAGGAACAGGCCAAGAAGAGGCTTCGCGATCTCATCGAAGAGGGGCTGGCATCCGGGCCAGGCCGGCGTCGCACCAAAGCGGACAAGAAGGAACTGCTGGCGATCGCTCGCGGCGAGATCGATTGAAGCCGGCGGTTCTGCGCCCGCAGGCGCTGCGCGACCAGCAGGGCGAGGTTCGGTACTACCGCAAGGAGGGCGGCACCCGCGTGGCGGTGGAGCTGGCCAACGCCACCAACGCCGCGCTTGACCAGATCGAACTCGATCCAGGGATCGGCTCGCCGACGCTCGGAAAGCTCCTTGGTATCCCAGGGCTTCGGACCTGGCGGGTCTCGAAGTTCCCGCTGCTCTGGTGCTACTTCGAACTCGGGGAGTACCTGGATGTGGTCCGGCTGCTGGGCGAGCGCCAGGACATCGCCGCGATCTTGGGCAACGAGTTCGCTTCGAACTGACGATACTCGCGTCCCGGCGTGCATGGGGCTGAGGCCAATGACCAGTCTACGGCGGCCTGTTCGTCAAGTTGGCTGGCCGGAACCAACCCTCTGCTGCCGATGGCCGAGACGACGTGGACGTCGGCGATGCAGCGGAAAGCGGCCGGTCACCTCTGGGCGGCTTCGGTGCCCCAGAGCGAAAAACTCGGGTGCCGGTCAGCGGTCGTTCGTGTGGGGCGGCAAGCGACCCCTATGCACATGTCTCGACTATGCACAGGTGCCTCGAGATTGCCGGCGACGGGCCCTGCAGCGATGCGGCATTCAGCCCGGCGTGTTGTGCGCATAGTTACAGCGTTTGCAGGAACCGCAGCAGCGAGTCTGGCGCCTTGTAGCGGCCCATCTTGGTGTCTGGCGCTTCCAGCCGTGCGAGGGCCTTCTCCTTCATCGCCAGGTCGGCCTCAACGTATCGATGGGTCGTTGTCGTGCACTCGTGGCCGAGCCACAGGGCGATCACGTTGAACGGCACGCCCGACTGCAGCAGGTGCATGGCACTCGTATGCCTGAGCGTGTGCGGTGAGACGCGCTTGGCGGCCAGGCCGGGGTGCTCCGCTGTGGCGCGGGCCACCGCAAGGCTCAGGCGCTGCGTGACGTTCGATCTGCACATGGCCTGACCATCCCGGTTGGGCAGCAAGGCCGCCTCGCCACGCAACACCGGGTTCAGCCGAAGCCAGGCGCGTATCTCGACCACCGTGGATTTCCACAGCGGGATCGATCGCAACTTGCGGCCCTTGCCGTGCAGATGCACGCAGGCACCCCCGTCCAGGATGACATCCACCACGCGCACGCCGATCATTTCGGAGACCCGCGCGCCGGTGTTGTAGAGCATAGCCAGCAGCAAGTGGTCTCGCTGCGATGACCAGCTCTCGCCCGGTTGTCCGAGTACCGCCAGCATCTCTGGGCGTGTCAGGAAGCCCAGCATCGGCCGCTCGAAGCGCTTCATCGGGACGGCCAACGCCCGCTCGATGTCGTGCAGCGCAGTGACATCACGCCGAGCAGCGAACTTCAAGAACGCGCGCAGAGCCGTGAGCCTCAAGTTGCGACTGCGAACCGTGTTCTTGCGGCCTTGCTCCAGATGGTCGAGGAATGCCAGGATCAGCTCGGGTCGTAGGTCGGCAAGCTGCATCGCCGTGGGTGCCTTGCCCAGCTTGTGGCTGGCGAAGCCCAGGAACAACGACAGCGCATCTCGGTAGCAAGCCACCGTGCGCGGGCTGACCGCCCGCTGCGCGACCAGGTACTCGGTGAAGAACTGCTGGACCAGCGCCGGGAATGACGGCGGCGTCGGAGTGGCTGGCTTATTCATCGCCGGCCCGCGCTTGTGACATGTACGCCTCGAACCGCCCTGCGGCCAGCGCCATCAGTTCCGGCACCGCCGAGAGATACCAGTAGGTGTTGGTCACCATCGCGTGCCCGATGTAGGTTGACAGCGACAGCATGGCCTGGTCGATGTCCACGCCCTGGGCGTGCCACTCCACGATGCGTCGAACGACGAAGGTGTGCCTCAGATCATGGATGCGCGCGGCATGGTGCGATCCACGATTGGGCCAACCGAGTTGCCGTCGCAACTCACCGAAGACGCGATGCACCTGGCGGTCGCCCAGGGGCAGGCCATGCAGTCGCCCCCGGCTGCCGACGAAGAACGCGGTGTCGTCGTTGTAGGGCTCGCCCGCCATGTCGCGCTGCTGGCGATATCGACGCAGCGCTTCGAGGGTGCTGTGATGCACGGGCACCTGGCGCGACTTACCGAACTTGGTCAGGTGGATGCTCAGCATGCCGGTCTTGAGATCGACGTCGGCGTTCTTCAGCGACAGCGCTTCGCTGATCCGCAGGCCCGTCGAGGCGATCAGCCCGAACAGCGTCTCGAAGATGACGCCGCGAAGGCTGGACGCCGGCCCGAGCCGCCTGGCACTGGCCAGCAAGTCGATGACCTCCTGCTCGGTGTAAATATGGGGCGCCTTGCGCTCGGGCATGCGGCCGAAGACCGTGTCATCGGGAACTTCGGTGTCGGGCTCGAACTGCTGCAGCCAGCGCACGAACGTACGAAGCCTCTTCAGGCGCCGCGCCCATGTGACCGGGTCCGTGCTGCCGTGGCTGTCGCGCCGCGCCCAGTCCGTCATCACCTCGACCGTCAACGGTCCGCAATGACCAATATCGTGGAGGTGGCGAGCAAAGCTGCGCAAGATGCAAGCCTCGCCGCGCGCAGAGAACCCCAGACCATGGCGCTCGACCAAGAAGCGCTCGACGCGCGACTTGAAGGGCATGGCAGCGCCGCTCATGACGCACTCCCAGGCCAGGGCAAGGCCACCACAGCAAGGCTGCGGCTGTCCAGCTTGGCGTAGACCATCGTGGTGTTCAGCGAGCGGTGGCGCAGCACGTCGGCCACCTCCTTCAAGGACGATCCGCTGGCAAGCAGGCGGTTGGCCATCGTGTGCCGCAGCAGGTGCGAACGGGTGTAGGGCAAGCCAGCGCGGGCGTAGGCCTGGCGGATGGTGATGCGGATGAGGTCCGCGCCAATGGGGGCGTCACGCGGCGCCACGTTGCGCACGAAGATGGCGCGGTTGGTTGTCTTGGGGCGCTCCAGTTCCAGGTACTTGGCGATGGCCTCGCCGGTGGCCACGGGCAGCGGCAGGATGTCGACGCGACGGCCCTTGGTGTGGCGCAGCGTGATCGTGCCGGCATGCCAGTCAATGTCGTCCAGGTTGAGCTGGGCGACTTCGATGCTGCGAAGCCCAAGATCGAGGGCGCAGCGCACGATGGCGCACGCCCGCCGCATGGCGCGGCAGGGGTTGTTGAGCGAGCCGACCAACTGGGCGACTTCCTCGTCGGTCAACTTCTTGGGCAGTGAAGACAGGGCCCAGTTGGCCGGGTAGGACAGTGCGCCGACCAACCCGTGGACCAGATCTCCCAGCGAGGCGCGGTAGCGGAAGTAGCCGCGCAGCGAGGACACGACAGACCCCGCGCCGGCAGGCTTGCTGTGCAGCGCGGCCTGCTCGGCGAAGAAGCGCCGGACGTGCTCGGGCGTGATGGCGGCGATGTCGACGGCGTTGCCATCGAAGCGCTCCGTCAGCAGTCGTCCCACGATCCTCAGCGCCATGGCTCGCGTCGTCGGAGCAAGTCCGCGCACGTGATCCATGTGATCGTCGTAGCGGCGCAATTCCTCATCCACCGGCCTCGTGCTGACTGGCGGCTGCGCAATGGCACCTTGCGCGCGAAGTACGACGAGCAGGTGCCCAAGCGCTGCGCTGTGATCGGCGCGGTCGTGACGCATCTGCCCAGTACACGCGCAGCTCGGCAGGTGGTCGTCAAGGAAGATGGCGACCGAGACTTCGTCGATCCTGGCCAGCGGCAGTCGCCGCGTGCAGACCCAGCGCGCGAAGTGCGTCACTTCAGCGACGTAGCTGGAAACGGTGTGCGCGGCGTACCTGCGCTCGGTCAGGTGACGCTTGAACGCGGCGGCGTGAGGCCCGATGGGACTAGCGGCGAGCCAATCGACCTCGATGACGCGTGAGCGCTGAGCGGTATCCATGGTGATCTCCTAAAGTGGGACCACCAGTGCGCTCCGATACCGAAACTATGTCCAGTTCGGCAAATGGCCACCCCGTCGGATGCCGCGCCGATGATGCCGCCGTGCCATCAGCGCCAAGTCACCTGTGCATAGTCGAGACATGTGCATAGGGGTCGCTATGCAGAGCTCTCCATAGCGACCCTTTGCGGAAGTTCATGCCGCGCAAGTCAGCGCCACAAAGCTGCCCCAGCTCGCGTGAGGAACAGCGGCCAAACTCAACCCAGTGTCTTCGCACCATTGGGCCTTTGCGAGGAGTTCAACGCGACCGGGGAGGTACCTGGTCACGCAATCACGTTGACCGATGCCTGAACAGAAGCGCAAGTCCTGCGCAGCCCAACGGCGGCAACGAGTGCTTAGCGCTGCAACTCCAGCATCTGTTGCCAAAGCGCTCGGTAGGCGGGGTTATGTATGCCTTCGCCGTGTGCCTGCGCGCCCTGCACGGGTTGCGCAAGACCGTGAATCTGCGATGCCGTCAGCCCCAGGCGCTGGTAGATGCGTTCCATGGTGGCGGCCTGTGCTTCCTGAACATGGAAGGTGCAATGCCAGCGCTGCGGTGGCGTTTCGCTCGCGCGTGAGTACCACTGGGCGATGTCGCCGCCGGGCCGGTGGTCTCAGCCGCCCGAGAACATGATCACCCCGGCCACGCGCCGCGTCTGGGCGATGAAGGCGGCCATGCCGCCGCCTTGTGACTGGCCGGCCAGCACCAGGCGCTCCCAGCGCGGCGCGTCGCCGTTCAGGTACTGGTCCCAGCGGCCGGCGGCATCGGTGCGCGCCAAGTGCTGCAGCAGCCGGGTCAGGCGCGGCACGATCGCTTCCTCAGGGTCGATCGGCCACCAGGCTGGTCTGCGGTTCACCCCAGGCGCGGTGTTGTCGCAAATGCCTGGCGCAGGCCGGTTGTGCGCGCAGCGTCGCGCCCGCGCAGACCTGCGACACCGCCGGTGTGTTCAGGTAGGACAGGGCTAGCAGCCGGTAGCCCCGCTGTAGCGCTGCTTCATAGAAGAGCTGCGGCCCGCTCTCCGGTTTGCCGCCGGTGCCCCCCAGCCAGACCAGCAGCGGCGCGTCGTCGGCTCCAACTTCGTAAATCACGAGGTGCGCGGCGTCGGCGACGGACAGGCGCGCGTCCGTCGCATGGGGCGCGATCAGCAAACGTTGCTCGGCCGCCAGTGCGGTTGCCGACAACACCAAGAGCAGGCCGCTGGCCAACCAGCGACGCCAGGAGGCAGACCTCATTTGGACTCCTCCATTCACGGAGCCGGTGAAGGTCCGGCCTGGACAGATATTAGTGGCCAGCCGGGCCTTGCCGCTTGATCATTGCCGTGTGCCCAGCAGCCCCAGGGCTCGGCTCGCGTGAACGCGCCGGGTTGTTTCATCCGACGTCCCAAGCCGTCGGTCGTCGATGCCCGCTGATGGCCGACCAGAGCCGGTGAGCTGCCGATCGCGAGATGCGGCGATGCAGTGCATACCCGAGTCCGGGGAACTAATTCCAGCAAGGATCGAGGATCGCGCCTGCTGCCAGCAATTGCGCGCGCAGCGCCTCGACGTTCACCGCGCGTGCATCGCCGCCATGAGCGAGACTCGCGACGGCGCCTGCGCCCGCCGCCTCCCCCAGTGCCATGCAAGGTCCCGCCACACGCACGGATGCTTGCGCCGCGTGCTCCGCGGAAAGGTTACGTCCCGCGACCAGCAGGTTATCGAATCCGCGCACCACGAGACAGCCCCAGGGAATGCCGTACCACTCGCCATCCGGTAGGAACTCCCAGCTCGTCGTGCGGCCGCGTCCGTGGTTCTCGAGCGGCCACGAGGAAATCGCGATCGCATCCGCGGGCTTTTCACATGCGCGCACTTGCGCCTCCGTGAGCACGGCGTCGCCATGGATGAGCCGAGTCTCGCGCACACCCACCCGGGCACCTATGTCTATGACGCGCGCACTCTCGAAGCCGGGCACGTATTTCCGGAAGGCTTCCTCGTACATCCAAACCTGCCGGCGGCCCTCGCGCTCCGCATTGCCCAGTTCGACCGGATCGACGAGATTGAAAGGCGAGCCGTCCGGCCGGCCGAGCTTGGTCACATTGAGGTGCGCGACGCCCTCGATGGGATTCAGGTGTACGCCCGTCGAGGTTCGCGGCAGCGGATAGCCCTCGGCCACGGCGCGCTCCAGGCATTCGCGGATCTCGGGCCGCGTGAGCTGGCAGGCCCGAACCGTGTCAACGCCGCCCAGGCGGAACATCGCCGACCCGTACTGCGTCTCGCCTGCGAGGCCCAGCTCATAGCCCGCGCCGGCGCGCGCCGCTACGTCACCGTCACCCGAGCAGTCGATCACCACGCGCGGCACTATGGCGCGCCGCCCGCCCTTGTTCTCCACGATGACGGCGGTGACACGTGCACCTTCGGTCATGACGGCAACGGCGTGCGTGTGCAGCATCACCGCGACGCCGTGCGTTTCCAGCATTTCGTCGGCCACGCCCTTGAAACGCACGGAGTCGTAGGGCACGCCCACGATGCGGCCGTGGCGCTTCGGTGGACGGATGGCGTCCACCCTCGCCAGGCGATCCTCCAGTTCGAGGCACAGGCCCCCCACCACGCGCCCGAGCCGCTCGTCGTCCACCACCGCGTGGATGCCGCAGAAACCACCCAGCGTGACGATCGTAAGTGTGCCGCCGAGGCAGCCGTAGCTTTCCACCAGCACCGTGTCGGCGCCTGCCCGGGCTGCCGCGCAGGCCGCTGCGATGCCCGCCGGGCCGCCCCCGACCACCAGCACGTCGGGCTCGGCGATAACCGGAAGCTCGCGTTCCGGTTCGTGGATGGATTCGAGTCTCAAGCTGCGGTGTCCCGGGCTGGCCCCACCAGGATCGCGCCCTTCGTGATCGGTTGAACGACCTGCGCGTAGATGTGCAGCCAGCCGCGCTCATCGGCGCCCTTGTGGGGCTTGAGGGTCGCGCGTCGCGAGGCAAGTTCCGCCTCGCCCACCTCCAGCGTCACGCGGTGCGCTTCCATGTCGATGGTGATGGCATCGCCATCGCGTACGAGGCCCAGCGGCCCGCCAAGCGCCGCTTCCGGCGCCACCTGCCCGATGGCGATGCCGCGGTTGAGGCCCGAGAGCTGACCGTCGGTGATGACAGCCACCATCGTGCTGAGCCCGGCGCCATCCACCGCCGCGACGAAGCCCGAGGCGAGCGCCATGCCAGGACCGCCACGACATCCCATGCCAGCGAGGACCGCGACCGTGCCCCTCACGAGGCGCCCGGCCTTGAGTGCCGCGAGCGCCTCTTCCTGCGAAGTGAACACGAGCGCCTTGCCCTCGAACAACGACTGCTTCGCCCCCGCGTCTCCCACCTTGAGGATGGAGCCTTCCGGTGCGAGGTTGCCGCGCATCACGATGACGGACGGCTTTCTCGAGATGGGGTTGTCGACGGTGCGGATCACCGCGCCCGCCTCCGGCGCCACATCGATCTCCGTGCCCCAGGTGCGACCCGAAACCGTGAGCGCATCGCGGTGGATGAGCGCGCCCAGGCGTTTCATCACGCCGAGCGTGCCGCCGGCCGCTTCAAGTTCCTCGATGCGCGTCTCGCCATTCGGGCGCACGGCGGCAAGCAGCGGGATCTTGGGGCCCAGGCGGTCGTAGAGCTCGTAGATATCCACGGGGCAACGCGCCTCCGCCGCTATCGCCTGCAAGTGGCGCACGAGGTTGATGGAGGCCGAAAGGGCAAGGCCGGCCATCACTGCATTCTCGAAAGCCTGCGGCGTGAGGATGGCGCTCGGCCTCAGGTCCTCGTTGACCATTTGGACGATGCGGCGTCCGGCTGCCTCCGCGAAGGCGAACATGCGATCGCCGTTGGCGAGCACCGGCGTCGAGCCCGGCAGCGCGAGGCCGAGCACCTCTGCCGCGATGTGCATCGTGTTGGCCGTGCCCATGCCCGCACACACGCCCGGCCCCTGGATGGCCACGTCGCACATGGCGCCAAGCCGCTCGAGGGTGATGTGGCCGGCGCCCACCTTGCCGACACTTTCGTAGACCTCCTCGATGTCCACGGCGCGGCCATCGAGGTGGCCATGCGGCTGGTAGCCGCAGGCGACGACGAGGCTGGGGATATCCAGGCGCGCCGCTGCCATGAGCTGGCCCGGCGCCGTCTTGTCGCAGGAGGCAAGGCACACCATGCCGTCGAGCATCGCGCCTTCGACCTGCACCTCGATGTCGTTCACCAGCAGGTCGCGGCTCGGAAGGATGTAGCGCCCCTGCCGGCCTGCGCTGGTGATGAAGTCGCTCGGGGCTGCCGTGCGCACCTCGAAGGCGAGGCCACCGGCCGCGCGTATGGCCGCCTTCACGCGCGCCGAGACGCCGTCCAGGTGGCTGAAGCAGGAGGAAAGCTCCGACGAGGTGTTGATCACAGCGATCTTGGGCTTCTCGAGGTCCGCATCCGTGAGGCCGAGCGATTTCCACTGGGCACGGCGGACGGCCCAGCGCGGCGTGCCGGGGGTGAAGTTGCTGCGTAGGGGCTTGCTCATGGTCGGGGCTTCTTTCGGGCTGCGGCCGCGGGCGAGGATTGCCGTCCCGTCGATCCACGGATCACAAGTTCGTTGGCGAGGCACTTGTGCGACACGGGTGCCCCGCGGTGCTCGAGTCGGGCCAGCAGCAGCTCGATGGCCTGCCCCACCATCTGCTCCATGGGCTGGCGCACCGTCGTGAGGTCGTAGGCGCCCCAGGAGGCGATCTCGATGTCGTCGTAGCCCACGATCCACAGATCGTCGGGCACGCGCGCGCCAAGGCCGCGGGCGCCGTCCATGGCGCCCATGGCGAGCACGTCATTCACGCAGAAGATGGCGTCGGGCGGCGAGGCCAGCTCCATCAGGCGCACGACGGCCTGCTCGCCGCTTGCGTGGGTGAAATTGTCGGTGCGGAAGCAGTAGTGCGGCAGCAAGCCCACGCCCAGCCGGTCGAGCGCCTTGCGGAAGCCCTGCTCGCGGTCGCGGATGGTGCTCGCGCGGGAGATGCCCCCGATGAGCGCAATGCGCTTGCGGCCGCAGGCGACGAGGTACTCCGCCACCCGGCGCCCGCCATCGAGGTTGTCGCTCGACACCTGGTCGCTCGCGTAGCCCGCAACGATGCGGTTGAGCAGCACGACGGCCGAGCCTTCCGCCGGCACCTCGCGCAGGAACTCCGATTCCGCTGTGGCAGCCGTGAGGATGACCCCGTCCACCACCCCCTGACGGAGCGCGCGGATGGCAGGCGCATCGCCGCCATGGTCCGAGTCCCAGACGATCATGCGGCGCCCGAGCCGGGCGAGCTGCGCGCCGATGGCCTCAAGCATCGCGGGGTAGAGCTGGTACGACAGCCGCGCCACGACCACACCGATGGAATCGGCGCGACCCCCGCGGAAGGTGCGGGCCGCGGCGTTCGGTTCATAGCGCGTCTCGGCGAGCACCTTCATCACACGTTCGCGCGTGGCGGGCCTCACCTTCGGATCGTCGCGGAGAACCCGCGAAACCGTGGCCTGCGATACCTGTGCGAGGCGGGCGATGTCGTGGCTCGTCACCGAGCCGTTCCGCTTCGCCTCCGTCGCCTTGCCCACGTTCAGTCGATCGCGATGTTGTTGTCGCGGGCAACCTTGCCCCACTTCGCGATCTCGTCCTTCACGTACTTGTCGAACTCCTCCGGCGTGCTGCCGACGATGATCGCGCCCAGGCCCTCGAGCTTCGCGACGATGTCCGGCATCTTGAGGATCTTGTTGATCTCGACGTTGAGGCGGTGGACGATGTCCTTCGGGGTGCCCGCGGGGACCATGACGCCGCCCCAGGAGACGGCCTCGTAACCGGGCAGCGTCTCGGCCACGGCGGCGACGTCCGGCAGGGATTCCAGTCGCTTCTTGCTGGTGACGCCGATGGCACGCAGCTTGCCGCTGCGCACGTGCGGCAGGCCTGCCACCGTGGTGGGGAGGGCGACCTGGATGGAGCCGCCCATCAGGTCCACGATCGACGGCGCATCGCCCTTGTAGGGGACGTGCTGCATCTTGATGCCGCCCAGCGCGTTGAGCAGTTCGCCAGAAAGGTGGTTCGAGGCACCGTGGCCCGCCGAGCCGAAGCTCACCTTGCCCGGGTTGGCCTTCGAGTAGGTGATGAGCTCGGAAATCGACTTGACCGGCAGATCCTGGTTCACGACCACCACCTGCGGCACGATCGTGGTGAGCGTCACGCCGGTGAAGTCCTTGATGGCGTCGTACGGCAGCTTCTTGTAGACGACCGGGTTCAGGGCATTGGGTCCCAGGTTCGCCATCAGCATCGTGTAGCCGTCCGGCGCGCTCTTCGCCACGAAATCCGTGGCGACGATGCCGTTGGCGCCCGGCTTGTTCTCGATGATGACCGTGGTGCCCAGGACCTCGCCCAGCTTGGCACCGATGAGGCGCGCTGTCACGTCCGAGGCACCCCCGGGGGGGTAGACGACGATGAACTTGATGGGCTGCTTTGTCGGCCAGCCTTGCGCGTTCGCCGAAAGCGGCAAAGCGAGGCAAGCGCAGAAGGCCAGGGCGAGCCTGGCGAGCGTGGAAGCGAACTTCATGAATTCTCCTCTTGCGGTTGTGTTGCCTGGGGTCGGCGCCTAGAGCACGCCTTTTCGTTTCAGCTCGGCGATGCGCCCGGCATCGAGGCCGAGATCCCGCATCAAGACATCTTCCGTGTGCTCGCCCAGCACGGGCGGGCCGGCGTGGTATTGGAGCGGAGTGCGGGCGTAGCGGATGGGGTTCGCCACCTGCGGCACGGTGCCCGCCGCGGAGTGGGGCAGGTCCATGCGAAGGCCCCGGTGGATCACCTGCGGGTCTGCGAACACTTGGTCGATCGTGTTGATGGGGCCGCAGGGAACGCCCTCGGCTTCCAGGGCCACCATCCAGTCTGCCGTGGACTTCGTCTTCATGGCCTCGGCGATCAAGGCCACAAGGGCACTGCGGTTGGTGAGGCGTGACTTGTTGTCCGCGAAGCGCGGCTCCATCGCGATGGACAGGCCCGCCACGCCGCAGAATTTGCGGAACTGGCTGTCGTTGCCGATAGCGAGGATGAGGTTGCCGTCCTTCGTCGGGAAGGCCTGGTAGGGCGTGAGGTTCGGGTGCGCGTTGCCCCAGCGCTTCGGGACATTGCCCGAGACGAAGTAGTTGAGGTTGTGGTTCATGAGCCACGCGACCTGTGAGTCCAGCAGCGCCATGTCGATGTACTGGCCCTTTCCGCTCTTGTCGCGCTCGCGCAGGGCCCCCAGGATCGCCACGGCACCGTACATGCCGGTCATGAGGTCGGCGATGGGCACGCCGGCCTTTTGCGGGCCGCCGCCCGGCAGCCCATCGCTTTCTCCGGTGATGCTCATGAGACCGCCCATGGCCTGGATCATGAAGTCGTAGCCGGCGCGGTTCCGGTACGGCCCCGTCTGGCCGAAGCCGGTGACGGAGCAGTAGATGAGGCGCGGGTTGATCTGCGCGAGGCTCTCATAGTCGAGTCCGTAGCGCTTCATGTCGCCGACCTTGTAGTTTTCGACGAACACGTCGCACTTCGCGGCGAGATCGCGTGCGATCTCCTGCCCTTCGGGGCTCGCGATGTCGAGCGTCACTGACTGTTTGCCGCGGTTGGTGGAGGCGAAGTAGGCGGAGTCGGTCGTGTCCGCGCCATCCTGGGTCTTGAGGAACGGCGGCCCCCAGGCTCGGGTGTCGTCGCCCGTGCCCGGCCGCTCGATCTTGATCACTTCCGCCCCCAGGTCCGCGAGCACCTGCGTGCACCACGGGCCCGCGAGGATGCGGGAGAGGTCGAGGACGCGGATGCCGGCGAGGGGGGCGGTCATTTGTCGAGCAGGATGCCGGGATTCAGCACCCAATTCGGGTCCAGCGTGTTCTTGGTCGCGCGCATCACCTCGCGATACAGCGGCGGGATTTCCTGGTCGTACCACTTGCGGTGGTCCGGTCCGAGCGAGTGGTGGTGCGTGATGGTGCCGCCCGCGTCGCACATGGCGTCCGAGGCCGCGCTTTTGATGGCCCAGAACTGCTCGACCAGCTTGGACTTGTCTCCGAAGGCATGCCAGGTGAAGTAGGGCGCCGGGCCGTCCGGGTACACGTGCGTGAAGCGCACGGTGCAGGTGCCGGTGCGGCCGGTGACTTCCCGGATGGCCTTGAGGGTGCGCTCCTTCACGCTCGCCTGGAAGGCCATGTACTGGTCCCAGGTAACGCAGCTCTCCATCGTGTCGCGCATCACGCCGCGGGCGATGGCGTGCTGGCGGAGGTAGGGCCCGCGCAGGAACTTGTTGCGCCAATTGCCGGCCGCACCCTTTCTCTGGGACCCGTCGTCCTGCAGTGCGTCCTTGTCCCACTCGCCGCCGAAGTCGGCGCAGATCTCGAGGGCGCGGTTCATCCACGGCTCCAGCGGGTGGTCGCCGGATTCGAAGGTCAGTACGAGGACGTCCTTCGTGCCGTCGCCGGCCTCGGTGAAGAGGGCCTCGTCACGCTCCAGCAGGCGCGCGTTCGCCGGGAAGAGCCCCGCTTGGCTGATGACACGGGTGGCGTTCACGGCTTTCTCGTAGTCGCTGAAGCGCACCGTCGTCGCGCAGCGGTACGTGGGCTTCTTGTGCAGTCGCACCCAGGCTTCCGTGATGACGCCCAGGGCCCCCTCGGAGCCGAGGAAGAGGCGATCCGGGTTGGGGCCGGCACCGGATGTCGGCCAGCGGTGCGAGGCGATGGTGCCCGAGGGTGTCACCACGCGAAGGCTCTCGACGTGGTCGTCGATCTGCGTGTAGTTGGTGGCGTAGTGGCCGGCCGCGCGTGTGGCGATCCAGCCGCCCAGGGAGGAGAACTCCCAGGCCTGCAGGAAGAAGCGCATCGTGAGGCCGGTGGACCTGAGTTGCTTCTCCATGTCCGGCCCCAGCACGCCCGCCTGGATGCGCGCGGCCTGCGAGGTACTGTCCACTTCGAGCACCTTGTTTAGGTGCTTGAGGTCGATGGTGACGAGGCCCTTGTAGCGCTCGTCCTTCGTGTGGTTCACGCCCCCGGTGACGGTTGAGCCGCCGCCGAAGGGCACGGCAGCGTAGCCCTTGGAGCCGCACCAGTCGAGCACCGCGGCCACCTCGGCCTCGTCGCGCGGGAAGGCGACCACGTCCGGTGGGTTCGTGAAGTCGCGGCGGTGGATCATCTTCGCGATGTCGTGCACCGAGCGGCCCCAGGTGTGGAAGAGGCGCTCGTAGCGATCGTCGGAGCAGAAGGCGCCCAGCGTGGTGGGGATGGCGATGCGCGAGGCGCGAATCGCCACCTCGGATTCCACCGGCATGGGCGCGGGGTCGAACTTGTCCACCTTGAAGAGGTGCGACCAGGTCTTCTCGAACCAGCGGAGTTCCTCGGCTGAGACCGCGTCCTCTTCGAAACCCCAGCCGTAGAAACTGCGGCGCTTGCCGCCCGTCGCGTCGTCCATGTGGTATTGCCTCCTAGAGAGCCGGGCCCCCGCGGGGAACGGCGATGAATACATAGTCACGGCACGCTCATAGGTGCCACGCCAGCCATTGCCGCAATCATGCATTCGTAGTCATTTGTCGTCAAGCTGCAGTGCAGCAAGGCGGCAGGCGGCAGCACCTACGGCTGGCAGGACGGCACGCAAGGCACAGAGGTGTCGGCTCCGGCACGCCCCGCCGCACATGCCGCCGCGATGCCCGATGCACTGACGCGGCGACAACCAGCCCGTCGGGTGCTTCGGCGGCGCGTGCGCTCATCCCTGGGGCTCGGCGAACCCGTGCGTGCTCGGCATCGAGTCATGTCGCCCGGGATCGGCTGGCCCCGACGTGCTCACTGATCGAGTTTCACGCCAGCGGCCGTCACCGCCCGCCGCCACTTCTCGATCTCGTCTTTGACGCGCCGCGTCTCCGTCTCGGGCGTGTTGACGGCGATGTTCGCGCCCATGTCGGTGACACGCTTGCGCGTCTCGGGCTCGTTCATCAGCTTGCCGATCTCCCTGCCGATGCGGGCGGCGACCTCCGGCGGCGAGCCGGGAGGCATCGAGATGTTCTGCCACGCCGACACCTGGAAACCCGGCAACCCCGATTCTGCGACGGTCGGCACCTCGGGCATGGCGCTCGCCCGGGCAGCGGTGCTGACCGCCAGCACCTTCACCCTACCGGTCTGGATCATTGCGCGCGAGGCCGGTATGTTGTCGAAGAGCATCTGCACGCGGCCGCTGGCCAGATCGGTGAATGCCGGGGCGCTGCCTTTGTACGGCACGTGCACGATGTCGATGCCGGCGGCCAGCTTGAAGATCTCCGAGGCGAGGTGCTGCGCGGTTCCAGCACCAACCGAGGCGAAATTGAGCTTGCCTGGATTGGCCTTTGCGTAGGCGATCAGCTCGCCCACGGAGTTCACCGGCAGCTCCTTGGAGACAACCAGCAGCAAGGGCAGATCAGTGATCTGCGTGACATGCGTCAGGTCCTTCAACGGGTCGTAGCGCAGGTTCTGGTACAGCCCTGCCGCGATCGCGTTGGGTCCCGTACTGCCGAGCAGCAGCGTGTAGCCGTCGGGTGGCATGCGCGCCACCTGCTCGGTGGCCATCAGGCCGCCGGCTCCCGGGCGGTTGTCGACCACGACCGGCTGACCGAACTCCTTGGCCAGCCGGTCGGCGATCAAGCGGGCCATGATGTCCGCGGCCCCGCCAGGCGGCCAGGGCACGACGAACTTCAACGGCTTGTCGGGGTACTGCGCGTTCGCGGCGGTGGGCAGCGCCCACAGACCGAGGATCATCGACAGCAAGACGAATACTGTGCGAACCAGCATGTTTCTCTCCTTCAAGAAGGGGTAGTGGTAGCCATCACTGCAGACCGAACCGAACGTTCTTCAACTGCGTGTCGTCGAGCATGGATTCCTTGCCACGCTCCTTGCCCAGCCCGCTCTCGCGGAACCCGCCAAACGGCGCATCCACCGACGAACGCACGCCGGTGTTGATGCAGACAGTCCCGGCCGAGAGCCCCTTGGCCAGCCGCATTGCCCGCGCCGCGTCGCGCGTGAACACGCACGCCGCCAGCCCGTAACGCGAGTCATTGGCCATCGCCACCGCCTCTGGCTCCGTGTCGAAGCGAATGACCGAGAGGACCGGACCGAAGATCTCCTCGCGCGCCACGCGCATCGTGTTCGTCGCACCGCGGAAAAGCATCGGTGGCAAGTAGGCGTCGCTCCCGAGTTCGGTACGACCGGCGAGATCGACATACTCCACGAGCTGGGCCCCTTCGTTGCGGCCGATCTCGAGGTAGGCGCGCACCTTTGCGGCCTGCCCGGCGCTCACGACCGGCCCCATCTGCGTCTGCGGATCTTCGGGTGGCCCTACCTTGACCGCACTCAGCTTTGCCTCGAGCAGTTCTAGGAAGCGATCCGCAATCGGCGCCTGCAGCATGACGCGGGTGCAGGCGCCGCATACCTGACCGCTATTGCGCACGATGTCGGAGAACGCAACCTCGACAGCCCTTTCGATGTCGGCGTCCGCGAAGACGAGCAATGCCGACTTGCCGCCGAGCTCCAGCGTTAGCCGCTTCACGGTGTCGGCCGACTCGCGGTAGATGCGTTTGCCAGACTCGGTGCCGCCGGTGAAGGAAATCTTGGCCACTCGCGAATCACGAACCAGCGCCGATCCCACCGTGGGGCCGGGACCGTTGACGATGTTGACCACCCCGGGTGGGAACCCGGCCTCGGCGATCAGTGCCCCCAACTCGACGGTCGACAGCGGCGTCAGCTCCGAAGGCTTGACTACGACGCAGTTGCCGGCCGCCAGCGCCGGCGCCATCTTCAACAGCGCGATGCTGAGCGGGAAATTCCACGGCACGATGAGGCCACAGACTCCCAGCGGCTCGCGCAGCGTGAAGTCGAACAAGGTCTTGTCGGAGACGTCGAGTGTCTCGCCGGACAGACCGAGCAGACAGCCGGCGTAATACTCCAGCGTCGCCGGGGCCCCCGCGAGCCAGGCGCGCGACGCGGTGATGGGTTTCCCCGCGTCGTAACACTCGATCCAGGACATCGTCTCGATGCGCGAATTCAGCAGTTCGGCAAGCTTCATCAGCTTACGCGATCGCTCCTTCGGCAGGGTCAAGCGCCAGCCGTTGTCGAAGGCCCGCCTGGCGGCCTCGACCGCGAGGCCGACGTCGGCCTCGTCCGCTTCGTAGACCTCGGCCAGCTTTTGGCCGGTTGACGGGTCGACGGAGGCGAAGGTCTTTCTGGATTGGCTGGGCACTTCCCGGCCGTCGATCAGCATCGGATAGGGGCCCTTGCGCAGCACGTCTTCGCGCTTCATCGAACAGTCTCCAGGTGGCGGTTGCGGGCGTCGCGGTGTGCGTGGCTGCGGCGCGTTCTCAAAGCGCCTCCTCGTAGATCCGGCGGATCTCACCGTCCGAGGGCCGCCTGCAATTGATCTGCGTCGAGCGTCCCTTGGACGCCAGCGTCGTCAGCCTTTCGAGCATGTCGGCCGTCACGCCAAGTTCAGCCAGATGACGACAGGTGCCCGACGCGTCGCGAAGCGCCACCATGGCGTCGACACCGGCCTGAGCCGCAGCGTCACCGCGTTCCGGCAGGCCCATCAGCCGCGCGATGTTGGCGTAGCGCGACGCTACGGCGTCGCGGTTGAAATGCAGCACATGGGGCATCAACGCACTGAGGCTCTCGCCGTGTGTGCAGTCGATCATCGACTCCACTGCAGTGCTGAGGCCATGGATCGCGTCGTTGCCCTTCATTGAGATGGCAATGCCGGCGAGATGGCTCGCAAACATCATGCCGCTGCGGGCAGCGAGGTCCGCGCCGTCTTCGATGGCCCGCGGCAGATGGCGCGTCACCAGCCGGATCGCCTCTTGCGCGCACAGATCGCCGATGGGATTGACCTGGGCATTGGTGTACGCGCCGAGGGCGTGGATGAAGGCGTCCATGCCCGTGGAAGCGGTCATCCGCGAAGGCACGCTGACGGTCAGCGCCGGATCCAGGATCGCCTCCTGGGGTCGGCAGCGCACGCTGCGCACGAGGTACTTCTTGCCGGTGGCATCCTTGACGAGCGCGCCCGTTGTCGCCTCGCTGCCGGTTCCGGCCGTGCTGGGCAGGACGATGAACCCGATGGGCGTGCCGGTGACGTCATCGACCCCCCTGGCCTCGATCTCCTCGATCGAGCGGTTGCTCAGCAGCTGCATCGACATCACCTTGGATGCGTCGATCGAACTGCCACCTCCCAGCGCGACCAGCAGATCGAAGCGGTCACGCCTGAGCAACGACACCCCCTCGGTCACTTCGGCCATTGTCGGATTCGGCCTCACCTCGCTGAAGATGTGCACGTCCACTCCAGATGCGCGCAGGATCGCTGCAACGCGCTCGGCCAGGCCGGCACGAACGAGTCCGGCGTCGGTGACCAGGAGCGCTCGCTTCGCGCCGCGCGCCTTGGCCCGGTCTCCGAGGCCGGCGACCGCCCCGACCCCGAAGGTTGTCGATGGCGGCCACGTGACCGAGAACGTGATCTGGTGCAGGAGATCTGCTTCTTGCATTGGGGGCTCCTTCAGTGGGGTTTGAACTGGTCCATCACCGCGCGAACGTCGTCGACGGCATGGAGTTGGCGTAGCGTCGCGAGCGCGCGCTCGGTCGCGGGTCCGCCGAGGAAGTGCGCCGCACCCTCGCGAAATTTCTCGGCATGGTCGAAGGGGCGATCGCGTGCGCCCAGCAGTTGCAGCCGCTCCTCCACGTGCTCCCGCCCGTCGTCCATGCGGATGCGCACGCGTGCGCCGTACCGGTAGTCGCGGTAGTAAGCCGCGTGCATCTCGGGATCGGCCTTGAACGAGATCTTCTGGCGAAGCTGCTGGATCAAGGGTGACAGGGCGTGCTCGTCCAGGTACTGCCGGTACGTGAACTCGCCGTCCACCAGCGCCGCGAGCACGCCGTGGCCCGCGTCGAAGCACAGCGCGACATGCGTAGCCGTGCGTTCGCGAATCTGCGTGTAAATGTCGGGTTCCAGGGCCTGGAAGCGCGCGGCGACATAGAGCATGACGCCGGGCCCCTCGACTTCGATGGTGGCGATGCGCGCGGGATCGAAGCCCCCGATGCGATCGCGCAGCGCGAGCGCACACTCGATAGCGGACAGGTTGTACGCGCAAGATGGGTGGCGCTTGGTGTTGAGCGTGCGCGTGTGCCACTCCTGCCCGAGGCCGGCGAGCAGTTCGTCTTCATCGACCACTTCGGAAACGGTGGCGAGGTAGCCGGCCGGATGCTCGATCATGTCCAGGTTGCCGACCAGACCCGCCTTTGCCAGCGAGGCGGAGACGATGCCCCACATCGCGGGCAGGCCGTTGCACAGGACCTTGCTGTCCGTCATCCACCCCGTGTTGCAGCTTTCCATCGCCAGAAAGCACGAATGACTGACGGCGCGCTGCGCCTGCGTTTGATCCAGGCCGAGCAGCCGGCTGGCAATGAGCGCCGTCTCCACCTGGTGATTGGGCAGCGAGTTGCCCACATAGGCGCCACGCTGGATGGCCCGCGACGTTCGGGCATTGATCTCGTTGCCGATCACGACGGCCGTGATCAGTTCGCGACCGGAAACGCCTGCCGCCTCGCCCGCAGCAAATGCCGTCGGCACGACGGCGGCCCCGGAGTGGCTGATGATGACCCAGTCGTCGAAGTCAATGACCTGGGCGACTGCGGAGTTGTAGAGGGCTGCTGCGGGTGCCGACAGGCGCTCGCCGGCGCCGAAGAGCGTGGCCGGGCCACCCGCACCGAAGATTGACAGCCCACGCAGCATCGATGATGCCGCGGGCATCATGCTTCCCGTGTAGCACGAGCCGACAGTCGCCACGATCTGCTCGCGCGCCACTTCCGTGACGTCGCTCGGGATGTCCTCGTAGCGCAGGCCCAGGGCAAAGTGCGCGTAGGACTGCGTGACGGCAGGGCGTTGAGTTCGGGGTCGCGGGGTGCCCCCTTGCCGTCCGACCGGAGCCCGCTGTGGCGCCGGCTCTGACAGCAGCGTCGTCTGCAGCAGCATTGAGAACTGCATGATCAGCCGCCTCTGGTCCTTCGGGAACGGCGCCCGACCCGCCAGCACGATCGCCATGACGTGCGACTCGCCGGTAAGCACCCGCTGCCAATCCTCCTCCGCAAGGCGCAAGGTGCCGTGCGCGATGTCCGGCGAATCGGAGCTGTCCAGTTCGGCATCAAGGCGCGAAAGGCGAACGAGCACACGCTCGCCTTCCATCGACTCACACGCCAGCAGGCGACCCAGGGCCCCTTCGAGCCGCCTGGAAACCAGTCGCCCCTGAAGGGCCCGCCACAGCCGCGCGAACCTCGCCAGGCCGGATGCCAGCATCTGTGGCGTCGTCGGTTCTCGATTTGAAGGATCTGCTTGACTGCGTGTCACTAGGTGCTTTATCGTTGCACTATGTGCTTCATTATCGCCAGACAGGGCTCAGATGCAGCACGGGAGAACCCGCATCCGGGCGCCGCCGCGTGCCGCGGCGGCGCCATGGGGCATCCTGTCCGTCGGTCCACCATCGAGAACGCATCGTGATCAAGCAGAACCGCTCGTTGTCCCGCGGCTTGCGCATCCTTCGGGTGTTCAACGACGAGCCACGTCCGACACTGGCCCGGATCGCAGCGGGTGTTGAACTCGACAAGACGACCTGCCGGCGCTTCCTGCTCACCTTGCAGGAGGAGGGCTATGTCGAGTACGACGAGACGCTGAAGCGCTACCAGCTGCGCCCGCTGGTGCTCGAACTCGGCTTCGCGGCTTTGGGCAGCATGTCGGTCCCCGGCGTCGCCGCCCCGTACATGCAGGATCTGGCGAACCAGACCGGAGGCGCACTGAACCTGACGACGCTCGACGGCGACGAGGTGGTTCTCGTGGGCCGCGCGGTGGCTGAGGCCGAAAGGCGCAAGCTGGTGACGATGAACCTGCACGTCGGCATGCGGCTGCCGGCGCACTGCACGGCCATGGGGCGCATCCTGATCGGCACGACGCATCGCGATATACCAGGCTTCGTGGACAAAATGCGCATCCAGAAGGTCGTGGCAAGCACCGTGGTGAGCCGACCGGAGCTCGTGCGCGAGATCAACGAGGCTGCGCTGAATGGCTACGCCGTGGTAGAGGACCAGGTCAGCCAGGGTGTCAGCGCGATCGCAGTGGCACTGAACGGCGGGGCCAGCGGACGCTTCGCGCTGGCAGTCTCGGTCACGACCGGCGACTACTCGCGCACCGAGCTTGTCCGCGATGTGCTTCCACCGCTGCAGGAGGTGCAAAGGAAGCTCGAGCGCATCTTCGCTATGACCGGCGTGCATTGACTGGTCAGTCAGGCGCACCGGCGCGTCGCGAACCGACCGCCTCGGTCGTGCCAGTACGAAAGAGACGGCCTTGGCCGGGGCACGCGCGCCGCCACGTAGGAAGTACCGCGCCGCGCATGCCCGAGGGGGCTGTGCTCCACAGCCACAGCTTTCACCGGGGTCGGGCGAACCGACCATCGCGTAGCGCACCAGCCACTGGCCGCGACGCGGGCAATGTGGCTGTATGCCACGCGCTCATCCAGTTCCGCGCCAGCGTAGGCATCGCGACCGACTCGTTCGAAGTCACCAATTGGCACGAACTCGTCGATCGCGCGAACGCGAATCTCTTGGATGCCAACGTTGCGGGACGAGGACGCCACTCGGATGGAAGAAGGGTGCGCGCGGACTCTTCCGTCTGATCCCACGAAGGCGCAAGTTCGTTTCGTCCACAGACTGCCTCACTGCCGCCGTTCACGGACGTCTGCAACTGGCCGACCTGAGACGGCCGGCTCGGCGGATTGCTCGCTCCAAACCGGCCGGTCAGATCTTGATTTTCAACGTCAGCAAAGTGGCGTCGACTTCGCCTACAGGAGCACCCGCCCTCGGCCA
>JAMHVM010000120.1:0-36763 GCA_035911475.1 Lysobacterales bacterium | reverse complement strand
CTTGTACCCGGATGTGATCGAGACGGTGAAGGCCACCGAGACGCTGGTCCGCGACGGCTTCCAGGTGATGGTCTACTGCAGTGACGACCCGGTGCTGGCACGTCGCTACGAGGAACTGGGCGCGATCGCGGTGATGCCGCTGGCGGCGCCTATCGGTTCCGGCCTGGGCATCCAGAACCGCTGGAACCTGTTGGAAATCATCGACAACGCCAAGGTGCCGATCATCGTCGACGCCGGCGTCGGCACCGCCTCGGATGCCGCCATCGCGATGGAACTGGGCTGCGACGGCGTGCTGATGAACACCGCCATCGCCGGTGCCCGCGACCCGGTGCGCATGGCCCGGGCGATGAAAGCGGCGATCGAGGCCGGCCGTGATGCCTTCCTGGCCGGCCGCATTCCGCGTCGCCGCCATGCCAACGCCTCCTCGCCCGTCGACGGGCTGATCGGCTGAGCCACGTGACTGCGGCCGACACCACCGTCGAGCCCGAGCGCCGTGCGGTGCGCAGCTTCGTGCTGCGCCAGGGCCGCCTTACCGAAGGCCAGGCGCGCGCGTTGGCGACGCAGTGGTCACGCTATGGGCTGGAAGTCCCGGCTGCCGGTCAGCCTGCGCTGGATCTGGATACGGTATTCGGGCGCCGCGCGCCGCGCGTGCTCGAGATCGGTTTCGGCAACGGCGAAGCCTTGCTCGCGGCGGCAGCCGGCGACCCGGACCGCGACTACATCGGCATCGAGGTGCACGGCCCCGGCGTCGGCCGTCTGCTGCACAACGCCGTCGCAGCCGGTCTCGACAACCTGCGCGTGTTCCGCCACGACGCCGTCGAGGTGCTGCGTCGGGCCATCGGCGAGGCCGCGATCGCCGAGTTCCGGGTCTACTTTCCCGACCCCTGGCACAAGAAGCGCCATCACAAGCGGCGGCTGATCCAGCCGTCGTTCGTGCAGCTGCTGCGCAGCCGCCTGGCGCCCGGCGGCATCGTGCACCTGGCCACGGACTGGCCGGACTACGCTGAGCAGATGCTGGCGGTGATGGATGCCGCGCCGGGTTTCCGCAATCGCGCAGGCATCGGCGCCTATTCGCCACGACCACCCTCGCGGCTGCTGACCCGCTTCGAGCAGCGCGGCATCGACCGCGGCCATCCGGTGGCCGATTTGATCCACGAGGCCATCGCGACCTGACATGGAAACCGGCACGCTCATCTTCACCACGGACATGCTCCTGGTACTGAGCCTGCTGCTGTTCACCGTGGTGATGTTCGTCGGCGAGTGGATCCGCGCCGACATCGTCGCGCCACTGGTCCTTGTCCTGCTGGGCATCCTGGGCCTGGTACCCAGCGACGAGCTGTTCGCCGGCTTTTCCTCCAACGCGGTGCTGGCGGTGATCGCCACCATGATCATGGGCGCCGGCCTGGAGCGCACCGGCGTGATGGCCTTCGCGGCGCAGTTCATCATCCGCTTGTCGGCCGGCATCGAGCGACGGCTGACCTTCCTGCTGTCGTCGATTCCCGGCGCGGTCTCCGGCTTCATGCAGAACCCGGTCGATGTCGCCCTGTTCCTGCCGGTGGCCAGCCGCATCTCGGCGCGTACCGGCCTGCCGCTGTCGCGCCTGCTGCTGCCGATCGCCTGCTGCATCGTGCTCGGCGGCACCCTGACCATGGTCGGTTCCTCGCCGCTGATCGTGCTCAACGACCTGATTGTCAGCGCCAACCGCAACTTGCCTTCCGGCGCCCGCGCGCTGGAACCGTTCCCGATGTTCGCGGTCGCGCCGATCGGCCTGTGCCTGCTCGCCGCCGGTATCGCCTACTTCGTGTTCCTGGCGCCCAAGCTGATGCCGGAGCGGATGAACCGCCAGGTCGCGATCCCGGCACGGCCGGAAACCTACTTCGCCCAGACCTATGGGTTGGAAGGCGAGATCCACGAGCTGATCGTCACCGCCGAAAGCCCGCTGGTCGGCATGTCGATCAGCGAGGCGGAGTCGCTGCACGACGCGCCGCTGATCCTGGCCATCAAGGTCGGCTCGGAATCGCGGCTGGCGCCGCCGGCCGACCAGATGATCTGGGTCGGCACCGTGCTCGGCGTGATGGGCGCGCGCGACGCCGTGCAGCAGTTCGCGCAGAACAAGGTGTTGACCTTGCGGCCGCGCCTGCGCGACTTCGCCGACTTCTTCAATCCCAGCCGTGCCGGCATCGCCGAAGCGGTGATTCCGCCGGGCAGCCGTTTCATCGGCAAGCGGCCGTCGGAACTGCGCCTGCGCAAGCGCCTGGGGCTGAGCGTGCTGGCGGTCAGCCGTGGCGAGCAGGTGATCACCGACCGCATCCGCGAGACCACCATCAACGCCGGCGACTGTCTGGTCATGCATGGCTTCTGGCGCGATCTGGCCCACGCCGCGGAAAGCCACGACTACGTGGTGGTCACCGACATTCCCAAGGAAGAGCAGCGCCCGCACAAGCTCTGGCACGCGCTGATCGTGTTCGCGGTATCGATCGGCTTTGCGCTGTACAGCGCCGACCAGCTGGCGCTGATGCTGTTCGCCGGTGCCGTGGCGATGATGCTGCTGGGCGTGCTCAGCGTCGAAGAGGGCTACAGCGCGGTCAACTGGAAGACGGTGTTCATGCTGGCCAGCCTGATCCCGCTCAGCTACGCGCTGGAAACCACCGGCGCGGCGGCCTGGCTGGTGCAGGAGGCGCTCGCCTATCTGGGCCGCATGCCGGAACTAGCGGTGCAGATCAGCATCGTGGTGCTGACCAGCTTCTTCGCCATGGTCATGTCCAATGTCGGCGCCACCGTGCTGATGGTGCCGCTGGCGATCAACGCGGCGCTGGCCACCGGCGCCAATCCCGCCGCCTACGCCTTGCTGGTCGGTGTCGCCGCCAGCAACAACTTCATCACCGTGACCAACCCGGTCATCGCCATGATCACCGGCCCCGGCGGCTATCGCACCAGCGACTTCATCCGCGTCTGCGGACCGCTGTCGCTCATCTATGTGGTGATCTGCGTGATCGCCATCAACCTGTTCTTCTGATCCGCGACAGCGTCGCACGAGGCTGGCCATGGCCTTGACGGCCGAGGCGGGCGGACGTCCGGACACTCGGGCGGACAAGCCCTGGAACGGCCCAAGTGGCTGATTTTCAAGCGCTGTGAAACTGGCACGGGGGATGCAACGAGGCGGGCCATGGACAGGAGCCCGCCAATGGATGGAGACCGTATCCGCATCCGCGACACCTCGGCCCAGGATCGGGCCGTTGCCGCCGTCCCCGGCAGCCAGCGCGCGCGCTGGCTGAAGTGGGGCCTGATCGCGGCGCTGGCGCTGGTGATCGTGGCGCTGCTGCTGCCGAGCCTGATGCGTACCTTCTCGGCATCGCGGGCGGTCAGCGGTGATCGCCTGCGCATCGCCACCGTGGAGCGTGGCCTGCTGGTGCGCGACATCGCGGTCCAGGGTCGGGTGGTGGCCGCGGTCAGCCCGACCCTGTTCGCGCCGGCCGCCGGCACGGTCACCTTCCAGGTGCAGGCTGGCGACGAGGTCGCGCAGGGTGATGCCCTGGCCGACCTGAGCAGCCCGGAACTGCAGAACGAGTTGTCGCGCGAGCAGGCCACCTTGCAGAGCCTGGAGGTCGAGGTTGCGCGCGCGCGCATCGACAGCCGCAAGCGCCAGTTGCTGAGCACGCGCACCCGCGACGAGGCCGAGGTCGCGCTGCTGGCCGCCCGCCGCGAGATGCAGCGCGCCGACGCCGCCTGGGAAACCCGATCAATCAGCGAGGTCGACCATCTGCGTGCCAAGGACGAGTTGCGCACGGCGGAACTGGGCTTCGCCCACGCCACCAGCGATGTCGATCTGGAAAAGGAGTCGCTGGCCTTCGAACTGCGCACGCGCGAGTTGTCGCTGGACCGCCAGCGTCTGCTGGTCGCCGATCTCGACCGCCGGGTCGGTGAACTGACCATCCGCGCGCCGGTCAACGGCCGGGTCGGCACCTTGCTGGTGGCCGACCGCAGCGCCATCGGTCGCGATGTCGGCCTGTTGACGGTGATCGACCTGAGCCGGCTCGAAATCGAGATCGACGCGCCGGAAAGCTTCGCCGACGATCTGGTGCCCGGCCTCGCCGGTGAAGTCAGTTTCCAGGGTCGCGCCTTCGCCGCCGAACTCGCGTCGGTATCGCCGGAAGTAGTCAGCGGGCAGGTCCGTGCCCGCCTGCGTTTCGCCGGCGAACAGCCGGCCGGCCTGCGCCAGAGCCAGCGGCTGTCGGCGCGGGTGCTGATCGACGAGCGCCCGGACGTGCTCAAGGTGCAACGCGGTCCCTTCGTCGATACCGGCAGCGGCCGCTTCGCCTACGTGGTCAACGATGGCGTGGCCGTGCGCCGCCCGGTCGAACTGGGCGTCGGCAGCCTGACCGAGATCGAGATCCTCAGCGGCTTGACCGAGGGTGAGCGCATCGTCATCTCTGGCACCGACATCTTCGAGGACGCCGAGCGCGTGCTGATCAACTGATCCCTTCGCCACCGACCCCGCCCTTCGTCCGGATCACTCCGGTCGCCAATCCGCCAGAAACGAAACGCAGGACCCCGCCATGCTGCTGATGAAAAACCTGTCCAAGGTCTTCCGTACCCACATGATCGAGACGCACGCGCTGCGCGACCTCTCGCTGCATGTGCGCGAAGGCGAATTCGTCGCGGTCACCGGGCCGTCCGGCTCCGGCAAGACCACCTTCCTCAACATCGCTGGCCTGCTGGAAACCTTCACCGGCGGCAGCTACCACCTGGACGGCGTCGATGTCAGCGGTCTCGGCGACGATGCCCGCTCGCGCCTGCGCAACGAGAAGATCGGCTTCATCTTCCAGGGTTTCAACCTGATTCCCGACCTCAACCTGTTCGACAACGTCGACGTGCCGTTGCGCTATCGCGGCTTCAAGGCCGCCGAGCGCAAGCGCCGCATCGATGAGGCGCTGGGCAAGGTCGGCCTGGCCTCGCGCATGAAGCACTTTCCCAGCGAATTGTCCGGCGGCCAGCAGCAGCGCGTCGCCATCGCCCGCGCCCTGGCCGGCGAGCCGCGCCTGCTGCTTGCCGACGAACCCACCGGCAATCTGGATTCGCACATGGCGCGTGGCGTCATGGACCTGCTGGAGGAAATCCACGAGCAGGGCACCACCATCGTCATGGTCACCCACGATCCGGAACTGGCAGCGCGGGCACAGCGCAACGTGCACGTGATCGACGGCCAGATCACCGATCTCGACGATGGCCCGCGTCTGGCCGTGGTGGCCGCTGCGGCGCATGCCGGCGGCGCCGCGCAGGCAGCCGGCGCCGGTCACTGAGCGGAGGCCTCGCTATGATCCGCTACTACTTCTGGCTGGCCGCGCGCAGCCTGCGTCGCAATCCGGTGCTGACCGTGCTGATGATCGCCGCCATCGCCCTGGGCATCGGCGCGGCGATGACATCGCTGACCGTGCTGCGGGCCATGTCCGGCAATCCGATGGCCCATCGCGACGACCGTGTCTACCGGCCGCAGCTCGACAACTGGGCAGCCACCCGCGGCTTCGACGAGCAGGGCAATCCCCCCAACCTGATGACCTATCAGGACTCGATGGCGCTGTACCGCGCCGGCAAGGCCAGGCGCCAGGCCGCGATGTTTCCGCAGGTCTTTCCGGTCGAGCCGGCGAATCCGGAAGTACGGCCGTTCCAGGCCAGCGTGCTGATGACACACGGCGACTTCTTTCCGATGTTCGATGTGCCGTTCCTCCATGGCGGCGGCTGGAACCGGCAGTCGGACGACAACAATGCCCGCGTCGCGGTGATCTCGCGCGACATGAACGATCGCCTGTTCGGTGGCGAGGACAGTGTCGGCCGGCGCCTGCGCATGGACGGCGAGGACTACACCATCAGCGGCGTGCTCGACAGCTGGAATCCGCAGCCACGCTTCTACGAGCTGTCCAGCGGCGCCTTCGGTGACATCGAGGACATCTTCGTGCCGTTCGGCATCGGCATCGAGAAGGAACTCAATTCCAGCGCCAACAACAACTGCTTCGCCGATCCCGGCAACGGCTATGCCGCCTGGCTGGCCTCCGATTGCACCTGGATGGCGTTCTGGGTCGAGCTGGACGGTGCCGGCGAGGCGGCCCAGTACAAGGACTTCATGGACGCCTACGTGCAGGAACAGAAGGCGCGCGGACGTTTCGCCCGACCGCTCAACAACCAGCTCGATACGGTGTCGCAATGGCTGGAACGGCGCCAGGTGGTGTCGCGCGATTCCCAGACCCAGACCTGGCTGGCGTTCGCCTTCCTGGCCGTGTGCCTGATCAACACTGTCGGCCTGCTGCTGGCCAAGTTCATGGCGCGGGCACCGGAGATCGGCCTGCGTCGCGCGGTCGGCGCCAGCCGCCGGCAGGTGTTCGCGCAGTTCCTGACCGAGTCGGCGATGGTCGGCGTTGCCGGTGCCGCCATCGGTCTGCTGCTGACCTGGCTGGGTCTGCTGGGTCTGCGCGGACTCTATGGCGACAGCGCGATGGGGCGCATGGCCGAACTCGACGCCGGCATGGCCGGCATCGTCGTGGTCTCGGCGATCGTCGCCAGCCTGCTGGCTGGCCTGTTTCCGACCTGGCGCGCCTGTCAGGTCACACCCGCCCTGCAACTGAAGTCGAACTAGGAGCCTGCGCCATGGAACTGCGTCCCATCGTTTCCGCGCTGATGCGCAACAAGGCCGGCCTGATCCTGATCGTGGTGCAGGTGGCGATCACCCTGGCGGTGCTGTGCAACAGCCTGTTCATCGTGATCGAGCGCTCGCAGCGGGTCGGTCGCGAAAGCGGCATGAATGAAGCCGACACCTTCAGCATCGACAGCATGGGCTTCGCTGCCGGCTACGATGTCCGCGACAGTCGCGCCACCGATCTGGCCAACCTAGCGGCCATGCCGGGAGTGATCGCGGTGACCACCACCAACACCACGCCGTTGAGCAATGGCGGCTGGAGCAGCGTGGTCGGCCTGCAACCCGGCGGCGACTTCGACACCCGTGAAGGTGGCCAGCCGACAGCGTTCTACATGGTCGACGAGAACGGCGTCGACGCGTTCGGAGTGCGTTTGCTGGAAGGGCGGGATTTCCGGGCTGATGAAATCGTCGACTTCGACCAGAACACCGGTCTGCTCGCCGATGTCGTGATCGTGACCAGCGCGCTGGCGAAATCGCTGTTCCCGGACGAGAGCATCGTCGGCAAGCAGATCTACGGCGTCGCCGCCGACAACCGGCCGGTCACGGTGATCGGCGTGATCGAGCGCATGCAGATGCCCTGGGTCGGCGCCACCAACATCGAACAGTCGACGCTGGTGCCGGCACGCCTGAACGAAGCCGGCTTCTCGCGCTATCTGATCCGCACCGAACCCGGTGAACGCGACCGGCTGATGCCGCAGGTCGAGAAGCTGCTCCAGGACAGCAACAGCGGTCGTCTGGTCCGCCGCCTGCGTTCGCTGGAGGAAACCCGTGACATGGCCTACCGCCAGGACCGCGCGATGATGTCCATCCTCGGCGGCACCATGCTGGCGATGATGCTGATCACCGGCCTGGGCATCGTCGGCCTGACCAGTTTCTGGGTGAACCGGCGCATGAAGCAGATCGGTACCCGTCGCGCGCTGGGTGCACGCCGCTTCAACATCCGCCGCTACTTCCAGACCGAGAACGGGGTGATGATCGGTTTCGGGGTGATGGTCGGCGCCCTGCTCACCTACGGCTTCAACGCCTGGCTGATGCAGAACTTCAACACGCCGCGATTGCCGTGGTACTACCTGCCGGTCGGTGCGCTGGCCATGATCGTTCTGGGTCAGCTGGCGGTTCTGGGCCCGTCCTTGCGCGCAGCGACCGTGCCACCGGCGCTGGCTACCCGCACGGCATGATCTATGGCACTGGTGGCCACCCGGGCAGGAGCCGATACGATGCCGATGACGGCCATGGTGGTCGCATGGGTGGCGTTCCGACCGCGGCGCATGATCGCTGACGGTCGGGCTGGGCGGGATGATGAGCACGGTTCTGGTGATCGACGACAACCCGGCGGTGGCGCAGGCGCTGGCGCTGCTGCTGGGCCTGCGCGAGATCCGCACGCTGGTCGCCGATTCGCCTGAGAGCGGGCTGGCACTGCTGGCGCGCGAGCCGGTCGATCTGGTCATCCAGGACATGAACTTCAGCGCCGACACCACCTCGGGCACCGAGGGCGTGGCCCTTTTCCACGCCCTGCGCGAGCGCCAGCCGGATCTGCCGGTGATCCTGCTCACCGCCTGGACCGACCTGGGCACCGCGGTGGAGCTGGTCAAGGCCGGTGCCGCCGACTACCAGGCCAAGCCCTGGGACGACGACAAGCTGCTGGCCAGTGTCGAGAACCTGCTGGAGCTCGCTGAAGCCAGTCATGTCGCCAACCGGTTCCGCGCCGAGCAGCGCGATGCGCTGGCGGCGCTGGCCGAACGTTTCGACCTGTGCGGCCAGGTGGTCGCTTCCGGTGCCATGGAGCGGGTGGTGAATCTCGCCGGTCAGGTCGCCCGTTCCGATCTGCCGGTACTGATCACCGGGCCGAACGGCGCCGGCAAGGACGGCATCGCGCGCATCGTGCACGCCAACTCCAGTCTGCGCGAAGGGCCATTCGTGGCGATCAACTGCGGCGCGTTGCCAGCCGATCTGATCGAGGCCGAGCTGTTTGGCGCCGAAGCCGGTGCCTACACCAGCGCCGGCAAGACCCGCGAGGGGCGTTTCGAAGCCGCCGATGGCGGTACCCTGTTCCTGGACGAGATCGGCAACCTGCCGCTGGCCGGACAGATGAAGCTGCTGCGCGTGCTGGAGACCGGACAATTCGAGCGCCTGGGGTCCAATCGCACCCGGCAGGTGCGCGTGCGGGTGATCTCGGCGACCAATGCCGACCTGTCCGCGTTCATCGAGCAGGGTCGCTTCCGTGAAGACCTCTACTACCGTCTCAACGTGATCGAGCTGCGGGTGCCGCCACTGGCCGAGCGCCGCGACGACATCCTGCCGCTGGCCGAGCGTTTTCTCGAAGGCCAGGCGCGGCTGTCCGCCGACGCCCGACGGGCGCTGCTGGCGCATTCCTGGCCGGGCAACGTGCGCGAGCTGAAGAACGCCGTGCTGCGCGCGCGCCTGTTGTGTCGCGACGGCGAGATCGCCGCCAGCGACCTGGCACTCCCCGAACGCGGCGGCGATCACCCGGTGGTCATCCGGCCGGCGGCGGAGCCCGATCGCGCCGACATCGAGGCGGCATTGAGCCGCGCCGGCGGCGTGGTCTCGCACGCCGCGGCGGAACTGGGACTGAGCCGTCAGGCCTTGTATCGGCGTCTGGAGAAACTCGGCCTGGAACCGGCGCGCGAGCGCTGATCCGATGCGCTTCTGGCGACCGGGACTGCGTGGCAAGCTGACCTGGCTGCTGCTGCTGGCCTGTGCTGTCGGCATCGCGCTGGGTCTGGCGCTGGCACGGTCGGGCGATGCCGACACCACCGCCATCGCGCTGGTGTTGCTGCTGTTGTTGCCGGTCTGCTGGCTGCTCGCGCACCTGGCGCTCCGCTCGATCCGGCGATTGCTGCGCGCGCTGGAAGGCAGCGTGGTCGCCCTGCACGACGGCGATTTCAGCGTCGCCCTGGTCGCCGGCCGAGGCGACGAACTGGGCACGCTGGTCGACGCCCACAATGAACTGGGCCGGGTGCTGCGCGAGGAACGGCAGAACCTGTTCCAGCGCGAACTGCTGCTGCATACGCTGGTGCAGAACGCTCCCACCGCCATGCTGCTGGCCAACGCGCGCGGCCACATCGTGCACGCCAATCTCGCCGCCCGGCACCTGTTCAACCAGGGCCGGCGGGTTGAAGGCCTGCACCTGGATGCGCTGGTGGCCAGCGTGCCGGCGACGATCGGCGAGGCCATGGCACAGTCACGCGACGGGCTCTACGGCGTCGAAATCGACGGCAACGAAGAGGTCTACCACCTGGCCACGCGCAGTTTCCGCCTGCATGGGCAGCCGCATCGGCTGTTCCTGCTGCGCCGGATGACCCGCGAGATCAGCCGCCAGGAAGTGGCCAGCTGGAAGAAGGTGATCCGGGTCATCAGCCACGAGCTCAACAACTCGCTGGCGCCGATCTCCTCGCTGGCGCATTCGGGGCGGACGCTGGCCGCGCGCGGCGACCACGCGCGTCTGATGGAGGTGCTGGCCACCATCGGCGAGCGCGCCGGCCATCTGGGTGATTTCATCCGCGGCTATTCCGCCTTCGCCAAGCTGCCGTTGCCGCGGTTGGAGCCGGTGCACTGGCCGGACTTCGTCAACGGTCTGGCTGTGCACAGCGGCGCCCGCGTGGTCGGCGAGCCGGCGTCGGAACCGATGTCCGCCGATCCGGCACAACTCGAACAGGCGCTGATCAACCTGTTGCGCAACGCCGGCGAATCCGGTTCACCGGCCGATGCGATCGAGATCGAGATCGTGCCGCTGACCGGCGAATGGCGCATCGAGGTCCGCGACCGCGGGCCGGGCATGAGCGAGACCGTGCTGGCCAACGCGCTGGTGCCGTTCTACTCGACCAAGCGTTCGGGCACCGGGCTTGGCCTGGCGCTGGCGCGCGAGATCGCCGAGGCTCACGGCGGCCATCTCTCGCTGGCCAATCGCGAAGGCGGCGGGCTGGTGGCGCGGCTGACGCTGCCGCGCGGTCCACGCGGTGATGGCGAGGACGAGGTGCAGCCGTCACCATCGTGACCGACAATGCCGGCGGTCACCGGAGTCGGCCTGGATGCTTTTTGCCTGCACATTGAATCGTCGCCTGTTCGCCCTGGCTGGAGTGTTCACGGCATTGGCGGCGTGCTCGACCACGCCGGGTCCGCGCCCGGAATCCGCGCGCGCGACCCTGGCGATCCTGGCCACCACCGACCTACACGGCCACGTGCTGGGCTACGACTACTACCGGCTGCGCACCGCACCGGAGATCGGCCTGGACCGGCTGGCGCCACTGATCGCGCAGGCGCGCCAGGAGTTCGCCAACACGCTGCTGGTCGACAACGGCGACACCCTGCAGGGCAATGCCATGGCCGATCTGCAGGCCGGGCCCTTGCTGCCGCCCTGCGATCAGCCGCTGGCGATGCACAAGGCGATGAATCATCTGCGCTACGACGCCGGCGTGCCCGGCAATCACGAGTTCAACTTCGGTCTGCCGTTCCTGCGCCGGGTGACCGGGCAGGTGTTCGACGCCAGCGGCGCGCGTTGCGCCGGTCCGGATTTTCCGCTGGTGCTCAGCAACGTCACCAGCGTCGCCGATGGCCAGCCGCTGTTTGCGCCATCGCTGCTGCTGGAGCGCCAGATGACCGTGACCGGCGCTGATGGCGAAGTTCGCCAGCTGCCGCTGCGCATCGGTGTGATCGGCACGGTACCGACCGCGATCCTGCTCTGGGACCGCGCGCATCTGGACGGCGAAGTGATCGCCGAGAGTCCGCTGGCGGCGGCGCGGCGGGAAGCGGCGGCCTTGCGCGCGCGTGGCGCCGACATCGTGCTGCTGCTGTCGCACGGCGGCATCGAAACCTCACCCTACTCGCCATTGCTGGCCGACAGCGCCTGGCACCTCGCCCGCGATGCCGGCATCGACGCGCTGGTCATGGGCCACCAGCACGACGTGTTTCCGGAACCGGACAATCCCGACCGCGATTTCGCCGACATCGACGGCGTCGATCATCAGCGCGGCAGCGTGCACGGCGTGCCGGCGGTGATGGCCTCATCCTGGGGTCGCGCGTTGGGTGTGCTCGAGCTGGCGCTGGTCTGGCGTGATGGCCGCTGGCAGGTCGACCGTGACCGCAGTCACGCCAGCCTGCGCGGTCTGGTTCGCGCCGGTGCAGAACCGCTTGCGGTTGATCCGGCCATCGCCGCACTGGTCGCCGACGAGCATGCCGCCACCATTGCCGAGGTCAGCCGCCCCATCGGCCACAGCGATTTCGCCATGAGTTCCTGCTTCGCTGCGGCCGGCGACGTGACCGCCCTGCAGGTGGTGAACCTGGTCCAGGCGCAGACCATCCGTGGCCATGTCCAGGCGGGTTTGCCGGCCTATCGCGATCTGCCCGTGCTGTCGGCGGCGTCGCCGTTCCGTTCCGGCCGCGCCGGGCCGGATGACTACACGCGCATTCCGGCCGGCGATCTGGCCGTGCGCAATGCCGCCGACCTGTACGTGTTTCCCAACACGCTGGTCGCGCTGGCCATCGATGGCGCGACGCTGAAGGCCTGGCTGGAACATTCGGCGCGCTGGTTCCGGCGCATCGATCCCGCTGACGCCACCCCGCAGGTGCTGATCGATTCCGACGTTCCCGGCTACAACTTCGATGTCATCCACGGCGTCGACTACGTGATCGACGTGACCCGGCCGGTCGGCGACCGCATCGTCACCTTGAACCATCAGGGTCGTCCGGTGCAGCCCACCGATCGGTTCGTTATCGCCACCAACAATTACCGCGCCGGTGGTGGCGGTGGCTTTCCGGGCACTGGCGCGGCCATGGAACTGGTGATCGACACCCAGACCGGCAGCCGCGAGCTGGTGGTCGACTGGTTGCGTCGCACCGGCCAGATCACCCGCGCGCAACACGGCAGCGACCTGCCGTGGCGCTTCGCCCCGATTCATACCGCTGGCGAGGTGGTGTTCGACGGTTGCCGCGATGCGCTGCCCGAAGCCCGGGCCGCCGGGCTGGATCGGGTTCGGTTGGCGCAAGATCAACCCGACAGCGGGCGCAGCCGCTACAGCGTCGATCTCGCTCACTGAGCAGCGCAGGCGCTGCGGGACCCGCCAATCGCGACACAAGCCGGAACGGATTCGCGGACGTTCGCGACCCCGCACCTGTGGCACACGGCAACGGCAATCCGTGCGCGCTATCCTTCCGCTTCCCTCCGGAGTGCCAGCCTCATGTCCATCGGTCCCATCCTGTTCTGGGTCATCGCCGCGCTGATCGTGTTCGCGGTCATCAAGGGCGTGCGCATCGTGCCGCAGGGTTTCGAGTACACGGTCGAACGCTTCGGCAAGTACGTGCACACCATGAAGCCCGGTCTGGGCCTGCTGATCCCGATCATCTATGACGTCGGCCGCAAGGTGAACATGATGGAGCAGGTGCTGGACATTCCCTCGCAGGATGTCATCACCAAGGACAACGCCGTGGTCAAGGTCGACGCGGTCTGCTTCATGCAGGTGCTCGACGCCGCCAGCGCCGCCTACGAGGTGTCGAACCTGGAGCAGGCCATGATCGCGCTGGTGCAGACCAACATCCGTACCGTGATCGGTTCCATGGATCTGGACGAGTCGCTGTCGCAGCGCGAGGCGATCAACGCGCAGCTGCTCAACGTGGTCGACCACGCCACCAATCCCTGGGGCGTCAAGGTAACCCGCATCGAGATCCGCGACATCCAGCCGCCACGCGACCTGGTCGATTCCATGGCCCGGCAGATGAAGGCCGAGCGTGACCGTCGCGCGGTGATCCTGGAAGCCGAAGGCCAGCGGCAGTCGGAGATCCTGCGCGCCGAGGGCGAAAAGAAGGCGGCGGTGCTGGAAGCCGAAGGCCGCAAAGAGGCTGCCTTCCGCGACGCCGAGGCGCGCGAGCGCCTGGCCGAGGCCGAAGCCAACGCCACGCGCATGGTGTCGGAGGCGATCGCTGCCGGCGACACGCAGGCGGTCAACTATTTCGTCGCCCAGAAGTACGTCGAAGCGCTGAAGGAGTTCGCGCACTCGCCGCAGCAGAAGACCCTGATCCTGCCCACCGAAACCACCGGGATTCTCGGCAGCCTGGCCGGCATCGCCGAACTGCTCGACAGCAACAAGCGAATGTCGCCACCGCCGACCGACGAACGGCCGCGCTCGCGCGACCCGCGCGTCGGCTTCGAATGAACCGGGGGAGTCTGACGCCATGCCTGCCGTCTACTGGTTGATCCTCGGACTGGTGTTGATCACGCTGGAGCTGTTCAATCCCGGCGCCTATCTGCTGTGGATCGGTCTGGGTGCGCTCAGTCTGGCGCTGGTTGCCTGGCTGGGTCCGGACCTCGGTCTGGTCTGGCAGGTGGTGATCTTCGGTCTGCTGTCGCTGGCCTGGATCCTGGCCTACCGGCAGTGGCGACGTGCCAATCCGCGCATCGAGGAATCCGACCATCCCACCCTCAACCGCCGGGCCGCGCAGCTGGTCGGTCAGGTCCACGTGCTGCAGGAACCGATCGTCAACGGCCGCGGCCGGGTCAAGATCGGCGACCCGTTCTGGGTGATCGCCGGCCCGGATCTGCCGGCCGGGCAACGGGTGCGTGTGGTGTCCGCGGACGGCATGACCTTGATCGTCGAGCCGGAATGACGATTCGCGGCGCGTCGTGAGCACCGTGCCGGAAAAGCCGTTCGCGCCGGCCTGCGAGCGCAACCGCGACCCGATCCTCGCCGTGCTGCGCGGGCATTTCTCCGATCGCCGACAGGTCCTGGAGATCGGCAGCGGCACCGGTCAGCACGCGGTGCACTTCGCCGCCGGGCTGCCGCATCTGCAATGGCATAGTTCCGACCGCGCCGAGAATCTGCCGGGAATCCGTCAGTGGCGGGCCGACGCGGCGCTGTCCAATACGCCCGAACCGCTGCAACTGGATGTCGGCGGCGACTGGCCACGGCAGCGCTTCGACGCCGTGTTCAGCGCCAACACCCTGCACATCATGGCCTGGGAGGAAGTGCGCAAGCTGTTCGCGAAGCTGCCATCGGTGCTGACCGACGACGCCACGCTGGTGGTCTACGGTCCCTTCCATCGCGGCGGCCAGCCGACCAGTGACAGCAATGCCGCTTTCGACCGCTCGCTGCGCGATCGCGCAGCGCACATGGGTGTCCGCGATCTGGAAGCGGTCGATGCGCTGGCGGTCCAGGCCGGGCTGACCCTGGTCGAGGTCAGGCCCATGCCGGCCAACAATTTCTGCGTGGTCTGGCGGCGGGCGTCGTAGCACCCTGCAGTCGACACCTGTCGCGTGCGGCGCTACCGGGCTCAGGCGGCCTGCGCCGGGCTTTGCGGCAGCCAGTCCTCTGCCGTCAGCGGCGCCAGCCCGTGACGCCGACGCGCGCGATCACATTGACTGTGGGCCTGACCGTCCTCCCAGGACGCCGTCAGTTCCCGGCATGGTGACGGGCGATGCGGGTAGATCGCACAGGACGCGCGGGCACCGATGACCCCTTCCAGGGCAATGCAGCGCAGCGGCTCGGCATGGGTGCCTTGCATCGCCAGTCGGTGCGGATCCAGCCGCTGGCTGGTGTGCTCCAGGATGGGGTCGCCGTGTGCTTCCAGCCAATGGAAAGCGACCCGGTAACTCGCGCAACAGGCCCCGCAGCGCAGGCACGGATGCTCACGGGCGTCGCTCATCGGGGTCGGTATTGGCGATGTGGGGCGCGGATTATTCGCCGGCGCGGTGCGGCTGTCGAGAGGATCGCCGGTGATTGCGCCCGGCGCGGGTTTCCGGCGTGGACCCGGTGCGCATCAGCCACGGCACCTGCAGACGCACGGTGCCGGATGCCTGACCCGGTGACGCCAACCCCGGCGCCGGGGCATCATCGTGGCATGAGCACACACCGCATCGCCCTGGCCCAGTTCGATTTCCCGGTCGGCGCCGTCGACGCCAACGCCCAGCGCATCATCGCGCTGATGACCCAGGCGCGAGACCAGCACGGCGCCGGTCTGGCGCTGTTTCCCGAGTTGTCGCTGTGCGGCTACATGCCCGAAGACCAGCTCTATCGCGACGGCTTCATCGCCGCCTGCCAGGCCGCCCTGGCGCGGATCGCTGCGGCCGCCGTCGGCATCGACGCCGTGGTCGGCCATCCGCTGCGCGACGACGGCCGCCTGTACAACGCCGCCAGCTGGCTGCGCGCCGGCCGGGTGCTGACCACCTGCCGCAAGCAGGCCCTGCCCAACTACGCGGTATTCGACGAGAAGCGCTACTTCGAGGCCGGCGACGCGCCCTGCCTGGTGGACTGGCGCGGCCTGCGCTGCGGCCTGCTGATCTGCGAGGACCTGTGGGCGGATACGCCGATCGACCGGCTGGTCGAGGGCGGCGCGCAGCTGGTGCTGTCGATCAACGCCTCGCCGTTCGAGGACCAGAAGGACGACGCCCGCCATGCGCTGCTGCGCGAGCGGGTGGCCGAACATGGCTGTCCGATGGCCTACGTCAACTGCGTCGGCGGCCAGGACGACCTGGTCTTCGACGGTGGCTCCCTGTTGATGGATGCCGATGGCTTGATGCACGGCCCGCCACCGGCATTCAGCGAACGGCTGCTGATCTGCGACTACGACGCGGCGAGCAGCCGCTGGCGTCGCCCGGACTGGCCGGTGCCGGAGGAGGAGACCCACGAGGCGGTGATCTGGGCCGGGCTCAAGCGCGGTCTCGCCGACTACGTCGGCAAGAACGGCTTTCCTTCGGTGTTGCTCGGTGCCTCCGGCGGCATCGACTCGGCGCTGGTGATGGCGCTGGCCGCCGATGCGCTGGGTCCGGGCAAGGTCCACGCGGTGTCGCTGCCCTCGCGCTACACCGCCGATCTGAGCAACGACCTGGCACGGGTCCAGGCGGAAAAGCTGGGCGTGCGCTACCAGGTGATCCCGATCGAGCCGGCGTACCAGGCCTTCCTGGACATGCTGGCACCGGCCTTCGCCGACCGCGCGCCGGATCTGACCGAAGAGAACCTGCAGGCGCGTTGCCGCGGCACCACCTTGATGGCGCTGTCGAACAAGTTCGGCGGCCTGCTGCTGGCCACCGGCAACAAGAGCGAGATGGCGGTGGGTTACTCCACCCTGTACGGCGACCTGTGCGGCGGCTATGCGCCGATCAAAGACTGCTACAAGACCCTGGTCTACGCGCTGGCCAACTGGCGCAACCGCCAGGGCGACGGCGAGGTGATTCCACAGGCGGTGATCGACCGGCCGCCGACCGCCGAGCTGCGCGAGAACCAGCGCGACCAGGATTCGCTGCCGCCCTACGAGGAACTGGACGCCATCCTGCGCCGCTTCATAGAACTGCAGCAGTCGCGCGATCGCATTGCCGAGGCCGGCTTCGATCCGGCGACGGTGTCGCGGGTGATCGCCATGGTCTACCGGGCCGAGTACAAGCGCCGACAGGCGCCGCCCGGCCCCAAGGTCACCGCCAAGGCCTTCGGCCGCGACCGTCGCTACCCGATCACCTCGGCCTGGCGCTAAGCCGCCGTCCGGACCGGGGCGTGGTTGGCCTCAGGGTCGTATCTGGATCGTGTTGATATCGAAGATGCCGTATTCGAATCGCGGTGGCTCGCTCTGCTTGGGGTGTTTGTCCTCGGGCAGGGGCCACCCGCCACCAGGTCGTTCCATGGCGTTGCGCTTGGTCTGCACGGCGTCGAGTGCCGGAACCAGCGAAGGCAAGGCGGCTTCGGCGGCCGCCATGCTGTCGAACGGGCCGATGAACGGGTTCGGGTCATGGGGGTGCCCGACGAACCGTATCCCGGTGTCGGTGAGCGCGCGGGTCAGATCCTGGTAGAAACGGTCGTAGTAGCACGCTCGGCAGGTGTCGATGACCAGGTAGAAGCCCGGCGGGCGTTTATGGGTCTCCTGCGAAGTCCAATACGTACTGGCGTGGATGACCGCGTACAAGCCCGACGGGCGCTTCTGGGCGTAAGCGGCGGTGATCGTAGCGGCGAAAACGAGCGCGGCGACAAGGCTGACAAAAAGGCGGTTTCGCATTCGGGTCCCTCCAGGTTTGTGATGACCGTGCGTTGGCACGTTGCCGCGCTGTCCGCAGCTGTCCCCAGCTGTCCGGGTGGCGATCGCCGTCGACTGTAGTCGTGGGCAGCAAGCGATGTCCTCAAGGAAGTTTCAAGGTTCCTGTTGAGGGCGGATACGAGCGCCGCAGGTTGTTGTTTATTCGCAACAAGGTGTCGCAAATTGGCTTGTGCGCCTGCGGCAGCATGCTAGTATCCGGCGGTCGCCCCGATCCACCCGTGTGCCCCGAACGCCCCGATGCTGCGCCAGAAGACGCTAAAAAACATCATTCGCGCAACCGGCGTCGGCATCCACACCGGCGAGAAGGTGTACATGACCCTGCGCCCGGCACCGGTAGACACTGGCATCGTTTTCCGCCGCGTGGATCTGGCCGAACCGGTGGACATCGCCGCCCAGGCGGATGCCGTCGGCGAGACCACCTTGTCGACCACGCTGGTCAAGGACGGCGTCCGCGTCGCCACCATCGAACACCTGTGCTCGGCCCTGGCGGGCCTGGGCATCGACAACCTGTATGTCGACCTGTCGGCGCCGGAAGTGCCGATCATGGACGGCTCGGCCGGCCCCTTCGTGTTCCTGCTGCAGTCGGCCGGTGTCGAGGAACAGGCCAAGGCCAAGCGCTTCTTCCGCATCCGCAAGACCGTGCGCGTCGAGGAAGGCGACAAATGGGCCCAGTTCGAGCCCTATGACGGCTTCAAGATCGCCTTCGAGATCAACTTCAACCACCCCGCCATCGACCGCAGCCATTCCAGCTCGGTGATGGACTTCAACACCACCTCCTTCGTCAAGGAAGTCAGCCGCGCCCGCACCTTCGGGTTCGTGCGCGATGTCGAAGCGCTGCGCAGCCGCAACCTGGCACTGGGTGGCAGCCTGGACAACACCATCGTGCTCGACGACTACCGCGTCCTGAACGAGGACGGCCTGCGCTACGAGGACGAGTTCGTCCGGCACAAGATTCTCGATGCCGTCGGCGACCTGTTTCTGATCGGCGGCAACATCCTGGGTGCGTTCTCCGGCTACAAGTCCGGGCATGCGCTCAACAACAAGCTGGTGCGCGCCGTTCTGGCCGACGGCGAAGCCTGGGAAGCAGTCAGTTTCGAGGACGGCGCCAAGGCGCCGGCCAGTTACCTCACGCCGGCACAGCCGGCTGCAGCCCTGTAAGCCGGGCGCGTGGCCGTGATGGGCATTGAAGACAACAACAGGCCGACACGGTCACGGTATTCGGGGGGGGAGCAGCACTAGTCTTCGAGAAGCCGCCTTGCCAGGGCCAGGTGCCGGGCGGCGGTTTCCGATAGCGGCAAAGGTCCGGTCGCGGCGACGTCCGACGTCGGTGCGATGGCAGCGACCTTGACCACAACTTCCCGGGTGTCCAGGCCGATCTGTCGGGCGGCCTCGAGCAGCATCGGTTGCGCGTAGCGCAGCCGCGTTGCCCAGGCCGGGGAAGTGGCCAGAAAAACGAGTTTGCCGTCGCGCACGTTGGCCAGGCGCACTTGGGCGGCAATGGCGGGGGAAAGAACACGGTTCAGAAGCGAACCCAGATCGGCCAGTTGCCGGGCACGACCGGCAACATCGCCCAGCTCATCGGCAGCGATGAGGTCGGCAACGGACGAAGGACTGGTCGGGGCGCGTTTCCGGGTCATGGAGTTTTGAACGATGAACATCATAGTCTTGTCTGATCGTCTGTCAGCACCAGCGCGCTGGACGATCAACGCCCGCCAGGCCCTGATCCTGGCCGGTGCGGCGCTGGCGCTGACCGCGGTCGTGGCGGCGCTGGTCTTTTTCGCCGGCCATCGCGCGGGTTATTCCCATAACGCGGCGGCGGGCGAGATCGCGCAATTGCGCGCCGAGCTGACCGAGCACGAAGCGCGTCTGGCTGAAGTCCGTTCGGCCTCGCAGCGCGATCTCAATGCCATGGCCCTGCGTGTCGCCGAGCTCAAGGCCGAGTCGACCCGCCTCAATGCCCTGGGCGAGCGCCTGACCGTGGTCGGCAAGCTGACCGAGGGCGAGTTCAATTTCAACCAGACCCCGGGCGTCGGTGGCCCGCAGCCGTTGCTGCCGGCCGAACCGATCCGTTCCGACGACTTCCTGCGTTCGCTCAGCGATCTGGAGCTGCAGTTCGCCCAGCAGTCCGAGCAGCTGTCGATCATCGAGAACTTCCTGCTCGGCCGCGAAGTCGAGCGCGACCTGTTGCCGTCCGGCTGGCCGGTTGCGGTCGGCTACATCTCTTCGCATTTCGGCACCCGCACCGATCCGTTCACCGGCGGTCGTGATTCCCATACCGGCGTTGATTTCAGCGGCAACCGTGGCGACCCCATCCATGCCGTGGCCGATGGCGTGGTCAGTTTCGCCGGCATGCATTTCGGCTACGGCTACATGGTCGAGATCGACCACGGCAACGGCTATCGGACCCGCTACGCCCACAACAGCGAAAACCTGGTCAAGGTCGGCGAAGTGGTCAAGGCACAGCAGCGGATCGCCAAGATGGGCGCCACCGGCCGGGCGACCGGGGTCCATCTGCACTTTGAAGTCTGGCACAATGACCGACCGGTCAATCCGATGACCTTCGTCCGGACCGCCCGGGACGAACCCGCGGCGTCTTGATTTTCGGCCGAACGGCCCCAAGCTGAATGTCAGGCAGGGCCGCTTTGCGGCCTTGTCCGTTTCTGACGCCGGCCGGCGCGACCCCGCCACACGGCCGGTAACCCCGCTGTCTCCCCCCTTCCCTGACCCGATCCCGCCATGCTCCAGAAAGTCCTTACCCGCCTGTTCGGCAGCCGCAACGATCGCCTGGTCAAGCAACTGGGTCGGTCGGTCAAGCGCATCAACGACCTGGAGCCCGCGCTCAAGGCGCTGGATGACGAAGCCCTGCGGGGCAAGACGGCCGAATTCCGCGAGCGGCTGGCCAAGGGCGAGAAGCTCGACAGCCTGCTGCCGGAGGCCTTCGCCGTGGTCCGTGAGGCCGCGGGGCGGACCTTGGGCATGCGCCATTACGACGTGCAGATGATCGGCGGCATGGTGTTGCATCAGGGCAAGATCGCCGAGATGCGCACCGGCGAGGGCAAGACCCTGATGGCCACCTTGCCGGTCTACCTCAACGCCCTGGAAGGCAAGGGCGTCCACGTGGTCACGGTCAACGACTACCTGGCCAAGCGTGACTCGGCCTGGATGGGCAAGATCTACAACTTCCTGGGCATGAGCGTGGGCGTGGTCTTTCCCGGCATGCCCTTCCCGGACAAGAAAGCCGCCTACGCCGCCGACATCACCTACGGCACCAACAACGAATTCGGTTTCGACTACCTGCGCGACAACATGGCGCTGAGCAACCAGGACCGCAACCAGCGCGGCCTGAACTACGCCATCGTCGACGAGGTCGACTCCATCCTGATCGACGAGGCGCGCACGCCGCTGATCATCTCCGGCCCGGCCGACGATTCACCCGACCTGTACATCAAGGTCAACAAGATCGTGCCGCAGCTGCATCGGCAGGAGAAGGAAGACGGCGACGGCGATTTCTGGGCCGACGAGAAGGGCAAGCAGGTGCACCTGTCCGAGCAGGGCATGGAACATGCCGAGCAGCTGCTGGCCCGCGCCGGCATCCTCACCGAGGACGACAGCCTGTACGACGCGTCCAACATCCAGGTGGTGCATCACCTCAACGCCGCGCTGCGCGCGCACGCACTGTTCCAGCGCGACGTCGACTACCTGGTGCGCGACGGCGAGGTCATCATCATCGACGAATTCACCGGCCGCACCCTGGCGGGCCGGCGCTGGTCCGACGGCCTGCACCAGGCGGTTGAGGCCAAGGAAGGCGTGCCGATCCAGCGCGAGAACCAGACGCTGGCATCGATCACCTTCCAGAACCTGTTCCGCATGTACGGCAAGCTCTCGGGCATGACCGGTACCGCCGACACCGAGGCCTTCGAGTTCCAGTCCATCTACGGTCTGGAAGTGGTGGTCATTCCCACCCACCGGCCGATGGTGCGCGTGGACGAGCCGGATCTGGTGTTCCTGAAGAAGGAGGCCAAGTACAAGGCGGTGATCGAGGACATCAAGCAGTGCCGCGAGCGCGGCCAGCCGGTGCTGGTCGGCACCACCTCGGTGGAAGTGTCCGAGTTCCTGTCCAACCTGCTCAAGGCCGACGGCATCCAGCACGAAGTGCTCAACGCCAAGCAGCATGCCCGCGAGGCCGAGATCATCGCCCAGGCCGGCCTGCCCGGCGCGGTCACCATCGCCACCAACATGGCCGGTCGCGGTACCGACATCGTGCTCGGCGGCAATCTGGACGCGGAACTGGCCAAGCTGCCGGAGGACGCCTCGCAGGCCGAGAAGGACAAGGTCCGTGATGCCTGGAAGCTGCGTCACGAGCAGGTCGTGGCCGCGGGTGGTCTGCACATCGTCGGCAGCGAGCGCTACGAGTCCCGGCGCATCGACAACCAGCTGCGTGGCCGTTCCGGCCGCCAGGGCGATCCCGGTTCCAGCCGCTTCTACCTGTCGCTGGAAGACACCTTGATGCGCATCTTCGCGCCGGACTGGGTGGCGCGGCTGATGAAGTTCGCCGGCATGAAGGAAGACGAGGCCCTGCAGGACCGCATGGTCAGCCGGCAGATCGAGAAGGTGCAGCGCAAGGTCGAGTCGCACAACTTCGACATCCGCAAGAACCTGCTCGACTACGACGATGTCGCCAACGACCAGCGCAAGGTGATCTATCAGCAGCGCAGCGAGCTGATGGAGTCCGACGAAGTGCGCGATGCTGTCGACAGCATTCGCGAAGACGTCATTGCCGAACTGGTCAACGAGCATGTGCCGCCGGAGTCGATCTCCGAGCAGTGGGACGCGGCCGGGCTGGAGAAGGTGCTGGAGGCGGATTTCGGCGTCCGTCTCGATCTGCAGCGCGAGATGAGCAGCAACGAGGAACTGGATTCGCGCGGTGTCATGCGTCTGGTCCAGGACACCGTCGACCGGCATTTCCGCGAGCGTGAGGCACTGATCGGCAGCGAGATCACCCGCCAGCTGGAAAAGCACATCATGCTCAGCGTGCTCGACCAGCAGTGGAAGGAGCATCTGGGCAGCATGGATTACCTGCGCCAGGGCATCCATCTGCGCGGCTATGCGCAGAAGCAGCCCAAGCAGGAGTTCAAGCGCGAATCCTTCGCCCTGTTCTCCTCGATGCTGGACCGGATCAAGCGCGAGGTGGTGTCCTTGCTGGCGCGCGTGCGCGTGCGCAGCGACGAAGAAGTCGCCGCGCTGGAAGAACAGCAGCGCGCGGCCCAGCAGCGCACGCCGATGCAGATGCAGCATGCCGAAGCCGATGGCTTCGGTGCTGGCGAAGCCGAGCCGTTGGCGGCTCCCGGCATGCCGGCGCAGGTAGTGCGTGCCGAACCCAAGGTCGGCCGCAACGATCCCTGTCCCTGCGGTTCGGGCAAGAAGTTCAAGCAGTGCCACGGCAAGCTGGCCTGATCGACCCGGTGTCGATCCGCCGATGACAGCCTAGGCCAGGCGCGTCCGATGTCGCTGCAGGCGTCGGCAGCCAGCCGGCAAGCGATCGATGTCCTGGCTGGCGTGCTGCGCGACGCGCGCGGTCGTCTGCTGATCTGCCAGCGTCCGCCGGGCAAGCATCTGGCCGGACTGTGGGAATTTCCGGGCGGCAAACGCGATCCCGGCGAATCCCGTTTCGACGCCCTGGCACGCGAACTGCGCGAAGAACTGGACATCGAGGTGGTCGATGCGCGGCCGCTGACCCGCATCCGCCATGACTATCCCGCGGCCGCGATCCGGCTCGATGCCTGGCAGGTGTTGCGCTGGCGCGGGGAACCAGTCGGCATGGAGGGTCAGGCGACCGCCTGGATGACACCGGCGCAATTGCTGAGCTGGCCATTGGCGCCGGCTGACCGGCATATCCTCACGGCGGCGCGTCTGCCCGATCGCCTGGCGATCACGCCGGAACCGGATCCGGTCGACCAGGACGACTTCCTGCGCCGCTTCGAAAGGCTGGCGGCCGCCGGGACTGGTCTGCTGCAGCTGCGCGCCAAATCCTTGCCGGAAGACGGGCTGGAATCGTTGGCGCGGCGGTGCCACGCCGTGTCCGAACGTCACGCCGCCGACCTGATGATCAACGGCGCGCCGGCACTGGCGGCCATGCTGGGTGTCGGCCTGCATCTGCCGGCAACCATGCTCCACCGCTGGTACGCCGGCGACGTCTATCCCGGCGCTGCGCCCTGGCTGTCAACGGCCGCGCAAAGCCACGGTGTCGACACCACGGACGCTGCCGCGCCGGGTGAGCCCCGCCAGGCACGGGGCTGGCTGGCGGCGTCCTGTCACGATGCCGGGGAACTGGCGATGGCCGCCGCGATCGGCTGCGATTTCGCGGTGGTTTCGCCGGTGCGTCAGACCGGCAGCCATCCCGAGGCGGTGGGCATCGGTTGGCAGCGGCTGGCCGAACTCGTCGCCGACAGCGCGTTGCCGGTGTACGCGCTGGGCGGCTTGCGCAGCGAGGATCTGGACAGCGCCCGCGCCAATGGCGCACGCGGCATCGCCGGCATCAGCGCGTTCTGGCCGACAGCCTAGCGATCACCGATCCGGCTCAGGGCATCGATGCCGGCACGGCGCGCTTGAGCGCCACCGGCACGGTCAGGCCGGTGCCGCCGGCGCCATCACGAACTGCTGCGGTGGCAGCGATACCGGAATGTCGCGCTCGCGGAAGGCACGCAACACCGCCAGGATCATCCGGCTACGGACACCGTAGGCCACACGCGCCGAGCGCACGTGCATGAAACAGTTGAGCACCGCCATGCCATCCTCGATGCGGTCGACGAAGACCGACGGCGCCGGCGTCTCCAGCACATCCTCGTCGGCCGCGAACGTACCCAGCACGGCGTCGATGGCCTGATCCAGATCCGCTTCCAGCGGCACCGACAGGAAGATCTGGGCGCGGCCCAAGGCGCTGCCCTTGGTCTTGTTCTGGACCACCTTGGTGATCAGCTCCGAGTTCGGCACGATCATGGTCGAGTGGTCGCCGACCCGGATCTCGGTCGAGCGCACGTTGATGCGGCGGATGTCGCCCTCGACATCGTTGATCTTGACCCAGTCGCCGATCTTGACCGGGCGCTCGGCCAGCAGGATCAGCCCCGACACGAAGTTCTGGGTGATCGCCTGCAGACCGAAACCGATGCCGACCGAGAGCGCACTGGCCAGGATCGCGACCTTCTCCATGCCGACGCCGAACGCGGTCAGTGCCCAGAGGATGGCCAGGACGATGCCCACGTAGCGCAGGATCTTGTCGATCGACTCGCGCGCGTCCGCCTGCAGATTGGTGGTCGGCAGATAGCTGTTGGTGATCCAGGCGCGGACGAAGCGGATCAGCGCGATCACCACCGCGAAGGCCAGCAGCGCACGCAGGATGGCGGCCGCGGAGATGGTCACGCCGCCAACCTCGAACCCCGTTGCCAGGGGTGTGAGCAGTCCCAGCACCGAGGTGAAGCCGGCGCCGAACGGCACCAGCAACGCGCCGATCGCCAGCAGCAGCAGGATCAGCCGGCCGATCGCGGACAACAGGACGGCCGCCTGCTGCAGGCCCCGGCCGGCTTGCGCGCCGCTGCCGCCGCGGGTTCGGGTGGTCGCCAGCAACTTGCAGAAGCCGTCGACCAGCTCCATGAGGATGTAGGCGGTCATGAAAACCACCGAGCCCCAGATCACCCAGTGCGAGATGCGATTGGCGAAAGCGACGTATCCGAGCGCGCCGAACAGCGCCAGCACGGTGATCGCCAGCCAGCCCACACCCACCCACAGCGCCAGCCGGCCACGCCGGGCCTGCGTTTCGGCGGTTTCCGGCAGCTCGTCGAGGCGCTGGATCCGACCCAGCCAGAACAGCGCATAGCCGATCAGCAGCACCGTCGACAGCGCGAGCGTCGAGTGCAGGAACACCTGGGTGGTCGGGCCCATCTCGAGGGTGGCGATGCCGGCCTCGACGATGATGACCAGGGTCATGGCCAGGGCGACGGCGTTGCCGGCGCGGGCGGCGAATGCCGCCGCCTCATCGCCGACTCGCCACAGACGCCATGTGCTGTTTCGCGGCTGCAGGATGGCCAGGGCCATGGCGCGGACGTAGAAGCCGAACACGCCCGCCGACGCCAGAACGCCGACCAGTGCGATCACCGGTGCCGACAGGCCTGCCCATTCGGCGACGATCAACAGCAGCACGGCGCTGACGATCGCGAGCACGACGCCGGTGACCACCGACCAGACGGCGAACAGGCAGACCGCGAAGCGCGCCTCGCGTCCCGCCAGTCGGCCTGCGATCCGGGTGCCGAGGCGATCCAGCCTGCGTTGCAACGGCCACAGCAGCAGCCAGCTCACGGCCAGCCAGGCCAGCATGGCCAGGACAACCAGCGGCATGGCACGAGGCGACGACGCCACGCCCTCGTCGACTTCGGCATCGAGTTCCGCGCTTGACGCGGATCGATCCAGGTCTGCGCGCAGCGCGGCGACGCCGTCGCGCCACAGTGACGGCGTCAGCGGCGATGTCGTGCGTTCGAACAAGGCTTCGCCCAGCGCGCGGGCCCGTTCCTCGCTGAGCAGGTCGATCGCCTGCGAGGCTTCCACTTCAGCCAGCGCCACGCGGCGGGTCAGGGCGACCTGATCGGCGAGCTCCCGGGTCAGCTGACCGTGCTGCTGCCTTACCGCGGCATCGCTGCTGGCATCGGCATCGGGGCCAAGCTGGGCGATGCGTTGCTCGGTCTGCGCTACCGGGATCGCCAGCGCCGCCTTCAGCGCGAGCGCTCGCTCATGCAGCGCGCTGGCTTGTCCGAGCAGGGGCTCCCGCTCGCTGGCCGTGGTGGCCGAGCGCAGGTCGCGCTTGAGGGCTTCGATCCCGGTTTCGATCGCGGCGACGGTCGCCGCGTTGTCGCCAGGCTGCGCCCAGGCAACCGACGCCAGCAAGGTCGCGAACAGGACCAGCAGAACGCCGCTGGCACCAGGGAAGACGGATCGTTGCGTGTTCATGTCCTGGATCTCGTGCATGCGGTTGGATGGTCCACCATGGGCGGTTGCGCAAAGCGGGAAATGTGAAGTCTATCGACCTGGACCAGGCGTCGGAGTGCGGGTGTGCGGGGATGGCCGAAGCCGGTTCTGCCGTCCCTATGTCGCTACGGCGGGATCGGATCGCAGATCGGCAGCGTGCTGGCGGTGCGCAGGGATTGCGCCAGGAACCGGTTGGTTTCCGGTGTCGTCATGGCCTGCTTCCGGTTCAGCACCTGATCGGTGATGTATTCGTCGACGACCCGTATCGCGGCGATCATGGTGGCCGCACACAGCATGACCTCGAAATCGTCGCGATGGCGGCGGGCGCGGTCGGCAACCACGACCTGCAACTCGGTCTGTACCTTGTGGTTGGCCATCAGCCATGCTTCCTGCAGACCTGGCTCCATGGGCAGTTTCGACAGCAGCAGGGCGCAAAGGACATCGTCATCGACGTCGGCCTTGGGTCGCTTCTCCAGGGCAAAGTATTCGTCGATGAAGGCCTCGATCGGCTGATCGAGCTGCCAGCGGTCCATCTGTGACACGAACCGGAAGCAGGCGCTGTCGAAGATCGGCTCGATCGCGCTTTCCTTGGTCCGGAAGTAGCGCCAAAAGGTCCGTCGCGATATGCCGGCGGCGGCGGCAATGTCATCGCTGCTGGTGCCGGCCACGCCGTGCTTGAGGAACAGACGCGCAGCGTGCCTGGCCACGTCCAGACGGGCTTGCTGCTTGCCTTCGGTCATGGACTTGAGCCTCCACGATGACGCCAGCGATGATATGGCACTTAGTGCCACATGACAAGCCTGGCGCGTCCGCACGCTGGTTTTCAGCGTGCCCGGTCATCGCCGCGTGTTTCTGCTTCCGACTGCACGTCTCAGCACCGGCAGATCGCGCGCTGTGTCTGCGACCTCACGTGATCGCAAATGGGACTGATGGCATTTTGCGATCGATCACGCGGTGATTCGCGGCATAATGGGTCACCGGAGCCAGGCTTGGCCATGCGCAGCGCTCGTTGCTTCGCGGCAGCAGCGCGGACAGCAGCCGCGGGCCGAGCCACGGAACCGGAATTCGCGACAAGGTGGTTGGGGATGGAAGCGCAGGACCGCGCCCAGCACGAGCCGGAGACCGGCGCCTGGCGATTCGCCAATGCCGAATTCGATCCGCGCACGCACGAGCTGCGTGTGGATGGTCGGGTCGTGGCAGTGGAAGCCAAACCGCTGCAGGTACTGACCTGCCTGCTGCAGCGGCCGGCGGAAACGCTGACCAAGGACGAGCTGCTCAGCGCCGTCTGGCCTGGCCGCATCGTCACCGAAGGCACCTTGACCAAGGCGGTGATGAAGCTGCGTGCCGTGCTCGGCGACGACGCGCAGATCATCATCCGGACCGTGCACGGCTTCGGCTATCGGCTGGGTGTGCCGGCCGAACGACAGGCCGGCGGATCATTGCCGGCATTCGAGCTGGTTGCCGGGCAGACAGTGCCGTTCCGCGCGAACTGGCGCCTGGTCCAGGCGCTGGATCCGGAACAGCGACGGCTGGTGTGGCTGGCCAGACATCACAAGACCGGCGATCACCGGGTATTCAAGTTCGCCACCGACAGCGACACCCTGGTGCGCCTCAAGCGCGAGATCACCCTGTTCCGGGTGCTGCGCGAGGCGCTGGGCGAAACCGCGCCGGTGGTGCAGATCCTGGACTGGAACTTCGAGGAGCCGCCGTACTACACGGAATCCGAATGGCTTGAAGGCGGCGACCTGGGCGCCTGGATGACGACGGAGATTCCGTCGCAGACGCGGCTGGAGATCATGGCCCGGCTTTGCGACGCCGTGGCTGCGGCCCACGAGGTCGGCGTGCTGCACAAGGATCTCAAGCCCGGCAACGTGCTGTTGCGGCCGGTACCGGGGCAGATACCGGAAGTGCGTCTGGTGGATTTCGGCATCGGCATGCTCGCCGATGGCCACGCCCTGGAAGCGCTGGCGATCACCCGGCTTGGCTTCACCGGCACCCGCGGCGCCGACGGCTCGACCTCCGGCACGCCGCTGTATCTGGCGCCGGAAATCATCGCCGGCCACGCGCCGACCCAGCGCAGCGACATCTACGCGCTGGGCGTGATGCTGTTCCAGATGCTGGCCGGCGATCCCAGACGGCAACTGGCACCAGGCTGGGAGCGCGATATCGACGACGCGTTGCTGCGCGAAGACATCGCCGCAGCCGCCGATGTCGACCCCGAGCGGCGTCTTGGGGATGCCGGTGAACTGGCTCGCCGAGTGCGCAGTCTCGATCGACGGCGCAGCGAGCAGACTCAGGCAGCGCGGCAACAGGCCGAGACCGCGCGTCTGCGTGCCAACGCGCAATCGGCGCGACGACGACGCAATCTCGCGCTCGGCTTGGCCGCGGTCATGGCGCTGGCCGCCTTGGTCAGCACCGTGTTCCATCTCCAGGCCCGTCATGCCCAGGCCGAGACCGCGCGCGCGCTGCAGGATCTGCGTCGCGAGATGACGATACGCGAGGCGGTGAACCGGTTCCTCAACGACGACCTGCTTGCCGCCGGAAACCCCTTCGCCGGCTCGCATCACGACCTGCCGGTCAGCCAGCTGATCGAACGCGCCCTGCCCGGTGTCGCCGACCGTTTCCCCGATCAGCCGGAGATCGCCGGCGAGCTGCTGGCCACCATGGGCCGCAGCCTCACCGGTCTGGCCCGCTTCGACAGCGCACGCGAGGTGCTCGATCAGGCTGTCGAGCAACTGCGTCAGGCCCACGGCGATGACGATGGCCGGGTCGTTGAGGCGCGACTGGCACGGGCCAAGGTCGAAGGCGCCAGCAATCAAGGCGCCGAGTTTGCGCAACAGATGGACGCGCTGGTCGCCGGGCTTGCCAGCCAACGCGTCGAGAGCGCGCTGGAGCGCAAGATACTCATCGCCCATGCGTGGTCGGCGAGCATGCGCGGTGACTTCGCCACCGCATTGTCGCGCTTCGATGCGGCACCCCGATCCGGCGCCGACGTCACGAACGGCGACGACGCTGACGACCTGGCGGACTGGCACCGTGGCCGTGGCTTGGCGCTGCACCGGCTGGCCCGGCACGAGGAAGCCCTCGTCGATGCGCAGGCGGCATACGCACTGCGTCAGGCCAGCGCCGGCAACGACGATCCTGTCACCTGGATCGCGTCCTCCGAGATAGCCAACATCGAGATTGCGCTGGCTCGCTTCGACACCGCCATCGATCGTCTGGTCGATGTTCACCATCGTTTGGGCGAGCGTTTCGGCATAGTCCACCATGAAACCAGCCTGGCCGCCCATCAGCTTGGACTGGCCCTGCTCAATGCCGGCCAGCCCGAGCGCGCCGTCGAGCCGCTGCAGGAAGCCGTGCGAAGCCGACAAACTCTGTTGGGCGTGGAAAGCGGCGCGGCCATGACATCGGCCGGCGTGCTGGTGCCGGCGTTGTTGCTGGTCGACCGGCTCGACGAGGCGGATGCGGTGCTGGCCAGCTACGTCGGCTACCAGCCACAGACCGACTACGACCGTCGCGCATGGTCGGCGATGCTTCGTCACCGCGCCGAACTGCGGCTTCGCCAGCATCGCCCCGAGGCTGCGCGGGTCGACTGCGAGCAATCGCTGCGCCTGATCAGCGCACTGACCGCCGAAGGCCATCCCATGCGGCGATCATCCGAGGTCTGTCTGGGTATCTCACTGGCGCACCTAGGGCAGCGCGATTCGGCGCGAGCCTTGCTCGATCCGCACCTCGAACCGCTGCGACAAGCCGCCACCCCGGCCAGTGAGCTTCTGGTTCGTCGCATCGAGGCGGTGCTGCCGTTGCTGGAACCCTGATCTATGGTCGCGACGGCTGCCTCCGTCAGCCGCTCTGGCGTGGTCGACCGACTCGGCAAGCCTTGCCATGCCGCATCAGCTGGGTCATGGCGCGGATGCCCACGTCGGTGTTGATCGGATTCACCAGCGATAACCGACGCTGCCGTAGACGAAGGCGCCACCAAAACCGAACGGCGACAGGTTGCTGTAGGCGAACTGGCCATTGGTGGAGTTGGCGAAGCTGTTCTCGTCCGGATACTCGTTGAGCAGGTTGTCGGCGCCGAGTGTGAAGGTCCAGTTGTCGAGCAGGAACGAGGCCGAGGCATCCAGCAGCCACTTGCTGCCATAGGTCTGGTCGTTGGCGGCATTGGCCGGGGTCACGCTGACGCTGCCATAGCGGGTGGCGCCGAGGCCGAAACGCCAGTGGTCGAGTTGCCAGTTGCCGGACAGCAGCAGCTTGTTGCGTGGAAAGCCGCGCTCGATACGGCCGATCTCGACCCGGTCGATGCGTTCCAGATTGAGGCCGTTCTGGGTCAGCTCCGGCGGATTCGGGGCGATGCGGGTGATCTCGGTCTTGGAGTGGTTGTAGCCGGCGGAGAGGTCCAGCGTGCTCGTGTCGAAGTCGAGCCGGTAGGTGGCCACCGCATCGATGCCGCGGCTGCGGGTGTCGATGGCGTTGGTGAAGTAGCGGCCGCCGTTGACACCGTAGATGCCTTGCGATTCCAGCAGCACGCGCACGGCATCGCCGGTGAGGTTGGACGACAACGCGATGCGCTCGTCGACATCGATCTGGTAGGCGTCGATGGTCAACGACAAGGCATCCAGCGGCTGCAGCACGAAGCCCAGGCTGTAGGAGAGTGATTCCTCCGGCTGCAGCGGTTCGGCACCGAAGGCCTGGGCGATCGCGCCGCTGGCTGGGAAGGTGCGGATCTCGAACGGCGTCGGAATGCCGGCCAGGAACACCGTGCTCACGGTCTGGAAGTACTGCTGCGCCAGCGACGGCGCGCGGAAGCCGGAGGAGACGGTCGCGCGCAACGCGGCGGCGTCGCTGAACGCGTAGCGGCTGGAGAGCTTGCCCGAGACCTGACTGCCAAAGTCGTCATAGTCCTCGAAGCGCACCGCTGCACCAGCGGAGAAGGCGTCGGTGAACGAGGCTTCCAGATCCACATAGGCGGCATAGCTGTCACGCGAGTAGTGACCGGCCACCTCCGGTGCGAATCCCGGGAAGCCCTGGGCACCGCCGGGGCGGCTCAGATTCGGCTGGGCGTAGGAGCCGTATTCGCCGGGCGACTGGTTCCACTTCTCGTTGCGGAACTCGGTGCCGAAGGCGAGCGACACCGGATAAGCCAGTCCCCAGTCCAGCGCCGTGCTGATGTCGAAGTTGACGATGTTCTGGGTGGTCTCCAGCGCGCCGTCGTAGAACTCGGTCGGCGACGATGCCCCGATGCTCGCATTGAGCGTGTTGCGGGTATAGAACTCCAGATGGTTGTAGCCGTGGTTGTAGCTCAGGTCCCAGGACCAGCCTTCGCCGAAGAAGCCGCGCAGGCCGGCGACCAGCGAGCGGTCCCTGGAGATGTTGTTGATCTCCGGCAGAAAGCCGTCGGGGTAGATCGACGGAATGTTCTGGGTGGGATTGTTCGGCGCGCGGAAGAACGCGAACGAGGTGATGTCGCGGTTGCTGACGGTGCCGAAGGCATAGGCCTGCAAGGCATCGGTGATGTGGAACTCGGTGTTGGCCGAGAAGGCGCCGAACTGGGCTTCCGGCTCGCCGATCACGAACGCCTTCTGGCCCAGCGCGGGTTGGGTCGGGCCGGGGGTGCCGGCGAATGGTCGTGCGCGATTGGTGCGATCCTGATCGCCGATCTGTCCCGACAGATGCAGGAAGCCGCGATCGCCAGCCAACGGCAGTCCGGCATCGCCAGCGAGCTGGGCCTGCTCGCCATCGGCGGCGGAATACTGGCCGGCGCGCGCCTCCAGGCTGCCGCCCGAGGACGCGCCCTTGAGGATGACGTTGACGACGCCGGCAATGGCATCGGAGCCGTACTGCGCCGACGCGCCATCACGCAGCACTTCCACCCGTTCGATTGCACTGATCGGAATGGTGTTCAGATCCACCGGTGCCGAACCACGGCCGATGGTGCCGTTGAGGTTGAGCAGCGACGAGGTGTGCCGGCGCTTGCCGTTGACCAGTACCAGCACCTGATCCGGGGCCAGACCGCGCAGCTGTGCCGGCCGGATCGCGCTGGTGCCGTCGACCAGGGCCGGTCGCGGAAAGTTGAGCGAAGGCAACACGCGCGACAGCGCCTGCGCCAGCTCGGTGGTGCCGGTGGCGCGCAGCGCCTCGGCGGTAACCACATCGATCGGCGACAGCGATTCGGCGATGGTGCGGTCGCTGACCCGGGTGCCGGTGACGATGATGGTATCCAGCGCGCGTCCGTTGGCGTCGTTGTCGATGGACTGGGACTGTGCCGCGGTTGGCACCGCGGATAGCGCGGCCAGGATGGCCAGGGAAAGGCGGGTGTTCATGGGCTGGATGTCGTTGTGATCGGGGCACTCGATTAGATGCAGTGCACAACGATCCGGTCAACAAGGTTCGTGACTACGCAATGGCATGACGCCAGAACCGGCCGTCATGTCGTACCAAGGCTGGCGTCGTGGCGATGAACAGACCAGCCAGGCAGAAAAGGCGCAGGGTTCAGTCGGGTGGCATCGATCGTCGCAACCGCGCGTCGTGCAGACGAGAGGCTGACAGCCGACCTTCGCGCTTGGCCTGCGCCAGCGCCAGAAAGTGGCGATGCCAGTGCTCGGCGCGTGCCGGCAGCGCGTCGATCGGTCCGGTGGCGTCATGGACATCGTCGGCCACCGCCAGACGTTGCGCCCGTGTCGCCTGCGCAGCCAGCATGGCCTGGGCCAGCGTCGGCGCGATGTCGTCGCGGCGGACCAGTCGGTCGAGCTGCACCGCCTCGGGCACATCCACCACCAGCACCCGGTCGACCCAGTCATAGGCGCCGCTGGATTCGACCAGCAAGGGAATGGCCAGCACGCCGTAGTCGGTTTGCCAACGGCTGGCGGCATCACGCAGCCAGGCGCGCACGCGCGGATGAATGATCGCTTCCAGGCGCTTCTTCGCTGTCGGATCGGTGAACACCCGCTCGCGCATGGCTACGCGGTCCAGGGTGCCGTCGGCCGTCAGCACCTGATCGCCGAAGCTTGCCACCAGCTCGGCCAGGCCCTCGCTGCCCGGGGCGATCACCTCGCGCGCGGCGATGTCGGCGTCGGCCACCGGAACGCCCAAAGCCCCCAGAGCGCGGGTCAGCGCGCTCTTGCCGCTGGCGATGCCGCCGGTGATGACCACCACCAGAGGTTCGTTGGTTGAAGGAACTGCGTTCACGGTCAGATTTTAACCTCGTGGTTCAGACGCCGCGGCGGGGCGCCGAGATTTCCCGGCGGCACTTCGACTATCGCGCGGCATGCGCGAATCGCGCATGGGCCCATGGCAACGCTACTGCCATGGATGATCGACATCGGTGGTGATCGACGCACGAAGGAGCGTCCCGTTTACGCCACTGAACTTTCGATATGGCCAATAGCCGTTCGTGCGCCAGTAGGCACTTCTCTGCGCCAGCGCTTGCGCGGCGCAGCACATCTCTGCCCTTTGGTTCAATGTCGATCACAACATTTCGGCAATAGCCTCCGGACACAGTCCTTGCAACGCCCTCCTGCGGCCGTATTTCTGGCCAGGTCGGCGTCGCGGACAGGGCGTCGCTGGTCGACGGGTCAGGCGCCCTTTTCCGCCGGCAAGGCCGGCGCCACGCTGGAGGGTTGCGTCATGAGCGATTCGCCGTCTTCGTTGTTTTCGCGCATGTCTGCCAGACGCGTGCGACTTCTTGTGTTTGTGCTGGCCTGCTGGTGGCTGCCCGCCATCGCACTCGCCGGTTCCTGGCAGAACAACGTGTCCATCGGTGGTTTCAACGCCGTCAACATCTACACGCCCGACAGTGTCTCGGCTGTCGGCAACGGTCGCTCGCTGCTGGTGGTGCTGCACGGTTGCACGCAGCCGATCAGCGCCTATCTGACCGCACGCCTGGAGGTAGCGGCCGAGGCGCACGGCATGGTTGTGGCGGTCCCCGATGCCATGAACAAGGCGGGCTTCTCGTGCTGGTCGTACTGGCAGGGCGCGGTCGCGCGCAACAGCGGCGACTACCGCAATCTAATCCAGCTGGCGCAGGCATTGGCGGCAGACCCGGTGCGCAACATCGACGCCGAGCAGATCTACCTCGCCGGTCTGTCGTCCGGCGCTGCCTTCGCGATGCAGACCGCCTGCCTGGCGCCGGATATCTTCGCCGGCGTCGCATCCAGCGCCGGCCCCTCGATCGGCACCAGTTCCTCCGGCGCCATCAGTACCTGCGAAACCGTTTCCGCCACAGTGTTCGAAAGCCGTTGCCGGAGTTACGCCGGCAGCGCTTATCAGGCTCATCTGGCAACGCAGGTCGCGGTGATCGCGCATGGCACTGCCGATACCACCGTCAACACCTGTTACAACGAGCAGAACGCCAATGGCTTCGCACGGGTCTACGGGGTCAGTGCGCTTCCCGGCAGCATCGCCATCAGCGAAGGCACGCGCAGCGCCGAGCAGCGGCGTTGGCAGGACGATCGCGTCGCGATGCTGTGGTTGAACGGTCTCGCCCATGCCTGGTCCGGTGGCGAAGGGGCCAGCGGCAGCTTCATCGGCAACCAGAGCATCAATCTCGCCAGCTTCCTGGGCGGCCATTTCGCGCTCGCCAATCGTCGGGTCGATCGCAATCAGGCGCCGCAGATCGACACGCTGCACGCCACCGTCGCCGGCAACACGGTGATTGTTTCAGGCAGCGCCAGCGATCCCGACGGCAGCGTCGCGCAGGTCCGCGTGCTGGTGGCACAGGCGCAGCCGCCCGGTGCGCTGGTGCAGGGCATCGAAACAGTAGTCGATGGCGCGGGCGCGTTCTCGGTCACCAGTCAGCCACTGGCGGAGGGGCTTTACGAAATCACCGCCCACGCCGTTGACGATCAAGCGCTGGCCGGTCCGCAGCAATCCCTGATTCAACGCATCGGTGATCCGCCGCCGGCGCAGCCGCCGATACTGTTCGGGATCGGCGTCGCCGTCGATGGCCAGTGTGCGACAGTCAGCGGCAGCGTGGTCGATCCCAACCAGGATGCGGTCACCGTGCAGATCGTCTTTGCCCAGGGCGATATGCCGATCGCCACGGTGCCGGCGGCCGTCGACGCATCGTTCTATGCCGGCACACGCTGCGCGCTGCCGGGTGGCGACATCCAGGCGACTGTGACCGCGACCGACAGTACCGGGTTGCAGGCCACCGACCAGTTCACGTTCACGATCGACGCCGGGCAAACCGGCGACGTGCAGTTCCACATCGCGCAAGGCCACATCAGCTGGGGCTTCGGCTATGCCCCCTGCTATCTCGCCTTCGGCAATGCGTCGTTCACCATGCGCGAGTCGAGCACCAGTGGGGGCCAGTGCGTGTGGACGGCAGATGGCGCAGCGAACTGCCAGGGACCGGCGCAGGCCTGTCAGGGTGGCAACGGCGGCGGCACGCCCGATCCGGAGCCGGAGCCCGAACCGCCGACCTGCGTGCAGCACACGGCGATGAACTATCTGCACAAGAGCGCCGGTCGCGCCTACAGCACCGGTTTGGTCTGGGCACCCAACTACTTTGCGCAGGGCAGCGACATGCCGATGGCCGGCTCTACCTACGGCGTCAGCACCTTGTCCAGCAGCGGTAGCGGACAGTGGTCGGTCGGGGCCTGTCCAGGCGATTGAGGGGCTGCCTGTGCGACTGACGGCAGTGAATGGATCAACACGAGAGCGTCGATTCATTCCCTGTTCGCTGATTCATCCGGTCTGAAGGCAAGACTACACACCCACCAGAAACGCGTAGTAGCGCGTCAGCAGCCAGTCGCCAGCCGTGAGCTGGATCCAGCCGGCGATGGCGAGATAAGGCCCGAACGCGAACGGTTTGGACTCGCCGCCATGGCGCAGCGCCAGCCACAGGCCACCGATGACGGCGCCGGCGATGCTGGCGATCAGCACGATCGGCAGGATCGCCACCGGCCCCAGCCAGGCACCGAGCGCGGCCAGCAGCTTGAAGTCGCCGTAGCCCAGGCCTTCCTTGCCGGTGACCAGCTTGAACAGCCAGAACACGCTCCACAGGCTGAGGTAACCGATGGCGGCGCCGAGCAG
>JAMHVM010000119.1:0-25625 GCA_035911475.1 Lysobacterales bacterium | reverse complement strand
CGCGCGATCGATTCGGCGATGCTCACGTCCGGCAGCTTGCCGATGTCTTCGGCGGAAACGGCTTCCACGATCGAGCTGGAATCGCGCTTGACCGCGATCGCGCTCTCGATGCCGGCGCGGATGCCGGTGACCACCACGGTGTCCAGGGTCTGGGCGTCGGCGCTGCGCTCGGCGGCTTCGGCGTCCTCCTCCTGGTCGTCGGTCTGGGCGCCGACCTGGGTGGTCATCAGGGCCATGGCCGATGCCAGCGCCAGGAACAGAACATTGGGTTTGAGCTGCGACACGGTCCCCTCCAGAGGTATCAGTTCGGATCGTCCCTAGGTGTGCTTCGGTCCGCTGCCGTTCGGGATTTCCTGCACCGGCAGCGGCGGTCTGTGAAGTCGCGAGCATGGTAGTCGTCGGAAAATCCCGGCAGGCTCGGCTGCATACGTATTCATGCCCGAACACGCTTCCGCGTCGCCTACGCGCATCGGCCGCGCACGCCAGTCCGCGACCTTCCACGCCTGCTGCAGCGACGGGAGGAATGCCCCGCCCAGACACACACGCCACTGATGAATACGTATGCAGCAAAGTGTCGATTCCGCGCCCTTGAGCCGGATGCAGAAACCGGATTGGCGGCAAGGCCGTGTTGTTGCAGCGAAATACGCCGATCCGCCATCACTGCCGTGCGCCGCTGCGCTGCTGCGTTGCAACAAGGCAAACGGGTGGCGCAGACCGGAGAATGATCGCCGCTCAAACGGACCCGACCCATGGCCGCAAAACCGCCGCTGTCGTTCTGGCAGATCTGGAACATGTGTTTCGGATTTCTCGGCATCCAGTTCGGCTTTGCGCTGCAGAACGCCAATGTCAGCCGCATCTTCCAGACCTTGGGCGCCGACATGGAGCAGGTGCCGGGGCTGTGGATCGCCGCACCGCTGACCGGCCTGCTGGTGCAACCGGTGATCGGCTACTTCTCCGACCGGACCTGGACGCGGTTCGGGCGCCGGCGCCCGTATTTCCTGTGGGGCGCGATCTTCTCCACCGCGGCCTTGCTGGTGATGCCGAACTCGCCGGAACTGTGGATCGCCGCCGGCACGCTGTGGATCCTCGACGCCTCGCTCAACGTCTCGATGGAACCGTTCCGCGCCTTCGTCGGCGACAACCTGTCGCCACGGCAGCGCCCGACCGGATACGCCATGCAGAGCTTCTTCATCGGCGTAGGATCGGTGGTCGCCAGCCTGCTGCCCTGGCTGCTGGCGAGGTGGGGCGTGGCCAATACCGCCGAACCGGGTGTGGTGCCGGACACGGTGCGCTACGCCTTCTATGCCGGTGGCGCAGTCCTGCTGCTGGCGATCCTCTGGACGGTGCTGCGCTCGCGCGAATATCCGCCGGAGGTGTTGCGATCGTTCGATGATGCCGAACCGGAAGGCACGCACCAGGGCGATGCCCCGGTGCCTTCGATGGCAGGCGGCATCCCCTGGCTGGCGCTCGGCATGATCGGCATCTCGCTGATCGGCTATTCCGGCTGGAACCGGATGCTGTACGTGCTCGCCGGATTGCCGATCGCCTACGGCCTGCTGCGGGTGCTCGCACCGATGTTGCCGCGGCAGTCCATGCCGGCGGTGGTCACCGCCGACCTGCACGCGATGCCGACCGTGATGAAGCAGCTGGCGGTGGTGCAGTTCTTCTCCTGGGTCGGCCTGTTCTGCATGTGGCTGTACACCACGGCGGCAGTGACCAAACACCACTACGGCAGCACCGATACCGCTTCGGCGCTGTGGAACGAAGGCGCCAACTGGGTCGGCGTGCTGTTCGCCGCCTACAACGGCTTCGCCGCGCTGGCGGCGATCGCCATCCCGTGGATGGCGCGCCGCTTCGGCCTGCGTGCCAGTCACTTGATCAACCTGTGGCTGGGCGGCATCGGCCTGCTCTCGATCGCCGTCATCGGCGATCCGCAATGGCTGTTGCTGTCGATGGTCGGCGTGGGCTTCGCCTGGGCGTCGATCCTGTCGCTGCCTTACGCGATGCTTTCCGACAGCCTGCCGGCGGCGAAGATGGGCGTGTACATGGGCATCTTCAACTTCTTCATCGTGATTCCGCAGCTGGTCGCGGTGAGCACGCTGGGCGTGCTGTTGTCGAAGGCGTTCTCCGGCGAACCGATCCGCGTGCTGATGATGGGCGGCATCTGTTTTCTCGTCGCCGGGCTGTGCGCCCTGCTGGTGCGCCAGCCGGGCAAGCACGGCACCGCGCAATCCACGCAGGAGGCCCGACCGTGATTCATCGCCTGATCGTCGCAGGGACGATCGCGGCCGCGCTTGCCGGCTGCTCCGCACGCCAACCGTCACCTGCACCATCGGAGCCGGCATCGGCGCCACAGGCGCCCTCCTTCCACGGGACGCTGGAACCGTTCGCCAGCGAAGCGGTGTACTTCGTGCTGACTGATCGCTTCGTCAACGGCGATCCGGCCAACGACCACCGCGACCAGGGCGGTGAACGCGGCACCTTCGACATCCCGCTGGAGCCCTGTGACGGGGTGGCTGGCAACATCGGCTATCTCGGCGGCGACTTCCGCGGCCTGCTCGACAACGCCGGCTACATCCGCGACATGGGCTTTACCGCGGTGTGGTTGACGCCGATCGTCGACAACCCGGACGAGGCCTTCAGCGGCGGTGACGAGATCCACTGCACCAGCTTCCTCAGCGACCGCGGCAAGAGCGGCTACCACGGCTACTGGGGCGTGAACTTCTTCGAACTGGACGAGCATCTGCCCAGCGCCGACCTGGACTTCGCCGGCTTGACCCGCGGCCTGCGCGAACACGGCCTGAAAACCGTGCTGGACGTGGTCGGCAATCACGGCTCACCGGCATACACGATGACCGTCGACCAGCCGAAGTTCGGCAAGCTGTACGGGCGCGATGGCACGCTGCTGGCCGATCACCAGAACCTGCCACCGGCAAAGCTCGATCCCGCCAACAATCCGCTGCACCGCTTCTACAACACCCAGCCGGACCTGGCGCAGCTGGCCGATCTGGATCCCGATAATCCCGAAGTCATGGACTACCTGGTCGAGGCCAGCCTGCACTGGATCGGACAGGGTGTGGACGGGTTGCGCATCGACACCATCCGGCACCAGCCGCTGCCGTTCTGGAAGCAGTTCACCGATCGTATCCGGGCCGAACATCCGGGCATGTACATGTTCGGCGAAGCCTTCGACGACAAGGCCGAGAACATCGCGCCGTTCACGCTGCCCGAGAATGGCGGCGTCAGCGTGCTCGACTTCCCGATGAAGACGGCCATGGTCGAGGTGTTCGGCAGCCGGCAGGCGGGCTTCGAGCGGCTGGCCGATACGCTGTACCTGGAAGGCGGGCCCTATGCGAACGTCTACGACCTGGCGACGTTCTACGACAACCACGACATGCCGCGCATCGATGCCAGCGATGAAGGGTTCATCGACGCACACAACTGGCTGTTCACCGTGCGGGGCATCCCGGTGATCTACTACGGCTCCGAGACCGGGTTCATGCGCGGCCACGGCGAGCACGGCGGCAATCGCGCCTACTTCGGCCAGGAACGCGTCGATGCCGCCGCTCAGAGCCCGATCTTCGCGCCTTTGCAACGCATCGCCAGCCTGCGCCAGGACACGCCAGCGCTACAACGCGGCCTGCAGCTGAATCTGGAACTGGCCGGCGATCGCGCAGCCTTCTACCGCGTCTACCAGCACGGCAAGGTTCACCAGACCGCACTGGTACTGCTCAACAAGGGCGACTCACCGACCCGCTTCGAACTGGGCGACCAGTTGCAACCCGGCCACTGGCGCCACGCCTTCGATGGCAAGGAGCTGGACGTGGTGGCTGGCGCCGAACCGGCGCTGGAAGTGGCCGGCCACGATGTCTCGGTCTGGCTGCTGGACGCGCTGGTAACCGATACCGCCCTGCTCACCCGACTTGATCGACTCATGCAGCATCAGTAGTACGACTGCGCCGCCACGACGGTTCCGCACAGTCGATACCGGCACCGGTGATCGCGCGGAGATCCACTCCCGAAGGCGGCATCCAGCCGCCTCAGCGCATCAGGCCTCGCCAGCCGCCCCGCAGGATCGACGCACCACCACCTTCGCCGGCAGCATCGCACTGGTCGCCACTTCACCGCGGATGCGCTGCAACAACCGCTCGACCAGGATCTCGCCAGCGCGCCGCGTGTCCTGCTGGACCGTGGTCAGTGCCGGGCTGGCGAACCGCGCCATGGGAATGTCATCGAAACCGGCGACTGCCACCTGGCCGGGAACATCGATCCCGGCGCGCTCCAGGACATGCAGGGCACCGATGGCAAGCAGATCGCTAGCAGCGAAGACCGCGTCGAAAGCGACACCGCTGGCCAGCAGTTGCGCCATGGCCTGCTCGCCGACCTCCTCGGTGGAATCGACCGCGTCGATCTGCAAGCGCGGATCGGGCGAGAATCCGGCATCACCCAGCGCCCTGCAGTAGCCGCGGTAGCGATCCCGATATTCCGGACAGTGCTCGGTGACGTCACCCAGGAAGGCGATCCGGCGCCGACCAAGCGACAGCAGATGTTCGGTCAGCGCCTGAGCGCCCTGGCTGTTGTCGCAGCCCACCGACAGACCGGGCTGACCATCGACCACGGCGCCCCAGCGCACGAAGTGCGTGCCCTGTGCCTCCAATTTCTCCAGCTTGTGGCGCGCGACCAGATAGTCGCCATAGCCCAGCAGGATCAGGCCGTCGGCCTTGTGGCTGTCCTGGTAGTCGGCATGCCAGTCGTCCGACGACTGCTGGAACGACACCATGAGGTCGTAGCCCTGGCGCGCGCAGGCGCGGGTGATCGACGCCAGCATGGCCACGAAAAAAGGATTGATCAGCGAATCGTCGCTGGTCGGATCTTCGAACAGCAGCAGGGCCAGCGTGCCCGAACTCTGGCGGCGCAGCGCCGAGGCGTGCTTGTCGACCTTGTAGTTGAACTGCTCGGCAATCTCGCGGATGCGCCGCTGGGTGTCGGGACTGACCAGCGGACTGCCGCGCAGGGCACGCGACACCGTCGATTGCGAGACGCCGGCGTGATAGGCGATGTCGAAGGACGTGGCTTTGGCTTTCGTCACGGGCGATCTGCGGGTTTGCGCCGGCGGATCCCCGGCACACGATGCCGTGCGCGGATGAATCGCCGCGACCAGGCGCGGTCTGTGGCGTGGTTGTACTTGAACTGGCGTTGCCACACCCGCTGCAGCGCAACAAGGGCCAGCTCGCTGCGAGCTGCCGCGATACAGGCGGCAGATCACCGGCGGGATCGCGAACCGACGACTCAGTTTCGACACTCGCTGTAGTAGCGTTGCTGACCTCCAAGGCAAATGGCAGCTCGGGAGGGCAGGCTCATGGAAGCAACAGGCAGGGTTTTCGCAGGCGTTCTGGCGTCGCTGTTGGTAGCGCTGCTGCCGTCTAAGGTTTCGGCGGGCGGAACGGGCGAATGGGAGATCGTGGTACCGAACAGCGCGGAATCGGCAGGGGGCACCGGCGTGTTCCTCGGACCGCTGACCAACGCCAACCGCATCTATCAGCTGCTGGTCCACGAGGACCAGCTCACCGACCTGGTCGGCAAGCGCATCGTCGGCTTGAGCTGGCGACTGCCGGCGTCGGCGACCGCCGACTGGCCGGTGGCAGCGGTCGAGTTCGCGGACTACGGCGTCTTCCTGAGCGAGGGCGTCGCGCCCGCCGATCGCAGTCTGGTTTTCGCCGAGAACATCGTCGGTACGCAGACCCAGGTTCGCCAGGGCGCACTGACGATCGCCGCTGGCAGCTACACCAGCGGGCAAGCGGTCAACGCCTTCGGTCCCGTGATCGCCGTGGACGGCTGGGACTATGCCGGCGGCCATGTCTTGGTGGAACTGCGACACAGCGGCTTCACCGGCACCTCTCGCGCTGTCGATGCCTTCACGACCGGTTCCAGTGGCTACGGCTCGCAGTTCAGCGCTGCCTGGTCGGCCAACCCGTCCGCAACGTCGGGCGCGCAAGGCAATTTCAGCGTGGTCCGGTTCACCGCCGAGGACGGTGAAGGCCCCGTGCTTTATACGGTGACTCCGGTGGCCGGACCCGGCGGCAGCATTGACCCTGACACTCCACAGAGTGTGGAAGAAGGCGAAACCGTCGACTTCCTCGTGACGCCCGATGAAGGCTTCATCATTGAAGCAGTGAGCGGGTGCGATGGCGAGCTGGTCGACGACCTGTACATCACCGGCCCGATCACTGCCGACTGCACGGTGGAAGCCACCTTCCTGGAGAAGCCGCCCGGAACCTGGACGGTCACCCCGGTGGCGGGGCCCGGCGGCAGCCTCGACCCCGGCACACCACAGGTCGTCGATGACGGCGACAGCATCGGCTTCGAGGTGATCGCTGAATCCGGGTTCGTCATCGCTGCGGTCAGCGGCTGCGATGGCGAACTAGACGGCACGACCTACACCACCGGGCCTGTCGTCGCCGATTGCACGGTGACCGCCAGCTTCGACATCGATCCGGACATCATCTTCATCGACGGCTTTGAGCTGATCGAGCCCTGACGACTACACGACGACAAACATCGGCCCTCGCCCCGGATTTCGGGGCAAGGGTCGATCATCGGCGCAGGGGCACGCGTCCCGGGCGAGGTTGAATCCCCGGCGACGAATCGCCGGCCTTGTCGTCGAATTGCGCGGCGGAGAGGCCGATGCCGCGTCGTGCTGGCACGACGCCGAAGGACGGTGCTGGTCAGCCGGCAGCAGCGACCTCGATCCCCGCCGCCGCCCGTGCCAGACCGGTGATGGCCGCCCAGTCGCCGGCAGCGAGTGCAGATGCCGGCAGCATCCAGGAACCACCGACGGTGATCACATTGGCCAGCGCCAGGAAATCCGGCGCGCTGGCGGCGTCGATACCGCCGGTCGGGCAGAAGCGCACCTGCGGAAACGGGCCGGCGAAAGCGCGCAGCGCCGACAGGCCGCCGGCGGCGGTCGCCGGAAAGAACTTGAATCGGCGATGGCCACGCTCCAGTCCGCGCATCAGCTCGCTGGCGCTGGCGATCGCCGGCAGGAACGGAATCGTTGCTGCGTCCATCGCGTCGTACAGGACTTCAGTGGCACCTGGCGCGATGGCGAAGCGCGCGCCCGCCGAAGTCACCGACGCCAGTTGCGCGCCGGTCAATACCGTGCCGGCACCGACTACGGCATCCGGCACCTGGCTGGCGATGGCTTCGATGGCGGCGAGCGCAACATCGCTGCGCAAGGTGATCTCCAGCACCGGCAAGCCGCCATCGACCAGCGCGCGTGCCAGCGGCACCGCGTCGGCCAGACGGCTGATGCTGACGACGGGCAACACCGGTGCCTGCCGCAGCAGGTGGTCGATGACGGGTTCAATATCACTGGTCATGATCGCCACTTCCTCAGGCTGTTTCGCGCAGGGCTGCGGCTGCGCCGATCAACCCCGGATGCGGGTGCGTGACCACGCGAATGGTCACCGATTCCAGATAGGCCGAGAACCGCCCCTTGGCCAGGAAGCGCTCACGGAATGCGCTGCTGCGCAGGAACGGAACAAAGCGCGGCACGATGCCACCGGCGATCACCAGCGCGCGCGCACCATGGATCAGCGCGGTGTCGCCGGCGACACTGCCGAGCACGGCGCAGAAGCGCGCCAGTGCCTGCCGTGCGGGCCGATCATGGGCCGCCAGCGCTGCGGCGACCACCTCGGCCGGATCGCGCGGTTCGGGAACATCGTCCAGGCCGTCGCCTTCGGCGCGCAGCACGGCGTCGATATGGGCCAGCCCGGCGCCGCTGAGCAGGCGTTCGGTGGAGACGCGACCAAAGCGGGCATGCAGCCAGCGCGCGATGCGCTGCTCTTCGTCACCCTGCGCGGCGAAGCTGACATGGCCGCCCTCGGTCTCCACCACGCTCCAGCCACGCGCTGGCGAACCCGCCAGCAGCGCGACGCCGAGTCCGGTGCCTGGGCCGAACACCGAGATGGGTCCGACAAGTTTTGTTCGTTCCGGGCCGTAGAGGTGCAGCCAGTCGTCGTCGCCAAGCACCGGCACGGCCCGGGCGACGGCGCCGAAATCGTTGAGCAGGTGCAGCGCCTGCAGGCCCAAGGTCGACTGCAGTTCGCTGCGACTGAACGACCAGGCCCGGTTGGTCAGGCGGATCTCGTCGCTGGCGACCGGCGATGCCACCGCGATGGCCGCGCGGTTCGGTTGCACCGCCTGCCCGGCCAGATAGTGTTCGATGGCGTGCTGAAGACTGGCGAAGTCGGCATTGCGCAGCGACCGTGCGGACTGCAGAGTGATTTCCGGCGCGCGCGAGTCGGTCAACGCAAAGCGTGCGTTGGTGCCACCGATGTCGGCGATCAGATCCAGCCTGTCGCCCAGCGTGTTCATTCCGGCGCGCCGCGCGTGGCTTGATCGACGAACAGGCTGCAGGCGCCTTGCTCGGCGCCAGTCGCGTTGGCCCGCATCAGACCGAACAGTTCGCGGCCGTAGCCGGCGTGGCTGGCAGTCGCGTCGACCGGATTCGGCTGACGCGCCTGCCAGACCTCGGCATCGACCTGCGCCTCCAGGACACCGGCCTCGGCGTCGATGAGGACGAGGTCGCCATCGCGCAGCCGCGCGATGGCACCAGCGTCGATCGCTTCGGGGGTGACATGGATCGCTGCCAGCACGGTGCCTGAGGCGCCGGACATGCGTCCGTCGGTCAGCAAGGCAACGTGCTGACCGTGTGACTGCAGCGCGCTCAGGGTCGGCGTCAGCTTGTGCAGCTCGGGCATGCCGTTCGCGCGCGGTCCCTGACCGCGGACCACAGCCACGAAATCGCCGGTGAGCCTGCCGGCCTTGTGCGCGGCGAGCACGTCATCCTGGGATTCGAACACCCGCGCCGGCGCCAGGATGCGCTGGTGCTCGACCGCCACGGCCGAAACCTTGACCACGGCGCGACCCAGGTTGCCCTGCAGGCGACGGAGGCCGCCTTCGCTGTCGAAGGGGTCGGCGACGCCGCGAACCACCGTCGTGTCCAGTGACGCCGGCGGCGGCGATCGCCAGCGCAGCGTCTTCCCGTCGAGATACGGCTCCTGCGCCTGCGCCCAGAGATCGCCGCCATGCACGCAGGCGATGTCCGCATGCAGCAGGCCGGCCGTGAGCAGCTCGTGGATCACCACGCCCAGCCCGCCGGCGGCGTGGAAATGGTTCACGTCGGCGCTGCCGTTGGGATAGACGCGCGCCAGCAGTGGCGTCACCCGCGACAGTTCGTCCAGATCGTCCCAGTCGATGACCAGACCAGCGGCGCGCGCCACAGCCACCAGATGGATTGCGTGGTTGGTCGAGCCGCCGGTGGCGGCCAGACCGACCAGGGCGTTGACGATCGCCTTTTCGTCCAGGGTCCGGGCCAGTGGTCGATAGTCCGCGCCCAGGTCGGTGATCGCCAGCGCCTGCCCGGCCGCGGCCACGGTCAGTGCGTCGCGCAACGGCGTGCCGGGATTGACGAACGATGTGCCCGGCAGTTGCAGGCCCATCACTTCCAGCAGCATCTGGTTGGAGTTGGCGGTGCCGTAGAAGGTGCAGGTGCCGGGGCCGTGATAGGAAGCGGCCTCGGCGGCCAGCAGTTCCTCGCGCGTGGCCAGACCCTCGGCATAGCGCTGGCGTACCGCCGCCTTTTCCTTGTTCGGGATGCCGGTGGTCATCGGACCGGCGGGCACGAAGATCACCGGCAGGTAGCCGAAGCTGAGCGCGCCGATCAGCAGGCCAGGCACGATCTTGTCGCAGACGCCGAGCATCAGCGCGGCATCGAACATGTCGTGCGACAACGAGACCGCCGTGGAAAGCGCGATGGTGTCGCGCGAGAACAGCGACAGCTCCATGCCGGCACGGCCCTGGGTCACGCCGTCGCACATCGCCGGCACGCCGCCGGCAACCTGGGCGCTGCCGCCGGCTGCTCGCGCCGCCGCCCGGATCAGCGCCGGATACATCTCCATCGGCTGATGCGCCGACAGCATGTCGTTGTAGGCGGTGACGATGCCGATGTTGGCACGGCGGCTCTCGCGCAGCACCGGCTTGTCGGTGCCCGCGGCGGCGAAACCGTGGGCCAGATTGCCGCAGCTGAGTCGGCTTCTTGCCGGACCGTCCGGTCGAACCGCCGCCATGCGCGCCAGATAGTCGGCTCGGCTGTCGATGCTGCGTTCGGCGACCCGCCCGGTGACGCGCTCGACAACAGGATGCAGGCTCATGACGGGCTCCAGTGGATGTCGATCCGCGCCATCGGCGCGTGCAGAAACGCAGAGATCGGTTTGCGCAGCGGATCCGGTCGCTGCTGGGCATCGTGCAGCACCGAGCGCTTGCCCGCGCCGGTGATCATCAGGAAAACATCGTGGCTGCGCAGCAGACGCTGGGCAGCCAGCGTGACGCGCGGAAACGGCGCTTCCGGCGGCAACGGCAGCGGATCGATGCGCCAGGCATCAGGTCCATCGTCCTCCAGCGCCGCGGCAAGGTTGCCAGCGCCGGGGAACAGGGATGCCGTATGTGCGTCGTTGCCCATGCCCAGCAGCACCGCGTCGAACGGCTGCGGAAATCGCGCGAGCAGATCGCGGGCGTGCTGTTGGGAGGCATCGGCGTCGCCGTCGGATGGCGTCAGCGGCAGCACGGTCCCGGGGCCTGCCGCCGAGAAAGCCTCGGCCAAGGCGCTGGCATTGCAGGCCGGATGCCCATGCGGCACGCAGCGCTCGTCGGTGGTCAGGATGCGGACACGGCGCCAGTCCAGATCCATCGACGCCAAGCGCCGATACAGCGGCAGCGGCGTGGCACCCCCGGCCAGCGCGAACAGTGCCAGACCCCGATCAGCGATCGCCGTCGCCGCGATCTCGTTGAACCGTCCGGCCAGTACCTCGACCATCCGGTCGACACTGGCGTGATCATGCTCGCTCCAGGCCATGCGTTCGAGCCTACTGCACCGGCGCCGACATCGTCTGAGCACAGGACATGACGTGCCTACTCCCGCCAGCTGTGGTCATGGCGCTCGGTCAGGCGCAAGGCCTGTGACGGTCCCCAGGTGCCGGCCGGATACAGGCGAGGCGTGATGCCGTTGTATTGCCAGCCGTCAAGGATGCCGTCGATCCAGCTCCAGGCCGCCTCGGTTTCGTCGCGACGCACGAACAAGGTGCCGTTGCCCTCGATCGCGTCCAGATACAGGCGCTCATAGGCCAGGCGCCGGCGCGAACCGGCGAACTGCCGGTCCAGATCCAGATCCAGCCCGACCTGCGACAGACGCAGTCCGCCGCGGTCCAGACCGGGTGTCTTGTGCATCATGAACAGCTCGATGCGCTCCTCCGGCTGCAGCCGGATCAGCAGCGCGTTGGGCTCCACCCGCGCGCCGGTCTGGGCGAAGATCGAATAGGGCACCGGCCGGAACTCCAGCCAGATCTCGGTGCAGCGGCTGGGCATGCGCTTGCCGGTGCGCAGGTAGAACGGCACGCCCGACCAGCGCCAGTTGTCGATGTGGGCGCGCAGGGCGACGAAGGTTTCGCTGCGGCTGCTGTGACCGAGTTCCTCGACATAACCGGGCACGGCGGTTCCCTCGATCGCGCCGGGACCGTACTGGCCGGCGACGCTCTCGTCGGCGACCTGCGCCCGTCCGATCGCCCGCAACGAGCGCAGCACCTTGATCTTCTCGTTGCGCACCGCGCTCGGGTCGAACTGCGAGGGCGGTTCCATGGCGATCAGGCACAGCAACTGGATCAAGTGGTTTTGCACCATGTCGCGCATGGCGCCGGAGCCGTCGTAGTAGTCGCCGCGGCCTTCCAGACCGACGGTCTCGGCCACGGTGATCTGCACCTGGCTGATGTGGCGTGCGTTCCACAAGGGCTCGAACAAGGCGTTGCCGAAGCGCAGCGCCAGCAGGTTCTGCACACCTTCCTTGCCCAGGTAGTGGTCGACCCGGAACACCCGGTCCTCGTCGAACACCGCGGTGACACCGTCATTGATGGCGACGGCGCTGGCCCGGTCGTGGCCGATCGGTTTTTCCAGCAGCACCCGGGTACCCTCCCCGCCGAGGCCGTGGCGACCGAGCGCTTCGCACACGGGCGCGTACCAGCGCGGCGCGGTGCTCAGGTGGTAGACCACGTCGCCATCGCGGCGGTCACGGATGGCCTGGGCCAGCGCCGCCAGTTGCGTCTCGTCGTCGAGTCCGGCCGGGTGGTAGTCGATGCGCGCCAGCAATGACAGCAGCGCCGCCTCGTCGCGCTCGGCCGCCGGCACGCGCTGTTCGATGGTGTCGGCGACCAGCTGGCGAAACCCTGCCTGGTCCAGGTCGCTGCGCGCCGTGGCCAGGATGCGCAGCCGTTCCGGCAGCAGGCCATCGCGCTCCAGGCCGTACAACGAGGGCAGCAACATGCGCCGGGCAAGATCGCCGGTGGCGCCGAACAGGGTGAATAGGGAGGCGGTCTGGGCGGTCACGGTGGTTTCGATGCAGGTGGTGTTTCCGAACTCATCCCGCAGAGAGTAACCAACCTGGATGCAAAGGGTGACTGCATACGAATGGATGCCGCCAGATTTTCCGTGCCGGGGGGTGTCCGTGGCCGGCGGCAACCCCGAAACCGAACCCGTATGACCACCCCCGGGGGCGGCTGATCGCTCGCGGGGACCCGGACATCGACGCCCCGGAATGCCGCGGGGAGACGGATAATCCGGGCCATCGACCCGTCACACCGACAGACCGCCATGACCAGACGCCGGAACCCCCGACTGACAGCACTGCTGGCCACGTGGCTGTTGCTCGTCGCCGGCATGTCGGCGCCGCCGGTGGCAGCGGCCGCCATCGTTCCGGTCGACTCCGCGCAGGCGCTGCGCAACGCGCTGCAGGCGGCACAGCCCGGCGACGACATCGTGCTGGCGCCGGGCCTGTACCTGTTCACCGAGAACCTCAACTGCAGCGCTGCCGGCACGGCGCAGGCGCCGATCCGTGTTCGTGCCGATCCGCCGGGCAGCGCCACGCTCAGCTTCGCCGGTGCGCCGTACAAGGAAGGCTTCCGTGTCTCGGCGCCGCACTGGCATTTCGAGGATCTGGTCATCACCGGCACCTGCGACAGCCACTCGGCCTGCGAGCATGCCTTCCACCTTTACGGCGATGCCGACCACACGGTGATCCGCAACAACCGGCTGATCGACTTCAACGCCCAGATCAAGAGCAACGGCTCGCTGGTTTCCGGCGTGATGGTCTGGCCCGACGATGTGCTGGTCGAGGGCAACTGGTTCCAGGACACCAGCGTGCGCAACACCGGCAACCCGGTCACCAAGATCGATGTGGTCGGCGGCCGGCGCTGGATCGTGCGCGGCAACACCCTGATCGACTTCGCCAAGGGCGGCGGCAACGGCATCAGCTACGGCGCCTTCCTGAAAGGCAACAGTCGCGATGGCCTGTTCGAACGCAATCTGGTGGTCTGCCAGCGCCATTTCAGCGGCGGCGTGCGCCTGGGCCTGTCACTGGGCGGTGGCGGCACCGGGCCGGATTCGATCTGCGAGGACGGCAGCTGCACGCCCGAGCACCAGAACGGCACACTGCGCAACAACCTCATCGTCAACTGCAACGATGTCGGCATCTACCTCAACCAGGCCAGCAACACGCAACTGCTGAACAACACGCTGTATGCCACCAGCGGCATCGATGTCCGCTTCGCGCACAGCAGCGCGGTGGTCCGAAACAACCTGCTGTCCGGGCGTCTGCGCAACCGTGATGGCGGCAGCCACAGTGCCGCCGGCAACCGGGTCGAAGTGGCTGCCGAATCCTTCCGCGCCTGGTTCGTTGCACCCGACGAAACCGATTTCCGTTTCCGCGATGTCCGCGCACTGCTTGGCCAGGGCGTCGAGCCCCTACCAGTAGTCGACGACTTCTGCGCTCGGACGCGCGGCGGCGGTGCCGCCGATATCGGCGCCGTCGACTACCAGTCCGGCCGGCCCTGCGATACCACTGCCGGTGGCGGCGGCAACGACCGACGCTTCTTCAGCGGCTTCGACGGCTGAACCTTCGACAAACTTGAGTGAGAGCAACCTTTCCATGACTGATAGGAAGTCGCCAGCTGAAAAGGAACTGGAGGACCGCTTGGCCAGAATGCTTGGTAGCGGCCTGGCTGAACCAGCCCGTCTGGAACGAGTGGCTTTGATCGAGTCCACCTCGGATGCCAGAACCATGGCAGATCTTGTCGGGACGAGAGGATTCAGGCTCATCAAGGACAACAGTGAATGGAATCAACACCGCGATTTTTTAGTCGACATCAGCGGCAACATGACACCAGACCTGGTTGTCCAGTGTGACCGATCAGCAGAGAACCGCATCTTGATCGAGGTTAAGAGTGACTCCCACTTGCGCTATGGCACGAAGGACTCCCAAATCATCCGTTACCTCATCCACCTGCTCGCAACGACCCTTCAGCGAAAGAACGATCATCAAGCTATCCGCAGAGCGATTCTTCTCGCCGCCCCGCGGCCGTGGTTGGACAACGAAAAGAACCGGAAAGACTGGAGCTATTTTCTCGGCCAGTACCGGGATCTCGCCGGCTGCTTTGACGTAACCCTGGCGAGAATCGAACTCTCGTAGCGACGCCTGAAAACAGGCCTGAACAGCTTCGCGCCAACAGAGCGGAAAACAACCGTTCAGCGTACGGCGCAAATCGGGCTACTGATGCGGAAAGCGAAAATCGTCTGACCAACTGGCGTCAACAAGGTTCGCTCGTTGGCCAACCCGACAGATCTGTACCCTCGGCGGCAACCAATTCTTGCTGCGGCACGTCGCGCCAATACAAGAGGTCGCTGACACGCCGCCTGCCAGATTGCGACCTCAGATCGCAAAGCTCCATGTCGGCATCATCAGCGCTGACGCTGCACGCCGATCGGCAGCTCGTCGGCCTGATCGATGCCTTCACGCGACAGCAGGTCGGGATCGTGCCAGGCAGCGACCGCCATGTCGGTGGCATCCAGCCCCCAGAACAGCGCGTTGCCGACCGCCAGCGTCGGCGCACCGAACACACCGCGTGCGATCGCCTGCGCGGTGTTGTCGCGCAGTTGCGCCTTGACCCCGGAATCGGCCAATACGGCCTCGACGTCGTCGATGCCGAGCGCCGCGGCGACCGGCGCCAGTGACTCGGCCGTATCGCCGGACAAGCCGTCGCGCCAGATGTGCCGGTAGATCGCGGTCACCGCCTCGACCGTGTTGCCGGCAGCGATGGCCAGCCGTTGCGCTGCCAGCGAATTGAACGGATGCGCGGGCGGGAACCGCATGGCGATACCCAGCTGCCTTGCCTGCCACAACACCATGCGATAGGTGAATCGACGCTTGCCCGGCAACTCGGCCGGCCCCACCGTGCCCCAGTGCGAGAGGATCGCGCCCAACACCACCGGCACCGGCTTCAGCGGCACCTGCGGATGATCGCGATGCAACAGCTCCCATTGCAGCCAGGCAAACGGCGAGACGAAATCGAAGTACCAGTCGACGGTGTTCATGGGCGTCGCGCGCTCCAGCAAGTCGGTTGCGACAGCGTATCGGCCGAGACCGCGAACCGACAATCCGACCTTAGGGCAGCCAGTCTGCGACGATGCGGCCGACCTGCGCCAGCACGGCCTCGTCCTGCGCGCGGATACCGCCGGGGTAGTGACCGTCGGCGTCGTAGTAGGCGGCAATGATCACCGGCGCGCGACCGGGCGGCCAGACCACGGCGACATCGTTGGTCTTGTTGGCCATTGCCGGCATGATCGCCGAACCGGTCTTGTCGCCGGCACGCCACTCCGCCGGCACCCCGGTACGCAGGCGCTTCAGTCCTGTCTGTGTCTCGACCAGCCACGCGCCCAGTTGCTCCCGGGCGGATTCGCCGAGCAGGTCATTGCCCATCAGCCGGCTCACCGTCTCCGCCATGGCCCGCGGCGTGGTGGTATCGCGTGACTCGCCTTCCGTCACCAGATTCATGGCCGGTTCGTAGCGGTCGATGCGCGTGACCGTGTCGCCCATCGCGCGCCAGCGTGCGGTCAGTGCCTCGGGACCGCCGAGCTCGCGGATCAGCAGGTTGGCGGCGGCATTGTCACTGGTGAGCTGGGTTGCCCTGGCCAGGTCGATGGCGCTCATGGTTTTTGTCCCTTCGGCAAGCTTGGCGGTGATCACCGGCGCGTGCGGCACCATGTCCGCCTCGCCGAACGCGATCGGCGCGTTGCCGTCGAGCTCGCCGCGTTCGTGCGCCTGCAGGACCACCGCGGCCAGCAGCAACTTGAAGGTGGAACACATGCCGAAGCGCTCGTCGGCACGCCAGGCCAGCGAGCGACCGCTGCCGGTGTCGAGTGCGTACACGCCCAGCCTTCCGCCACTGACACGCTCCAGTTCGGCCAGCGCAGCGTTCGCGCTGGCGGAAGATCGGTTCCCGCTGCTCGCGCAACCGGTCAAGGCGACGGCGGCCGACATCACCAGGCAGGCGACGACGCGACGGAAACAGGCGGTTCTACTCATGGCGGGATCTCTCGGCAAGGGAGCGTCAGTGTGCGGATCGATTCTGACTTTCTCCGGGCAGGTCGTTTCACCCGGAGCCGGACCCGGCGCCGCCAGGCATTGGCAGCGGCTCGCGATGGATGTGCCACGACTCGTCAGACTTTGCGCAGGCGCACGCGCAAGTCGAACCAGGCCGCCTGGCCGGTGATCGGGTCGGCGTGGGCGTAGCCGTCGCTGCGGCGATCGGGAATGAGGTGGTTGAGCAGGAAGCCGCGGGTGAACTCCGGCGAATCCTTGGCCAGCTTCCATGCGCCCTTTTTCTTGCCGATGGCGTTCCAGGTCCAGACGGTGCCTGGCTCGACACCGACATGCAGGCCAACCTCGACCTCGATCGCGTCGTGCGCACTTTCTACGATGACGCGATCGCCATCGCTGACGCCGTGTTCGGCGGCGGTGTCCGGGTGCAGATAGAGCACATTGCGCGCGGCGATCTGGCGCAGCCAGCGGTTCTGCGAGCCCCAGGCGTGGTACATGAACATCGGTCGCTGGGTAATCGCCGACAGCGGGAAATCCTCGCCCTCGGCGTCGACATGCTCGAACGGCGCGTACCAGAACGGCAGCGGGTCGAAATAGCGTGCCACCCGCTCGCGCTCTTCCGGCGGCGGCACGATGTCGCCATGACCGTTGCCGGCACGACGGAATTTCTGCAGCGTCTCGCAATAGAGCTGGAACACCAACGGCTCGTGCTGGCCCTGCGACCAGGCCGGCGGCACGAAGCCCAGTTCCGCCGCCCAGCGCAGGTAGTCGGCGTTGCCCATCTTGTTGAACAGGCCGGCAGCGGGCACGTGCGCGCTGAAGAAGCTGTCGCTGGCGATGTAGCGGTCCACCTGTTCCGGGTTGGGCGCGCCCTTGCCAACCGACTCGCCATCGACACCGCGAAATCCCATCAGCAGGCCAACCCCGGGCGCACGCTCGTGGTTGGCGATGTAGTCGGCATAACCGCCGGGATAACGCGGTCCGCCATCGGCATCGATCAGACCGGGCAGTCCAAGGCGCGCACCCAGGTCGATCAGCACATCCTGGAAGGCGCGCACATCGCGATCGGGCGCGACCACCGGATGACGGATGGCATCGATGGCGGCGTCGGCCTCGGAGATCGGCCGGTCCAGCGCGGAGATGCAGTCGTAGCGTTCCAGATAGGTGGTGTCCGGCAACACCAGATCGGCGAAGGCCACCATCTCCGAGTCGTAGGCGTCGGCGTAGATGATGTGCGGGATGCGGTACTCGCCGGTGGCCGGGTCGCGGTCGGTGAGCATGTCGCGGGTCTGCCGCGTGTTCATCGCCGAGTTCCAGCTCATGTTCGCCATGAACATGAACAGGGTGTCGATGGGATACGGATCACCGGCCCAGGCATTGCGGATCACGCTGTGCATCATGCCGTGCACGGCGAGCGGGTGCTGCCAGGAGAAGGCCTTGTCCAGACGCCGTGGCGAGCCGTCGGCATGCACCAGCAGATCGGACGGCGATTGCGGATACCCCAGTGGCGCGGCATCGAGGGTGCCGTCCGGCTTGCGCGTCTTGCCCGGACGATTGCCCGGTGGCGTGCCCTTGGGATACGGCGGCTGGAAGCGATGACCACCGGGCGCGTCGATCGAGCCAAGCAGCATCTGCAGCACATGCAGTGCGCGGCAGGTCTGGAAGCCATTGGCGTGGGCCGCGATGCCGCGCATGGCGTGCATGCTCACCGGCCGGGCAGTAAAACCGTCGTGGTGAAGGCCATGCACATCGGTCCACGGCTGCGGCAGCACGAAGCTCTGCTCGAAGGCGGCATGCGCCAGCTCGGCAGCGACGCGACGGATGGTCTCGGCGGCGACGCCACAGCGCTCGGCGACGGCATCGGGTGCGTATTGCGCATCCAGATAGCGCAGCGCCAGCAGCTGGAAGGCCGGCACGGCGCGGCGACCGTCGGGCAATGTCGCCTCACCGACGACGGCCGGGTTCAAGCCACCTTGGAGCGCGTTGGCCAAGGTGTCAGGGATAATTTCCCGCGCAGGCGATTCCGTACCAGCGGAAGGACCGGCACCGGAAATTGTCCCTGATACCTTTCGAAGCAGGCACAGCGGCTTGCCATCGGCATCACGCGCGAACAAGCCGTCGTCGGCCGCACCGGGATCATCGATCACCAGCCAGTGCGCGTTGGTGTGCCGGACCAGCCAGTCCAGGTCGACACGGTCACAGCGCAGCAGCTCGTGGATCAGTGCCATCGCGAACAGACCGTCCGTTCCGGGACGGATACCGATCCATTCGTCGGCGACCGCGCCGTAACCGCTGCGCACCGGATTGACCACCACGATCTTGGCGCCGCGCGCCTTGAGCCTGCCCAGCCCGAGCTTGATCGGATTGGAATCGTGGTCTTCCGCGACACCCCACAGCATCAGGTACTGCGTACGCTCCCAGTCCGGCTCGCCGAATTCCCAGAACGAGCCACCGAAGCTGTACATGCCGGCGGCGGCCATGTTCACCGAGCAGAAGCCGCCGTGCGCGGCGTAGTTGATGGTGCCGAACTGCTGCGCCCACCAGCCGGTCAGCGCCTGGCTCTGGTCGCGACCGGTGAAGAAAGCCAGCTTGTCGGGATCGCTGGCGCGGATGTCGCCCAGCCACTGCGTGGCGATGGCCAGCGCCTCGTCCCACTCGATCTCGCGGAACTCGCCGGAACCGCGCTCGCCAGTCCGCAACAAGGGCTTGCGCAACCGCGCCGGCGAGTTGTGCTGCATGATTCCGGCGTTGCCCTTGGCACAGAGCACGCCGCGGTTGACCGGGTGTTCGGGGTTGCCCTGGATGTAGCGGACCTTGTTGTCGCGCAGGTGCACCTTGATGCCGCAACGGCAGGCGCACATGTAGCAGGTCGTGGTCGCGACCCGGTCGCCGCCTGAATCCTCGGGTTGAATGCCATCGGCTGCCATGACGACAGTCTATTGCCTGCGCCCGAGCCGGTCAGCGTCCGTGCCATGCATGGCTGGCAGCAACCGCGCATCAATGACCGCTGAATCGTGTTCAGCGCGGGTGTGGGCGAGGTCCTGCCGGCTTCCAGTGTGTGCGCCGTTCGGCCCTGACACGACCGCCCAGCCGGCAAACCAGGCGCCGCGCACATGCACGAAGCACGCCGCCGCGCTAAGGTGCTCGGCTCGCATTCTTCGGAAGACCCCCCGTGATCCGTCGCACCGCGCCCTTGATCCTGATCGCCTGCCTCACCGCCTGCTCCTCCGCCGATACGCCGCCGCCCGCAACAACGCCTGGCACTGTCGCCGAAACGACCTCCAGCTCCGACACCACCGCCGATACTGCCGTGAATCCTCTGCTCGAAGCCTCCGCGCTGCCGTTCCAGGCACCACCATTCGATCGCATCACCGACGACCATTTCCAGCCCGCGATCGAGCAGGGCATGGCGCAGCGTCTGGCCGAAGCACAGGCGATCGCCGCCAACACCGAACCACCGACCTTTGACAACACCATCCTCGCGCTGGAGCGCAGCGGCGAATTGCTGACCCGTGCCAACAGCATCTTCTCGGCGCTCAATGCCGCCGACAGCAACGACACGCGTCAGGCGATCGAATCCGAACTGGCACCGAAGCTGGCAGCCAACAACGACGAGGTCTTCCTCGACGCCGACCTGTTCGGGCGCGTCAATGCCATCCACGAGCAACGCCAGTCGTTGGGACTCTCGCCCGAGCAACTGGCTTTGGTCGAGTATTACCAGCGCAAGTTCGAACGTGCCGGGGCCCGCCTGTCTGACACCGACAAGGCGCGACTGCGCGAGATCAACCAGCGCGAATCGGCGCTGTCGACCCAGTTCAGCCAGCGCCTGCTGGCCGCCGACAACGCCGGTGGCATCGTGATCGCCGATGTGGCGCAACTGGATGGCCTGGATGCCGGCGACATCGCGGCTGCCGCCGAAGCCGCCACGGCAGCCGGTCACGACGACAAATGGCTGCTGCCACTGCTCAACACCACCCAACAGCCGGTACTGGCGTCGCTGAAGAACCGGGGACTGCGCGCGCGCGTGCTGGCCGCCTCCGAACGTCGCGCCAGCCATGGCGACGGCAACGACACCAATGCCATTGTCCGCGAACTGGCCAAGCTGCGCGCCGAGCGCGCGAAGCTGCTGGGCTTCCCCAACTACGCGGCCTACGGCCTGGCCGACCAGATGGCCGGCACACCGGAACGGGCCGTGAAGCTGCTCACCGATTCGGTGCCGGCCGCTACCGCCAAGGCGCGTCAGGAACTGGCTCACATCCAGGAGTTCGCCAACAAGCAAAGTGCCGATTTCGCAGCTGGCGCGGCCGACTGGGACTTCTACGCCGGCCAGGTCCGCAAGGCGCGCTTCGATCTCGACGAGGCCCAGGTGCGGCCCTACTTCGAGCTGGATCGCGTGCTCACCGACGGCGTGTTCTTTGCTGCCACCGAGCTGTTCGGCATCACCTTCAAGGAGCGCAAGGACCTGCCGGTCTACCACCCCGATGTGCGCGTATTCGATGTCTTCGACGCCGATGGCAAGCAGCTGGCCCTGTTCTACGCCGACTTCTTCGCCCGGCCGAGCAAGGGCGGCGGTGCCTGGATGGGCAACTTCGTCGAGCAGAACGGACTCACCGGCGCCATCCCCGTGGTCTACAACGTCTGCAACTACACCAGGCCGGCCGCCGGCCAGCCGGCGCTGCTGTCGTTCGAGGACGTGATCACCACCTTCCACGAGTTCGGCCACGCCCTGCACGGATTCTTCTCGGCCACGCAGTATCCGTCGCTGGCCGGCACCAACGTGCCGCGCGATTTCGTCGAGTTTCCCTCGCAGATCAACGAGCAGTGGGCCACCGACCCGAAGATTCTCGCCCACTACGCCAAGCATCATCAGACTGGCGAACCGCTGCCGCAGGATCTGCTGGACAAGCTGCTCGCCGCACGCAGCTTCAACCAGGGCTACGCCACCACCGAGTATCTGGCTGCCGCGCTGATCGACCAGGCCTGGCATGCCCTGCCGGCAGATGCCGCCGACATCGTCGATGTAGACGCCTTCGAAGCCGAGGCGCTCAAGCGCTACGCCATCGACCTGCCGCAAGTGCCGCCGCGCTATCGTTCTCCGTACTTCGCCCACATCTGGGGCGGCGGCTATTCGGCCGGCTACTACGCCTATTTCCTGGCCGAAGTGCTGGCACGCGACGGCTTCGCCTGGTTCACCGAGAACGGCGGCCTCACGCGCGAGAACGGTCAGCGTTTCCGCGATGGCATCCTGGCCCGCGGCCACACCGCCGATCTCGGAGAGCTCTATCGCGCATTCCGTGGCGCCGATCCCAGCGTCGATGCACTGCTGGAGTACCGCGACCTGAAGTGATTCCGCAGGCGCGATTGCGCTTCTCGGTTTGACGGGGTCCTTCGCGACCCCGTCTTCGCTTCGGGTACGCCGCATCACTCGCTGCCCGCCTGACCAGGTCGTCCACACCTGGCCGACGCCACGGGTGGCCGGCAGTCCATCGCAGTCCTCCGGCCTGCCCATCACCCCGCGTGCTGCTGAAAGCACCCGGCACCGCGTGTGCCATCGCATCCGCCATCGCCGCGGCAGCAGGTGTCGCCAGGCTGTCCTGATCAGTCGAGTCGGGCAAGCCGGCGAGCATCCAACACCGTCAGCGACCGCCGCGCCGTCGCCGGAGCAGCGACTACGATCAGCCAGTTCGAGTTGGAAAGCGGTTGACAAGCGATACCGATCCTGACGAATCTCCCGACTGGCCGGAACAGGGGAACCCGGCCACATCAACGCCAGCCTTGCGGCTGCCGGGTCCAGGAAGCCCGGCTGTGCGACTGCTTTCGACTGCGTCCACGGGCGCAACCTGGGGAGGACCATGCAACACGTCGATCACCTGATTCCCGAAAAGAAGGAACGCGAGTACATCGACTCGCGCATCAACGACATCGAATCGGCCGCGCAACGATCGCGCTGGGTCTACGGACTGGTGATCGCCGTCTCGTGGATCATCATGGCGATGGCCTTCAACACCACCTTGTCGTTCATGCGCGACTTCGCCGAGGCCTACGAAACAAAAGTGGTGGCGCCGTCCGCCGTCGTGCGTCCTCCCGTCAACGGCGCAGGCTCTGCATCGACCAACCCGCCCGAAGCCGCCCCGGAGCGCCCCGGGGCGGTCGGCCGCGACATCATGATCCAGCAACTCCTGCGCAACTGGGTGGACAGCATCAGCTTCGATGTTCCCGTGGTCGGCGCTCGATTCAGCGGCACGGACGCGGGGATCGTCGGCGGTGCCCTGCTCTGCATCCTGGCGATCTGGTGCAGATACTCGCTGCGTCGCGAGAACCACCTCGTCTACTACCTGGTCAGGGACAGCCAGAAGTTCGCCACCGACACCCGTTTCCGGAAGTACCTGAAGAACCAGTTGCACGCCACGCAGCTGTTTGGACGGGCTCGACGGCCGGAGCCGCTGGATGCCAATCGGTTGTTTGAAACCAGGGGCTCGAATTTGTCCATCGGCGGACCCTGTGAAGTGACCCTGCCAGCGGCAACACCGGTTGCGGAAACAACCCTGCTGAAAGCCCTGCAGGGCGATCGGACCTGGGAGCAGCCCCCCGACTACATCCAGATAACCTGCACGCAAACCGCAAGCCTGTCCTTGCCGCATGACGAGATCGATCAGCACAGGCGTGGTCCTTGGCAGGGGCAGACATCCGCCTGGAACACGCACGCGGCAGATCATCTGGAGATTCCCGTGTCCGGAAGGTGGTCGTTGGCCGGACAGGAGCGCAAGGACAAGCAGTCACGCCTGCTCCGGCTTGACGGACGGTTGGACTGGCGCCCGTTGGCGGCTTCAGAGATCAAGCGCGCGAGAAGGTCCAGCCGCTCCTGGGTGGCAACGGGAATGATCTTTTTCCTGCCGCCGATCGCGCTGGCCATGGTCAACGCGGGGGATTGGTGGACTCTCTGGCGCATGGACTCGCCCGTGCGACACGAACTGGCCGATCAAAGCCTCTACGACGTCCTGTGCGAAGCCGACTGCGGGAAGCTCTGGAGTCGACTGGTGGCCTCGTTGGGATTCTTCGCGGCGAATCTGTGGTTGATGATCGGCGCCTACAGGTACCAGAACGCCACCAACAGCCTGCTGTCCTTTGTCGACCAGCCGTGCTGGACGCGCATCAGGCGCTGAGGCTCACGTCGTTCCACCGAGTAGCAACCGCGTGCGCGACCGACCGTGCGCTCGAACCATATGGAGAAAAAAAGGTGGTGGTGCGGTTTCCGTTGTCCGACCGGGATTGCATCGAGGTGCCGGCCTGTCATCCATTGGACAAGACAGAATCTGCAGGAACCCAGGCTCGTCCATCGAAGCGGGCTACGCGTTGCCTGCCCGGCGGGCGGTGCGACTGGACGAGCGCATCGGCGTCTGGTCGTTCTGATCGTGGTGTCCGCGGCTGTGCGTGCGCCGCGGGCGTCTTGGCGTGTTGCGTCACGAACCATCGCCCAGTCAGGGATGGCATCCACAGCCGTCACCCACTCGTTCGCTCGCCGCGTCGGGATCCAGCGCGGGAGACACAAATGTTTGCGTTCGCCCGCTGTGCCGCAGCGACAACGCGCGGGTGCGGGAAGTACCCCCTGGAATGTCGCCACAGCGCATCGGCCGGATGCAACGACGTGAAGGAAACGCCTGTTTTTCCGTAGCCATCGAACCAGAGCTTGTCGCGGCCAATCATCGAGGCAAGGCCCATGACCGGATTGGATCGCACGAGATGGCCGCCGCCACGGCAGTTTCGCAACCCGGCATGGGGATTGATTGGCCATCGCCGCATCCTTAAGGTGCGCGCACCTTTTGCGATGGGAGGTCGCATGCTGATTGGTACTCTTCTGGGCGTCGTCGCTGCCATGCCGGTTGCTGGTGCGCCCGGTGAACCCTCGCCGTTCCTGTATGCGCGTGCTTTGCAGGCCCACTCGCTGGGCGCCCCGTCGGGCGAACTTCGTCGCGGCACACTGGCCGATCTGGTCGGCCAGGTCAGCAAGTGCACCGAGACCGTGCCCGGCTGCCCGTTCTCTCTGGATCGCAGCAGTCTGTATTTCCGCCTGCCGCCCGGTATCCGCTACGTCTCGCACTCGGCGCCGCAGCCGATCGGGCCAGCAGTGTCGTGCTCGACCGCCGACATGCCTGACGACAGCCAGCACGTCAGCTGCATCGGCTCTTCGCTGGTCGGTTTCAGCTGGGCGGTGAACCACAACGGCCAGATCACCCTGCGGGTGAGCATCGACGACGATGCGCCCCTGGGCAGTACCCGCCTGGTCATGGCCATCGACGATGTGCTGCCGGAGAACTCAGCGACACTGGCCGAATGCCTGGGCGACAGCATTCCCGACTATTGCATCGAGGTGAACGCGAGTACGGTTCCAGCACCCGAGCCGGAATTGGTTGTCAGCAGCTTCACCCATTCGCCGGCGGTGTTCGTGGTCGACGACACCGCGTCGCGGATCCATGCCACGTTGCGCAACATCGGCACAGCGTCGACCGAATCCACACATTTCAAGGTGAGCCTGCCACCTGGCCTGCAGTGGCAACTGTCCTCCACCACGGTGACCGGACTGATGATGACCTGCTCGTCGGCCAGCACCTTCACGGTTGGCCAGACCGTCACCTGCAGCGGTGGCGCCCTGGCGCCGACAACCGCCGGCGGCGGCAACATTGTCACCGTGGCGCTCGGCATCCGGCCGCGCGACGTGATGGAGTTCCCCGGACCGATTCCAGTGGTGGCCGCCCTTCACGACAGCGATGACAACGCCGTCCTGCTGGCCTGCGCCGCTGACCCGTCACCGGCGCACTGCGCCTGGCTGGATGTCCCGACCTGGATTCCCTGTGCACATGCGCATGGCGCCGACGGGGTGTACTGCGACGGCTTCGAGCTGCCCGGCCGACCCGACCACGACTGATCGCTCGGCCGCGCGGCATGACTTGCCCGTCGCGGCGGCAGGTCGTTGCCGCGCGCCCGCAGCCGTGAGGCCTTTCACCGCCCAACAAAAAGGCGGGGCTTTCGCCCCGCCTGCTCTGGTGTCGCCGGGCCCGTTGGAACCGCGCCAGACTCCTGACGCGATTCCGCAGGGTCACCCGATTCACGGAATCGTGATCGGGTCGCCGACGTTGTTGTAGGTGAT
>JAMHVM010000118.1:0-12692 GCA_035911475.1 Lysobacterales bacterium | reverse complement strand
CTTCGAGCCGCGCACGTTGCTCACCGATGGCAGACGACTGTGATTGCTCGGCCAGCAGGCGAGCGTGGGCCAGCCGGGCCGCATCGCATCCGATCCGTGCCGCTTCGCGGGCTTTAGCCGCCATGGCCACCGCGTGATCGGCGCCGTGCAGCCGGGTGAGGTCGGCCTTCACCCTCGCCTCGTCGACGGCCAGTTCGGACTGCCGCATCCGCAGGGCGCTCAAGCCCGCCTTCAGTCCGCGAACGACCTCCTGCGCGCGGCTGCCGAGTCGCCCGATCTCGTCCAGGCCGAGCAGGTCGGCGAGCAGCCCTTTGATCTCGGCGTTGCGGTACTGGCTCAGGTGACGCCGTCCCTGCGCGGCGAACACCGAAGTGAAGAAGGTCTCCGCGCTGCCGCAGATCGACTCCACGCAACGGCTGTAGCTGTCGCAGCGGCCGTCCGACACGGTGCCGTCGGCGACCACGGCCGGCCGCCACGCCCCTTCATCCCACGCGAACAGATACGCCTCGGTCCGGCGCCGGCCGCCGGACCGGATCACCAGTTGCGAACGGTAGCGCTGCCCGCCCATCTCCCACACCAGCGTCTTCTCGCTCTCGGGCAGCACGACATGCTCGTAGTACGAGAAGCCGCCCGGTGCGCCCATCGACGCCCGTGACGGCATCAGCAGATAGGGATGTTAGGTTGCATTCGCGAGTGTCAACAGAGTTGGCTCGCTCGACGCCACGACCTACAGTTGTTCATGCCCGAGGAGCCCAAGCCTCTTTCAGAGGCGAGTAGCCCGGTGCGTCCCGCGTTTTCAGCAGCTTCAGCGGGGGTTCGACATGATGGTTGCGCGCCGATCTCGCAGGTCGTTCAGTGCCTCGACGTTGACACGGCTTCGTCAGATGCCGGCCAGCGACGCGCTCGCGCTGCTAGCCACCCACGTCAAGCCCGATTCGACCTATCAGCCCCTCAAGGATGAGCACAGCCGCCGCTGGCACGCCAGCACGGCACGCGGCGAGTTCGAGATCCTGACCACGGGCGTCAAGTGGTACGACACACGCGCGCACGCCGGTGGCGGCGGAGCCATCGACCTGGCGATGCACTTGCTCGGCGTGTCGTTCGTCGACGCTGTGAAGCGCTTTACCGCGAGGTAAGAGCGCCGTGGTCCAGATAGTCCGCAAGGCTTCGCTGCCGAGTCCGGCAGACCTGCCGGAACCCTTGGCGCAGCTTGCAGCACAGGCTTTGGCGACTTCGCTTCGCGAGCCGCGTCCTGCCGGTTTCCCGCTTCTTTTCACGAAGCAGTGGCAGTTGATCGAGCCCGCGGTCGCCTTCCTGCATGAGCACGCGATCCAGCGCGCGCACACCGCCGACACGCTCAGAACCTATACCGAGATCCTCTACGACTGGTTCGACACGCTCGAGCAGAACGACATCCCTTGGCACAAGGCGGATGCTGTCGACCTGGTTGCCTATCGCAACCGCATGATGTCGCAGCCCAGTCCGCACACCGGACGTGCGTACCGGACGACGACCATCAACCACCGGGTTCGCGGCGTGCTGCGGTTCTATGCTTGGGCGGTCCGCGCGCATTGGCTGAGCGAATCGGCGCTCGCGGACAAGACCCGCGACTTCGCTGTGTCGAGGCGGTACTCGCCGATCCGGACGCGCTACGCTGCGGACACCGAGCGCAGCATCTTCGTACTGCGGCAATACGAACCGCTGCCCCGCCCGCTGGTCTCCGGGCAGGCTCGCGAACTGCTCGCCTATCTCGCCCCGCCGTACGATCTGATGGCCCGCTGGCAGCTGTACACCGGGCTGCGGATCAGCGAACTCCTGCGGCTCGGCGTCGACGACATCAACGGCCGCCCCACCCCGCTCACGGCGCATCACACCATCGAGATCACGCGCAAGGGCCGCAAGCCGGGCTACGTGATTGCACCGGCCAGCCTGCTCGACGAGACCGATGGCTACATCTCGGGGCTTCGCTTCGCGTGGCTCAAGCGCGCGCGACGCAGGGGACGCGCCGCCCACCACCCGGCGTTGTTCGTCAACGCCCGCGGCGCACCGGTGAGCAAGAACGCCTACCAGCGCGCCGTCAGCCGGGCCGGCCTGGCCTGCGGCTTCAAGGCGACGACGCATCTGCTTCGCGCGACCTTCGCATGCATGCTGCTGGCCCGGCTCGAGTACTTGGCCAGCGAGGGCGCCAAGGTCAATCCACTGCTCGTGGTGAAGATCCTGCTCGGGCACGAGCACATCGAGACCACCGACCGGTACCTGCGTGCCGTCGCCGTCGACGCCTGCGTCCTCAAGGACGTGCTGGACACGCTGCTCGCGGGCAGCGCAGAGCCGTGAGTTCACGGCGCCCGCCGATTCCGCGGACCCTGGCCACCAGACCGCAGGCCGGAACGGGGCACGCGCCACAGCCGGCGCGCCACGACGCGGCTCGCCTGGTTCGCCACACGCTCATCGACTTCTCGTCGTTGCCGCTGCCAGCCGACGTGCGCCTGGCGCTCGCCCAGGCCTTCTGGGGCCATATCGGGGGCCATTCGGATCGCAGCATCGCCTCGTACTGGAAGTCGATACTGCCCTTCGCCCGGTTCGCCGCCGAATCGCAGTCCCTCAGATCGGTCGCCGACCTGGACCGCGCGATGCTGGTTCGCTACATCGAGTGGCTCAACGCGCAACGCTGTGCCGACGGCAGGATCTGGGCCCTCACCACGCAGGCCGCCGTCTATGGGGCATTGCGCCAGCTGCTGCGATGGCTTGAGCGGTGTCGGCCCGACTTGATCACCAGCATCGATTACCCCTTCTCGCCGTTCCCCAACAAGGCCGCCGCGCGGGCATCGCGCTCGACGCTTTCCGGTCGGCAGCTGCGCGCCATCCTCCAGGCCTGTGAGGATGAGATCGCCCAGATGCGCACGGCCCGCGAATCGGCTGCCCGTCAACGCGCCGCCGACGCAGACAAGCCCGGCACTCTCGGCTGGATCCTCGAACAGATCGATCAACGCCACGGAGGAATCATTCCGGACTGGCGCACGACCCAGGCCAGCGGCAATTTCTGGCTGCAGAAGGCCGTTCGCCGCTACGGCGGCGCCAAGCAACTGGCTCCCCTCCTGTACCCGCGCGCGGTTTCGCTGCTGCCGTACTACCTGGCGATCCTGATCCACACGGCCGGCAACCCCGAAGCCATCGCCGACCTCACTCGCGACTGCCTGCAGCCCCTGCCCTTGCTCGATGACCGCGAGTTGCTGGTGTGGTTCAAGGCTCGCGCGTCGCGCATCCAGCGCCGGACCTTTGACCGCGCCGACGCATTCGGGCCGCCGGCCCTGGTACGGGACATCCTGGCCTGGAACGAACGGCTGATCCCGCTGACCCCTCCCCCGCAGCGCAACCGGCTCTTCGTGTTCAAGGGGCAATTCACGGTCAACGCGATGTCGATCATCACGGTCCACCATCAGCTCGGCGCGTTCTGCGATCGCCATGGCTTGCCGCACTTCGCTCCGGCGAGCATCCGGCCGAGCGTGCTGAGCTGCTTCTACCGCGCCAGCGGTGACCTGCTGCGCACCAAGGCCGTTGCGAACCACGCCAGCGTCGCCACGACGGTTCGTTACGTGCAAACGCCCCTGGTCGAAGCACAGAACCGCTCGCGCATCGCGGATCTTCAGGGTGCATTCATCGAGCACATCGAAGGGCGGTCGGGTCCGAGCCAGACGCGGTGCGACGCTGCGCCTGAACCATCGCCTCCCCCACGCGGCCGCGGTGTCACGCTGTTCGGCTTCGACTGCAAGGATCCATTCGCGGGCATCGCACCCGGTACTCGGCAGGGCGACCTCTGCGTGAACTTCATGGGCTGCTTCACCTGCCCGAACGCCGTCATCACGCCCGACCCGATGTCGCTGGCGCGCTTGCTTCAGGCGCGCGATCACCTGCGCGCCGCTGCGGCGACCCTGTACCCGGCTCGTTGGGAAGTACTCTATGCCCCGCAGCTGAGGATCCTGGAGGAAGACATCCTCCCGCGCTTCGGCTCCCGCGAGCTCGACGCCGGCCAGAGGCTGCAGGCGCAGCTTCCCCCGCTGCCTGACCTGCGGTGAGGTCGCGCCATGCAACCACGGCGATCCAGCGCGCTGAGAACTTCGGCCGGCACTACGCTCGGCACCTCTGACGATCGCCCATGGTTCCTGAAGAACTCGCGCTGGGAGGATTCGACCTGGATCCTTGCGCCCACCAATGCGCTCGAAGAGAGGCTGCCCGTGCGCCTGCACTGGGACTTTTCGGTCGAGGATGGCTGCAGTTTCACCGACGCGCGCCATGCCCCGCTGCTGCAAACCAGCAAGCGGCTGATCGCCCTCATACGCGGCCGCTCGCTGTACACGGGACTGCCGCTGCGGCCGAGTTCCGTCCTGAACTTCTTCCACACGCTGCGCCTGCTGGTGCGCTGGATGGACCTGGAAGGCCTCAGGCGCTTTGCCGACCTCGATCGGCCGGCGCTGCTGCAGTTCCAGCACCGGCTGTCGGTGTCTCCGACGTCCAGGCACTCGACACGCGCCGCCTCAACGGTGCAGCGGCACCTCGCCTTGTTCAACTACCTCTACCGCTGTCGCGCCGAACTCGGCGACGGTCTTTCGTTCGACCCGTTCCCGGGGAGCAACCATCACGAAGCCGCTGGCGCCCGGGAAGGACTGCGCCGGCCGTGGCCGTACACGCCGGACACTGTCTCGGTGGTGTTGCTGCAGGCCGCCGTCAAGATCGTGACGCACGACGCGGCGCATGTCCTGCAAGCCCGAGAGACCTATCGGCGCGTGATGGCGAGCGCAGCCGCGCCGCCCCACAGCTCAGCACCTGTCGGCCGGGCAACGAGGGCGCTGCGTCGGGCACGCGAGGGTACGTCGGGCGTCGAGCGGCCGGTGACGTCGGTGTCCGAACTCGTGCGGCGCATCGACATGCTCTACGCGGCGTGCTTCGTGGTCCTCTCCTACATGGTCGGTCCGCGTGTCAGCGAGATCCTCCACCTTCATGCCGGCTGCGTGCGGCGGCTGGTCGGCGATGCGGCCGGCGCACCCGTGAGCGTGATCGTCGGCAGCATCTTCAAGCGCCAGCCCGGCTACGATGGCTGTCCCCATGAATGGGTCGCACCGCCCGTGGCCGTCCAGGCGATCTCGGTGCTCGAGGCGCTGTCCGAGCCGCATCGCGCCCTCACGGCTCGCCCGGAACTGTGGCTGCGCCGGCGCCGTGGCAACGGCGCGTGGGAGTGGCACGAGGTGCAGCCCGAACTGCTGGAGATCGCGTCGGCCCCGCGCGTCAGCCATCTGCTGCGGCGCTTCGGCGCCGCGCTCGGCCTGTCGCACCTCGACAAGCCCTGGAGGCTGACGACGCATCAGGGGCGCAAGACCTTCGCCAGGTTTGCCGCGCTGCGCGACCGCAGCTGCCTCTTCGCGCTGGCTCAGCATCTTGGCCACCGCGAGCGCGCGCAGACCGACCACGGTTACGTCGGCAGCGACTATCGGCTCAACCAGGAGATCGACGCCGAGATCCTCAACCAGTCCGTCGCCGCGTGGGAGCACATGCTGGCGGCGCCCGGGCTCGGCGGGCGCGCGGGCGCCGAGATCGTCGCCAAGCGCCCGCGCTTTCGGGGCAGCCGCATGAAGCAGGACCTCAGGAGCTACGCCCGCTTGCTCGTCGACGCCGGCTTGGTGCTCGGCGTGTGCGACTGGGGCTACTGCGTCTACCGCGAGGAACACAGCGCCTGCCTCGGCAACGCGACCGGGCCCAATCCAGCCCGGCGCGAGCCCTCGACCTGCGCGCGCTGCCAGAACTTCGTCGTCTCGGCGCAGCACCGGCCGTACTGGCTCGAACAGGTGCGACGCAGCGAGAGGCTTCTCAACGAACCCGCCCTGCCGCTGCAGACGTTGCGCATCGTCCGCGCGCGCATGAACGAGGCCCGTGGCCTGCTGCGCGCGCTCGGCTCGGACACAGCCGAGGAGACTGATCATGCCTAGGAAGACGCCCGTCAGCTCCGCAGAACCGCCTGCTGCCCAGCGCCTGCATGACGCCCTGGCGGAGATGGTTCGCCAGCACGGCGCCGGCCTGTCGCCGCGCGAGCTGACCGCCAAGGCGCTTTGTGAGTCGGCCGGCATCTCGCGCAACGCGCTTTACCGGTACCACCGCGACGTGCTGCTGGCGCTGCACGACGCCCAGAGCCGCCACCGCGATCGGCCCGAGGCTGCGAAGCGCGTCGCCGCCCAGTTGCGCCGGGAGAATCGCGAACTGCGCGAACACCTCGCCAAGCTGGCCGCGCTGGTCGACCACTACTTCGCGGCTTGGCAAGAGACGCGGCTGCAGCTCGAGCGGCGCGATCGGGAGTTGGCCGACCTGCGCCGGATCCACAGGCCCCAGGTGATCCCATTGCAGCGCTCACCCGGGAACCGGAGTTGACCTTGACACGGGGACAAGGTCTACGCTGCAAGCAATGGGGCAGTGGTGTCCCGTATGGAGGTCTGCGATGAACTGCGACCTCGGATCGAACCTCGTGCTCGCGCGAGGACTGTTGCGGCTCTTCAAGCTGGCCGTGATCGATGGGCACCGTGGCGTAGCCGACCAACTGCTGTGTGCCCTGGAACGACTCGCCCGAAGCGATCCGGGATGCGAACCGATTCTCGATCATGCCTACCTGTGGAGCGTCGGTGGGCACGCCGGCGCAGCGCGTCTGCGCACGCCAGGGCCCGGGCCGCAGTGATCGATGCCGCTGCGACGCCATCGGCTACGCCAGCGACACGCACCGATCCGCATCGCACCCGTCCGCCCTCAGCGCGTCGATGTCGATCACGGCGTCCGCCATCGCCGTCAGCTCGGGGGTCTGCGAGATGAAGAACTCGCGCTCGTAGCCGCCCAGGCGCAGCACTTCCCGCTTCATCGCCATGAACATGCGTTTGCGCTGCGGATCCAGTGCGCCGTCTGCTTCGTCGGTGAACAGCGTCGTGTAGCGGCGCCCGGTGTTGCGGGCAAGGTACAACGCGATCGCCCGGGTCAGGCACAGCTCCACCAAGGTCCGCTCGCCGCCGCTCATCATGCTGACGCTCTTGCTGTCGCCGGTGTCGCCGTCGTGCACGACGATGTCGAAGCCCTCCTTCTGCTCGCCCTTGGACGTTTCCAGCAAGGTGTGGATGGACACCGTGAAGCGCGGTCCGTAGCAGGCCAGCAGCAGGTCGTTCCCCAGTGCCGACAGCGCAGGCCCCGCGTCGTCGATCGCCAGCGCGATCAGCCCGTCGTTGCTCATGCAGCGCGCGAAGAGGCTCCAGTTGCCCAGTTCATCCTCGACGCGGGCGCAATGCGCGCGCAGGCGTTCGCGACGTTCATCCAGCACGCCCTCTTGCTTGGCGACCTCGTCGAGCGTCTGCGCCTCGCGCACCGCCGTGAGCATCGACTGCTCGGCTGCGGCGAGCGCTTCCCGCGCGGCGCCCAGTGCCCGCGCAGCCTGCGCGACCTGCTGCTCGTCGAAGGCGGGAGGCAGCGACCCGAGCGCTTGATCCAGGCGCGCCAGCGCCGCGCCGGAGTGCGTGGTCTGAAGATCCCGTTGTTGCCCGATCGCCGCTCGCGCTGCGGCGATCTGTTGGCGCTCCGCGCGCTCGTCGGCGGTCTCGGCGGCGGCACCGTCACCCACCTCGGGCCCCAGCGCCTGCAGCTCCCGCTCGACCTCGACCAAGGTCGCCTGCGCCTGCGCGCACGCCTGGGCCTTCGAGCACATCACGGACAAGCGGTTCACCCGCTCGCGTGCGACGGTCTCGTGGAACTCGGCCTGCGCCAGGGCCTGCGGCGCGCCGGCCAGTGCCTCGTAGCGCTGGCGTGCGTCGGTGAGCTCCCGTTTCGCCTCGGACTTCTCGCCGGCCAGCCGAGCGACCTGCGCCTGGGCGTTCGGGATCAGCGCCTGCGCCTCGCGCGCATCACCCAGCAGCTTGCAACGCCCCTGCAGGTCCGTGCCGGCGCAAGGCACCTCGCCGGTCAATCCGAACCGGCGCGCCAGTTCCTCGGCCTTCAGCACGGCCCGACCCGCGTCCCGTTCGATGCCGGCGACGCGCTGCTCTGCAAGACGTACCGCCCCCTGGCACTGCGTCAGCTGATGAACCTGCTCGCGGCACGCCTGCGTGCGTGCACTGCGCTGCGTCTGCACGCGTTGCGCCAGCGGCAGGCGCCTTTCGGCGTGCCGCACCGCGCCGGCCTCGGCAAGCACCACCAGGCATCGCTGCCGGGACTGGCCCAAGGCCCGCCGCCGCTGTCGTTCCTGCTGCAATCGGCTGGCGACCCGCTGATCGAGGCGTTCCAGCCGCTGCTGCTCGGCCTGTTCCTGAGCATCGAGCGCGCGCAGCGCCTGAGTCGCGCTTGCCAGCGCGGCTTGCCGTTCGGCCACGAGCTGTGCCCGCCGGGCATCGGTAGCCTGCGACTGCTCGCGTTCGACCACCACGCGGGCGTGCCGCGCCTGGGCGGCCTCCAGGGCGGCCTGTGCCGCCGTCTTCGCGCGCTCGGCCGCCGACACACGATCGTCGGCGCCGTCGAGTTTTCGGCGCACCGCGTCGAGGCGCTGATCCTCCGCGTCGAGCCCGGCCAGTTCCTGACGCTGGGTTGCCAGTCCCGCTTTCAGCAGGCGGACGATTTCTGCGGCCTTCTGGCCCAGTTCCTGGATCTCCTCCTGCCCGAGCAGGTCGGCCAGCAGCGTCTTGATTTCAGCGTTGCGATAGGTGCTGAGCTGCCGTTTGCCTTGTGCGGCGAACACCGAGGTGAAGAACGTCTCGGCACTGCCGCAGAGGCTCTCGACGCAGCGCGTGTACGTCTCCACCCGGCCGTCGGACTGCATACCGTCATCGAGTTGCACCGGCCGCCAGCATCCGGCATCGTCGAGCGTGTGCAGGAACGCCTCGGTGCGGCGGCGGCCGTTGAGGCGGATGACGATCTGCGACCGATAGCATCGGCCCTCGTGCGCCCAGGTCAGGTCCTTCACGCTCTCGGGCAGGTAGACGTGGTCGTAGTAGGAGAAGCCGCCCGCACCGGCCAACGCGACCCGGCTTGGCAGTCCCATGAAGGGCGTGAGGCAGTCCATGATCGTCGACTTGCCGCTGCCGTTGGCGCCGACGATGGCGATCAGGTTGGCGCCGTCCGCCAGGCGCTCGAGGTCGAGGGTGATTTCGTCGCGGCCCAGGCCGTCGCGGATGCCGCGGAAGCCTTTGAGGGTGAGTCGGAGCGGCTGCATGGGATGCCTCGGAGTTGATCTCCGATCAGGCTCTCATGGCCGACGGCGCCTTCAACGGTTGTCAGGGACGACCGTTCACGAGCTTTGCCGCAGGTGGCGATGCTCCGCGACGTTCCTTGTTCAAGTCCCGCTGAGCTCAGCCGGCGCAGCACGACAGTTGCTTCACGTCCTTGGTGAAGGTCTGCGCCGCGAGCTTCAGGGCTTCGACCATCGTCAGGTACGGGAACAACTGGTTGGCGAGGTCGTGCACGCTCATGCCGGCACGGATGGCAATGGCGGCGGTCTGGATGACCTCGCCGGCTTCGGCGGCGACCGCCTGCACGCCCAGCAGCCGGCCGGTGCCCGCTTCGGCCACGAGCTTGATGAAGCCGCGCGTGTCGAAGTTGACCAGCGCGCGCGGCACGTTGTCGAGCGTCAACGTGCGGCTGTCGGTCTCGATCCGCCCCTGGTGCGCTTCGGCCTCGCTGAGACCAACCGTCGCGATCTGCGGATCGGTGAACACGACAGCCGGCATCGCGCGCAGGTCCAGTGCTGCATTGCCGCCAGCCATGTTGATCGCCGCCCGCGTGCCTGCGGCGGCCGCGACGTACACGAACTGGGGCTGATCGGTGCAGTCGCCTGCGGCATAGATGTTCGGTGCGCTGGTGCGCATGTGGCCGTCGACCACGATGGCGCCCCGACCGTCCACCTTCACGCCGGCGCCTTCGAGGTTGAGCGCGCCCGTGTTCGGCGTGCGTCCCGTGGCCACCAGCAGCCGGTCGGCGCGCAGTACCCCGTGGTTCGTCATCACCACGAATTCGCCGCCAGCATGAGCGACGCGGCTGGCTTGCGTCTGCTCGAGCACCTCGATGCCTTCCTCGCGGAACGCGGCGGTGAGTACCTCGCCGATGGCTGGGTCCTCGCGGAAGAACAGCTTGTTGCGCGCGAGGATCGTGACCTGGCTGCCCAGGCGCGCGAAGGCCTGAGCGAGTTCCACTGCGACGACGGACGAACCGATCACAACCAGCCGCGGCGACGTCTCGCTGCTGGCCAGCGCCTCGGTCGAGGTCCAGAACGGCGTGTCTGCGAGGCCAGGGATCGCCGGCACCGCCGCGCTGGCACCGGTAGCCACCAGACAGCGGTCGAACGGCACGACCCGCTCGCCGCCGTCGCGTAGGGTCACCGTCAACGAGTGGGCATCCGTGAAGCGCGCCGTGCCGTGCACGACCGTGATGGCCGGTGTGCCCTGCAGGATGCTCTCGTACTTACCGTGGCGCAGTTCGTCCACCCGCGCCTGCTGCTGCGCGAGCAGCCGGTCGCGCAGGATGATCGGCTCGGCAGCGGAGACGCCAGCGTCGAACGGGCTGCGTCGCCGCAGGTGCGCGACGTGCGCGGCGCGGATCAAGATCTTGGACGGCACGCAGCCGACGTTGACGCAGGTGCCGCCGATCGTGCCGCGTTCGATGAGCGTGACCCGCGCACCGCGTTCGACCGCCTTGAGCGCCGCGGCCATTGCGGCGCCGCCGCTGCCGATGACGGCAACGTGCGACGCATCGCCGCCGCTGCGCTCCTTCTGGCCACTGCCAAGCCAACTGCGTGCCCTATCGAGGAATCCGTCGCGCGACGGACCGGAGGCAGCCTCGGGCACGCGAGCGCGATATCCGGCGGCGGCCACGGCCGACACGAGCTCCGCCACGGGTGTGTCAGTCGCAAGGGTGAGGCGCGCCGTTCCGTTGGGGTAGGACACTTGCGCCGAACGCACACCAGGCACCTTCTCCAGGGCCTGGCGAACGTGCGCGGCGCACGACTCGCAGGTCATGCCGCTGATCGCGAGTTCGGTCATCGGAATGCCTTTCTGGTGGAGTCGCAGCGTGAAGGCTTCAGGCGTGCTTGGGCGGGACTGCGCAGCCATCCGGACCGCAGCGCCGGTTCGCCGGCGAGACGAAGTCCCACACCGACACCGCGACCATCGTCGCGAGGCCCACGTAGAGAAGCTTCTCGGCCACGGTGAAGCTGGCGACCAGCACGATGGCGGGGCCGACCATGCCCAGCACGCTGCGGTGCCACTGGCGGTGGTTGAACCAGCCCAGCGCGTTGGCCAGCAGCGCCAGCGCCGCGAACAGCGGCAGCAGCACGGTGACGAACACGGCCTCGAACTGGCTCAAGAAGCCGAGCCCGAGTGCTGCGCCAAGGCTGGCCAGGGCCGGGAAGCAAGCCCCGCAACCCATCGCCGAGACGATGCTGCCCAGCGCTCCGGCCTTGTCCGCGACCCGCGTCATGACGCTCATATTGTCCTCCTCGATCGCTGCGGCTTCAGCGCTTGACGGTGGACGGATAGCCCGCGTTCTCGGTCGCCGCGGTCAGCTTCTGCACGTTGGCCTTGGCATCGTCGAAGGTCACGATGGCCTGGCGCTTCTCGTAGCTCACGTCGACCTTGCTCACGCCGTCGACCTTCGAGATCGCCTTCTTCACCGTGATCGGACACGCCGCGCAGGTCATGCCCGGCACGTCCAGCGTCACGGTCTGCGGCGCTGCCTGGACACCGGCCGCGCCGGACATGGCGAGGGCCGCGATCAAGATCAGCTTCTTCATGGAGCACTCCTGGTCAGTAGAACAGCGGAAGGACATAGGGGAAGGCCAGCGCGATCAGCACCAGCACGGCCACGAACCAGAAGACGGCCTTGTAGGTGGACCGCACCTGGGGGATCGCGCACACCTCGCCCGGCTTGCACTGCTGCACCGGTCGATAGATGCGACGCCACGCGAAATACATGGCGACAAGCGCAGCGCCGATGAAGAACGGGCGATAGGGCTCCAGCGCCGTTAGGTTGCCGATCCACGCGCCGCTGAAGCCCAGGGCCACCAGCACGAGCGGGCCCAGGCAGCAGGTTGACGCGAGGAACGCGGCCAGTCCGCCGGCGAAGAGCGCACCACGCCCGGTCTGCGATTCCGTCATGCACTTTCCTCGGTGTGTCGGGGACACGATGGCGTAAGCTTATTTCCGTACTCATGTACGGAGTCAAGCGGGATGGACAGCGATCAGCAGGGACTGACGATCGGGGCCGTCGCCAAGGCGGCCGGGGTCAACGTGGAGACCGTGCGCTTCTACCAGCGCCGCGCGCTGCTACCCGAGCCGGACAAGCCCTACGGCCGCATTCGGCGCTATGAGGCGAAGGACGTGGCGCGGGTGCGGTTCGTGAAGGCCGCACAGCGCCTTGGCTTCAGCCTCGACGAGGTTGCGGGCTTGCTGAAACTGGACGACGGCACGCACTGTGACGAGGCGAGACAGCTCGCCGAAGCAAAGCTCGGCGATGTGCGCAAGAAGCTGAAAGACCTGCGCCGGATCGAGTCGGCGCTGGCCGTCCTCGTCCGCGACTGCTGCTCGATGCGGGGCAAGTTGTCGTGCCCGTTGATAACCACCCTGCAGAGGCAGTGAAACAAGTGAAACGCCGCGTGTTGGACGATTGTTGACGCAGCGAATTCAACATAAGGG
>JAMHVM010000117.1:0-10679 GCA_035911475.1 Lysobacterales bacterium | reverse complement strand
GCCTTCGGCGACAGCGCCCGTCCCGGTCTGAGCGCCGCCGAGATCCAGACGCGACTGACCACCGCCGGTTACAGCAACATCCGTGACCTGGAATTCGACGATGGCTTCTGGGAAGCCGATGCGACCAACGCAACCGGCAAAAAGGTCGAACTGGTGATTCATCCGCTCACCGGCGCCGTGCTGTCCGAGCGCATCGACGGCGAGCCGCCGGCCGGCAGCGGCCTGCTCAGCGCCGAGCAGATCCGCGCGGCGCTGACCACCGCCGGTTACACCAACATCCGCGATCTGGAGTTCGACAAGGGTGTCTGGGAAGCCGACGCCACCAACGCCCGCGGGCAGCGCGTGGAACTGGTGATCGACGCGCGTACCGGTGCAGTGATCCGCGAAGAGCGCGACTGATACGACGCACCCAACCAACTGCAGCGCCCCCGCCAGAAGGCGCTTCCGGTCAACCGGACGCGCCATTTTCGTGTCCGACATCGTGGCTCGCTGGCAAAGACGGCGCCATCGCCCGAGCCGGCTCGATACTCACCACTACTGTGCTTGACACAGTATCGTCACCCAATTACTGTGCGCAAAACAGTAATGGGTGCCGCATGGTAGAGCGAGAACACAGCGGGCTGACCGAACTGCGACGCGGCGTGGTGATCCTGGCCGTGCTGTCACAGCTGCGAAAACCGCAGTACGGCTATTCGCTGAAACAGGCGCTGGCCGAGGGCGACATGCCGATCGAGGAAGGCACCTTGTACCCGTTGCTGCGTCGGCTGGAGGCCCAGGGCCTGCTGGCCAGCGAATGGAACACCGGGCACGCGCCACCGCGCCGCTACTACCGGCTCAACGCCGAAGGCAAGCGTGCGCTGGCCACCCTTTCCGCGGCCTGGCGCGAGCAGGTCCAGGTCATGAACGGTTTTCTGGATGGAGATGCAGGGCGATGACACTCGACGAGATTCTCGAAGCCTATGTGCGCGACGTGGCCCAGGCGCTGCCGCGCGCGCAACGCGACGATGTCGCCCTGGAACTGCGCACCCTGCTCGACGAAGAGCTGGCGGCGCGCGCGCAGGCCGTCGGTCGCACACCCGATCGCGCCCTGCTGATGGCCTTGCTCACCGATCATGGCCGGCCCGCCGATGTCGCCCAGCGCTATTACCCGCGTCCAGCACTCATCGAAGCCGCCGACACCCGCCACTTCCTGATCTGGGCGCTGGCCGGCCTGGTCGTTCTGGGTGTACGCACCTTGACTGGCGCACCCGCGATCGACGACAGCCAGACCTTCGTCCTCTGGCTGGGTCTGCTGCTGCTCGGCTTTGCGCTGCTCGGCTGGTGGCGGCGCCGGCATCCCGGCACGCTGTCCTGGAAGCCGCGCCACGACGCCTACTACATGCCACGCTGGCTGGCGTTGTTCTGTGCTGTCGCCACTGCCATGTTTCCGCTCGCCATGTACGCCGCACCGCAGGAATTCGTGCGGACCCTGTTCCTGGGTGCGATTCCCGACAGCGGCCTGATGCTCACCGACGCGTTCCAACACAGCTGGCAACGTGCCCTCACGCTGGCCTGTCTGGTCGTGCCCGTGATGACCTATCTCGTCGTTGCCGCGCAAGGCGGCTGGCGACGCTGGTCCCGGCGCGTGTCGATCGTCAGCTACCTGCTGCTCGGCCTGCTGCTGATCGCCCACTCGCAGCCGATGTCGGCCTGGCCCGCCAGCGGCACCTTCGAGGTGTTCGCGCTGCCGCACGCCAACCAGGTCGCCTCGCCCGTATTCGGCGCCGTCGGCGGCATGGTGCTGCTGTTCACCCTCTACGAGATCTGGCTGGAGTGGCAGCGCCCGCGGACGGCGCTGGCGAAGCAAGTCGCTTAGACGAAAACCTCGGGCGAGTTCGTCGACTGAACCGCCGTGCTGGGTGGAAAACCGACGGTGTGGTTTCAGTCGCTGCGCTCGACTCTGGCCAGCTCGTCGGCCACCGACTGGAACGCCTCCAGCGCGGCCTGCAGGTTCTCGACGATCTCCGCTGCGATCTCGTCCGGCGGCGGCAGGCTGTCGACGTCGTCCAGGCTCTCATCCTTGAGCCAGAAGATGTCGAGGTTGAGTTTGTCGCGCTTGAGCAGTTCGGCCACGTCGAAGCGCTTGAAGCGATCAGTCTCCTTGCGCTTGCTCCGGTTGCTCGCAGCGTAGCGACTAATGAAATCGGTCAGGTGAGCCGCCTTCAGCGGATTCTTCTTCAGCGTGAAGTGCTGGTTGGTGCGCAGGTCATAGATCCAAAGCGCCTTGCTGTTGGGCTTGCCATCGGCGCGTGGCGGATGCTTGTCGAAGAACAGGATGTTCGCTTTCACGCCGTTGGCGTAGAAGATGCCGGTGGGCAGGCGCAGCAGGGTGTGGAAATCAAACTGCTCCAGCAGGCGCTTGCGGATGCCCTCGCCTGCACTGCCAGCCTCGAACAGCACGTTGTCGGGCAGCACCACGCCGGCGCGGCCATCAGTCTCCATCACGGTCATGATGTGTTGGAGGAAGTTGAGTTGCTTGTTGCTGGTGGTGAACTTGAAGTCCTCGCGCTCGTAGTCCTCGCGCTCGGTGTCCACCTCGCCATCCTCGCCGATGACCTTGTAGCTGCTCTTCTTGCCGAACGGCGGGTTGGTGAGAATCACGTCATAGCGTTCGCCCGGATCGCTGGCCAGCGCGTCGCCGGCGCGGATGGGCGACTCGCCGTTGCCGATGCCGTGCAGGTACAGGTTCATGCCGCACAGGCGCACCACCTCGTCCACGATGTCGGTGCCGCTCAGGGACTTCTCGCGCAATTTGCGTTGTTGCGCGCGGTCCTGCGACTGCACCTTCATGTGGTCGTAGGCGGACAGCAGGAAGCCGCCGGTACCGCAGGCCGGGTCGTGGACCGTCTCGCCAATGCGCGGGTCGATGACGGTGACCATCGCGTCGATCAGCGGGCGCGGCGTGAAGTACTGGCCCGCGCCGGACTTCACTTCCGAGGCGTTCTTTTCCAGCAGGCCTTCGTAGATGGCGCCCTTCACGTCCACGCCGATGCCGATCCAGGTCTCGGCGTCGATCATCGACACGACGCGCTTGAGCTTGGCCGGATCGGTCAGCTTGTTCTGCGCCTTGCGGAAGATTGTGCCGATCAGGCCCTTCTCCTTGGCCAGCGCCTCCAGCGTGTGGCGATACTGCAGTTCCAGGTCGTCGCCGGACAGCTTGCCCAGCTTCTCCCAGCGCCACTTGACCGGGATGATGGATGCCTCGCCCAGCAGTTCAGTGCGTTCCTGATCCATCTTTAGGAACAACAGGTAGGTGATCTGCTCGACGTAGTCACCATAGCCGATGCCCTGGTCACGGAGGACGTGGGCGAAATTCCAGACCTTGGAGACAAGGCCAGCGTAGTCGTTGCTCATGCAGCGGTCTTCTTCTTGCGGCCGCGCTTCGGAGCGGCGTTGTCCGTACCGCGTTCGGCGGCGATGCGTTCGAGGAGGGCTGAGGCGGGTTCGTCGGCGGGGTCCTGAGCCACAAGCGCGCCGAAGAAAGCGCATTTCAGTACTGCCTGCTTCAGTACGGCCATGCGTTTTGACTCAGCGTCCACCGATGCCAACACGGCGTCGAGGCGCGAAGTTTCTGTCGCCAGTACATCAACTGCGGCCACCTGCTCCTCGACCGACGGCAACGGCACCGCAACTTCGTTCAGTGACTTTTGGTTCACGAAGGGTTGAGCTCCACCTTGTGAGGTCTTGCCGAGCTGCGCTGACCTAAGGCAGATCAACAGGAAGGCCAGCGAAGCCAGCGTGGGCAATCGAGTGGCGTATATGGCGTTGTCTGTGACCCAGCTTCGAGAAGCGGAGATATGCACGTTGCCGCAGTGCACGCCGACTCGGCCGACAACGACAGTTGCGAAATCGACGTTCGCCTCAGAGTGCTGACCATTCACACCATTCCCGCCGTACACGGGAACATCGCCGGGCTGCATGGCCTTGGCTGGCAAGAAGTCGCCGCTGGCCCACTCAAACAACTGAGCGCCACTGCACCACGTCCAACCGTCAGGCAGCTCAGGCAGCTCAGGCAGGTCGGACTTATCCGGTGGCGACGGCTCCTTGTACTTCTGCTTCCAATTGTCGTTGGCGGGCGTGATTCCCTTGGCCTTCATCTTGTCTAGCTCGGCCTTCTCCCAGGCTTCGCGGCGGGCGCTGAGGATGCGAGTGAGCAGGGTTTCGCCAGACTCCAACTTGTCCTTGTTCTTCTCGCGCCACTCGCGGGTGAGTTCGCCGGTAACGGCGGCCTTGAGGACGGACTGGCGGTAGCGTTCCACCAATGTCTGCACCTGCGCCAGCGCACGCTCGCCTTCGTCGATGCGGCTGAAGAGTTCGTCGATCTTGGAAGCGATGCGGTCTTGTTCTGGCTTCGGAGGTAGCGCCAACTGCCGACCCAGGATGTGCTCGGCCTTGAGATTGTTGATGTTGACGCCCTTCGATTCTTCGGCGACTGCGTTGCGGTATGCCTTGGTCTGGAAGTAGTAACCGAGCAGCGAATGGCTGATGTGCAAGCTGGGTCGAATTACGCCGCAGAACGCTCCGAATCCGCAGCGAGGCGGCGTCTTGGCTACTGCAGCCTTCCCGACCACACTCTTGCTGCCACTGGACATCGCCAGGACAACGTCGCCGTCACTGACAATCTGCTCCTCAGAGATGAATCGGTCTGGAACGAAAACAAGGTCGTCGAAGCTCAGGCCCTGCCCGATGTTGTTCGCGCGAAGCACCGCTGTAAGTCCATGTGCAGCCGATTTAGAGGCGTGCTCCTTTGTGTAGGTGACGCCGCGTACGTAGTGCGCAACATCACCGATCCGAGCTTGTGCCCATCCGGGCGGCAATTCATCCGTCATGCCGCCAGCGCCTCCGTGAGCTCATCCAGCATCCCGCTCAGTTCCGCTCCGAACAGCTTGCGGGCCGCGATCACGCCACCCCAGTCGGTAAACGGGTGGTCGCGCATGAGGTCGGCGGGTGCGATCTCGACGTTGGCGGCCAGGTAGTCCTTGATGGCGCGTAGCCAGTTCATCTGTTCCTCGTTGAAATCGCGGCCGGCCTTGATCTGACGGCCGATCCACAGGTTGAATTTCTGCTCCACGCGTGCGGCGTAGGGTTCCAGCACATCAGCCTGACTGGTGGCGAAGCGCACCAGCGAGATGATGTCGGTGAGCACCTTGTCGCTTGGCGCACCGCGCACCAGCGAGGCCTCCAGCCGCTTGTAGGCCTGCCAGACATCCGCCGTGCTGAGGTGGTGCGGCGGGTCGGTGAGCTTCTGCGCCAGCTCCTTGATGCTGGCGTAGGTGAGCCGGCGCTTCGGGAATGGCTGGCTGTAGAGGATCTGCAAGGCCAGCAGCTCGTTCTTGTTGGCCTCGATGAACTCCCGGAACGACGCGGTGCGCTTCTCGGCCTGCTTGAGGTCGTAGCCGGCGAAGGTGAGCTTGTCCGGCGTGCCTTCGTCGATGACGAGGTCGGTCTTCTTCTTCAGATCCTTGATGAGCCCACGCAGCTTGGCATCGTCCAGTGGGGCGACGGCGGCATCCTTCAGCTCTTCCTCGATGGCCGCCACTTGCTGCTCGGTCGCCGCCTCGACGCTGCCGTGCCGCTCGATGACACGGGCCTGCACGATGTCCGGGCTCACCGACTGCAGCAGCCGGCTGGCGAGGGTCTTGAGCGAGTCGCCGCCGCTGGCGGTGCGGATGCGTTGCTGGTCCTCGGCATCGAGCTTGCGATCGAGCACGGCGAGCCGCCCGGCGAGGCTGGTGATGGCATCCGGGTGGCGCTGGCCCTGCGCGACCTGGTCGATCAGCTTGTCGAAGGCCAAGGTGCGCTTGCGCTCAAGCGGCTGGGAGACGGACTTCTGCCCTTCGGTGACACCCACGGCATCGACCAGCACGAAGCGCGTCTTGGTTTGCGCATCGGGCGTGACCTGCAGCAGGTCGGCATGCTTGATGGTGCGCACGCCACGACCCTTCATCTGCTCGTAGTAGCCCTCGGACTTCACGTCACGCATGAAGATGAGCGCTTCGACCGGGCGGATGTCGGTGCCGGTGGCGATCATGTCCACGGTGACGGCGATGCGCGGGAACGGATCGACGCGGAAAGCGGCGATCAGCTCCTTGGGCTTTTCGGTGGTGGCGTAGGTGATCTTCTTAGCGAAGTCGTTGCCCTGCCCGAACACCTGCCGGGCGATGGTGACGATTTCCTCGGCGTGGTTGTCGTCCTTGGCGAAGATCAGGGTCTTGGGCACCCACTCGCCGCTGCGACCGGGGAACAGTTCGGTAAAGAGGTTGTCCCGGTAGCACTCCAGCACGGTGCGGATCTGGTTGGGATTGGTGACCGAGCGATCCAACTCGTTCTTCTTGTACTCCAGGTCCTCGTCCAGTTTTTCGTAGCGCACTTTGCGCGTGCGCCGATTCCGCACGGGCACGGCGTAACTGGCATCGACCACGCCGCCCTGCTCGCCCACCTGCGTCTTGATGCGGAATACCTCGAAGCCGACGTTGACGCCATCGACCACCGATTGTTCGTAGGGATACTCAGCCACGAGGTTCTGGTGGAAGAAGCCGAGCGTGTGCTTGCTGGGCGTGGCGGTGAGGCCGATCAGGTGGGCGTCGAAGTAATCCAATACCTGCCGCCAGACGCCGTAAATGGAACGGTGGCATTCGTCGGTGACGATGATGTCGAAGCTCTCGATGGGCAACGCCGGATTGTATTCGACACCCAGTTCCTGGCCGTCATCGCCCGCCCACGTCTCGAAGGCGGATTGTTCCTCGTTCGCCTCGTCCAGTTCCTGCCCGCGCAACATGGCGTACAGGCGCTGGATGGTGGTAATGACGACCATCGCATCCTTGTCGATGGTGCTGCCATGCAGGTGCTGGACGATGTAGGTCTGGTTGAACTTGCGTCCGGAACCGGGCGGCTCGTAGTTCTGGTACTCCTTGAGCGTCTGGTCGCCGAGGTTGTTGCGGTCGACCAGGAACAGGATGCGCTTGGCCTTGGCGTGCTTGAGCAGACGCCAGCCGAAGGTGCAGGCGGTGAAGGTCTTGCCGGCGCCCGTGGCCATCTGTATCAACGCGCGCGGGTGATCCTTGGCGAGCGAGGCCTCCAGACCCTTGATGGCGTCTACCTGGCAGTCGCGCAGACCAGCCTCATCCAGAGCGGGCATCTTGCGCAAACGGGCGCGGAAGGTCGAGTCTTCCTGCAGCCAGCCGTGCAGGGTGCGCGGCTGGTGGAAAGCGAAGACGCGGCGCGAGCGGGCCTGCGGATCGGCGCTATCGCGGAAGTAGGTCTCCTCGCCAGTGGATTCGTAGTCGAAACGCAGGCCGCCGTCCCAACATTTGACATGTTCGGGCAACGCCGCGAGATAACGCGCGGCCTGTTCAGCCACACCGCTGAGCGTGATGCCGGCCTTCTTGGCTTCGATCACGCCACAGGCTTTGCCGCCGACGAACAGCAGGTAGTCACAGGGGCCGGCACCGGTGGGGAACTCACGCACCGCGACACCTTCACCCGCATTGCGGTTGAAGTCGGCCTTGTCCTGGATTACCCAGCCGGCGGCAACCAGCAAGGTGTCGATGCGATCTCGCGCTTGCTGCTCAGGCGTCAACGGCACCACCGACTTGGCTCCTCTCCCGCGGCGAGTGTACCCGGCAAACGACTTACCCGAAAATCCGTTCGATTTCCGGCAGTTCCAATGGTCGCCATTCACCGGTGGCGAGCGCGAGGTCGGCCAAGCGCAGGCCGCCGATGGCGACACGTTCCAGCGTGACGACGGCGTTGCCGGTGGCGGCGAACATGCGCCGGACCTGGTGGTAGCGGCCTTCGGTGACGGTGAGGCGCGCGTGCCGGGCGCCGAGCACTTCCAGCTGCGCGGGCACCAGCGGCGTGGTTTCGCCGTCGAGCATCAGGGTGCCGGCGGCGAACAGTTCGGCTTCGTGGCCGCGCAGGTCTTCGGCGAGCGTGGCTTCGTAGACCTTGGCGATGTGCTGCCTGGGCGAGATGACCCGATGCAGCAACTGGCCGTCGTCGGTGAACAGCAGCAGGCCACTCGTGTCGCGGTCGAGCCGGCCGATGCTGGACAGGGCCGGATCGCGCTGGCGAAAGCGCGGTGGCAGCAAGTCGTAAACGAGGCGCCCTGCGTCGCGTGTGGAGCAGGTGTAGCCGACCGGCTTGTTCAGCGCGATCACGATACCGGGCGCGGGATCGAGTGGTTCGCCATCGACACGGATGCGTTCGTGGGCAACCTGGTCGTCCGTGTAGAGCACTTCGCCGTCTGGATCGGTGACGCGACCGTCGCGAAACAGCGCGGTGACCTGCTTGCGGCTGCCGTAACCGAGGTTGGCAATGTGCTTGACCAGCTTCACCGCTTCGGTCCCTGCGCGTGGATGACCTTGAAACCGCCTTGTTGCACCGGCGTTTCCACGCGCGCGAAGCGCTCGGCCAGCGCGGCCTCGTAGGGCAGATGCCGGTTGGCGACGATCCAGGCCTGGCCATGTTCGCCGAGTGCGTCGGCGGCACTGCGGATGAAGGCACGACCGAGCTGTGGCAGGTCGGCACGGCCGGCCTGGCCAATGTGGAACGGTGGATTGCTGACGATGACGTCGTAACGCTCCGGCAAACCGGCGGTGACATCGTGCCAGTGCAACGAGCAGACCGGCGCTTGGCGACCAGCCAGCACGGCATCGAGATTGCGCCTTGCCGGTTCCAGCGCGCGCGCGTTGGCCTCGAACAGGTCGACGTGGGTCACCGCGAGGCAACGCCGGATCACCTGCATGGCCAGATAGCCCCAGGCCGCGCCGAGATCGGCGACACGCCCGGCCAAGGTCGATGGCAAATGATCGGCCAGCAATGCTGATGCGGGATCGACCCGGTCCCAGGCGAACAGGCCGGGCACGCTCCAGAAACGTTCCGCGCCATCGACCAGCTCTTTGGGCTCAGCCAAGGCCAGCCATTCGCCGAGCCTCGAGGTGTCGATGTCGGCTGTCGACAGATCGGCCCAGATCACCCGGCTCTTATGCTTGGAGACGCTGTGCACCGTGCCGGTCAGTGTCCGCAGGTCGGCCTCCAGCGAACGGGCACCGTCGGTGTTGCTGGCCGCGACCACGACACGACCACCCGGTGCGGTGGCGCGGATCGCGCGTGCCAGCAATGCGCGCGCTTCGTCACGCTGACGCGCCGGCAAGGCCAGGCTCATGGCGAAACCGGTGTCGTCGACCTGCGCCTGCGTGGCGATGCCGCGACGTTGCAGTTCCTGCGCGAATGGCGCGAACGGCTGCTCGCAACGCCAGTCCACGCCGGCATGCTCGCTGTGCCAGAAGCCCGGGCGCGCGCCCAGGAAAAAGACCGGCGCGGCCGGCAGCGTCAGTGCGCCGGTGTCGAACGGCCAGAACAGCGCGCGCAGCGCAGCGTCGTTGTCGGAGATCACCAGGCAGCCAGTCCAGTCGGTCAGGGTCACGAGGGTCGGGGCGTTGATTATCGCCAAGCCGGGCGATCCCTGCGCGCTCCCTCGGTCCTTCGCGCAACCGGCACGGATCATCCGCTTCCGATGTCACCCCGATTTATGCACCAAGCCATTGCGCCGACTACTGCGATGAAACGAATGCACTTGCCACCACATGGCGAAGCCACAACGCAGGCCGGTTGCCTGCAGCGACGCCGGGCTACGCCTTCGACCGGAGCACGACCGAGGCCTCCTGCGTTCCGGAGATCACCATCGCTGACCGGCGTTCGATCTTGTCGCCTAGAAACTACCGCGTGCCGACGGCTGATCAGCGTGCAGCCGTGTCGGGGTCCGTTCCGGGCCTGCGCTCGGCCAGCCCTTCCAGCAGATCGGCCGAGGGCACGAAGAACAAGGTACCCGTGACCGGCCGGCTGAAGTCGAGGATGCGGTCATAGTTGCCGGGTGGATCACCCACGAACATGTTGCTGAGCATCCGCAGCACGATCGCCGGGTCTCGGCAGTAGCCGATGAAATAAGTGCCGAACTCGCCCTGCGAGGCCGTTCCGAACGGCAGGTTGTCGCGAACGATCTTGAGCTCGTTGCCGTGCCCGTCCTCGATCGCGGTGAGCGCGTTGTGCGCATTCTTCGGCTTGACGTCGTCGGCCATCTCGATGTCGTCGGCCTTGCTGCGGCCGATGACCTTCTCCTGCTCCGACACCGGCAGGGCATGCCAGGCCGCCATGTCGTGCAGGTATTTCTGCACCAGCACGTAGCTGCCGCCGGCGAAGTCCGCATCTTCCTGGCCGATGAACACGGCGGCTTCGGCGGCGCTGCCGACCGGATTCTCGGTGCCGTCGACAAAGCCGAGAATGCTGCGCGAGTCGAAGGCCCGGGCCCCATGGACTTCGTCGATGCCGAACGCCGCATCGCCCAGCGTCGCGCACAGGCGCGTGGCCAGATCGAAGCCGACGTCGTAGCGCTCGGCCCGGATGTGGATGAGCACATCACCCGGTGTCGACGGCGCTTCGCGGCCCTGCGCACGCAGCCCGGTGAACGGATGCAGCAGCGCGGGCCGAGGCTCGCCGAACAGGCGTGACCAGACCGGTGCACCGAAGCCGATCACGCAACGCAGATTGCAGTCGGGGTAACGCAAGACCATGCTGCGCGCCAGCGCGCCGACCCGCCCGCACCAGTCGCGCACCGCCTGCTCGGCGGCCTGCCCGGGCTT
>JAMHVM010000116.1:0-17616 GCA_035911475.1 Lysobacterales bacterium | reverse complement strand
TTTGAGGGAGACGCCGGGCCGTCTGGTCGGTTCGGTGCGTTTCCTGCTGGACGGAGAAAAACAGCCATGCGTGAACGGCCTTTGTCGCCGCACCTGCAAGTGTACCGATGGCCTTTGTCGATGGCCTTGTCGATCCTTCACCGCGGCAGCGGCCTGTTCCTGTCGCTGGGCGCGGTGTTCCTGGTCTGGTGGCTGCATTCGTTGTCGCGCGGCGGCGCTGCCCATGAGGCATTCCTGGCCTGTGTGAACAGCTGGTTCGGAAGACTGCTGCTGATCGGCTGGACGCTGGCGATCATGTTCCATCTGCTCAACGGCATCCGGCATCTGGTCTGGGATGCCGGATGGGGTTACCAAAAGCCGCAGACGCAGGCGACTGGCTGGGCCGTGGTATTCGGCACACTGATCCTTTCCGCCGTCATTGTGCTGCTGGCCTGGAGGGCGTTGCCATGAGCGCCCCGAAACGCGATTACCGCACCCCGTTGAAGCGCGTGCAGGGTCTGGGTTCGGCGCGCACCGGGACCGGGCACTTCTGGATCCAGCGGGTCACTGCTGTGGCGCTGGTCCCGTTGTTGCTGTGGTTCGTGTACTTGGTGCTGTCGCTGATCGGCCAGGATCCGTTCGTGGTCCGCGCGCATCTGGCCGGGCCGTTCACCAGCACCTTGCTGATCGCTCTGATCATCGCCGGCTTCTGGCACGGACAGCTCGGCCTGCAGGTGGTGATCGAGGACTACATCCATACGCCCTGGCTGGAGACGGTGCTGCAGATCCTGGTGAAGCTGCTGGCAGCCGCGCTCGCCATCTTCGGCGTCATCGCCGTCATCCGCATCGCTTTGGGAGCCTGACGGGACATGAGTGCCTACAAGATCCACGAACACTTCTACGACATGATCGTGGTCGGCGCCGGTGGTGCCGGCCTGCGAGCCACCTTTGGTCTCGCCGAGAAGGGCTTCAATACCGCCTGTGTCACCAAGGTGTTCCCGACCCGCTCGCACACGGTCGCCGCCCAGGGCGGTATCGCCGGTGCGCTGGCCAACATGGGTGAGGACGACTGGCGCTACCACTTCTTCGACACCGTCAAGGGCTCGGACTGGTTGGGTGACCAGGACGCCATCGCCTACATGTGCAAGGAAGCGATCCCGGCCATCATCGAGCTGGAGCACTACGGACTGCCGTTCTCGCGCACCGAGGAAGGCAAGATCTATCAGCGGCCGTTCGGCGGCATGACCACGCGCTACGGCGAAGGCCCGCCGGCGCAGCGCACCTGCGCAGCGGCCGATCGTACCGGTCACGCCATGCTGCATGCGCTGTACCAGCAGTCGCTGGCGCATGACGCGCGCTTCTTCGTCGAATACTTCGCGCTCGACCTGATCATGGACGAGGAGGGCGCCTGTCGCGGCGTGCTCACACTGGACATGGCCACCGGCGAACTGCACCTGTTCCGCGCCCAGGGCGTGGTGCTGGCCACGGGTGGTTACGGTCGCGCCTACTTCTCCTGTACCTCGGCGCACACCTGCACCGGCGACGGTGGTGGCATGGTGCTGCGTGCCGGCCTGGCATTGCAGGACATGGAGTTCGTGCAGTTCCACCCCACCGGCATCTATGGCGCCGGCTGCCTGATCACCGAAGGCGTTCGTGGCGAAGGCGGCATTCTGCGCAACGCCAACGGCGAGCGCTTCATGGAGCGCTACGCACCCAGCGTCAAGGATCTGGCGCCCCGCGACATGGTCAGCCGTTCCATGACCATCGAGATCCGCGAAGGTCGCGGTGTCGGTCCGAACAAGGACCACATCCTGCTCGACCTGACCCATCTCGGCGCCGAAGTGATCCACGAGCGTCTGCCAGGCATTTCCGAGACGGCCAAGATCTTTGCTGGCGTCGACACCACCAGGGAACCGATTCCGGTGCTGCCGACGGTGCACTACAACATGGGCGGCATCCCTACCAACTTCCACGGCGAAGTGGTGCAGCTCAAGGACGGCAATCCCGACGCGGTTGTCCCGGGTCTGTATGCCATCGGCGAAGCGGCCTGCGTCTCGGTGCACGGTGCCAATCGTTTGGGGTCGAACTCGCTGCTGGATCTGGTCGTGTTCGGTCGCGCCGTGGCCAACCGTTGCGCGGCCACGCTCAAACCCAACGCCAGCCACAAGGCGTTGCCGGCATCGGCCTGCGATCAGGCGCTGGCGAATCTGGACAAGCTGCGCAACGCCAAGGGCGACCGCGCCACGGCCGACATCCGCCTGGACATGCAGCGCACCATGCAGAACGACGCGGCGGTGTTCCGCACCTCGCAGTCGCTGCAGGAAGGCGTGGAAAACATCGCTCGCGTGTTCGACAGCTTCCAGGACGTGAAGGTCAGCGATCGTTCGCTGATCTGGAATTCCGACCTGATCGAAACCCTGGAACTGCAGAACCTGCTCGGCCAGGCCGTGGTGACCATGGTCTGCGCCGAGAACCGCAAGGAATCGCGCGGCGCCCACGCCCACGAGGATTACCCCAAGCGCGATGACGTCAACTGGCTCAAGCACACCTTGTGCTGGATCGACGACAAGGGCAGCACCACCATCGATTACCGCCCGGTGCATATGTACACCAACAGCGACGAAGTCGACACGGTGCCGCCCAAGGCGCGCGTGTACTGACCGAACTCCATTGTCGGCGCCTCATTCCGGCGCCGTCGCAAGCAATGACCCGAGGCACCCGCAATGGCTGAATTCAGGCTCCCCAAGAACTCCCGGATCGGCAAGGGCAAGACCTGGCCGGCACCGGCGGGCGCCACCAACGTGCGTTCGTTCAAGGTCTATCGCTGGGATCCGGACGGCGACGGCAATCCGCACACCGATGTCTACGAACTGGACATGGACAGCTGCGGACCGATGGTTCTGGACGCGCTGATCAAGATCAAGAACGAGGTCGACCCGACCCTGACCTTCCGCCGCTCCTGCCGCGAAGGCATCTGCGGCTCCTGCGCCATGAACATCGACGGCCGCAACACGCTGGCCTGCACCAAGGCGCTCGACGAGATCAAGGGCGATGTCGCCATCTATCCGCTGCCGCACATGCCGGTGATCAAGGACCTGGTGCCGGACCTGACTCATTTCTACGCGCAGTACGCCTCGATCCAGCCTTGGCTGAAAACCAAGACGCCGGCGCCGTCCGACCGCGAGCGTTTGCAGACGCCGGAAGACCGCAAGAAGCTGGACGGTCTTTACGAGTGCATCCTGTGCGCCAGCTGTTCCACGGCGTGTCCGAGCTACTGGTGGAACTCCGACCGTTATCTGGGCCCGGCGATCCTGCTGCAGGCGTATCGCTGGATCATCGACAGCCGCGACGAAGCCACCGGCGAACGCCTGGACAATCTGGAAGATCCGTTCCGCCTGTACCGCTGCCACACCATCATGAACTGCACCAACACCTGCCCCAAGGGTCTGAACCCGGCGCAGGCGATCGGCGAGATCAAGCAGATGATGGTCACCCGCCGCGGCGCATAAGCGTCGACGGCCGGCCAGGACAGCGGGGCTTGTGTCCGCGATCGATCCAGTGCGGGAGAAAAGGCTGCGCTGGCGCAGCCGGCGCGGCATGCGTGAGCTCGATCAACTGCTGAGCGCGCATCTGGATGCGTTGATCGCCAGCGGCGACAAAGTCGGGCTGGATCGCTACGAAGTCTTGCTGGCCTGCGAAGACGACCAGCTCTGGCGCTGGTTGATGGGCCGCGACACGCCCGACGACACGCTGCGGCCGACCATCGATGCCATCCGCGCCGGCCATCCGGCTTGAACTGCGCCGCTCGCGTTGGCCGACGGCGCTGCTGATTGGCGCGCTGGTCGCGGGTAGCGCCACCTTGCTGCTGACCGCTTGGTCGCTCTGGCTGCGACTGCTGGTGTTGATAATCTGGTTGTCGCTGGCTGCTGCGCTTTGGTGGCGCCGCGGACGACAGCCAACGGTGGTCGCCGTCGCCTGGCGCGCCGATGGCAGTTGGTGGCTCGAATCCACCGGTGCAGCCAAGCCAACCGCGATGGAGCTGGCCGGCTTCCGCATCGTGGGCCCGTTGCTGGCGCTGCAACTGCGGGTCAGCGCTGGTGAACGGCAGCGGGTCGAACTGTCGCTGTGGCCAGACAGCGCCGATCCTGATGGCTTGCGTCGTCTGCGCATGCGTCTGATGCGCAGCGGTGGTGTTGGTTCCGCCCCCTCAGGGTGAACCGCGGCAATCCGTACGGACTTCGTCATGCCGGGTGGCGCCCGTGCTTCGTCAACCTCCGGTAAGCTGCGGCACCTCCGCATTCACCGACGCCCGACCGCATGTTCCGACCGTTGGCCCTGTGCATCGGCCTGCGCTACATCCGCGCGAAACGACGCAACGGTTTCATCTCCTTCATCTCGGTGGCCTCGGTGCTGGGCATCGCGCTGGGCGTCACCGCGCTGATCACCGTGGTCTCGGTGATGAATGGTTTCGAGAAGGAACTGCGCGCACGCATTCTGGGCATGATCTCGCACGCGACCATTTCCGGTGTCGGCGGCGGCCTGCCGGAAAGCGAGTGGCAGGCAGCGATCGCCGAAGCCGCTGCCGATTCACGCGTGCTCGGCGCGGCACCGTACATCGAGCGTGAAGCGATGCTGCAGGGGCGTGAGGTGGCCGGCGCCATCGTCCGCGGTATCGACCCGGATGCCGAGAGCACGGTGTCCGAGGTCGCGGGAGACTTGAAACAAGGCAGTCTGTCCGAGTTGCGTGCCGGCGAGTTCGGCATAGTGCTCGGGCAGGAGTTGGCCTGGGTGCTGGGCGCGCGGCTGGGCGACAAGATCACCGTGCTGGCACCGGAGATCCGCGCGACGCCGATGGGCGCGATGCCGACGCTGCGCAGTTTCACCGTGGTCGGCATCTTCGAGGCCGGCATGCAGGAGTACGACCGTGGTCTGGCGATGATCCATCTGGGCGATGCCCAGCGGCTGTTCCGCATGCAGGACAACGTCACCGGTGTGCGCCTGAAGCTGACCGACCTGTTCCAGGCCTGGCACGTCGCCCGCGATCTGGCCGACCGGCTTGGTGGTTTCTACCGCGTACGCGACTGGAGCCAGGAGAACTCGAATTTCTTCGAGGCGGTGCGCATGGAGAAGCTGGTGATGTTCATCATCCTGTCGCTGATCGTGGCGGTCGCGGCGTTCAATCTCGTGTCCAGCCTGGTGATGCTGGTCACCGACAAGCAGGCCGACATCGCCATCCTGCGCACGCTGGGCTTGAGCCCGCGCGAGGTGATGGGCGTATTCGTGGTGCAGGGCTCGATCATCGGCATATTCGGGACACTGCTGGGTCTGCTCGGCGGTCTGGCGCTGGCCTTCAATGTCGAGCGGCTGGTGCGCTGGCTGGAGCGCGTGTTCGACCGGCAGTTCCTGTCGCCGGACATCTACTACATCAGCAACCTCCCATCCGACCCGCAGCTGGGAGACATCCTGCTGACCGCCATGGTGGCGCTGGTGCTGGCGGCGCTGGCGACCCTGTATCCGGCCTGGCGCGCCTCGCGCGTCGATCCTGCGGCGGCGCTGCGCTATGAATGATCGCGATGACACCGTGTTGTCCGGCCGCGGGCTGGCGCGTACCTACAGCGAGGGCAGCATCCGTACCGAGGTGCTGCGTGGTATCGACCTGGAGGTTCGCCGCGGCGAGACGCTGGCCATCATTGGCGCGTCCGGTTCCGGCAAGAGCACGCTGCTGCACCTGCTCGGTGGTCTGGACACGCCCGATGCTGGCGAGGTGACGGTGCTGGGCGAGAACATGACCCGGCTCGGTGATGCTGCGCGTGGGCGCCTGCGCAACCGTGCGCTGGGCTTCATCTACCAGTTCCATCATCTGCTGCCGGAGTTCACCGCGCTGGAGAACGTGGCGATGCCCTTGCTGATTGCGGGCAAGCCGGTCGCCGACGCCATGGGCGAGGCGAGGGCGTTGCTGGATCGGGTCGGTCTGACATCGCGGGTCGAGCACAAGCCGAGCGAGTTGTCCGGTGGCGAGCGTCAGCGCGCCGCGGTGGCCCGGGCGCTGGTGACTCGTCCAGCCTGCGTGCTGGGAGACGAGCCCACAGGCAATCTCGATGCCCGCAACGCGGGGGGCGTCTACGAACTGATGCTGGAACTCAATCGCGAGATCGGCACGGCCCTTGTCCTGGTTACCCACGACCACGGTCTGGCTGCACGCGCCGGTCGCGTGCTGGAACTGCGCGAAGGCCGGTTGGTCGGCGCTGCATAGTTGCGATCAACATGCGTTCGTAGAGACGGGCTTGCCCGGCTGCACAACGCCATCCTGAATGCGCAGCCTCACGGCCTCCAGCGGGGCAAGCCCCGCTCTGCAGTCGCGTCGCACAGCGGCACGGCGAGGCGAGGATTCAGGGCCGGATGTCGCTTTGCGCGGCCTGCATGCGGATGCGGCCGGAGCGGCGAGCGGTCATCCGCAACAACATGCGGTCGGGCAGCAGCTTGGTCAGCGTGTGGATGGTCTTGTACTGCAGGCCGCTGATCTGCACGACCTTGCCGGCCAGCACCGCGTTGACGCCTTCTCTGGCTACACGGTCGGCGTCCAGCCACATCCATTTCGGCAACTTGTTCATCAGCTCGCGCGAGCCGTTGACGTCATGGAATTCCGACCAGGTGAAGCCGGGACACACCGCGCAGGTGTGGACACCGCGGTCGCGGTATTCCAGCGACAGCGACTGCGAGAACTTGATCAGGAAAGATTTCGCAGCGGCATACAGCGTGTGGCCGGCGGTTCCCGGGATGAGCCCGGCCACCGACGAGACGTTGATGATGTTGCCGCGGCCCAGCGACAGCATGCCGGGCAGCAGGCGCCAGGCCAGCTCCACCGGAGCGTTGACCATGATCTGCATGAAATCCCGGTGCGCGTCCCACTTCTGGTCGAGCAGATGCCCAGGCAGGCCGTAGCCGGCGTTGTTCACCAGCATTTCCACGGTCTGCCCGCGTGCGGTCAGGGCCTTGGCCAGCTTGTCGGGCATGTTCGGCAGGTTCAGGTCGACAGCGGCGATGGTGCTGGCCGCGCCGTATTGTTCCTTGACCTGATCGGCCAGATCCTTGAGCCGGTCGATGCGCCGGGCCACCAGGACCAGGTCGTAGCCGCGGCTGGCGAGCTCACGGGCGAACGCCGCGCCGATCCCGGCCGAGGCACCTGTGATGAGGGCGAGAGGATTTCTGCTCATGAATTATTGGACTGTAGCGTTCTGATTTGCTGAAATACAGCCCCGGGCACCCAGGCGACCGCCGACGGTGCCGGAGATCGGTCGGCTTCTCGGGCGTTGCCAGGCGCAGGCCCTGAGCGAAGCCGGGTCTGCTGCGACAGCGAATGGCCGGGCGACCGCCGGTTGGCGCCGCCGCGCGGCAGCGCAAGATGTGACAACCGGTACAAGGAAATCGAACCAGTGCTGCGAAACATCGTCATCCCCCTTGTCAGCCTGATGCTCGCCGGCACCGCCAGCGCGGGCGAGTGGCAGGCATCCATCGGCGTTGCCGACGAACTGGACGACGACTATGCGCCGGTGGCCACGCTCGGGTATGTGACCGATCACCGCTTTCCGGTCGAAATCGTCGGTGGCTACATCGGTTCCCGTGACCTCGCGCCCGGGGAGATCGACCCGACCTGGTTCCTGGGCACCAGCCTGCGCTGGACCGGCTCCTGGTGGTTTGTCGGCGGTGGCGTCGCGGCGGTCAACGATCAGAGCGAGGTCCTGAGCAGCTGGTACCAGTTCATGACACTGGCCGGGGTGCGCAAGGGCGACTGGATCCTGACCGTGCGCCACCTGTCCAATGCCAGCACCCGCGGCCGTAACCGGGGCGAGACATTCCTGACCCTGGGTTGGGCTTGGTAACATGCTCACCTGACAAGGAATGGGCGGGTTTTCGATGCGTCGGATCATGGTGGCAGGCAACTGGAAAATGCACGGTGACCGTGCACTGGCGGCAGAGCTTGCCGCAGCATGCCGCGAGGGCGCGGCCGCGCTCGCCGAAGTCGATCTGGTCCTGATACCCCCATTCACCCTCCTGGCCGAAACCGCCGGTCTGCTGGCCGGAAGTCCGGTCGCCCTGGGCGGGCAGGATGTCAGCCGATATGCAAAGGGCGCGTATACGGGCGAGATCTCCGGCGCCATGCTGGTCGAGTCTGGTTGCCGCCACGTCCTGGTCGGCCATTCGGAGCGGAGGCAGTTCCACGGCGAAACCGACGCGGTGGTCGCGGCCAAGTTCGTGGCGGCTCAAGCCGCCGGTCTGGTACCGATCCTGTGCCTGGGCGAATCGCGTCAGGAGCGCGAATCGGGGCAGACCGGGCAAGTGGTCCGGCGACAGCTCGACGCGGTCATCGCCGACGCCGGGATTGCCGCCCTTTCCGAGGCCGTGATCGCCTACGAGCCGGTGTGGGCGATCGGGACCGGCCTGACCGCAACGCCTGCCCAGGCCCAGGAAGTGCACGCCGCGCTGCGTAGTCAGATTGCGGAGCACGATGGTAGAATCGCGGACCGTACACGCATCCTGTACGGCGGCAGTGTCAAGCCCGACAACGCCGCCGGGTTGTTCGCCCAGGCCGACATTGACGGCGCCCTCGTGGGCGGTGCGTGTCTGCAGGCGGCGGACTTCATCGCCATCGCGCAGGCTGCGAAGAACTGACTGAGACGACAAGACAATGCTGTTTACCCTGTTGATGGTTGTGTATGTGGTGCTGGCGATCTTCATGATCGGCTTCATCCTGATCCAGCGCGGCGCGGGTGCTGCGGCCGGTTCCGGATTTGGCGCCGGCGCCTCGGCCACGGTGTTTGGCGCCCGTGGCGCCTCCTCGTTCCTGACCAAGTCGACCAAGTGGCTGGCGATCGCTTTTTTCGCCCTGACCCTGGGTCTGGCCATGTACGTGCAGCGCACCGGCCTGACCAGCCAGCGCGCCTCGCTGTCGGACGACCTCGGCGTCATGTCCGGCGCGCAGCCGACACCGGCAACCCCGGCGCCGGTTACCGGCGACGTGCCGCAGGCGCCGGAAACCGATGGCAGCCAGCAGGCGGCACCGGCAGGTGACGTTCCGGCGGCGCCCGAAGCGCAGCCGGCGGACGCTGACCAGACGGCGCCAGCGGTCGAGGAGCCGGCCGAGCAGGACGACGAGTAAGCATCGACGCGGATGTGGTGGAATTGGTAGACACGCTATCTTGAGGGGGTAGTGGCGAAAGCTGTGTGGGTTCGAGTCCCACCATCCGCACCAGGACAATTCGATCGCCGCCGGCAGGCGGCGATTTTGCGAGACACACAGGCAGGCGCCGGTTGGGCGAATGCCACGGGATCCACGGCGCGGCGCCCACGCTGCTGCCGGGTCCGCAACAGGTCGGCATGGCGCCGGCGCGGCCTCAGGCCTGCGACGCCCGCAACGACTGACGGTTTCGATTTGCCCTGCCATGGCGGGTGGGGCACAACAGGTCAAGGATGACCGCGCTGATGTGCCGGCTTTGCCGGTGCGGAGGTTGACATGCTGGCTGAATACTTCCCCATTGCGGTGTTCCTCGGAATATCCACGGGTCTGGGCCTGGTCTTGCTGGCCCTGGGGCAACTGATCTCGCCGAAACGGCCGGATGCCGAAAAGGCGTCGCCCTACGAGTGCGGCTTCGAGGCCTTCGAGGACGCCCGCGCGCGCTTCGACGTGCGCTACTACCTGATCGCGATCCTGTTCATCGTCTTCGATCTGGAGATCGCCTTCCTGTTTCCGTGGGCGCTGGTCTTCGATGCCCTGGGCATCGAGGCCATCATCGCCATGGCCGTATTCCTGGGCATCCTGGTGATCGGTTTCGTCTACGAATGGAAGAAGGGGGCACTGGAATGGGAGTGAGCGACTACCGCACGCCCGATGGCGAGGTCAGCAACTCGTTCTGGCGCAACCCCGAACCGACCGGCATCGTCGACGACATCCTGCGTCCGGACGGCCTGCTGGCCGAACAGGGCTACACCACCACCTCGCTGGATGCGCTGGTCAACTGGGCGCGCACCGGTTCGATGTGGCCGATGACCTTCGGTCTGGCCTGCTGTGCGGTCGAAATGATGCACGCCGGTGCCGCGCGCCTGGACCTGGATCGCTACGGCGTGATCTTCCGCCCGTCGCCGCGCCAGTCCGACGTGATGATCGTGGCTGGCACCCTGGTCAACAAGATGGCTCCGGCGCTGCGCAAGGTCTACGACCAGATGCCCGATCCGAAGTGGGTGATCTCCATGGGCTCCTGCGCCAATGGCGGCGGCTACTACCACTATTCCTACGCGGTCGTGCGTGGCTGTGATCGCGTGGTGCCGGTGGACGTCTACGTGCCGGGCTGCCCGCCGACGGCCGAGGCACTGGTCTACGGCATCCTGCAGTTGCAGAAGAAGATCCGCCGCACCAACACGATCAGGCGTTGAGGACAGACCGGTGAGTGACACGACTGACGGCTCCCTGGCAGCGCGCCTGCGCGAGCGCCTGGGCGACATCGCGACCGGCATCGTCCAGGCGCATGGTGAAACGACCCTCGAGGTCGGTCATGGCGACTGGCTCGCCGTGGCAACGACACTGCGCGACCAGTTCGGTTTCGAGCAGCTGGTCGACCTGTGCGGCATCGACTATCTGGGCTACGGCGACGGCGAATGGGACGTCTCCGAAGTCAGCAATGAAGGTTTCTCGCGGGGTGTCGAGGGTGTCGGTCCGGGCCGGTTCCGCTGGGAAAACCGCCCCGAGAGCGTCCATCGCGAGCGCCGTTTCGCCGTGGTCGTGCATCTGCTGTCGATCGCCAACAACCAGCGTCTGCGCCTGCGTTGCTTCGCGCCGGACGATGGCTTGCCAGTGGTGCCGTCGCTGGTCGAAATCTGGCCGGGCGTGAACTGGTTCGAACGCGAAGCCTTCGATCTTTACGGCATCGTCTTCGAAGGGCATCCGGACCTGCGTCGCATCCTCACCGACTACGGCTTCGTCGGCCATCCGTTCCGCAAGGACTTCCCCTTGATCGGCAACGTCGAGGTCCGCTACGACCCGGAAAAGGGTCGCGTGGTCTATGAGCCGGTGACCTCGGTGCAGCCGCGTGTCGGCGTGCCGCGTGTGGTCCGCGATGACGCGCGTTTCCAGACCGCGCAGGGTGAGTCAGCCCAGCGCAAGCCGGTGGAGCAGGGCTGAGATGGAGATCCAGAGCTACACGATGAACTTCGGTCCGCAGCATCCGGCCGCGCACGGTGTGCTGCGCCTGGTGCTGGAGATGGAAGGCGAAACGGTGCTGCGCGCCGACCCGCACGTGGGTCTGCTGCATCGCGGTACCGAAAAGCTGGCCGAATCCAAGCCGTTCAACCAGTCGATCGGCTACATGGATCGCCTGGACTACGTGTCGATGATGTGCAACGAGCACGCCTACGTGCGTGCCATCGAGCAGTTGATGGGGATCCAGGCGCCGGAGCGGGCGCAGTGGATCCGCACCATGTTCGACGAGATCACCCGCATCCTCAACCACCTGATGTGGGTCGGCACCAACGGCCTGGATCTGGGTGCCATGGCCATGTTCCTGTACGCGTTCCGCGAGCGCGAGGAACTGATGGACCTGTACGAGGCGGTCAGCGGCGCGCGCATGCACGCGACCTATTACCGTCCGGGCGGCGTCTACCGCGACCTGCCCGATTCGATGCCGCGCTATCGTGAGTCGCCGTGGCACAAGGGCAAGGACCTCAAGCGCCTGAACGCCTGGCGCGAAGGCTCGATGCTGGATTTCATCGACGCCTTCACCGACGACTTCCCCAAGCGCATCGACGAATACGAAACCCTGCTCACCGACAACCGCATCTGGAAGCAGCGCACGGTCAACATCGGCGTGGTCTCGCCCGAGGAGGCGCTGGCCTGGGGCATGACCGGGCCGATGCTGCGTGGCTCCGGCATCGCCTGGGACCTGCGCAAGAAGCAGCCGTACGCGAAGTACGACCAGGTCGACTTCGACGTGCCGGTCGGCGTCACCGGCGACTGCTATGACCGCTACCTGGTGCGCATCGAGGAGATGCGCCAGGCCAACCACATCATCAAGCAGTGCGCGAAATGGCTGCGGGCCAATCCCGGCCCGGTGATGGTCGACAACTTCAAGGTCGCGCCGCCCTCCCGCGAGGAGATGAAGGACGACATGGAAGCGATGATCCATCACTTCAAGCTGTTCACCGAAGGCTATTCGGTGCCGGCCGGTGAGGTCTATGCCGCGGTCGAGGCGCCCAAGGGCGAGTTCGCGGCCTACATCGTTTCCGACGGCGGCAACAAGCCGTTCCGGCTGAAGCTGCGTGCCCCCGGCTTTGCGCACCTGTCGTCCATGGATGCCGTGGTCCGGGGCCACATGCTGTCCGACGTCGTGGCCATGATCGGCACCTACGACGTCGTGTTCGGAGAAATTGACCGATGAAGGCGACCGGCAACTACGAAGCGGTCAAAGATGTCGACCCGATGGTCGTGCTGACCGACGCCACCCGCGGCAAGATCGACCACTGGCTGGGCAAGTTCCCGCCCGAACGCAAGCGCTCGGCGCTGATCCAGGGCCTGTTCGCTGCCCAGGAGCAGAACACCGGCTGGCTCAGCGACGACCTGATCACGGCGGTCGCCAAATATCTGGACTTGCCGCCGGTGTGGGCCTACGAGGTCGCCAGCTTCTATTCGATGTTTGAAACGACACCGGTAGGCCGCAACAACGTCGCCATCTGCACCAACATTTCCTGCTGGCTCAATGGTGCCGAAGACATCGTCCGGCACTGCGAGCGCAAGCTGGGCGTGAAGCTGGGCGAAAGCACGCCCGACGGCCGCGTCTACCTCAAGCGCGAGGAAGAGTGTCTGGCCGCCTGTTGCGGCGCGCCGATGATGGTGGTCAACGGGCATTACCACGAGCATCTCGACACCGGCAAGGTGGACGAGATCCTGGACGGGCTGGAGTAGGGCGATGGCGCATCACGAAACCACCGGTCCGGTCGGGCCGCCGCCGCAGGCGCACAACGTCGTCTACACGACGCTGCACTTCGACAAGCCCTGGAGCTACGAGAACTACCTCAAGGCCGGCGGCTATCAGGCCTGGCGCAAGATCCTGACCGAGAAGCCGGATCCGGCCACCATCGTCGACGCGGTCAAGGCCAGCGGCCTGCGTGGTCGCGGCGGTGCGGGTTTCCCGACGGGCCTGAAGTGGTCGTTCATGCCGCGCAGCGCGCCGGGCCAGAAATACATCCTGTGCAACTCGGATGAATCCGAGCCGGGCACCTGCAAGGATCGCGACATCCTGCGCTTCAACCCGCATGCGGTGATCGAGGGTATGGCGATCGCCTGCTATGCCACCGGCTCCACCGTTGCCTACAACTACCTGCGCGGCGAGTTCCACCACGAGCCGTTCGAGCATCTGGAAGAAGCCCTGGCCGACGCCTACAAGCACGGCTGGTTGGGCAGGAACCTGCTCGACTCGGGCGTGGATGTCGACATGTACTCGGCGCTGGGCGCAGGTGCCTACATCTGCGGCGAAGAAACCGCGCTGATGGAGTCGCTGGAAGGCAAGAAGGGCCAGCCGCGCTTCAAGCCGCCGTTCCCGGCCAACTTCGGCCTGTACGGCAAGCCCACCACGATCAACAACACCGAGACTTATGCCTCCGTGCCGGCGATCCTGCGCAACGGGGCCGACTGGTTCCTCGGTCTGGGCAAGCCGAACAACGGCGGCCCCAAGGCGTTCTCGGTGTCCGGCCATGTCAACAAGCCGGGCAATTTCGAGATCCCGCTGGGCACCCCGTTCCGCGATCTGCTGGAGATGGCCGGTGGCGTGCGCAACGGTCACGCGCTCAAGGGCGTGATTCCCGGCGGCTCATCGATGCCGGTGCTGCCTGCGGCGACCATGCTCGAATGCACCATGGACTATGACTCGATCCAGAAGGCTGGTTCCGGTCTGGGTTCGGGCGCGGTCATCGTCATGGACGAGACCACCTGCATGGTGCGTGCCTGCCAGCGCATCGCCCGCTTCTACTACGCCGAATCCTGCGGCCAGTGCACGCCGTGCCGCGAAGGCACCGGCTGGATGTATCGCGTGCTGACCCGCATCGTCGACGGCAAGGCGACCATGGAAGACGTGGCCATGCTCAGGCAGGCCGCCGGGCAGATTGAAGGCCACACGATCTGTGCTTTCGGTGAAGCTGCTGCCTGGCCGGTGCAGGGTTTCCTGCGTCATTTCTGGCATGAGTTCGAGTACTACGTGACCCACAAGCGTTCGCTGGTGGCCGAGAAGCTGGGAGTGGCGGCATGAACGCAGTCGTCAAGCCCGAGGTGGATCTGGTCAACCTGGAGATCGATGGCGAAGCCGTCGCCGTGCCCAAGGGCAGCATGATCATCCAGGCGTCGGACAAGATCGGCAAGCCGATTCCACGCTTCTGCTACCACAAGAAACTGCCGATCGCGGCCAACTGCCGCATGTGTCTGGTCGAGGTCGAGAAGTCCGGCAAGCCCATGCCGGCCTGTGCGACGCCGGTCATGGAAGGCATGAAGGTGTTCACCCGCTCCGAGAAGGCGCTGGGTTCGCAACGCAATGTCATGGAGTTCCTGCTGATCAACCACCCGCTGGATTGCCCGATCTGCGATCAGGGCGGCGAGTGCGAACTGCAGGACGTGGCCATGGGCTACGGTCGCTCGGTCAGCCGCTTCTCCGAGCGCAAGCGCTCGGTCGCCGATGAGGATCTGGGTTCGCTGATCGCCACCGACATGACCCGCTGCATCCACTGCACGCGCTGCGTGCGGTTCATGCGCGACATCGCCGGGACCACCGAGCTGGGTGGCATGGGTCGTGGCGAGAATCTGGAGATCGGCACCTGGATCGGCAAGTCGATCGAGTCCGAGATCGGCGGCAACATCATCGACGTCTGCCCGGTCGGTGCGCTGACCAACAAGGTGTTCCGTTTCAAGGCGCGCGCCTGGGAACTGATCGCGCGGGCGTCGGTGGGTTATCACGACGCGCTGCATTCCAACCTGTTCCTGCACACCCGTCGCGGCGAAGTGCTGCGTACGGTGCCGCGTGACAACGAGGCGATCAACGAGAGCTGGCTGTCCGACCGCGACCGCTATTCGCATCAGGGCCTGCTGGCCGACGACCGCCTGAAGACACCGCTGCTGCGTGAAGGTCATGGCTGGCGTGAGGCGTCGTGGGATGAGGCGCTGGTGGCTGCGGTGAACCTGCTGCGCGATGCGCCGCTGGGCAAGACCGGTTTCCTGGTCGGTGGCAACACCTCCAACGAGGAAGGCGCGCTGCTGGCACGCATCGCCGCCCACGTGGGCAGCCCGAACATCGACTACCGGCTGGGGCAGGTCGATTTCGCCGATGACGGCACCCGCGCCGCCGCAACCGGCTTCGAGATGCCACTGGCGCAGATCGAGAACGCCGACGTGGTGGTGCTGGTCGGTTGCGATCCGCGTCGCGAGGCGCCGTTGCTCAATCATCGGCTGCGCAAGGCGGTGAACGCCGGCGCCAAGGTGTTTGCCGTCAACCCGGTCGACTTCGATTCGAACTATCCGCTGGCGGGCGCAGCCATCGACACGCCGTCGCGGCTCCCGGCCGTGCTCGGCGCGTTCGCCGCCTCGGTGCTGGAAGCCAGCGGCAAGCAGGCACCTCAGTCGCTGACCAAGCTGTTGTCCTCCGCCAGTCCGGACCAGGGCGACCGCGACGCTGCGCGCACGCTGCTGGATGCACAGCGCGCTGTGGTCGTCGTCGGCCAGCACGCCTTGCGTGCCGCCAACGCGGCCAGCCTGCGTGCGCTGGCGCGCCTGATCGCCGATGCCTCTGGCGCTGCCTACAACGTGTTGCCGACGGCCAGCAACGCAGTCGGGCTGACTCAGGCCGGCGTCACGCCGGCAGCTCAGGGCGATGCGTCCAGCCAGCTGCGCCAGCCGTTGCCCTCTTACCTGCTGTACAACGCCGAGCTCGCCGATTTCTCCGAGCCGGCACTAGCCGAGCGGGCGCTCGCCGCTGGCCGCTGCGTCGCCATGGTGGCCTATGCCGACGAGGCGGTGCGCCGTGTCGCCGACGTGATCCTGCCGATCGGCTTGCTGCCGGAGATCGATGCCACCCTGACCAACGTCGATGGCGTTGCCCAGACCGTGTCGCCAGGTTCTGTCCTGCCGGGTTCGGCACGCGCCGGCTGGCGCGCGCTGCGCGCGCTGGGCGCCGACCTGGGTGTTGCCGGTTTCGACTTCGTTGACATCGCCGGCTTGCGTGCCGGGCTGTCGCCGCGTTCGGCCGATACCACGCTTGGTTTTGTCGCATCGACCGAAGGCGAGACTGCCGGCGACGACAGCGGCATCGAGCGTATCGTGTCCTTGCCGATCTACCGTTGCGACGCCGTCGTGCGTCGCGCGCAGGCGCTGCAGGCGACACCGCTGTCGCATCCGCCCGCGGTGGTGGTCAATTCCGATCAGGCCCGTTCGCTCGGTCTGGCTGACGGTGGTCGTGCCGGCGTGCTGTTCGGCGAGGATGAAAGCATCGAACTTCCGGTGCGTCTGGACGAGCGGGTGCCGAGCGGCGCAGCACTGATCGAGGCGGGACATGAGGCCACGGCCGCCGTACCGGTCGCTGGCCGCCTCCAGATCCTGGGAGTCGCGTGATGATCGACTGGTTGCGCGAGTTCTTCCTGAGCTTTGGCGCCTTCGGCCTGCTGCTGTGGACCGTGGTCAAGATCATGGCGATCATCCTGCCGGTGGTGATCGGCGTGGCCTTCTATGTGCTCTACGAGCGCAAGGTCATCGGCTACATGCACGCCCGGCACGGGCCGGTGTATCTGGGCAAGATGTTCGGCGTTGGCTGGATCCAGACCTTCGCCGATGTCACCAAGCTGCTGCTGAAGGAAATCGTCCGGCCCAGCCGCGCCAACGGCTTCCTGTTCTATCTGGCGCCGCTGCTGGCGCTGGCGCCGGCCCTGGCTGCCTGGGCGGTGGTGCCGTTCGATGACGGCCTGGTGCTGGCAGACATCAACGCCGGCCTGCTGTATCTGCTGGCGATGACCTCGATGGGCGTGTACGGCATCATCCTCGCCGGCTGGGCCAGCAATTCCAAGTACGCGCTGCTCGGTGCGATGCGCTCGGCGGCACAGGTGGTCAGCTACGAGATCGCGATGGGCTTTGCCCTGGTTGGCGTGCTGGTGGCTTCCGGCAGCCTCAACCTCAGCACCATCGTCGAAGGTCAGCGCGGCGAATGGGGCCTGCTCAGCTGGTACTGGCTGCCGCTGCTGCCGCTGTTCCTGGTCTATTTCATCTCCGGTGTCGCCGAAACCAACCGCGCGCCGTTCGACGTGGCCGAAGGCGAGAGCGAGATCGTCGCCGGTTTCCATGTCGAGTACTCGGGCGCGGCGTTCGCGATCTTCTTCCTGGCCGAGTACGCGAACATGATCCTGATCTGCGTGCTCACCACCGTGCTGTTCACCGGCGGCTGGCTGTCGCCGTTCCCGTCGTCGGTGCCGTTCCTCGGCGTCGACGGCTGGTGGTGGTTCTTCATCAAGGTCATCTTCTACATGTTCGTGTTCCTGTGGTTCCGCGCGACCTTTCCGCGTTACCGCTACGACCAGATCATGCGCCTTGGCTGGAAGATCTTCATTCCCATCACCATCGTCTGG
>JAMHVM010000115.1:0-16298 GCA_035911475.1 Lysobacterales bacterium | reverse complement strand
TGCGCTGCTGGCGCTGGCTCCCCTGCTGTTGAAGCGACGCCGCGGGATCATCGCGGCAGATTCAGATTTGTGATGTTAGTTTGCCCCCATGAGCGCTTCCCGACATGGATCGTTGGCGGTATCGACATGGCTGTTGGCCATCGCCGCTCTCACCGCAGCCACCAGTGCCGAAGCGGCGGTCCGCGTGGTCATCGAGGGCATCCGCGGCGCCAGCCTGCGTGACAGCCTGCAACGATCAACGGCCCTGTACGGCTACCGTGACCGCAGCATCAGCCAGGCCCAGGTCGAACGCCTGTTCGAGCGCGCGCCCGACGAGATCCGCAAGGGCCTGGAACCATTCGGCTACTACCGGCCCGATGTCGAGAGCAAGCTGGAGCGCAATGGCGACGACTGGGTCGCCACCTTCACCATCAAGGTCCGTCCCAGCGTGCGCGTTCAGGCCTTCGACCTGCAACTGGGCAATGTCCGCCTGAACGATGACGGCGCCTGCATCGATGTGCCGCCGTCGACAACGCCAGTCAGCGTGGACATGCCCGGAACCGAGGTCGCCGCACCAACGCCGCTGCCTGTCGATGACGACGATGAGCTCGACGCCCGCGAAACGGCATCGACACCGGCGGCATCCGACGGGACGGGATCGACGCCGCGACAGCGACGCCGGGCACCCCTGCCCGAACCTTCGGCCAGTGACCGGCCGGAACTGTGCCGCCTGCTGGCGCAGATCCGCGCGCGCTTTCCGATCCAGACCGGCGAGCGCCTGGTCCACTCCCGCTACGAGTCCGGCAAGGCGGCAGCGCAATCGGCGATCGAGGGTGCGGGCTTCCTGCGTGCCCGCCAGAGCCTGAGCCGGGTCGACGTCCGCATTGCCGAGGACGCGGCCACGGTGCGCCTGCACTGGCAGTCCGGCCCGCGTTACCGCATCGGCGAGACCACATTCGAGGGCTCGCAGTTTCCCGACGAGTTCATGCGTCGCTGGATCCAGCACAAGCCCGGCGACTACTACAGTTCCGACGAATTGCTGAAGTTCCAGCGCCGGCTGATCGATGCCGACTACTTCGGCTTCGTCTCGGTATCGCCGCAGTTGCGCAACGCCGATGGCGACACCGTGCCGATCGTGGTGCAAGTGGCGCCGGCACCGCGCAATGTCTACACCGGCGGCATCTCGGTCGGCACCGACTCCGGTTTCGGCGTGCGCGGCAGCATGAACCGGCGCTGGGTCAACCGGCGCGGCCACAAGGCCAATGTCGAAGCCGAGCTCAGCCAGCGTCTGACCGCCGCCGCGTTCAACTACGAGATCCTGCGACCGGGCGAGAACCTGCGCAGCTTCAACATCGGCGCCACCCACCGGCGCGAGACCACCGACAGCACCGAGTCCGAAACCACCAGCGTGTTCGCCATGGAGAACCGCTTCTGGAAGGGCTGGTGGCGCGACCTGGGTGTGCGCGCGCTGTACGGCGACTACGAGATCGCCAAGGAGCGCAGCAACTCCACCCTGCTGTTCGCCGAAGGCCGGCTGACCCGCCGCCGCGCCAACGACGACCTGTTCCCGACCCAGGGCTACAGCCTGACCTTCGAGGCACGCGCCGGCAGCGAGGCCCTGCTCTCCGACACCGATTTCGTGCAGCTGCGCAGCGAGGCACGCTACATCCATCCGCTGGGCGAGAAGCAGCGCGCCTACCTGCGCGCCACGCTCGGGACCACCTGGGTGGACGATTTCAACGCGCTGCCACCGACCCTGCGCTTCTTCGCCGGTGGCGACCGCACCATCCGCGGCTATGGCTATCAGGCCGTCGGTCCGGAAGTGACCCGCTGCGGGTTCGATGCCGAGAACCCCGAGTATTGCGAGGACTTCGTCATTGGTGGCAAGCATCTGGCCGTGCTCAGCGCCGAGTTCGAGCGCGACATCGCGCGCAGCTGGGCCGTCGCCGCTTTCGTTGACAGCGGCAATGCCTTCACCGACACCAGCAGCTTCAAGACCCGCACCGGCGTCGGCATGGGCGTGCGCTGGCGCTCGCCGGTCGGCCTGGTCCGGCTGGACATCGGCCACGGCCTGGACGATGCCAAGAATGCCGTCGAACTGCACATCGTGATCGGGCCGGACCTGTGAGGCGCTGGCTGAAATGGACCCTGCTCGGCCTGCTGGCCGTGCTGGTCATCGCCCTGCTGATGGCCTTGTGGGTCACCACGACCACCAGCGGCCTGCGCTTCACCCTGGCGCGCGCGGCCGGCTTCGTCGACAACAAACTCACGGTCGGCAGCGCCGAGGGTTCGCTGCTGGGCGGCATGCAACTGCGCGATGTCGTCTACAGCGATCCGGCCGCCGGCACCTACCGCATCGCCGACATCGCCATTGCGCCGCGCAGCCGGGCACTGCTCAGCGGCGAACTGCATCTGACCGGTCTGACCGTACGCGGCGTCGAGGCCACGCTGCCGCCGCCGACCGAGACGCCGCCGTCGGAAGAACCGTTCGCCCTGCCGGAACTGCAGGCACCGCTGTCGATGCGCATCGACGAACTGCTGGTCGAGAACGTGGTGATCCAGCAGCACGATGCCACGCCGGTGATCACGCTGGACCGAGTCGCCGGTACCGCACGCTGGAGCGGCACCGAACTGGAAATCGACACGCTGGAAATCGCCGGGCCCGACGGCGAGCTGCACACGCAGGTTATGGTCGACACCGGTAACGACTGGGCGGGCAAGGCAGAAGTCGACTTCAACTGGCGTCTCCCGGATCTGACGCGCCCACTGGTTGGAAACATTGAACTCGGCGGTCCGCAATCACGCCCAGCGCTCTACCTTGAGCTGACCGAACCCTCGCAAGCGATACTCGAACTCAGTTGGCAGGGTCACGGTGAGAACGCCACCTGGAACTTGCAAGCGGGCAGCCATGGCATCGATCTCGCGGCACTGTTGACAGATCCGCCGCTGCAGCAGGTTGCGTTCGAACTTTCCGGCAGCGGCGGCATCGATCGCGCCGATCTGTCGGGGCAGGTCACGCTCGACGACTACACCGTGCTGGTCGAACGCATTGCCGGTACCTGGCGCGACCAGATTCTGGGCATTGAGGCGCTGAACCTGGCCGAGAACGGCCGGCCCGGCCGCTTCAACGCCACCGGTCAGGTCGACCTGTCCGGCGACATTCCCACCGGCGAGATCGAGGCCAACTGGCAGGCGATCAGTCCGCCGCTGGACCCGCCGTTCGAGCAACTGGCCAGCAGCGGCAGCATCAGCGCCAAGGGCTCGCCGGACCAGCTCGACGCGCAGGTGCGGGCGCAGGCCAATGTCGATGCCCAGCCGGTGGAACTCACCCTGGATGTCGAAGGCGATCCGCAGGGCGAGCTGCGCTTCGCGCCGCTGACTCTGGTCACCGGCAACGGCCGGGTGCAGGCACAGGGCACGCTGACCACGCAGCCGGCGATTGCCTGGCAGGCCGACATCACCGCCAACGATTTCAATCCCGGCCTGCTGGCGCCGGACTGGCCGGGTCGTATCGACATGGACGCCAGCAGCCGCGGCGGTCTGGTCGACGACAAGCTCGATGCCCGACTGGACATCGCCCGTCTGGGCGGCACGCTGAAGCAGCGCCCGCTGTCCGGCAGCGGTCACGTGGTGATCGCCGATGGCGACGACATCAACGCCGACCTGGACCTGCGTCTGGGCGACAACCGGGTGCAGGTCGATGGCAAGCTCGGCGCCGATTTCGACGCCCGCGTGCGCCTCGCGGTGGCCGATCCGGCATTGCTGCTGGACTCGGCCTCCGGCCGGATCGACAGCGATCTCACCGTGCGCGGCCAGTGGCCATCGCTGGCGATTGCCGGCAACGCCAGCGCCGCCGATGTCGTGTTCGGCGAGTACCGGGTCGGCAGCCTGGCGCTGGATGTCGATGCGCGCACCGACTTTGCCGGCGACGGCCATCTCAGCGTGCAGGCGCAGGATCTGGTACTGGCTGGCCAGACCATCAGCACACTTTCGCTGGAAGGCAGCGGCAACGAACAGGCCAATCGCCTGCGCCTGTCGGTCGATGCCGAGCAGGGTGAATTGACCGCGGCGCTGGCCGGCCGCTTCGAGCGCGACAGCCAGACCTGGAGCGGCCTGCTCAACGAGCTGGCGTTGCAGTCACCGCAGTTGCCTTCGCCGCTGGCGCTGCGCGAACCGGCGCCACTGACCTTGTCGGCGCAACGGGTCGAGCTGGGCAACGCCTGCCTGACCGGCGACAACAGCGGCCTGTGCCTGGACGGCAACTGGCAACCGGAAAGCGGCGGCGAGTTCGGCTACGAGCTGACCCGGCTGCCGCTGGCCTGGCTGACCGCCTTGTCCGGCGATGACACGCTGCTGGTCGACGGCGAGCTCGGTGGTCGCGGCCGACTGCGCATCGATGCCGAGAACCGCATCACCGGCCAGGCGCAGATCGAGGGCACGCCGGGCCGCATCCGCCTGGCCACCGAGGCCGACCATGACCTGGTCGCCTGGACCACGCTGGCGACCACCGTCGACATGGAAGGCGACAGCACCCGCCTGGGCGCCGACATCGTGCTCAGTCCGGCCGGCAACATCCGCGCCGACATCCAGACGCGCCCGGCGGACGGCGGCACGGCCCTGTCCGGCGATCTCGACCTGGCACTGCCGGAGCTGGGCTTCATCGGTCTGCTGACCCCGGAAGTGGTCAATCCGCGCGGCGAACTGCGCGGACGCATGAGCCTGTCCGGCACGGTGGCGTCACCGCAGGCGAACGGCGAGATCGTCCTGCAGGGCTTCACCGCGGAACTGCCGTCGGCCGGACTGCGCCTGCGCGACACGGCGCTGAGCCTGCGCGCCGGTGCCGGCGGACGGATCAACGTCGACGGCCGCGTCAACACCGCCGACGACAGTACGCTGCTGATCGGCGGCTGGTTCGGCCTGCCCAGCCAGGGCCGCACGCCGATGGACATCCGCATCTCCGGTGAGCGCGTGCTGGTCGCGGACATTCCCGCGGCGCGCGTGTTCGTGACACCGGACCTGACCATCACCGCCGATGACCGCCGGCTGTCGGTGACCGGCGAGGTCGCCATCCCGCAGGCCATGATCCGGCCCGAGGAACTGGAAGGCGGTGCGACGCGGCCATCGCCGGACGTGCATGTCACCGACGAGGAGGTCGTCGCCGAAGAAGCCGGCGGCCTGCCGATCTTTGCGGAAATCCAGGTCCGGCTCGGGGATCGCGTGCGCATCGACGGCTACGGCCTGGACGGCTCGCTGGGCGGACAGATGCAGATCCGCGAACGGCCGCGGCGACCGACCAATGCCCGCGGCGAGATCACCGTCACCGGTGTCTACCAGGCCTACGGCCAGGACCTGGACATCGAACGCGGCCGCCTGATCTTCACCGGCCCGGTCAACAACCCCAATCTCGACATCCGCGCCACCCGCAAGGTGGAGACGGTCACCGCCGGCCTGCAAGTCACCGGCAACGCCCAGCGCCCGATCCTGGAGGTCTACTCGGTGCCGTCCATGGATCAGGCCGAGGCACTGTCCTATCTGGTGCTGGGTCGTCCGCTGCGCCAGGCCACCAGCAGCTCCGACCAGGACGTGCTCGGCACCGCGGCTGCGGCCGTCACCACTGCCGGCGGCGATCTGCTGGCGAAGTCGCTCGGCGCGCGTCTGGGTCTGGACGAGGTCGGCGTCGGTTCCTCACGCGAACTGGGTGCCGGCGCACTGACCATCGGCAAGTACCTGTCGCCGCGCCTGTATCTGGGCTACGGCCGCAGCCTGTTCGATGGCGGCCAGCTGGTGACCTTGCGCTACCGGCTGACCGAGCGTTTCGAGGCCGAAGTGCAGTCGGGCACGCGCGACAACAAGGCCGGCCTGAACTACCGCTACGAGCGCTGAGGCAACGGCGCCACGAGAGGCGCGAACCCGTTCCTGACCAGCACACTCCCCGCCGGCAACCGACAAGCTGCCGCTGACGCGAGCGTATTTTGCGCGTCGACGGGAACGGCGTTGAGCCTGAGCTGTGCGCGGTCAGCGGATCAGCGCGAACTGCCGCGGCGATTCGTCCACTTCATCGGCCGGCTCGGCAGGCTGCGGCTCGATGCGATCACGGCCCAGGCTCTTGGCCCGGTACAGGGCTTCGTCGGCCTGGCTCATCCACTGCTCCAGGTCGTCGTGACGCAGCGCGGCCTGGGCGATGCCGATGCTGACCGTGCAGCGCATCGGCACGCGGATCAGTTGCGCGCGTTCACTCACCTTGTGCCGGATGCGCTCGGCGACATCCCAGGCCTGGCCATGGTCGGTGTCGCCCAGGATCACGCAGAACTCGTCGCCACCCAGACGTGCGGCGTAGTCGCTGCCGCGGCAGTGCCGGGTGATGACATCGGCAACCACGCACAGGATCTGGTCGCCAATGGCATGGCCATGCCGGTCGTTGATGGTCTTGAAGCGATCCACATCGACCATCAGCAGACTGATGGGGCGGCCGGCGCGCCGGTAGGTCACCAGATCGCCACGCGCCCGCTCCTGCCAGAAGCGGCGCGTGCCCAGACCGGTGAGCACGTCGGTGCTGCTGAGCTTGTCCAGTTCCCGGTTCTGGGTCCGTACCCGCACGATCATGCGACTGGTCAGGATGCCGACCAGCGTCGGTTGCAGGACGATCGCCGGCAGGCAGGCCCAGACCACCAGCGAACTGGCCTCCGGATAGAAGGCGAAACCGTTGACTGCGCCGACGCTGAACACGGCCAGCAGCAGCGCGCCCAGGGTCCAGCGCCAGAGTCCGGGGATGCCGGCGAACAACTCGTCGGTGGTCGACAACACCGCCAGCAACACTGACGGCAACGGGTTGAACTGGATGATTGCGATCCAGGCACCAGCAATGGCCGAATCGATGACCAGATTGGCGCGCTCGGTGCGATCCGGATCGGCGCTGCGCACTGCCAGCCACAAGGCCAGCGGCGGCCAGATCAGGATGTTGGCAGCCAACGCCAGCCACACCGCACGCGGTGCTTCGATCTGATGCAGGACCGCAGCGATGGCGATGGCGCACAGCACCATCCCCGACCAGCGCACACCGAAGATGCGCCAGGACAGGCGGGCGACCACGCGACGCTGTGATACCAACGTACCCGTTGCTGCCACGACGAATCCCCAGACCCCGAAGCCAATGGACCGGAAACTCGTCGCCTCTCCAGTCCTGCCGAAACCGCCCGACCGAACCGGTCAGGGCGAACAATGTACCAATATACGGTTCATATACTAGCGCAGTTGCCGGTGTGAAACAGCGTTGCCGGTCACACGAAACATCCCAATGAAAACAGAATCTTGACGCCCATCACAGGTGCCGCGACAGGGGCCCGGCAGCTAGTTGCCGGCCACGGTCATGCGCTCGACCAGCAGCGAACCAGTGAGGATGCCGGCCCGCCGATCGACGTCGTCACCGATGCCGACGATGCCGGCATAGATGTCGCGCAGGTTGCCGGCGATGGTGACCTCCTCGACCGGATGCACGATCGCGCCGCGCTCGACCCAGAAGCCCGCGGCGCCGCGCGAGTAGTCGCCGGTGATCGTACTCACCCCCTGCCCCATCAGTTCGGTGACCACCAGGCCGGTGTCCATCTGTGTCAGCAGTTGCCGATGCGGAACCATGTCGCCTTCGACCAGCAGGTTGTGCACACCACCGGCGTTGCCGGTGCTGGCAAGCCCGAGCTTGCGCGCCGAATAGCTGTCCAGCAGGTAGCGCTGGACGATGCCGTCGCGCACCAGATCATTGTCGAATGTAGCGACGCCTTCGGCGTCAAAGCCACTGGACCCGAACCCGCGCGGCAGGTGCGGCCGCTCGACCAGCGTGAAGCCTTCGGGAAACACCTTCCGGCCGACGTGATCAAGCAGGAAGGAGGCGCGACGGTATTGCGCACCGCCGCTGATCGCCGACAGGAAGTGTCCGATCAGGCCGCGTGCGGTTTCCGGCACGAACAGCACCGGACAGGTCCGTGTCGACAGCGAGCGCGCACCCAGTCGCGCCAGCGTGCGCTCGCCGGCGCGCCGTCCGATCGCCTCGGCGTCGGCCAGATCGCCGGCGGCGCGGGCGCTGTCGAACCAGTAGTCGCGGCGCATGCCACCGTCGGCATCGCTGGCCACCAGCACACAGGACAGCGACTGATGGGTCGCGCGTTCCGGACCGACGAAGCCGTGGCTGTTGGCATAGACGCCCAGGCTCTCGCCCAGATTCACGCTGGCGCCGTCGGAGTTGCCGATGCGCGGATCGGTCGCCAGGCCGGCGGCTTCGCAACGCCGCGCCAGTTCCACCGCCTCGTCGGCGCTGAGATCCCAGGGATGCCACAGGTCCAGATCCGGCCAGCTTTTCGCCAGCCGCTCCGGGTCAGCCAGGCCGGCGAAGGGATCGGGCTCGGTATGCCGGGCGATCGCGCAGGCCTGGATGATCGAGGTCTCGATGGAGTCGGGCGCCAGATCGGCCGTGCTGGCGCTGCCCCGACGCTGCCCGAAGTAGACGGTGATGCCGACGCCACGATCGTTCTGACGCTCGATGGTCTCGACCTCGCCCAGTCGCACCGTGGTGCTCAGACCGCGGCTGGTGTTGATCGAGACCTCGGCCTGACTGGCACCGTGGCGCTGACAGCGGGCAAGGACATCGCTGGCCAGATCGACCAGGCGATCCAGTTCCGGGCTGTCGGTGATCGGGGATGGCGTCGCTGAAACACGAGCTTGGTTCATCCACGCATTGTCGCACGCAGCATCGCCCGGACCGCTGGCCGGATCATCGTTGCGCGCGGCCAGGGCTGGCGGGCCTGCGGAAAACGATTCCGCGGGCATCCGATCGCTTCGGGTGGCTCTCGGGAGGCTCGTGGATGATTCCTGCACCCGGTTTCCTGCGTGCCGGCGGCCACCGCCAGACACCCGTTCGCCGGCCATGTTTTCGGAGGTTCCGTACAATCACGCCCATGAGCGACGATTTCGATTTCGACCCACCACCGGAGCGCATCAGCAAGCGCGCCACCGGCCCCTCGCGCAGCCAGCGCCGGCGCGATGCGCTGGATGTGCTCGACCTCGCCCTGCAGTTGATGGACGCGCCGGCCGGCGTGCTGCCGCAACTGGCGCTGGACGAGGATCTGGCCACGCTGCTGGACGAATCCCGGCGCATCCACCAGCACGTCGCGCGCAAGCGCCAGAGCCAGTTCCTGGCCAAGCACCTGCGCCGACTCGACGACGAGACGCTGGCCGGCATGCGCGCGGTGGTCGAACGCAGCCGCGAGCACAACCGTCGCGATGCCGCCCGCCAGCGTCGTGCTGAAGGCTGGCGCCAGCGTCTGCTCGACGGCGGCGACGAGGCACTCACGCGCCTGCTGGAGCAGTATCCGCAGGCCGACGGAACGCGCCTGCGTCAACTCGTGCGCCAGGCCCAGCGCGAACGCGATGCCGCGTCACCGCCGCACGCCTTCCGCGAATTGCTGCGCGCCCTGCGCGATCTGGATGCACCGGTCGCGCCGGAATCGGCGGACGATACCCTCGACACCGACGAGACGCCCTGACATCCGGCATCACCCGGAACGCCGGGAATGTCCTGGCAACAACGCGACGGCAGTACCGAACGACAGCGGCGAGTATGCCCAACGACGCATATTCGCCACGGGCTCGACACCTGGCCGATCGCGGCCTTCCGCGCGCTTCAGTCCAGCGGAATGACGTCGACCGCCTGGGCGGCTTCCTGGTCGCCGAAGGTCTTCAGCACACCGGCGATCGGTGAGATGTCGGCGTAATCGCGGCCGTAGCCGATGGTGATGTGGTCGTTGCCTGCGGGAATGCCGTTGGTGGGATCGAAATCGCGCCAGCCCAGTTGCACACCACACCAGGCGCGCACCCAGGCATGGGTAGCGTCGGCACCTTCCAGTCGCGGCTTGCCTTTCGGCGGAATGGTGCGCAAAAACCCGCTGACATACGCGGCGGGAATGCCCAGGCCGCGCAATCCGGCGATCATGATGTGACTGAAGTCCTGGCAGACACCGGCGCGCATGTCGAAGGCCTCGCCGACCGGCGTATCGACATCGGTGGCCTCGGCGTCGTAGGTGAAATCCTCGCGCAGTCGTCGGCCCAGATGCTGCACGGTGGCGAGCACACTGTCGCTGTCGCGCAGACTCACCGCCGCGTAGTCGGTGATCCGCTGCAGCAGCGGCGCCCGGGCTGTCGCCGGCAGGAAATGCCAGGGCGCGTCTGCTGCCAGCGAACGCCGCGTCGCCAGCTCGGCTGACAGCCCTTCGATGTCCGGCGACAGATCGAGTTCCGGTTGGCTGTCGTGATCGACCTTGACCAGCGCGCGCATCTCCACGTCCAGGTGCGAATGCGGCGTACGCAGTGCCACGGACGTCACGCAGTTGCCGAAGAAATCCTCGAACACCTGGCGTTCGCCCGAACCCGGATCGATGCGCAGGCTGGATTCCTGCACCTGCTGCACGCCGCGCAAATTGCGCGGCAGCACCCGCACCAGATGACGCGCGTCGGCCACCGGATGCTGGTACTCGTAGCTCAGGCGAAGGCGGACGTCGTAGCGCATTTGGTCAACGGCCCTCAGCGGAAGTAGGCATCCGACACCAGGCTGTACAGGCCGGCGATGTCGTTGGCCAAACTGGCCAGATAGTCGGCATCGAACGCAGCCGGATCGCGGATCGACAATTCGGTGTGTAGGCGCATCACCTGCTTGACGAAAGCCGGCATGCCCGGGGGCAAGCCGCCGGTCGGCAGCAATCCCAGCTCGCTGCGCAGTTGCTCGATCTGGAAGATCACCGATCGCGGATTGTTCGGCTCCAGCGCGAGCAGATCGATCACGCTCAAGGGGCCGGCATTGACGCCGTAGCGATTGCGATGGGTCATCACGCTGTCGCCGATTTCCAGCACCGCCTGCTGCAACCCCGGCGGCGCCTCCTCGTCGCGCAGCAGTGCCAGCACGCCGGTCAGCTGGATGGCACGCTCGATGCGCCGGCCGATGTCGAGAAAACGCCAACCGGTGGAGCGGAACATGTTCTCGTGCAGCAGCCCGGAAAAGCCAGCCAGCTTGCGTAACAGCACGGTGACTGCGCGGGTGGCATCGTCACCCGGTTTGACCCGCAAGGCGAAGCGGTGCGCGGTGGTGGAGAGGTCATGCAGGGCCGCCCAACCATCCGGCGAAAAACGGTCGCGGATGCGGCCGGCACTGGTCGTGGCGCCGTCCAGGCTGCGCAAAAGACCAGCCGGAATCGCTTCGGCCACATCCACGTCCTGGTCGGCCAGCAGTCCGCCGAGCACGTCCAGCAGCGGCAGCGGCTGGTCGCCGAGATCCTCGGCGAGACGCACATGATAGGCACGCAGGATGCGCGCGACCGCTTCGCTGCGTTCGATGTAACGACCCAGCCACAACAGGTTCTCGGCAGCGCGACTGGGCAAGGTAGTGGCTTCGCGGCGCTGCACGCTGTCGCCGGCGTGCATCAGCGAGTCCTGGCGCACGGCTTCTCGACTCACCACCCAGACATCGGCCGCCTGACCACCCAGCTGCATAGCGATGGCGCGGGTGTCGACCTGCGCGCCGATGCGCGCGAAGCCGCCGGGCATGATCGTCCAGCCGTTCGGTGTGCGCGCCGCGAACGCACGCAACACGAATGGTCGCGGTTCCAGCCGGCCATCAATCGGCACCGGCGTGGTCGACAAGGTCACCGCCTCCTGCGCCACCCATTGCGCACCGTGATGGCGCAGGCGTTGCAGCAGTTGCCGGCGATCATCCGGGTCCAGCCGTGCACCGAGCAAGGTGGCCTCGGTGTCCTCGTAGGGCAGTCGGGTCGAATAGGCCGGACCGATCATCATCCGGTCGATCTGTTCGATGACTTCTTCGCGGGCCGTGTCCTGACCACACCACCAGGTGGCGATGCCCGGCAGTTGCAGATCCTCGCCAGTCAGTGCCTGACAGATGCCCGGCAGGAAGGCCTGCAGCGCGCGCGTTTCCAGTACGCCCGAACCCAGCGCGTTGGCCATGCAGACGCTGCCGGCACGGATGGCACCAACGCTGCCGGGCGTGCCGATCCAGGAATCGCCACGCAGCTCCAGCGGATCCATGAAGGCCGAATCCAGACGCCGCCACAACACGCTCACTGGCTGTGGGCCGGATACCGTGCGCACACGCAACTGGCCGTCGCGCACGGTCAGGTCTTCACCCTCCAGCAACAGGAAACCGAGGTAGCGCGCCAGCCAGGCATGCTCGTAATAGGTCTCGTTGTTGGCACCGGGCGTGAGCACCCCGATCTGTCCGAGCTGACCATCGGCCAGCTCCAGCAAGCCATCGCGGAACTGCCGGAAAAAGCCGGCCAGCCGGTGCAGGTGGACGTCGTCAGGCAGATCTGGAAAGGCGCGGATGGTGGCGACGCGGTTTTCCAGCGCGAAACCGGCACCGGATGGCGCCTGCGTGCGGTCACCCAGCACCCACCAGCGACCGTCGGGACCGCGCCCCAACTCGAACGCGCAGAAATGCAGGAAGTGGCCGGAGCGCGGCGATATGCCGACCAGCGGGCGCAGGAACTCGGGGTTGGCGGCGATCAACTCGGGCGGCAGCAGGCCGTCGCGCACGAGTTCATTCCGGCCGTAGACATCCGCCGCCACACGTTCGAGCAACTCGACCCGCTGCACAAGACCTTTGCCGATCTGCGCCCACTCGTCCTCGTCGATGAGTACCGGCAACGGCGACAGCGGCCATTCGCGCTCGCCAGGGCCACTGCGCTCGTCGTACGCCCGGTAGTAGACACCGGCATCGCGCATGTACTGATGGGCGCGGGCATAGCGCGCGGCGAGCTCCTCGTCTGGCAGCGCATCCAGCATGTCAATGAAACCCTGCCACACCGGTCGCATGCGGCCATCGGCCGTGAGCAGCTCGTCAACGCCACCGAACAGGGTCCGGTAGTTCGACAGCAGACCATCGGCGACAGGGTTCGGCAGCGGTGGAACGGCAGACATGGCGACGGTAAATTTCAGGCGCGTTGCGGCGGACGACGCAGGTCGAGTGTGTGCGGAAACTCCGGCAGGCGGCGTTCGGGTTCCAGCACGAACGAACCGGGATGATGACCGTCCGGCTGGAAACGCGCCAGTCGCCGCGCCTGCGCCTCGTTGCCGTTGACCGGAAAGGTCTCGTAGTTGCGGCCACCCGGATGCGCGACATGGTAGGTGCAACCGCCGATGGCGCGTCCGCTCCAGCGGTCGTAGAGATCGAAGCGCAACGGCGCATGCACGGCGATCACCGGATGCAGGCCGCTGGCCGGCTGCCAGGCCTTGTAGCGGACACCGGCCACGGCCTGTCCGGCTTGCGCCGTTGCAGTCAGCGGCACTTCGCGACCGTTGCAGGCCAGCGCATGGCGCTCGGAATTCCAGCCATCCAGCTGCACCTGCAGACGTTCGACCGAGGAATCGACATAGCGCACGGTGCCACCGATCGCGCCCTGCTCGCCCAGCACATGCCAGGGCTCCAGCGCCTGACGCAGCTCCAGACGGACATCGCCGTACTGCAACTGGCCGCAGAACGGGAAACGGAACTCCCATTGCGCGGCGAACCATTCCGGACGCACGGGAAAACCGTGCGCGGAAAGATCATTGAGCACGTCGAGAAAATCCTGCCAGACGTAGTGCGGCAGCATGAAGCGATCGTGCAGCGCGGTACCCCAGCGCACGAAGCCACCCTCCAGAGGTGACTGCCAGTAGCGGGCGATCAGCGCACGCACCAGCAACTGCTGGGCGAGGCTCATGCGCGCATTCGGCGGCATCTCGAAGCCGCGGAATTCGACCAGGCCGAGGCGGCCGGTCGGACCATCGGGCGAGAACAGCTTGTCGATGCAGATTTCCGAGCGATGCGTGTTGCCGGTGACATCGACCAGCAGGTTGCGCAGCAGGCGATCGACCAGCCACGGCATCGGCGCCTGGCCTTCGCCCGGCTTCGGGATCTGCGCCAGCGCGATCTCCAGCTCGTACAGGGCGTCGTGACGCGCCTCGTCGATGCGCGGTGCCTGCGATGTCGGCCCGATGAACAGGCCCGAGAACAGGTACGACATGGCCGGATGCCGCTGCCAGTGCAGCACCAGCGACTTGAGCAGATCGGGCCGACGCAGGAACGGGCTGTCCATCGGCGTGGCGCCACCGACCACGACATGATTGCCGCCACCGGTGCCGGTATGGCGCCCGTCGATCATGAACTTGTCGGTACCGAGCCGGCTCTGACGCGCCTCGTCGTAGATCGCTTCAGTCGTGGCCACGCATTCGCGCCAACTCGACGCCGGGTGGATGTTGACTTCGATCACGCCGGGATCGGGCGCCACGCGAATGACGTTGATACGTGGATCGTTCGGCGGCGCATAGCCCTCAATCTGCACCGGCAGACCGAGTCGGCGTGCGGTGTCCTCGGTGGCCGCGACCAGATCCAGGTAGTCCTCCAGCGTTTCCACCGGCGGCATGAATACGCTCAGGTGACCGTCACGCGGTTCCACCGAGATCGCCGTGCGCACCGCGCCGTCGATGTCGTACAGGAACTGTTCGACACGCTCCTGGTGCTCGCCTTCCGCGGCGGTGAACGAGGCCACCGCCTGCGCTGGCACGGCACCGATCGCAGCAACAGTCGCGGAATCGCCTGCAGGCACCGGAACGTTCGGATGCCGGCGATCCAGCGCCGTTCGCGGTGGCAGGGGTGCGCGCTCCACCGCCGGGTCCAGCGTGGTCATGTAGGGATAGCTCGCCGGCGGAAGATGCGGCAGCGAACCCAGCGGCAGCCGATAGCCGACCGGGGAATCGCCCGGCACCAGGAACAGCTTGCCGCGGCGGGTGCGCCATTTCTCGCTGCGCCAGCGTTGGGCGGATTGCGAACGGCTGTTCCAGCGCTGCACCGGCAGGACATAACCGGACGGCGTGGTCAGACCGCGCTCGAACACGCGCGTCATCCGCGACCGCGCCTCCGGATCGTCCAGCTCGCTATTGGTCGGATCGACATTGGCCGGCAGCTTGCCTTCCTTGAGCAGCCATTCGGCCGGATCCTCCCAGGCCGGCGCCACGAAGTCGGCGCCGACACCCAGCGTATCGGCGATGCCGGACAACAAGGCCTGCGCATCGTCGACGCTGGCCGGATGCACGCCGCCTTCGCGAGCCACCAGATCCGGATCGGTCCAGATCGGCTCGCCATCACGACGCCAATACAGCGAGAACGTCCAGCGCGGCAGCGACTCGCCCGGATACCACTTGCCCTGCCCATAGTGAAGGAAACCACCCGGCGCAAAGCGCTCGCGCAGGCGCCGGATCAATGCATCGGCCAGCGCACGTTTGGCTGGCCCGACTGCCTCGGTGTTCCATTCCGGCGATTCGAAATCGTCGATGGCCACGAAGGTTGGCTCGCCACCCATGGTCAGGCGCACGTCCTGCTCGCGCAGCAGCGCATCGACCTTCTCGCCCAGCGCATCCAGCGCCTGCCAGGACTCGTCCGAGAACGGCCAGGTGATGCGCGGATGTTCGGCGACCCGGGTCACCGTCATGTCGAAGGCGAACTCGGTATGGAACGGACCGACGGCATTGATCGTGCCGCTGATCGGCGCGGCATTGCGGTAGTGCGGCGTCGCCGCCAGCGGAATGTGGCTTTCGCCGGTCAGCAGTCCCGAGGTCGGGTCCAGGCCGATCCAGCCGGCGCCGGGCAGATAGACCTCGCACCAGGCGTGCAGGTCGGTGAAATCGTGATCGGTGCCGGGTGGGCCATCCAGCGAGACCAGGTCCGGCTTGAGCTGGATCAGGTAGCCGGAGACGAAGCGCGCCGCCAGGCCCAGATGCCGCAGCGCCTGCACCAGCAGCCAGGACGAGTCACGACAGGAACCGGCGGCCAGCGACAGCGTTTCCTCCGGCGTCTGCACGCCCGGCTCCATGCGGATCAGGTAGCGCACCTCGTGCTGGATGCGCGCATTGAGTGCGACGATGAAATCGACGGTATTGCGCGGCGTGCGATCGATGCCGTCGAGGAACGCTTGCAACGCCGGACCGACCGGTTCCGGCCGCAGGTAAATCGCCAGATCCTCGGCAATCTCGTCCGGATACGCGAATGGCCACTGTTCGGCCGTCTCCTCGACGAAGAAGTCGAACGGGTTGTAGACGGTCATGTCGGCAACCAGATCGACCTCGATCTTCAACTCGGTCACCGGATCGGGAAACACGAACCGGGCCAGAAAGTTGCCGTAGGGGTCCTGCTGCAGGTTGACGAAGTGGTTGGCCGGCGAGACTTTCAGCGAGTGGCTGAGCACCGGTGTGCGGGAATGCGGTGCCGGCTTGAGCCGGATCACCTGCGG
>JAMHVM010000114.1:0-11189 GCA_035911475.1 Lysobacterales bacterium | reverse complement strand
GCAAGCGCACGACATCGACGGTCGCGAGCCCGCGCCTGATCGGTCAGGTGCTGACGGTGGTCGACTTGCCGGTGCTTCCGAGCGGCGCGCGCATCAAGTGTCGATCGCGACACCACCATGCGACAGGCAATCCCGCCTGTCGTCATCGGCAGCCCGCACGGCGGTGATCGCCAATCGCTGGCAGTTCACACAAGTTCAAGGATTTTGACGTTTGTTGGCTGCAGCCGATGCGGGTGTCGTCCGCATAATCGCCGCTCGTCCCGACCCTGCCGGAAAACCGCCCCATGACCACGATCACCCTGGACCAAGCCCGCGCCACCATGCACACCTGGCTGAAGCAGATGGCCGGCGAGGGCGGTTCCGACCTGTTCGTGGCGCCGGACTTTCCGCCCAGCATGAAGTCGCACGGGGTGATGAAGCCGCTGCGCGAGGGCAAGCTGCCCGGCGAGATCACCGCCAAGCTGGCCGATTCGCTGATGAACGACAAGCAGCGCGCCGAATTCGCCAAGGAGATGGAGTGCAATTTCGCCATCAACCTGCCCGGCGTGTCGCGCTTCCGGGTCAATGTCTATGTCCAGCAGGGTTCGGTGGGCATGGTCCTGCGCACCATCGCGGCCGAGATTCCCAGCTTCGAGACCCTGCGCCTGCCGCCGATCCTGAAGAACGTGGTGATGGAAAAGCGTGGCCTGGTGCTGCTGGTTGGCGGTACCGGCTCGGGCAAGTCGACCTCGCTGGCGGCGATGATCGATCACCGCAACACCACCTCGGCCGGCCACATCATCACCGTCGAGGACCCGGTTGAGTACGCGCATGTGCCGAAGAAGTCGCTGGTGACCCATCGGGAAGTCGGTGTCGACACCCACTCGTGGCACCACGCCCTGAAGAACACCTTGCGCCAGGCGCCGGATGTGATCCTGATCGGCGAGATCCGCGATGCCGAAACCATGGAGCACGCGATCTCCTTCGCCGAGACCGGGCACCTGTGCCTGAGTACCCTGCATGCGAACAGTGCCAGCCAGACCTTCGAGCGCATCATCAACTTCTTCCCGGAAGAGCGCCGCACCCAGTTGCTGATGGACCTGTCGGCCAACCTCAAGGCGGTGGTCTCGCAGCGGCTGATCCGGCGCGAGGATGGCCAGGGCCGTGCCGCTGCCGTGGAGATCCTGCTCAACACCCCGACCGTGGCCGAGAAGATCTTCAAGGGCGAATTCCTGGAGCTGAAGAACATCATGACCAAGTCGAAGGAGCTGGGCATGCGCACCTTCGACGGCGAGCTGTTCGATCTTTACGACAGCGGTCTGATCTCGTACGACGAGGCGATCCGCAACGCCGACTCGGCCAACGAGTTGCGCCTGAACATCAAGCTCAAGAGCCAGCGCGGCGCGCCGGCCATGGACGGCCTGTCGCTGTCACTGGCCGAGGACACCCCGGCCGAGGAAGCCGTCGAGGTGTAGTTGACCAGCCACGCGCGCCACTCGGTTAACCTGCGTGTCGTTTCGCGAAAGCGTGGTCGATGATGCGGATCCTGGTTCTGGGTGCCGGTGGCACCGGTGGCTACTTTGGCGGCCGGTTGGCGCAATCGGGCGCCGATGTCCGCTTTCTGGTCCGGCCCGGGCGCGCGCAGCGGCTGCGCCGTGACGGGCTGGTGATCCGCAGCCCGCTGGGCGACGCCCGTATCGATGCGCGCGTGCTGACCAGCGATACCTTGCCGGAAGCGATCGCCACGCGCGGCGTCGATCTGGTCCTGCTCAGCTGCAAGGCCTACGACCTGAGCACCGCCATCGACACCATTGCGCCGGCGCTGGGGCCTGGCGTCACCGTCATGCCCATCCTCAACGGATTGCGCCACTACGCCGCGCTTGATGCCCGCTTCGGTGCTGACGCGGTGCTCGACGGCCTGTGCTTCATCAGCGCCAGCCAGGCGGCCGATGGTGGCATCGATCATCTGGGTCGACCGGCGTCGATGACGTTCGGCGAACGCGACGGCACGATCAGCGCGCGGGTGCAGTCGCTGGCGGCGCTGTGCGCGGCGGCCGGCATCGACCACAAGGCCAGCAGCGATATCCAGGGCGAGCAGTGGATCAAGTTCAGTTTCCTGGCCGCGCTGGCCGCAGGCACCTGCCTCATGCGCAGCCACATCGGCGGCATCGTCGCCAGCGCCGATGGTCGGGATTTCATGGCGACACTGCATGACGAGTGCCTGGCTGTGGCTGCGGCGGAAGGTCGGCCGATTCCGGACAAGGCCGCCGCCATCGCCCGGGCGACGCTGACCGAAGCCGGCTCCACGCTCAAGGCCTCGATGCTGCGCGATCTGGAGGCCGGTCGACGCACCGAGGCCGTACACATCGTCGGCGACCTTTTGACGCGCGCGCGGCAGCACGGTCTGTCCCCGCCCCTGCTGGCGTTGGCCTGGGTGCACCTGCAGGCCTACGAGACCAATCGCCAGCAGGCAAACGTCGCGGCAGGCGTCGGCCATGCCGGTTCGCCGGCATGACCCCGGCGATCAACCTGCTCCGCAAGGCCGGCATCGCCTTCGAGGTTCACGCCTACGAGCACGATCCGGGCAGCCGCGACTACGGTGCCGAGGCGGTGCGCCGGCTGGGTCTGGCGGCGGATCGGGTGTTCAAGACACTGCTGGCCAGTTCCGACACCGGCGAGTTGCTGGTGGCGGTGGTGCCGGTGAGCGGCACCCTGGATCTGAAGGCGCTGGCGCAAACGGCAGGCTGTCGCAAATGCGAGATGGCTTCGATCGACGCGGCGCAGCGGGCGACCGGCTATCTGGTCGGTGGCATCAGCCCGCTGGGCCAGAAGAAGCGGCACCGCACCTTCATCGATCGCAGCGCGCAGAGCCTGCCGATCATGCATATCAGTGCTGGCCGGCGTGGGCTGGAAGTGGCGCTGGCACCGTCGGATCTGATCACACTGAGCAACGGCGGCTACGCCGACCTGGGGCGAGCGCGCTGACATGTCGTTGCCCCAGTTCAGGCCTGCAGCCGGGCATATCAAAACAACGTGAAAAATCGCATTCAGCTTCCCTTGGGGATTAAAACAATTGTTTTCAGATTGACCCCAACCCGTGTGACATACTTCTCACGTGGTTTACGAGTACGGGAAGCGCTAAAGGCAAAGCACGACAAAAGCCACAAAGCGCGATTCAAACAGGGGTTTCGCGGTGAAGATGAAGGTCACACCCAGTCCGGTGGAAGCCGGCTTGCTGGACGCCAGTCAGGCGGTCTTGAAAAGGGTTTCCGGCCGCACCGATTCGCTGGTTTTCGCATCGCTGTGTCGTCTGGATGGCCGTCTGGTCAGTCATGTCGGCAAGGCCGGTGTGCCTGACGGACAGCGTATTTCGGCGATGAACAGCTCGTTGCTCGGTCTGGCCGAAGCCTTCGCGAAGGAAGCGCTGCGCTCCCCGTGTTCCCACGTCTCGATTGCCGCCGAAGCGGGTTCGATCATTGCCGTCCGGGTCCCGTCCAGGGCAACGGGACTGGCCTTGTCGATCTGCTTCGACAAGGGCGAGAGCCTGGCCATGGCCTTGCGGCTCGCTTCCGATACCGCCAGGGAACTGGCTGATGTTGTTGACACAAGCAACTGATTCAAAGCGCTGTACTGAAAGCAAGGAACGCGATGGCCGTGTTGCCATCCACACAACTCAAACACCCAATCAGGAATACACGAACATGGCCAAGATCAATATCGAAGAACTGCGCTCGCTCGACGGCTACATGGCTGCCGCGCTGGTCGATGCCGACAGCGGCATGCTGCTGGCCGGCGACGGTTCCAGCATCAATCTGGAAGTTGCCGCTGCCGGCAACTCCGAAGTCGTGCGTGCCAAGCGCAAGGTTGCCAGCGCCCTGAAGCTCAACGATGTCATCGAAGACATCCTGATTACCCTGACCAAGCAGTACCACATCATTCGCCCGCTGGAATCCAACCAGAAGCTGTTCCTGTATGTGGTTCTGGATCGTGCCAAGGCCAACCTGGCCATGGCTCGCCACGAGCTGCGCTCGTTCGAGAAGGGTCTGGATTTCTCCTGATCCGGGCGGCCGGCCTGAAGCCGGCTTCTCTTCGATGGCGCGGCGCGCCGGGTCGCGGATCGGTCCGTACCTGGCGGGGACTGCGCCCTCACGCCGAGGTGTCTCCCACGCCTCGGCCGTGATGCCTCCCGGAAGTCCCGATGCAGCGACGAGTCCACCCCATGCTCATGCTCACCCAGTCCTTCGGAACCGCCACCTCCCGTGTCCTCATCCGCCATGCCGGTCTTGAGGAATCGCAGGAGCGGCGCATCCGCATCGCCAGCCGACTGTTGTCGGTCTACGGCATCAAGGCCAGTGTCGAACCGTGGGACGGTACTCGTTGCACGCTTCTGGTTGTCACTGCCGGCGACGTGATCGGTGAACGTGCAGTGCAGCTGGCGCAGCGGCGGCACACGCCGGTGCTGGTGATCGGCGGCGGCGGTGTTCCGGATGCCGGCATGTTCCATGTGGCCGAAGGCGCGCCATCGGCGATGATCCTGGAAGTGCTGCGGACGATCCTCGGTGTTTCTGGCGGGCTCCCGGTTGCATCCGGTCCGGAAACCGCGTCGGGCGATGTCCTGGATGCCTGCGCGCTGGTCCGTCTGGCCGACCACGCCAGCGGCTCCGGCGGTGACCTGTTCGCCCGCGTGGGCAGCACCGATATCAAGTTCCGCTGGTCCAGCGGTCGCGTGGTGGCGGCTACCCACAGCGACCTGCTGCATGCGCGCGACCGGCTGGGTCAGGCGCAATGGTCGATCAGGCCGCTGGATCCGAACCGCCGGAGCAAGGCGCCGGGCGAAGTGTCGGCCAGCATCGATGTGTTCTTTCTCCGTGGCGCCCTGTCGCCACATGCCAAGACCCTGCCGGCATTTCCGGCCGGGCGTTTCCAGCTGGCCGACTGGCCGGATCTGGGCAGTGCCCCGGATCTCGTGCAGAGCCTGGCCCTGGCTGGTCACCTGATCCGGCATCCGGCTACCGCCGCGGAAGCCGCCAAGGCCACCGGCATGCCGCTGGAACTGGTCGAGCGCAGCTTCTGGGGTTTTCGCGCGGCCGGCCTGCTGGCGGAAAGCGGTGGCGCCCGATCCGGCGCCACGGGCGAAGCCAAATTGCCGGCCAAGCCCGGCGTGTGGAAGAAGCTGGCGGCGCGTTTCGGACTGCTGCGCGGCAGTGACTGATCGTCACTGAAGCCCTGTAATCTGCCGCCCTGGGGAATGACCGGGTCGGCACGGACTTCGAGGAATCACGTTGGACAGCAGCAGCCTGAAACTGGTGCTTGCCGGGCCTGTGGGTGCCGGCAAGAGCACGGCGATCCGAGCCCTGGCGGACGACGAGCCCGTCTCCACCGAAATGCCGATGAGTGAAGGGGCCATCGGCGACAAGACCACGACCACCGTGGCCCTGGACTTCGCCACCGTGCAACTGGACGATGGCCAGCCGCTGCTGGTCTACGGCTTGCCCGGGCAAGCCTATTTCGCCCACATGCGCGCGATCGTGCTGGAGGGCGCGGTCGGTGCCTTGCTCTTGCTCAACGGCCGGGATCCGGACGTGCCTGCCGTGTGTCGGGAATGGCTGCAGAGCCTGCGTAAGCTGGAGCCGGATCTCGCCATCGTGATCGGCATCACCCACACCGAGCACCTGGAGGCGTTCGACACCCGCGCGGTGCAGGCGGCGGCGAAGTCCGTGGGACCACCCATTCCGATCTTCACCGTCGACGCCCGCGACCGCGACCAGACCGCACACCTGGTCAGGGCGCTGCTGCTGGCGATGGTCTGAGGAGATGGGTCACGAGATCCCGGCGGCGTTCGCGCGGGAAGGTCTGCCGCTGACGCGGACCCTGGTCGACATGCTCGACGAGCATGTCGTGCATCGAACCGTTCGTCGCGGCTGCGGCTTCACCCAGTCGACCCGCTTTCTCGCCGATTGCATCAACCAGCCGCGCGATCCGCTCGAGGTCGGCGATCTGAAGGTGTTCAAGGATTGGCCCTGCCAGGCCACCCGGCGCATCGCCGTCGGTCTGGTCGGCAAGGGCTGGCCGAGCGGCTGGCGCAATCTCGGCGCGGCACCTGATCATCTGTTCGCCGGTCGTCATGACGATGATCTGGGGGATCGCCTGCGGCAGTTGCCTGAGCGATTGCAGCGTATTCGCGACCAGCTGACTCGCGCGGAGAGCGGCCTGTTCATGGACCTGCTGGTCAATCTGGTCACCGGCCAGGGACCAGATGCACCGGCCTTGCGAGGCATGCCGGAAAAACCGGAAATCGGCAGCTGTTCGCAGGCCGAGGAATACTTCCTGGAGATCGCCCACGGTCGCGTGCGTCGCGGCGGCGGCGTCAACGTGGTGGTCGATGACGACGGCCGACCCTTGATGGTCGAAAAAATGCAGCTGGGCGAATCGCACTCGGCGATCGTGGTCGCGCCTGTGCGCATCTTCGATGTCTGGATACCGCCGGGCGGCTTGTGCGCGCTGCGCTACGCGGAGCCGGTTCCCGGCGCGCGCAGCACTCGCCATGGTCTGGTGATTCCGCTGGCGCACCTGGAATGCGCGCGCTTCCTGCGCCTGACCACGCTCAGCGTGGATCCGTCGATCCGGGTCCGGGCCTTCGAGGAACAGGTCAAGAACCAGCTGGAATCGGACATGTTCAGTCCGCTGACCACGCGCATCGAGCAGCTGCATGCCTTCGCGACCGCCCTGCTGCAGGACGCCGTGTGAAGCCGATCATCGGGTACTACTCACCCGCCTACGCCACCGACGATTCGCCGCTGCTGGCGCGTCTGGCAGTCGCGGCCGAACGGATGCAGGCCTTGGGTCTGGTCGAGTTCCGGCAGCCCCAGGCACTGGACATCACCCGGTTGCACGGTCTGCACAGCGAGCACTACCTGCAGGCCTTCGAACACGGCATCGCACCGCTCGCTTCCAGCCAGGGCATCCCGTGGACGCCGGCGATCCGCGATGCCACGCTGGCCATGCTCGGCGGGCAACTGGCCGCGGTAGACACCGCGCTGGACACCGGCATCGCGCTCAACCTGGCGCGTGGTTTCCATCATGCCGTTCCCGAGCGCGGCAGCGGCTACTGTCCGATCAACGGCCTGGCCCTGATCGCGCATCAGCATCCGGACAAGCGCGTGTTCGTCATCGACTGCGACGAGCACGGTGGCAACGGCACCGAGGAGTTTGCCGCGCTGTTGCCGAACCTGTTCAACTTCTCGATCTTCGGCACCCGCTTCGGTTGCCGCGGCGGCACCCGTTCCTGGGCAGTGCCGGTACGTGTGCGCGAACAGGGCTTCGAAGTCTATCGCGCGGCGCTGGAACAGGCCGGCGAGGAGGCGCGGACGCACCACGCCGACCTGATCGTCTATCAGGCCGGGACCGACTGCCATGTCAACGATCCCAAGAGTCGCGCGCGACTGAGTCGCTGCGAGATGTTTCATCGTGACCTGATGGTGTTCGAGTTGGCCCGGCGCCACGGTATTCCGCTGGTGTTCGTGGTTGCCGGCGGCTACCAGCGCCCGGATCGGGTCGCCCGCCTCAACATCAACACCGTGCGGGCGGCGCGCTGGGTCTACACGCGTTGATCGGGTACCTCGCGTTGACGGCGCGTCTGCTGCAGTTTTGACCGTTGATGCATCGAGTTCGCGGACACTGCCGGTACGGCCAGTGTTTCGACGTCGGCTATCATGCGCGGGCGTTTTCACGGAGCGCGCATGGCCACAAGCAATCAACGATGTTGGCGGATCGCGGCGATCGTGCTGGTGTTGCTCGGCATGATCGGCTCGGCCAGCGCGCAGCGTTCGCCCGCGGAACTGGCCGCGTCCATGGACGAAGCCACCGGGCTGGCGCGTGACGGCCTGACCCGCTTCCTGAGCGCGCTGGACAGCGGCCAGGGCGAGGGTTTCGCGGTCAAGGTGCCGGTGCGCGAACGCGGGCCGTACAGCCATGTCTGGCTCACCGACCTGGAACACCGAGGCGACCGCTTGAGCGGTGCCGAGCGGATGGCATCGGCCTCCGGCATCCGCCGCCAGGTTTCGCTCGACGAGGTCATCGACTGGACCTACCGGCACGATGGCTTCACCCACGGCGCCTTTACCAGCTGTGTCGCCAACCCGAGCCAGCCGCCGCTGCCGTTCGACTGAGTGGCGGTCGGCATCTGCCGGCGAAAAGCCTTTCGTGCGAACAAGATCACATTCATCGCGATAAAGAGATATTATGGCCGTCCGATCAGCCCCGGGCCCGACCATGACGTCGATCAGCATCGAGTTCTTTCCGCCCAAGACCGACGAACAGCGTCGGCAGCTTGACAAGGTCGCCAGCCGACTGAAATCGCTGGCGCCCGAATACGCCAGTGTCACCTTTGGTGCCGGTGGCTCGACCCTCAGCCACACCCCGGAGACGGTGGCCCGGTTGCGCGAGAAGCACGGTCTGGATGCCGCGCCGCACCTGTCCTGCGTCGGCGGTTCGCGCGCCGAGATCGGCGCCCTGCTCGATCGCTACCGCGACCAGGGCTGCAAGCGGCTGGTGGCTCTGCGCGGCGATCTGCCGTCGGGAATGGCCGCGCATGGCGACCTGCGTTACGCCAACGAACTGGTGGCATTCATCCGCGAGCACAGCGGCGACCACTTCCACGTCGAGGTCGGCGCTTATCCGGAAGTGCATCCGCAGGCAGCCGATGCCAATACCGACCTGGCCAACCTCAAGCGCAAGGTCGACGCCGGCGCCGATGGTGTCATCACCCAGTACTTCTACAACCCCGATGCCTATTTCCGTTTCGTCGACGACGCCCGGCGGCTGGGTATCACCATTCCGATCGTGCCCGGCATCATGCCGATCGCCAATTTCAGCCAGCTGCGCCGGTTCTCGGATCTGTGCGGCGCCGAGATCCCGCGTTGGTTGGCCAAGCGCATGCATTGCCTGGGCGATGATGTCGAGGCCATCCGCGAGCTGGGTGCCGATGTCGTGGCTGCGCTGTGCCGACGCCTGCTCGACGGCGGTGCCCCGGCCCTGCATTTCTACACGCTCAACCTGTCCCGGCCGACGCTGGCGATCACCGAGCGGCTGGGTTTGACCGCGACCGCCTGATCGCCGACAACGGCTGAGGCAAGGCCGTCGGCGGGGATGGCGGGCAATTTGCCCGATGCCTAGGCGTGCCAACGGCAGAATGCCCGAAACGCCGAAATGGCTGTGCTGCAAATCGTTGTTTTCGTGGGTAAATGAAGGTGGCATACGGATTGCCATGAAATCCCGGTAACCGAGCGGTCTCCTGGCGGAGGCTTGCAGTTACGTCCATCCATCCGGGAGACCCTCATGAAACCTTCGATCAAAGTCATCGCCTGCCTGTCCGTCGCAATAGGTCTGTCCGCCTGCCAGAAGAGCGCCGATGAGCAGGCCAGGGACATGGCCGAGACCCGTCAGGAAGCGGCTGAGCAGGTTCGTGATGCCCGCGCCGAGGCCGGTGAACGCATGGCCGAGGTTCGCCAGGACGCCAACGACGCCCAGGCCGACGTCAATCGCCAGTCGGCCGATGTCCGCTACGACATGCTGGTCGCCGAGGCCGATGCCGCGCTGAAGATCGCCAGCGAGCAGTGCAACGCGCTGGAAGGCGATGCCCGCAACAACTGTCAGGAGCGTGCCGATCTCGACCACGAGCAAGCTGTGCTGCAGGCGCGTACCGAGCGTGACAATGCCCGCGCCCAGGCCGAGCAACTCGAGCGTCGTGGGGAAACACCCGCCCGCTGAGGCGTTTACCTGACATGAATGCCTGCCGGCCCATAATCGGGTCCAGCGCATTCGACACTCAACCGCAAGGAGTCCGAACATGAAGAACGGCGAAGAAATCAGCGACACCCTCGAGAAGGGCAAGGCCCACATCAAGGAAGCGGCGGAGGTGGTCGCCGAAACCGTGCGCAGCACCGGGCGCAAATTGCGCGACACCGGACGTGCCGCCGGCGAGGAACTCTCCGATCTGGGTGCCGAAGCAGCGCGTTGCTCCAAGGACCTGTTCGCGCAGTGCCAGGAGCAGATCCGCAAGCATCCGGTGGCAGCGTTCGGCATTGCCTTTGCGGCCGGCGTGGTGATCGCGCGTTTGTTGCGCCGTTGAGCGGATTGCCGACGTGATGTCGGGCAGCGAGCCGAACGAGAATCCGTCGCCGCCGGAATCAGCTGGCGGGCCGGCTGAAGCAACCTCGGGCGTGCAGGCGGTTGCGGACGCGGCTAAATCGGTGGCCGAACTGGCCACCGAAGCGACCACCATGGGCCTGGCCTGGCTGGAGCTGGCCAAGGCCGAAGCCGCGGTGGCACGCAACAGCGCGTTGCGTATCGTCGCCGCGACAGTGGTCATGACGGTGCTGGGGTTGGCCGCCTGGCTGTTTCTCTGCGCCGCGATCGGCTACGGACTGGCGGCACTGGTCGGCCGGATTGATGTCGCGATGGCCATCGTCGCTGCCTTGAACATCACCCTGATCGGCGTGCTGCTGATGGCCATCCGCCGCTGGTGGCGCGCGATGCAGATGCCCAACAGCCGCGCTGCCCTCACCGACATGGCCAAATCACTGGCACCGGGGGATCCATGACCAGCAAGACCACAACCGGGAAGAAGACCGCTGACGGCAAGGTCAGTGCCACGGCTCGCCTGCGCAAGGCCAGACAGGTTGTCGCCAAGCAGATTCAGCGCACTGAGGACGCCCGCGAGGAAGCCGGCGAAGCCATCAGCCGGATCAAGCCGAGCTGGCTGATCGCTGGCGGCGTGCTCGGCGGCATGGTGGCCGGCAGCCTGCCGCAACGGGCTCTGGTCGCCACGGCCGGCGCCCTGGCCGGCCTGGCGGTACGCCTGTTCAACACGCCGCTGGGACCGATGGCGATCGGCGCCGCGCTGGCGCGCAGCGACCGCAAGAAGCGCGAATCCCAGCAGGACTGATCTGCCTGCGGCAATGGCGGCCGGCCACGCATGCCGGCAAGCGGCCCAGGCGTCGGGGTGAGCATTTCGGGTGTGGCCGCCGCACAACAGCATCTCCGGGGCTTGTCGGCGAATGCGCGTCGTCGCCCGGGCCGTCATAATGCGCCTCTTTTTCAAGCCACTTCAGAGGCGTGTCGATGAGCGGCAACAAGTACCCGGAAAAGGTCTGGATGAACGGGCAGATCGTGCCCTGGGCCGAAGCGACCGTGCACGTCATGGCGCATGT
>JAMHVM010000113.1:0-21740 GCA_035911475.1 Lysobacterales bacterium | reverse complement strand
CAGACCACGCAGGAAGTACAGCTTGGCACCGCGGACCTTGCCACGACGCTTCACTTCCACCGAATCGATGGCCGGGCTGTGGCTCTGGAACACGCGCTCTACGCCGGTGCCATGCGACATCTTGCGCACGGTGAAGGCCGAGTTCAGGCCGCGGTTGCGCTTGGCGATGACCACACCTTCGTAGGCCTGCACGCGCTCGCGGTTGCCTTCCTTGACCTTTACGTTGACAACGACGGTGTCGCCGGGGGAGAACTCCGGCAGCTGACGGGTCAGCTGGTCGGCTTCGAATTGCTGGATCAGATTCATGGCGTTCACCAGTGAAACGGGGTTGGCGGATAAAGACGGTCGATTATGGCAGGTTTTCCGCCAATTTGCACCCCCTTGGGGGCTCAGTTCAGTCCCGGTGGTAGGGGTGATTGGCCAGGATCGACCAGGCCCGGTACAGCTGCTCGGCAACCAGCACCCGCACGAGGGAATGTGGCAGGGTCAGCGGCGACAGCGACCAGCGCTGGCCGGCGCTGGCCTTGAGGGCGGGGTCTAGGCCGTCCGGGCCACCCACCAGCAGGGCCACGTCGCGGCCGTCCTGTTGCCAGCCCGCCAGATGCGTCGCCAGGTCCCGGGTGGTCCAAGGCTTGCCACGCTCGTCCAGGGCGATGCGTTGCGCCGATTCGGGGATGGCTGCGGCCAGTGCGGCGGCTTCCTCGCGCATGGCGCGGGCAACCTCACCGCGATCAGCCCAAGGCGATACCGGCTTCTCGACCAGCTCCAGCTTCAGATGCGGCGGCAGGCGACCGGCGTACTCGCCGAACGCGGTAGTGACCCAGGCCGGCATCTTCTGCCCGACCGCCAGCAACAGCAGCCGCATGCTCAGCCGACGCCGCTGCCGCGCAGATAGCTGGCGACGCCGTCGAGCACCATCTGCACCGATATCGCCACCAGCAGCATGCCCATCAGGCGCTCCAGCGCGCTTAGCGCGCGCGGACCGAGCAGCTTGTACAGCCAGGTGCCCGAGAAAAGGATCGCAGCCGTGGCCACCCAGGCGATCAACAGCGCGATGCTCCAGTCGGCGGTGCGCTCCGGATTCTGGTTGGCCAGCAACAGCAACGCCGCCATGGTCGACGGCCCGGCGATCAGCGGCACCGCCATCGGCACGATCAGCGGTTCGCCATCGGGAATCTCGCCGAACATGCCCTCCGGCGGCGGGAAGATCATCTTGACGCCGATCAGGAACAGGACGATGCCGCCAGCGATGCTGATCGACTCTTCGCGCAGATGCAGCGCGGCCAGGACCGTCTGCCCGGCGAAAAGGACGCCGAACAGGATGGCCAGCGCAATGAGCAGCTCCCGCGCCAGAACGAACAAGCGCCGCCGCGGCGGCAGCGGCCGCAGCAGGCCCAGGAAGATCGGCAGGTTGCCGATCGGGTCCATGATCAGGAACAGCAGGACCGCGGCGGACAGGGTATCCATGGCCGGCAGCGTGAACCCGGCTCAGTCCACACGCAACAAACGGCTGCGGAACTCGCCACCGGCGGCGCCGACCAGATTGGCGAGCGCGACGGCTGCCCGGTCCGGTGTGGGAATCGATGCCGGATCCTCGGTGAACCAGACCCGTTGCCGCAGACCAGTTCGCATCGGTCCCGGATCGAATCCATGCACCCGGATCGGCGTCGACGCTAGCTCGTCAGCCAGGATCGCCGCGAACTGCGCCAGCCCGGCCTGAGCCACGCCATAGCTGCCCCAGTAGGCCTTGCCGGCGGTGTCGGGTCCGTTGATCGCAAACACGATCGCCGGGTCGGCACGTTGCTGCAGCTGCGGCAGGCAGGCCTGGGCCAGCAGGAACGGCGCCGTCAGGTTCACATGCAGGCCTTCCAGCCATTCCAGCGGATCGGCGTTGACCACCGAACCCAAGCCGCGGTGGTGCGCGCTGACCACGACCACGGCATCAATGCCACCACATTGCTCGGCGATGGCGTCGGCCATGGCCCGGTAGTCATCCGGGTTGGCCCCGGACAGGCTCAACGGATACAGGGCGGCGCGGCCACCAGCCGCGACGATGTCGTCGTAGACACGTTCCAGCGCCGCGACCCGGCGACCAGCCAGCACCACCTCGGCGCCGGAGGCGGCGGCGCGCCGGGCGAAGGCGCTGCCCAGTCCGCCACTGGCCCCGACGACCAGGACCACCCGGCCAGTCAGGTCGGCTGCAGCCTCGCTCCAGGCAGCCGGACAGGCCAGCGCCTGCAGACCCGCCGCGCTCAAGCGCGCTGGACCTCGGCGACCAGTTGCTGCAGTTCGCCCTTCTCGTACAGCTCCAGGGTGATGTCGCAGCCGCCGATCAGCTCGCCGTTGATGAACAGCTGCGGGAAGGTCGGCCAGTTCGAATAGCGCGGCAGGTTGGCGCGGATTTCCGGATCCTCCAGCACATTCACCGAGTGGTACTGGGCCCCGGCGGCGGACAGCGCGTGCGAGGTCCGGCTGGAAAACCCGCACATGGGAAACTGCGGCGTACCCTTCATGAACAGGACGATGGGGTGACCTTCAACGGTCTGCTTGATGCGGTCGATGACATCCATGAAACGATCTCCGGAAACAGGTTCTCGGGTCCGGCTGCTGCGGACTCCACAATCGCGCACTATGGGGCCGCTGGTGGTGCAATGCAATGAATGCCACCGGCCGGCGACAGGCGCTTTGCTAGACTGCCGCCCGACGAGCGGTGAGGCGAACGCATCCGGTCTGGCGGACGATGACGGCACGCACACGGTCAGCGCTGCACGGACCATGGCCCGGCATCACGGTCTCGACAGCGACACGAGTACCGGAGATCCACCGCAACGAATGCCTTGCACGCCGGATTTCCGGTGCCGAACGAGATTTCCATGGCCATCGAACTGCCGCCCCTGCCCTACGCCGCCGATGCCCTGCTCCCGCACCTGTCGGCAGAGACGCTGGAGTACCACTACGGCAAGCACCACCGCGGCTACGTCGACAATCTCAACAAGCTGATCCTCGGGACCGAGTTTGAGGACGCAGCACTGGAGGAGATCGTGCGCAAGGCCACCGGCGCTGTCTTCAACAACGCCGCCCAGGTCTGGAACCACACGTTCTACTGGCAGTGCCTGTCGCCGCATGGCGGCGGCGATCCCGATGGCGAACTGCAGGCGGCGCTGGAGCGCGCCTTCGGCGGAATCGACGCGTTCCGCGACAGCTTCACCAAGGCGGCGCTGGGTCAGTTCGGCTCGGGCTGGGCCTGGCTGGTCAAGCGGCCCGACGGCAACCTGGCCATCGTCACCACCGCCAATGCCTCAACACCGATCACCGGCGCTGACACGCCACTGCTGGTCTGCGATGTCTGGGAACACGCCTACTACGTCGACTACCGTAACGCCCGTCCCCGCTATCTGGAGGCGTTCTGGAAACTGGTCAACTGGTCGTTCGTGACCAGCCGGATGCGGTGAGCAGCACCGCCGCAGCGACTGCCGCAGCGCCGACAGCACCGGCGCAGCCACAGCTGGACGCGGCCGCCGTCGTGGTCGAACTCGGCGGGCAGCGGGTACTCGACCAGGTTTCGCTGAGTCTGGTCCAGGGCGAGCTGGGCTGCCTCCTCGGCCCCAGCGGCTGCGGCAAGACCACCCTGCTGCGCAGCATTGCCGGATTGCAGGATGTGCATGACGGCCATATCCACCTGGCCGGACGCGAGATCGCCAGCCGCACACGCAGCCTGGCACCGGAACAGCGGCGCATAGGCCTGGTATTCCAGGACGTGGCGTTGTTCCCGCACCTGGATGTCGCCGGCAACATCGGTTTCGGTCTGACCGGCCTGGCTCGCCACGAGCGGCGCGAACGCATCCAGGACCTGCTGGCGAAGCTGCAGCTGGCTGGACTGGAGCGCCGATACCCGCATGAGCTGTCCGGCGGCCAGCAGCAACGCGTGGCGATCGCCCGCGCTCTGGCGCCGCAACCGCAGCTGCTGTTGCTGGACGAACCCTTTTCCAGCCTGGACGCCGTGCTGCGCAAGCAGCTGCGCAGCGAACTGGCCCGGCTGCTGCGCGAACTGGGCACCACCGCGCTGCTGGTCACCCACGACCAGGAAGAGGCCATGGCCTTTGCCGACCGGGTCGCGGTGATGCATGCCGGCCGTATCGAGCAGGTCGATTCGCCCTGGCGGCTGTACCACCAGCCGGTGAATCGGCATGTCGCCGGCTTCGTCGGCGAAGGTGTGCTGGCGCCGCTGCAGCGTGACGATCAGGGCTGGCACGGACCGTTCGGTCGCATCGCCGACCCGTTGCCACACCTGACCGGTGATCGCGCCTGGTTGCTGGTGCGCCCCGACGATGTCGTTCCCGATCCGGAATCACCGGTGATCGGTCGCATCGAGCACAGCGAGTTCCGTGGCGCCGGCGAGTTCGTCACGGTGACACTGGCCGACGGGCTGCGCGTGCATGCCCTATGGCCCAGCCATGTCCAGGCCCGGATCGGCAGCGAGATCGGGCTACGCTGGCAGTCACCGCATGTGGTCGCTTTTCGCGGCCAGTGAGCGGGAGAGGCGTTGGGGCAAAGAGTGCAGACGGAAAGACGAGAAACGAGTGGGGAGAAAAGAGGAACGAGTAGAGGACGCCCGTCGTGATCGAACGTGGACGACGTTGTCGACTCTCTTTTCTCCCTACTTTTTTCCCGTTTCCCGCCCTTCAGTGATCGCGCATGTGCGGCCACGCCGCGCGCACGTACATGAAGCCCGACCACAGCGTCAGGATAGCCGCCGCGATCAGCAGCCACTTGCCGATCTCGTAGATCGGCAGGCCGAGCAGATCGTGCCGGTACAGCAGGCAGGTCAGCGCCACCATCTGCACGATGGTCTTGATCTTGCCGATGCCGGCCACGCGCACGCGCCGGGACTGGCCGATCTGCGCCATCCATTCGCGCAGCGCGCTGATCGAGATCTCGCGGCCGACGATCACCGCGCCGAGCATCGCCATCAGCACCGTGGGATCCTGCTGCACGATGATGAACAGCACCACCGTCACGGTCAGCTTGTCGGCGACGGGATCGAGGAAGGCGCCGAAGGCCGAGGCCATGTCGTAGCGTCGGGCCAGCCAGCCATCCAGCCAGTCGGTGAGCGCAATCACCACGAACAGCATCGCGGCCAGGAAGTTTCCGCCACGGGTCGGCCAGTAGAACGCGATCACCAGCACCGGCACCAGCAGGATGCGCAGCAGCGTGAGCCAGGTTGGCAGGGTAATCGCCATCAGCGGATGTTATCAGCCGCTGCTGCGGTGCACGACCACAACAATCCGAATAGCAGGCAACGAAGACCCCACATCAGGCGTGCAGCGCGGCGTAGATCCGTTCGGCCAGTTCGCGCGAGACGCCCTTGACCTGGGCCAGCTCCTCGACACCAGCTGCGGCGACGCCGGACCAACCACCGAACTGGCGAAGCAAGGCCGAGCGCCGGCGCGCACCGATGCCCGGGATATCTTCCAGCCGGCTGCTGCGACGGGCCTTGTCGCGTCGCCCGCGATGACCGGTGATGGCGAAGCGATGCGCCTCGTCGCGGATCTGCTGGATCAGCTGCAGCGCCGGCGATGCCGGCCCTGGCTGGATTTCCCGCTGCAGCGACGGCAGCCACAGGGTTTCCTCGCCGGGTTTGCGCTCCGGCCCTTTCGCCACCCCGACCAGGGTCACGCCCTCGACGCCCAATTCGGTCAGTACCGCCAGCGCCTGCGCCACTTGACCCTTGCCACCATCAATGAACAGGACGTCGGGCAACTCGGACGACTCCTCGACCGCACGCCGAAACCGGCGCGACAAGGCCAGATGCATGGCCGCATAGTCGTCGCCGGGTTCGATGCCGCTGATGTTGTAGCGTCGATACAGCGCGCTCAGCGGTCCCTCGGGGCCGAAAACGACACAGGAAGCGACCGTCGCCTCGCCCAGCGTGTGGCTGATGTCGAAGCACTCCAGCCGCTTCGGCGACACGTCCAGCGCCAGCAACTCGATCAGCGACTGCAGCCGCCGTTCCTGGCTGATGCGGCTGGACAGGTGCATGGCCAGCGATTGCCGGGCATTGTCCATGGCCAGTGCGACCAGCCGCGCCCGCTCGCCGCGCACCTGTGCCCGAAGCTCGACCTTGCGGCCGGCCCGCTCGGACAAGACCTCGACCAGCAGCTCCGGCTCGGCGATCGCGTGGCTGAGCAGGATCGCCGCAGGCGCCGTACGCTCCAGATAGAACTGCGGCAGGAACGCGGTCAGCACCTCGCCCGGCTCGACCGAATCCGGCAGTTTGGGAAAGTAGGCGCGCGAGCCGACGCTGACGCCGCCGCGGAAGCTGATCAGGTAGACGCAGGCCTGCCCACCCTGGACCTCGCAGGCCAGGACATCGGCATCACCGTTGGCCGCGTTGACATACTGGCGTGCCTGGATCGACTTGAGCAGGGCCACCTGGTCGCGCAGCCGGGCTGCCTGCTCGAACTCCAGCGCGGCACTGGCGCGGTCCATCTCGGCGCCGAGATCCTCGACCAGTTCGCCGCTGCGTCCATCCAGGAACAGTGCAGCCCGACGCACGCTTTCGCCATAGGCAACCTCGTCGATGTAGCCGACGCAGGGCGCCGTGCAACGGCGGATCTGGTACTGCAGGCACGGACGGGTGCGGTTGTTGAACATGCTGTCCTGGCAATTGCGCAGCCGGAACAGCTTGTGCATCAGATCCAGGCTCTCGCGCACGGCACCGGCGCCGGGATACGGCCCGAAGTAGCGGCCACCGTCACGGCGGGCGCCACGATGGAAGCCGATGCGCGGAAACCGGTCACCGCTGAGGTGGATGTAGGGATGACTCTTGTCGTCGCGCAACTGGATGTTGTAGCGCGGACGCAAGGTCTTGATCAGCTGGTTTTCCAGCAGCAGCGCCTCGCCCTCGGTGCGGGTGACGGTGACCTCGATGCGGGCGATCTGACTGATCATCGCCGCCAGTCGCGGCTCCATCTGCGGCCGGTTGAAGTAGCTGCCGACCCGCCGTTTCAGGCTGCCGGCCTTGCCGACATAGAGCACCGTGCCGTCCTGCGCGAGCATGCGGTAGACACCGGGCTTGCCGGTCAGAGTGGCGAGAAACGCGGTGATCTCCTCTCGCACCGTGGACGACGGTGCCGCCGCGGCGGCCGAAGGCGGCGGCGCTGATTCAGCCATCGGTACGGGACAACAGCATCGGCAGCCGTTGCGCCAGGCGATCGGCGGCCGCGTCCAGCAACTGGTGCACGGCGATGAAGCCGTCGGCCTCGCCATAGTACGGATCGGGCACATCCGGACCATCCGGCATGTCCAGCCAGGGCAGGTAGAGATGGATCCGGCTTGCCTCGGATGCGCTCGCCATCCGTCGCAGGATGCGCTCGTGACCACGGTCCATGGCCAGGATCAGGTCGGCCTCCCGACAGTCTTCGGCGCTGATGCGTCTTGCCCGATGCGCACCCAGGTCCACACCCAGTTGTCGTGCCGTGGCCTGCGTGCGCGGATCGGCGCCCTCACCGACGTGGTAGCCGTGGGTGCCGAAGGATTCGAAGTGGCATTGCGCGGCCAGGCCCGAATTCTCGGCATGCGCGCGCGCCAGCGCCTCGGCCACCGGTGAGCGGCAGATGTTCCCGGTACACACGAAGGCGATGCGGAACGGTTTTGCAACAGCCACTCAGGTACACCCGATTCGTATCGACGCGGCGATGATAGGACAGGCCGGCTGGCGCGGACCTGATCGCGGTCGGATCAATCCGCCGTCACGCGTTGCCGCGCGGCCTGTGCACGCATCCTCAGCCCGCAGGCGTCCGGGCCATCCAGCGAGCGCTGGCCCAGGTCCAGCTTGAGCTTCAGCAGAAAGTCCACGAGGTTGTGCCGGCGCGCCAGCCCGCGTTCACTGCCATAGGCAGCCGCCCAGTCCGGCATCGGCGCAGGATCGACAAGGCGCGCGAACCAGGCGTTCCAGTATCGCGCGCTGAGCGGATCGCGTTGGCAGGCATGGATCAGCACGCGCGCCAGCCGCTCGGGCTCGCCGTGGACGTAGTAGGTCACGCCTTCGGGAACCACCTGACTGCCGATCGCATCGAGCAAGACAATCCTCTGTTCGCTGTTGACCTTAGGATTCACGGCCAGCTGCAGGAGCAGATCGGACCCGTGGGCAACCCCGTGTCGCCAACCCTCGCCGTCGATGAAGCCGCGATAGTCGCGGATCCCGCGCAGGTAACTCGCCGCCGCCGCGACCAGGGCTGCGCGGTCGTGATCCGAAAACACCGGATCGATCCGGTCGGATCGGGCCACTTCCGACAGCAACAGCGCCGCGAAGGGATGGCGGAAGCCATCGGCATCCGGCGCTGCCTGCAGTTGCGCGAGCAACCGCTGGCGCAGCAAATCCACCGTCGCCGGTGTCAGCACCTTGCCGCGCAGCCATTGCGACAATGCCTCGAACGCGATGCCGTCGCGGACGCGCGGATCCGGATCACCGGTGCACCCGGCCAGTGCCAGTGCCCATTCGTTGCGACGGCCGTCGTCGGCGATCTGGAAGTCGCCGGCGCGAAACTGGGACAGGCCATCGGCATCGGTGCCCGAAAGACAGTCGGCCAGCGCCTGCGCAACGGGCAGGCACAACAGGAGTGGCAGCAGCCGGCGCGCCAGCGCGATCATCGCTGCAGCAACGCCGCTTCCACGGCGGCGATGTCGGCCTCGCTGTCGACACCGGGTGGCAGACGCTGGTCAACCACGGCAACGGCGATGGCGTGACCGGCGGCGAGGATGCGCAGTTGCTCCAGCGACTCGGCCTGCTCCAGTGCGCTGACAGGCAGCGCGGGAAACTGCCGAAGAAAGCCGGCGCGGTAGCCGTACAGACCCAGATGGCGCAGGAAACCCGCCGAATGCGGCAGCCGCGTACGGTCCTGGGCGAAGGCATCGCGCTGCCAGGGGATCGGCGCGCGACTGAAGTACAGGGCATGGCCATTGCCGGCCAGTACCACCTTGACCACGTTGGCATCGAACACTTCCGCCGCCTCGGTGATCGGTGTCGCCAGGGTCGCCACCGGCGCGGTTCCGTCCGTCAGCACCTCGACCAGACGGCGGATCGCCGCGATCGGCACCAGCGGCTCGTCGCCCTGGAGGTTGATCACGATGGCTTCGTCCGGCCAGGCCAGTTCGCGCGCGCACCAGGCCAGCCGGTCCGAGCCGGTAGCCAGATCCGACGGCGTCATGCAGACCTGGACCGGCAGGTCCGCCACCGCATCCGCGATCGGTGGGTGGTCCGTGGCCACCACGACCTCCTCGGCACCGGTCGCCAGTGCAGTACGCACGGTGTGCACGATCAGCGGCTCGCCAGCGATCAGCCGCAAGGGCTTGCCGGGCAGACGCGTGGAAGCGAAACGGGCGGGAATCGCGATGCGGAAGCTCATCCGCTGATTCTAGTGTCCGCCCGCAGCCGGCTCACCCACCGGCAGCACCACCGCCACGCTTGACTCTAGATATCGTTTAGATATCATATCGACATTCATCCAGGAGACAGGCAATGGAAACCGAGCGCAGGATTCACAGTTGGTCAGGATTCGTGCTCCTGGCCGTTCTTCTGGTCGCCACAGCGGTCGCCCTCTGGCAGCTGGTCAGCGGCATCCATGGCGGCAGTGGCCTCAGCGTCGGGATCGCGGTCGCCGCGTTGCTGGTGCTGATCTTCCTGTACTGCGGCTTCTTCACCGTGGAACCCAACCAGGGCGTGGTGATGACCCTGTTCGGACGCTACATCGGCACCAGCCGCGAGACCGGCCTGCGCTGGGCCAATCCGCTCTTCCACAAGCGCAAGGTGTCGCTGCGTGTGCGCAACTTCGAAAGCGGCCGACTCAAGGTCAATGAACTGGAAGGCTCGCCGATCGAGATCGGCGCCGTGGTGGTCTGGCAGGTGATCGACACTTTCGAAGCCACCTTCCGGGTCGACGACTACGAAAACTTCGTGCACATCCAGTCCGAGGCGGCGTTGCGCCAGATGGCCACCCGCTATCCCTACGACCTGCACGAAGGCATCGAGATCGCCCTGCGCAGCCACGGTGCCGAGATCGCCGAGGAGCTCAAGCGCGAGATCCAGGAGCGCCTGAGCACCGCCGGCGTGGAAGTGATCGAGGCACGCATCAGCCACCTGGCCTACGCCCAGGAAATCGCTCAGGCCATGCTCCAGCGCCAGCAGGCCAGTGCCATCATCGCCGCCCGCACACGCATCGTCGAAGGCGCCGTCGGCATGGTCCACCTGGCACTGGAACAGTTGCGTGCCGGCGGGCAGATCGAGCTGGACGAGGAACGCAAGGCAGCCATGGTCAGCAACCTGCTGGTGGTGCTGTGTTCCGATCGCGCCACCCAGCCGGTGGTCAACACCGGCACGCTGTATTCGGGCTGATCCGGGCCGGTGGCGTGAGCGACAAGAAAGCCTATCCATTGCGGATATCGGCAGCGGTGCTGGAGGCCGTGCAGCACTGGGCCGACGACGATCTGCGCAGTGTCAACGCGCAGATCGAGTATCTGCTGCGCGATGCGCTGCGACGCAGCGGCCGGATGAAGCCGGCACAACAACCCGACGTACTGGTCGACGATGAGCCGACCTGATCATCCTGCAAGGAGTGCTGTCATGAACAAGGTGGTACAGACCGGCGCTGCCGGCATCGGCGATCATGAACCGCGCACGGTGTCGACTAGCTGCGAACGCCGGATCCGGCGCATGGTTGCGGCGCCGATCGCTGCGATGCTGGCCATGGCATTGATGGCAACAGGCACCGCCGTCGCCGACGAGGCGATCCGCGCCGAGCGCGCCTCGGCACTGCTGGAGGCCTTGTTCGTCGGTGACGGCGAACAGGTCGTCGAGCATTTCAACGACACCATGAGCAAAGCCATGCCGGCGGCCAGCGCCGCGCAACTGGCGCAGCAGCTGGACAGCCAGACCGGGGCGCGCAAGGACACCGGCCCTGCCCGCCACGGCTGCGACGGCGATCATCCGGTGGTGCTGCAACGGGTGAACTTCGAGCGCGCCGAACTGGATGCCAAGATCGTGTTCGATGCCGACGACCGCGTCGCCGGCCTGTTCTTCGTTCCGCCGGCGCAAGCCCAGCCCTGTCGACCACAGACCGGCGATGCCGCCGGCGCGGGCGACAAGGCCGCCGGCCACGATGGCATCAACGAGGAATCGGTGACCGTCGGCGCCGAGGGTTGGCCGCTGGACGGTCTCCTGGTCCGCCCCGACGGTGATGGTCCGTTCCCGGCAGTGGTGCTGATCCATGGTTCGGGGCCGCACGATGCCGACGAGACCGTGTTCGCCAACAAGCCGTTCCGCGACATCGCTCACGGCCTGGCCGACCATGGCGTCGCCAGCCTGCGTTACGTGAAGCGCACGCACGCCTACGGTGAACGCCTGAAGGCCGACAAGCCCGATTACACCATCGACGATGAAGTGATCGACGATGCGGTCGCGGCGGTCCACTGGCTGCGGCAACAACCCGGCATCAATGCCAATGGCGTATTCGTGGTCGGGCACAGCCTGGGCGCCACACTGGCGCCACGCATCGGAGAACGCATCGGAACCGACGCCGCCGGCCTGGTCCTGATCGCGGCTGGCGCTCGCCCGATCGAGGATCTGGTGATGGAGCAGGTGCGCTATCTGGCCCCGAGCCAGGGCATCACCGACGAGGTCATCACCGGCCTGCAGGCGCAGTCCGACCGGGTCAAGGCACAGGCCCGCGGTGAACCCATCGACGCTGACGAGCCGATGATGCTGGGGCTGTCAGCCGCCTACTGGCAGGCGCTGTCGGCATACGACCCGGTGGCATCGGCCAAGGCGCTGAGCCTGCCGATGCTGATCCTGCACGGCGAGCGCGACTACCAGGTGACCATGACCGACCTGGGCCTGTGGCGCGATGCGCTGGGCGACACCGATCGTGTCCAGATCAGGAGCTATCCAGCGCTGAATCACCTGTTCATCGCCGGCGAGGGCCCTTCGCTGCCGGCCGAGTACGGAACTGCGGGCCATTTCGACGCCCACGCCATCGCCGACATGGCACAGTGGATCGTGTCGCAGGCAAGATCCACGCCATGAACGAAAGAGCCCGGCAGGACGAGATCAACCACGCCGAATGGAACAACCGCAGCAACTGGCGCGGCCCGCGCTGGATCGGCTTCTATGCCTCGTCCCGCGACAGCCGCGCGCTGGTGCCGAAGAGTCCGCGCCTGCTCGGTTTCACGCTGAACTTCGCTCATCCCTCGGCGCGCTGGTTCCTGGCGGCGATCGCCGCCATCGCCGTTCTGGTGACCGCGGCGGTGTTCATCCTGGAGCGAGGCTGAAGAAGTGGTGCTTCGCGGCCGATGCCCGAACCGTTTCCACTACCAAGTTCCGGTTGCCCGATAATCGCGGCGTCAATGAGCGCACAGAGTGACATAGGCGCAACCCTGCGAACCGGCGGCCTGGTCAACGGCCGCTGGCTGCAATTGCGTGTTCTGCCGACGTATCAGCGGCGTTCCGGCGCCGTGCTCGAATTGCGGCGCAAGCACGACCAGCGTCCACTGATGCGCTGGGCACCGGCCACCGGCCCCATCAGCGCGCCGCGCGCAGGCCTCAGGCGTCACGAACGCACCGAACTGGGCCACCTGCTGGGATATCTGCGGCGCAGGACCAGCACCCCGACATCCGCCACCAGACTCGCGCAGACCGCGCTCGATGCCAGCGTCGCACTCCGTCGACTGGGGCTGCCGGACAGCATCGTCGCCCGGCAACGACTGCCACTGTGTCCGGAACCGCCGCTGCTGGTCGCTTGCGGAGCTGATCTGGCCGGCCGCGACCTGTATCTGGAACCCGGCGCGGCGCGTGCCTGGCAACGCATGCGCACAGCCGCCGACGACGACGGCCTCCGCCTGCTGCCGGTATCCGGCTTCCGCAGCCTGGACTATCAGGCCGCCTTGGTCGCACGCAAGCTGGCGCACGGCATGGCCGTGGACGACATCCTCCGCTACAGCGCCCTGCCCGGCCGCAGCGAACACCATCTGGGCACAGTGCTGGATCTGCATGACGGCAACGGGCCGGCGCTGGAAGAAGGCTTCGAGGACAGCACCGCCTTCGACTGGCTATCGCGGCACGCCGCGCGCTTCGGATTCCATCTCAGCTATCCGCGCGACAATGTCTGGAAGATCGGCTACGAGCCCTGGCATTGGCGTTATCTGTCGGCAACCGCCGCCGACCGGGCCTCGACTGCCTGACGATCGCGCAGATTGCGGGCATGCGCCAGCATCAGGAACAAGCCGCCCAGAACCAGGGTCCATGGATGCCACCAGCCAGGACCTCGAACGAACAAGCCCATCGCGAAAGATCCCGCAGCCGGCAACAGCCAGACGCTGGCGTGCAGACGGCGATGCCTGCGCCAGCCGGCGGCGAGGCTGAGCACTGCGAAAGCCAGCGCAAACGCGATCAGATGCACATCGAAGCGCTGCAGATGCAGCAGGCTCAGTGCCACCGGTCGCAGCGGATCGCGGAACGAATGCAAGGCCAGAACCAGCGACGGCAGCAACGCGAATGCCAGTGGCACCAGCAGGCAATGCAGGGCGCAGAGCAGGGACAGTCCCATGCCCCAGCGATCTGGTTGTCGCCATTTGCCCATGCCGTTCCCCGTCGACTATTTTGTTATATTATAACCATCATTGCTCCCGGAGGTACCCATGACGCGCGCGATCCTGTCCTCATCCGTCCTGTTGCTCGGCGCATTGGCGTCGCTGCCCGCCATCGGCCAGACGGAGCGCGAGCACGGCAGTCACGTTCATGGTCGCAGCGAGATCAAACTGGCCGTGGATGCCAGCGCCTTCGAGCTGGTGCTGACCGCGCCCGGCACCGATATCGTCGGCTTCGAGCACGCACCGGCCGATGCCGCGCAGCAAGCGCTGATCGATGCCGCGCTGACGCGTCTCGATGACGCCGGCAGCTGGTTGAACTTCAGCCCCGGCAACGCCTGCCGGGTCAACGACACCGATGCCCATACCCACGGGTTCAAGGCCGCCGCCGACAGCGGCGACGACCACGCCGGGCATGATCACGCCGGTCACGATCATGACGATGGGCACGACCACGCCCATGCCGAGTTCCATGTCACGGTCAAGGGCCGCTGCGAGACGGCGCCCAGTGCCGTACTGATCGATCTGCACCGGCATTTCGACCACATCGAGCTGGTCGTGGTCGACGTGATCACCGAAAGCAGCCAGAACCGTGTGGAACTGCGTGCCGGCCAACAGCGCGTCGGACTCGACTGAACCGGTGGTGGCGCCGTGGCCATCCGTCCACGAACTCTCCAACAGCAACGACTAGACTCCGACGCGTGACCGATTCCTCCCGACCCGTCGTCGACATCGACGCGCTGCGCTTCGCCTGGCCACAGCACCCGCCCCTGCTCGACATTGCCGCTTTGCGCATCGCGCCGGGCGAAGCGGTGTTCCTGCAGGGCGCCTCGGGCAGCGGCAAGAGCACGCTGCTGAACCTGCTCGGCGGTGTGCTGGTGCCGCAGTCGGGACGGCTGGACGTGCTTGGCCAGTCGCTTCCTTCGTTGCGGGCCGCGCAGCGAGACCGCTTCCGCGCTGACCACGTCGGATTCATCTTCCAGCAGTTCAACCTGCTGCCGTATCTGGATCTGGTCGGCAATGTCACCCTGGGCTGCCGGTTCTCGCCGCGCAAGCGGGAGCGCCTGGGCAATACCGCCGCCATCGATGCCGATGCGCGACGGCTGTTGTCGGCGCTCGGTCTGGATGTGGAGTCACTGCAGCAGCGATCGGTGACCGGCCTGAGCGTTGGCCAGCAACAACGCGTCGCCGCCGCCCGCGCGCTGATCGGCGCCCCCGAACTGGTCATCGCCGACGAACCGACCTCGGCGCTGGATGCCAACGCGCGCGCCGCTTTCATCAAGCTGTTGTTCGAGGAATGTCGCCGCGCCGGCAGCGCGCTCATCTTCGTCAGCCACGACCCGGCCCTGGCCAGCCTGTTCCCACGCAGTCTGACCCTGGACGAGATCAACCGCGCCGCACGCACGGCGGAGGCTGCCTGATGTTCCGTCTGGCACTGAAAAGCCTGCTCAACCGTCGAGGCACGGTGTTGCTCACCGTGTTCACGATCGCCATCAGCACCGCGCTGCTGGTCGGTGTCGAGCGCCTGCGCGGCGAAGCCCGCAACAGTTTCTCCAGCACCCTGTCCGGTACCGATCTCATCGTCGGAGCGCGCTCGGGCGCGGTGCAGTTGCTGCTGTACTCGGTGTTCCGGATGGGCGAGCCGACCGCGAATGTGTCCTGGCAGACCTATCAGGAAGTCGCCAACGCACCCAGCGTGGCCTGGACCGTGCCGCTGTCGCTGGGCGATTCCCATCGCGGCTACCGGGTACTGGGCACCACGCAAGCCTATTTCGAGCACTACCGCTATGGCCGACGCCAGCCGCTGAGCTTCGCCGATGGCCAGCCCTTCGACGGCGTCTATGAGGCCGTGCTCGGCAGCGAGGTCGCGCAGAAGCTCGGCTACAGCACCGGCAGCGACATCGTCCTGGCCCATGGCATCGGCCGGGTCAGTTTCGCCAACCACGACGACAAGCCATTCACCGTGGTCGGTGTGCTCGCACCGACCGGAACGCCGGTCGATCGCACGGTGCATGTCTCGCTGGCGGCGATCGAAGCCATCCACCTGGACTGGCAGTCCGGAACGCGCATGCCGGGACGGGGCATCTCGGCCGAACAGGCGCTGGAGCACGATCTGACCCCGAAGTCGATCACCGCCTTCCTGGTCGGCCTGGACAACCGCATGGCCGCATTCACCCTGCAGCGGCAGGTCAACGAGTATCGGGCCGAGCCGCTGAGCGCGATCCTGCCCGGCGTGGCCTTGCAGCAATTGTGGTCGTTGACCGGCGTCGCCGAGAACGCCCTGCGCATCGTCGCCGCCTGCGTGGTGGTGGTCGGCCTGCTGGGCATGCTCACTGCCCTGTTGACCACCCTCAACGAACGACGCCGCGAGATGGCGATCCTGCGCTCGGTCGGCGCGCGACCTCGCACCGTGCTGGGACTGCTGGTGCTTGAGGCCGGTGCGCTGACGGTCGCCGGCATCGCGCTGGGCCTGTTGCTGCTGTATGCGACAATCGCCTTCACCCGGGAACTGGCCGCCAGCCGCTTCGGTCTGTTCCTGGGCCTGGGTGCTCCCGGCCCAGCCGAACTGGTCGCGCTCGGCGCCATCCTGATCGCCGGCCTCATCGTCGGCCTGCTGCCCGCCTGGCTCGCCTACCGCCGTTCGCTGAGTGACGGCCTGACCATCCGAACCTGACACCGCCATGATCCTCTCCGCACGATTCCTGACTGCCCTGTTCGCCACCCTGATCACCGGATTCGTCCTTGCCGCCGGCAAGGAGCCGCGTGAACTTGACTGGCTGGAACTGATGCCCAAGGACGAAGTGGACGCGATGATGGAAGCGCCGCCGATGAACCACGACGGCCAGTTCAAGATGGAGCAGACCGGCTCGTTCCGTACCATCCCCGAACTCGACAAGCAGCACATCAAGCTGCCCGGCTACATCGTGCCGGTCGATGTCGACGACGAGCAGAAGATGTCCACGTTCTTCCTGGTGCCCTACTTCGGTGCCTGCATCCACGTGCCGCCGCCGCCGCCTAACCAGATCGTCTACGTGACGCTCAAGGAGCCGATTCCGATGACCGACATCTACGATGCGTTCTGGATCGAGGGCACCCTGCACGTGGAGATGATCCAGAAGGAAATCGCCGCGTCGGCCTATCGCATCGAAGCCGACAAGGTCACCGTCTACGGCGGTTGACGGAGGGCCTTGATGCGGCCGCTGGCTTCCTGATCAGTTTCGACCAACGCCGACAGCCACCGGCCAGAGCGCCACGCTGGTGAAACGCGTGCCGGGACTGGCGTCCGGTTTGCCGCACCGTCTGCACATCGCTGCAGCCCTTGTTGCCCTGACCGTAGCCGCGATCCCCGATCGAATCCTCCGCAGTGGCGTCAATTTCCGCCCAGCACCCGCGGAAGCCCGATCTACGGGCGCCGGCAGGGGCTCTCGCTGGCCGCGCCGAGCAGGCAGAATCTCCTGCCGCCAGGCCAACCCCCGACAGCGACACGGCGACGGTGAAATATCACTTGCAAGACCCGCCGCCCTCAATGTTATCTTATAACTACGTTACGATATAACATCATTACGGGTAATCCATGCGCCACCACAGCTTGACCCTCGCCATCGCCGTCGCCCTGTCCTCACCGATTGCAGCCGCCCAGGATCACGGCGACCGCGAACAACAGCTGGACAGAATCGTGGTCACCGCGTCACCGCTGCGCCAGAGCGCAGACGACATCGCCCGCCCGGTCGAAGTCGTTGCCGGCAAGGCGCTGGACGATGCCCGCAGCGGCACCTTGGGTGACACGCTCAGCCAGCTACCCGGCGTCCAGAGCAGCTTCTTCGGCGCGGCGGTCGGTCGCCCGATCATCCGCGGTCTGGACGGCGCCCGTGTGCAGGTGCTCTCCGAGGGCGTGAGCAGCCTGGATACATCCACCGTCAGCGTCGATCACGCGGTCACCATCGATCCGTTCCTGGCCGATCAGATCGAGGTACTGAAGGGTCCGGCAACGCTGTTGTTCGGTGCCGGCGCCGTGGGTGGTGCCGTCAACGTCGTCGACGGGCGCATCCATGAGCAGCCCCTGCAAGGCATCACCGGCCGTGCCGAGGTCCGCGGCAACACCGTCGCCGACGAGCGCGCCGGCGCGTTCCGTGTCGATGCCGGTAGCGGACGGTTCGTTTTCCATGTCGACGGCTTCCTGCGCAATGCCGACGACTACGAGATCCCTGGTCAGGCCGAACGCGCGGGCGACGACCACCATCACGATCACCACGACCACAATCATGACGACGATGACGACCATCACCACGACGCCGTGGCAGGGATCCTCGCCAACAGCCGGGTCCGGGCACGCGGAGGCGCAGCCGGCTTCAGCTTCGTCGGCGACCGTGGCTTCGCCGGTGTCGCCCTGAGCCGCTACGAGAATCGCTACGGTGTTCCCGGTCATGACCATCACGACGACGATGATCATGATCATGATCATGATCACCACGACCATGATGATGATGACGATGATCCCGAGCACGGCGATGTCCGCATCGACATGAAGCAGACGCGGATCGATGCCAAGGCTGGTCTGGATGACCCCTTCGCCGGTCACCAGTCGCTGCGTGTGCGTCTGGCCAGCAACAACTATCGGCATCTGGAACTGGAAGGCGACGAGATAGGCACCCGCTTCGACAATCGTGGTCAGGAAGGCCGGATCGAACTGGTACACAACGAGATGGCCGGCTGGAACGGCGCCTACGGTCTGCAATACGGCCGCCGCGACTTCACCGCCGTCGGCGCCGAGGCCTTCGTGCCGGCCAGTGTCAGCACCGATCTGGGCCTCTTCCTGCTCGAACGCCGGCAATGGGATCGCTTTCATCTGGAACTGGGTGGCCGCTTCGACCGGCAGGAGATCGACCCCGATCTGAGCGGCACGGACACGAAGTCATTCAACGCCTTCAGCGCCTCGGCCAGCGGCGAATGGCGCTTCACCGAACAGCTGCACCTGCGTCTGGGATTCGATCGCGCTCAACGCGCGCCGGGTGCCGAGGAGTTGTTCTCCGACGGCCTGCATGTCGCCACCGCCAGTTACGAGATCGGCGACAGCGCGCTGGGCAAGGAGACCGCCAATCAGGTCGAGTTGGGGCTGCACTTCCACGGTGAACGCGTGGAGCTGACGATCGCCACCTATCGGAACCGCTTCAACGATTTCATCTATCTCGCCGACACCGGCGAAACCGACCACGATCACGCCATTCGGCAATGGAGTCAGCACGACGCGCGCTTCCGCGGCGCCGAAGCCGAAGCCCGTTTCATCCTCGCCGACGGCGATCGCGGCCGCTGGCAGGCGAGACTGCTCGCCGACAGCGTTCGCGCGACGCTGACCGATGGCGGCGGCCACCTGCCGCGAATCGCGCCTGGCCGCTACGGCGCCGGACTGGAATGGCAGATGGGCGGCTGGCGTGCCGATGTTTCGGCGCTGCGCTACCGCAGCCAGGACCGGGTTGCCGAACACGAGACCGGCACGCCCGGCTACACGCTGGTCAGCGCCGACCTGGCCTACGGTTTCAACGTCGCCACCAGCGAGGTCGAGGTCTTCGTGCAGGGACGCAACCTGGGCGACGAGGAAATCCGCCAGCACACCTCCTTCCTCAAGGATCTGGCGCCGCTGCCGGGCCGCTCGATCGGCTTTGGTATGCGCGTGTTCTTCTGACGCGTCGATCGTCGTAGGCCGCCGGGCGGGGCAAGACCCGCTCCTAGAGGCGCGAGATTGAATTGCCGAGCGGTTTTACAGCAGCCGGGCTTGCCCGGCTGAAGAGCACCATCGAACGCCCGAGGTGTATCCGGGGTGTGGTGGTGGTTTCGTGGCGGCGTGGTCAGCGGCCTGGCGGCCGCTGAGCGGGGCAAGGCCGCCGAGCGGGGCAAGCCCCGCTCCTACAGGCTCAGGATCAATCGACCCGGCGGGCTTTTGGCAGCCGGAATTGACTGGCCGCCAACGCTCAGGGGCGCCGTGCCAGCTCGGTCTCGTCGCGCATCTTCGGCATCAGGTCCTGACGGGTGACACCGAAGCGCAGCAGCAGCGGCGCCGCAAACAGGATCGACGAGTAGGTGCCGACCACGATGCCGAAGATCAGGATCAGCGAGAAGTTCTTCAGCGTCTCGCCACCCAGGAAATACAGCACGGTCAACGCGAGAATCGTGGTCACGCCGGTGATCACCGTACGCGACAAGGTGTCGTTGCAGGCCAGATCGATGGTGTCGGCCGGAGAATGCTTGGCCGTGGTCCGGAACATTTCCCGGATTCGGTCGAAGATGACGATCTTGTCGTTGATCGAGTAGCCGGCCACGGTCAACAGCGCGGCCATGGCCTGAAGGTCGAACTCCATCTGGGTCAGCGCGATGAAACCGGCCGTGATCAGCGTGTCATGGGCTTCACCGGCCAGCGCGGCCATACCGAAACGCCATTCATAGCGCGCCGCGACGTAGGCCATGATGCCGAACATCACGAACAGGATGCCGACGATGCCGTCCTCGGCCAGTTCGCGACCAATCTGCGGACCGACGTACTCGGCACGCTTCACCGTAGCGGGCATGCCGTTGTCGGCCAGCAGTGCGACCACCTGCTGCGCCGCCGTCTGCCGGTCAAGCTGGCGGTTCTCTTCGGCAGCGGTCTGCACCACGCCATCGGCGTCATCGGATTCGACGCTGTCCGGGCGCAACCGGATCAGCACGTCGCGGGTGCTGCCGAAGGACTGCACCTGGGCGCCTTCGAAACCGGCATCGGCGATCAGCGACTGGATCTTCGGCAGATCGGCCGCCTCGGAGAACTCCAGCTCGACCACGGTGCCGCCGGTGAAGTCCAGCGCGAAGTTCAGGCCAGGCCGGAACAGTGCGACCAGCGAAACCACGATGGCAATGATCGAGATCACCACGGTCACCCGGCTCATGCGGATGAACGGAATTCGCCACTTGGGATTGAACAGTTCCAACATGTTGTCGTTTCCTTCCGGCGATCAGATGGCGATCGACTTGAGCTTGCGGCGTCGGCCGTAGATCAGCGTGGCAATGGCTTCGGACACGGTCACCGCGGTGAACACCGAAGTGGCGATACCCAGGCACAAGGTGACTGCGAAGCCCTTGATTGGACCGGAGCCGAACGCGAACAGCGCGATACCGGCCAGCAAGGTGGTCAGGTTGGCGTCGAGAATACTGGTCCAGGCCTTGTCGTAGCCGGCGCGGATCGATCCGATCGCCGTATTGCCATTGCGCAACTCGCTGCGTATGCGTTCGCAGATCAGCACGTTGGCGTCGATCGCCATACCGATGGTCAGCATGATGCCGGCGATGCCAGGCATGGTCAGGGTGGCACCAATGATCGACAGCAACGCCACCAGGATGACCAGGTTCAGGGTCAGGCAGATGGTGGTGATGACGCCGAACATCCGGTAGTAGATGACCATGAAGATCATGATCGCGACCATACCCAGCACGATCGCGTTGATGCCGCGCTCGATGTTTTCCTGACCCAGCGAGGGACCGATCACGCGTTCCTCGACGATGTCGACCGGCGCTGCCAGCGCGCCGGCCTTGAGCAGCACCGCCAGTTCGCTGGCTTCCTGGGTGCTGGCCAGACCGGTGGTCTGGAACTGGCGCCCGAACGGCTCACGCACGTTGGCGACGTTGATCACTTCCTCACGCGTGCGATAGGTGCGTACCTCTTCACCGTTGACCATCCGCACTTCCGGGATACGGTCGACATAGACCACACCCATGCCCTTGCCGACATTGGCGGTGGTGAACTCGAGCATGCGCCGTGCACCGGCGCTGTCCAGACGCACCGACACCATCGGGCTGCCGTCGTCCGGCGCGAAACCGCTGGATGCGCTGACCAGCTGGTCGCCGGAAGCGATCAGACGCTTGCTCAGCACGACCGGCTGGCCATTGCGCTGCAGGTAAAGGCGGGAATCCGGGGGTACCCGGCCGGTGCTCTGGACTTCATACGGATCGACGTTCTCGTCCACCGCGCGATACTCCAGCGTGGCGGTGGCACCCAGGATACGCTTGGCGGCAGCCGTATCCTGCACGCCGGGCAGCTGCACCACGATGCGGGTCTCGCCCTGACGCTGGATGATCGG
>JAMHVM010000112.1:0-2537 GCA_035911475.1 Lysobacterales bacterium | reverse complement strand
GTTTTTCGGCTCGGCATAGACGGCGTGCTTGAGCATCTCGGCCGCCCAGCGGTAGTCGCCGGCATCGAAGGCCGCCTGCGCCGCGGCGACCAGTTTGTCGATGCCGCCGGCAAGCGTCACGTAGCGCTTGCCGGCTTCGACCGGCGGTAGCGCGTCGAGGTTGGACGGATGGGCATCGAACCAGCCGAGATAGTGCTGGTACACCGCCTTGACGTTGTGCCGCACCGTGCCGTAGTAGCCATGCACGTTCAGGTAGTCGTCGAGCGACTTCGGCAGCTTCATCGTCTCGGCGATTTCCGGGGCGGTCAGCCCCGCGTTCATCTGGCGCACCGTCTGGTCGTGGATGAACTTGTAGGTGTCGCGCTGCTTGACCATGAACTCGCGGATGCGCTCCTGGCCCCATACCGGCCAGTGGTGCTGGTTGAACACCACTTCGGCATCGGCCGCATAGGCCAGCGACTGGTCGATGTAGTCAGCCCATTTCAGCGCGTCGCGCACCTTGGCCCCGCGCAGGGTGTAGAGGTTGTGCAGGGTGTGGCTGAGCATCTCGGCGCCGCCGAAGGCCTTGCGCTCGGGAATGTAGAAGACGAACTCCGCCGGTGCCTCGCTGCCCGGCACGTTGTGGAAAATGAAGCGCAGGCCGTCGACCAGCAGTTCCTGGTGAGGCTGGTCGACGACGATGGTCGGCGGCAGGATGCCGACCTGGCCATAGGCCACGGCCTTGCCCAGTCCCGTATCGACCGAACCCTTTGCGTCGCGCGGCAGGCGGCCGCCGTACATGTACATGGAACGCCGTGCCATGGCGACACCCATCATGATGTTTTCGCTGGTGGCCTCTTCCATGAAGCCGACCGGCGCGATTACCGGGACCTTGCGCGTCGCCGCCTCCTCCGCCGGAATCACGCCCAGCGCGCCGCCGAAATGGTCGACGTGGCTGTGGGTGAAGATCACCGCCGAGACCGGCTTGTCGCCGAGGTGTTTGCGCGCGAAGGCCATCGCGGCCGTCGCCGTCTCGCGCGCGGTCAGGGTGTCGACCACGATCCAGCCGGTCTTGCCTTCGATCAGCGTGATGTTGGCCAGGTCGAAGCCGCGCAACTGGTAGATGCCCTCGCTGACCTTGAACAGGCCGGTCTGGTTGTTGAGCAGGGCCTGGCGCCACAGGCTCGGGTTGACCGTGGCCGGCGCCGCGCCCTTGACGAAGGCATAGCCGTCGAAATCCCAGATCACCTTGCCGGCAGCATCCCGGACCTGGCCCGTGGGGGCGGCGATGAAACCGCGCTTGGCGTCGGCGAAGCTGGCCGGATCGGACAGGTCCCGGCCCGCGGCGAAAGCCTCGTTGGCCTTCGCGGTCACGGCGGTGACCTCGCCGCCGGATGCGGCGGGGCTTGCCGGCCCCTTGCCGCAGGCGGCCAGCAGCACCGTGGCGCACAGCATGGCAGACAGCGAAGCCGCGCGACGAGCGGGCAAATGACTCGATCTCATGTCTTCTCCTCCGGCGGTACCGTGGTCCGCCTTGTGTTTTTTTCGGGCTGCCCTGACGGGCGTCCATGAGCGGATTCTGCAGCCCTGATCGCGATGCGTCCAGTGCCTTCGACAACCTGGAAGGAAACGATGCTGTGCCGCAGGCAGCGACTGAGGGCAGGCAGGAAGGCCTAGCTATGCCGTTGGCCGGCGCCGGGCAGGCGCCCCGGTTTACCCTGGCTCAGGCCCGGCGCCAGGTGGTTCCCTGCGGTCCGTCCTCGAGGACGATGCCGGCCGCCTTGAGTTCGTCGCGCAGGCGGTCCGACTCGGCAAAATTCTTCGCCTTCTTCGCCGCGGTGCGGGCGCCGACTTTTGCGTCGATCTCCTCGTTGCTGAGGCCGCCTGCCGGCGCCGCCTGCAGGAAGATCTGCGGATCGCGCTGCAACAGGCCGAGCACACCGCCCAGGGCCTTGAGTTGCCGGGCCAGGGCGACATCGCCGCGATTCGCCGCGGTGGCCAGGTCGAACAGCACGGCCATGGCTTCCGGCGTGCCGAAATCGTCGTCCAGCGCCGCCTTGAAGCGTTGCGCGTGAGCTTCGCTCCAATCGACCGGCGCCTCGCCGGCGACACCCTTGAGTGCCGTGTAAAGCCGCGTCAGGGCCTGGCGCGCATCGTCGAGGTGGACGTCGGAGTAGTTGAGCGGGCTACGGTAATGGGCGCGCAGGATGAAGAAGCGCACGACCTCGGCGTCGTATTTCTTCAGCACCTCGCGGATGGTGAAGAAGTTGCCCAGCGACTTCGACATCTTTTCGTCATCGACGCGGACGAAGCCGTTGTGCATCCAGTAATTGACGAACTGGCACTGGTGGGCGCCTTGCGCATAGGAATTTCAAACGGTCTGGTCTGTGAAAAGCCTGGAAAGCCCGACTCAGCCCTGGGTGGGCAGCCGATGCCTGCCTGGATGGCTTGGAACTGGCGCCTGGGCCGTTGCCTTGTCTGGATTCGGCCCGCCCTGACGGCTCGCCTCGCGCTCGTTGGGCCTTGATCTCGGGGTTGACCCTGTGTTTTCCGCCATC
>JAMHVM010000111.1:0-4433 GCA_035911475.1 Lysobacterales bacterium | reverse complement strand
GCTTCCGTTTTGATGGGTTGTTTATAGGCGGTGTGTGGGTTGCCCCGCTTGATGGTGGTGTGCGGCCGAGCATTGATCCGGCGACCGGTGAGCCCTGGGGTGATGTTGCCTATGGCGGGCAGCGGGATATTGATCGGGCGGTTGCGGCGGCCCGGGCCGCCTTTGCCGGGCCGTGGCGGCGGATGCCGCCATGGGAGCGGGCCGCACTGCTGCGCCGCTTTGCCGATCTCTATGCGACCCGGGTGGATGCGCTGGCCGAGGTGGAGAGCCGCGACAATGGCCGGGCGATCCGGGAGGCGCGCGGCGATATCGGCCTTCATGCTCAATATTATCACTGGTTCGCCTCGCTGGCGGACAAGCTGGGCGGGCGGACCATCCCGATGGACGAGAGCGTCCATGCCTTCACCACCCGCCATCCGGTCGGTGTCGTGGGTGCGATCACGCCGTGGAACGTGCCGCTGATGGCGGCGGCCTGGAAGCTTGGCCCGGCGCTCGCCGCCGGCTGCACCGTCGTCCTCAAGCCGGCCGAGCAGACCCCGGCCTCCTCGCTCGCGCTCGCCAGCCTGTTCGAGGAGGCGGGCTTTCCGCCGGGTGTCGTCAATGTCGTGCCGGGCGATGGCGCGGTTGCCGGCGCAGCGCTTGTCGCCCATCCGGACGTGGCGAAGATCAGCTTCACCGGCGAGGGAGAAACCGCCAAAGCCATTTTGCGGAACGGCGCGGATACATTGACCCGCTGCACGTTCGAGCTGGGCGGCAAGGCGCCGCATATCATCTTCGCCGACGCGGATTTCGACAATGCGATCAACGCTGCGACCGGATCGGCATGGGCGCTGTGCGGGCAGAGCTGCGCGCTGGGCAGCCGGGTGCTGGTCGAGCGGGCGATCTATGACCGGGCGGTCGAGGCGTTCAGTGCCCGCGCCGCGCAGGTCCGGGTGGGGATGCCGCTCGATCCCGCGACCCATATGGGGCCGCAGGCGCACCAGCAGCAGCTCGACAAGACATTATCCTATGTCGCGATCGGCCGAGAGGAAGGCGCCGAACTGGTCGTCGGCGGCACCCGGATCGATCGGGAAGGGCTGGCCGGCGGCTATTTCGTCGCGCCCACCGTGTTCGCGGGCGTGCAGGCGGACATGCGGATCGCGCAGGAGGAGATTTTCGGCCCCGTCGCGGCGATCATCCCGTTCGATGGCGAGGAGGAGGCGATCGCCATCGCCAATGGCACGCCTTATGGCCTCGCCGCCGGGCTTTGGTCTTCCGATAGCGGGCGGGCGCACCGGGTCGCCGCGCGGATCGAGGCCGGCATGGTCTGGGTCAATACCTATCGCTACATCCGCTGGTCCACGCCCTATGGCGGCGTGAAGGCCAGTGGCTGGGGCCGTGAAAACGGCATCGAGGGGCTCGATCCCTTCCTGGAGACGAAGACGACCATCGTCTCGACCACCGGCCAGTTCCCCAATCCCTTTCTGAGCTGAGGACATAATATGCGTCTTAACGGCAAGCTCGCCATCGTCACCGCCGCTGCGTCCGGCATGGGCCGGGCCGGCGTGGAACGCTTCGTGCGCGAAGGCGCGCGCGTCGCCGCGATCGATATCAGCGGGGAGGCGCTGGGCGGGCTGGTCCGCGATTTTGCGGAAGGTGCGGTGGTTCCCATCGTTGCCGACCTTGCGACGCCCGATGGCGCGACGGGCAGCATAGACGCGGCCGTGGCGGCGCTGGGCGGCGCGGACATATTATGGGCTCATGCCGGGATGCCCGGTCCGGCATCGGTGGAAAATCTCGATCTTGCCGCTTATGACAAGGCCATTGCGCTCAACGTCACCTCGGCCGCGCTCGGTGCCGGACAGGTGGCGCCGCACATGCGGCTGCGCGGTGGCGGGTCGATCATCTTCACCGCCTCCATCTCCGGCCTTGTCGGGTCGATGATGAGCCCGATCTATTCGGCGGCGAAATGGGGTGTCGTGGGCCTTGGCAAGAGCCTCGCTCTCGCGTTCGCGGCGGATAATATCCGCGTCAACATCGTCTGCCCCGGCCTTGCCGACACACCGATGAAGGGCGGCTTCACGGGCCGCAGCGGCGACCCGGCCGAGGCCGCGGCCAATGAGGCGAAGATCGTGAGCGCGGTGCCGATGGGACGGTTGGTAAAGCCCGGCGAAGTGGCCGACGCCGCCCTCTGGCTGGCCTCTGACGAAGCAAGCTTCATCACCGGCGTGGCGCTCCCCGTCGACGGCGGCTTTACCGCACGCTGAACAACGCAAACGCACGCACGCACGGGTGAGGGGGGATGGCTTTCCCGGAGGCCCTGCTTCGGCCATATATGATATCATGATCTTTTTCAGGTGAACAAATCGATGATCGTGAGGCAGGCAGCAAACGTCCTTGAAATTTTAGAATATTTCGCGAAGCGACTGCGTCCCGCCACCGCCGCGGAAATGGCGGACGATCTCGGATGGCCGCGTTCAAGCACCTTCAAGATCATCGCCACGCTTGCGTCGAAGGGATATCTTTACGAACCGCGTGGTCGTGGCGGATATTATCCCAGTCCACGCTGGCTGGTGCAGGCGGAGGCAGTAACACGGGCCGACCCGTTGCCCGACAAATATCAAACTCTGGCGCACGATCTTATGCGGGCAACGGGTGAGACGGTGGCCATTGCAGCGCCCGCAGGTGTTCATGCCGCCTTTGTTGATGTCGTCGAATCGCCGCAACCGGTGCGCTATTTTGCGAAGGCAGGAGACCGAGTGCCGATTCACGCCACCTCGGCTGGTCGCGCTTTGCTTGCCCAGATGCCGCGCGAAGAGCGTGAGCGATTGTACCGCAAGATAGACTTTGTTTGCTATTCACCGACGACCCCTGCCAACGCGGAAGCAGTGGAAGCGCGACTTGACGAAGCTGCCGCGATGGGTTGGCACCAGAGCAACATCGAATTTACTCCCGACCTGGCAGGCGTCGCGCTGCCGCTGTCGGGCGGCGAACGGTTGCTGTCGGTCGTTTTGGTCGGACCGGTATCGCGCTGTCTAGAGCGACAGCCAGAGATGGCGATGATCGCTGCCCGGCATCTTGCCACGTTAAAATAGCGTCAAAGCATGCCAGCAGGAGACCAGAGCGGCCAACAGGATACCGCCGATGGAGAGGCACGATCATGGAACAGGACCGGACGAAGACCCCAGGCGAATCGTTGCGGGCGGGCCGATGCGGCGTGTTCAGCTTATCGTTGTGTCGCTGTGCATTGCGCTGAACGCGCTTGACGGGTTCGATGTGCTGGCGATCAGCTTTGCGGCGCCGGGCATTGCGGAGGAGTGGGGCGTCGACAAGGCGACGCTGGGCATCGTGCTCTCCATGGAACTGCTCGGCATGGCGGCCGGGTCTGTGCTGATCGGCAATGTCGCTGACCGGATCGGGCGTCGGCCGACCATTCTGGCCTGCCTCATCGTGATGGTGCTGGGGATGTATGGCGCGCTGCATGCGCAGGGCGTGACCAGCCTGTCGGCCATCCGCTTCCTTACCGGGATCGGCATCGGCGGGATGCTCTCCTCAACCAGCGCGATGGTCGCCGAATTCTCCAACGACAAGCGGCGCGGGCTCAATGTCGCGCTCAACATTGCAGGCTATGCCACGGGTGCAATTCTGGGCGGGCTTGTCGCGTCACGGCTGCTCGCGCAGACGGGGGACTGGCGCTCGGTCTTCATGCTGGGTGCGGTTGCCAGTGCAGTGATGATCCCGCTGGTGATCGCCTTTCTCCCGGAATCCATCGAATCGCTGATCGCGCGGCGCCCGGCCAATGCGCTGGACCGGGTCAACGCTGTTCTGGCAAGGCTGGGCCATAGCCCTGCCAAGGCCCTGCCGCCGCCCGATGTCACGCTCCGGCCGTCCATCGCCTCGCTCTTCTCGCCGGGGTTCGGCCGCGTCACCAGCCTGCTGACGATCGCTTATTTCGCGCAGATCCTCTTCTTCTACTATATTCAGAAATGGATACCCAAGATCGTCGTGGATCTTGGCTTTGACGCTTCGCAGGCCGGGGGCGTGCTGGTCGCCGCGAATGTCGGCAATCTTGCCGGGGCGATCGCGATCGGGCTTGCCAGCCAGCGCTTCACACTCCGTCCGCTGGTTGCCGGCGCGATGCTGGCGGGCTTTTTCGCGATCGGGCTGTTCGGCCTTGCCGGCGCCGATCTCACCCGGCTGTCGGTCACTGCGGCAATCGCGGCCTTCTTCATCAATGCCGGCGTGGTCGGCATGTATCCCCTGCTCGCGCAGGCCTATCCGGCTGCCCTCCGGGCCAGCGGTACAGGCTTTGTCATCGGTGTCGGCCGTGGCGGCTCAGCGCTCGGCCCCATGCTCGCAGGCGCCCTCTTCGCAAACGGTGGCAGCCTCCTCCTCGTGTCGCTCGTCATGGGTCTGGGCGGCATCCTCGCCGCAGCCATGATCCTGCTCTTGCC
>JAMHVM010000110.1:0-3165 GCA_035911475.1 Lysobacterales bacterium | reverse complement strand
ATGAAGAACAGGATGATCGACAGCAGCGCGCCGATGGGGATGGTCACCACCCAGGACACGAAGATGGTGCGCACTACATTCAGGTTGATGGCGGCAATGCCACGGGCGAAGCCTACGCCCAACACGGCACCTACCAGGGCATGCGTGGTCGAGATCGGCATGCCAGTGCCGGACGCGATCACGGTGGTCGAGGCAGCGGCCATTTCGGCGGCGAAGCCGCGGCTGGGGGTCAGTGCAGTGATGTGTTCGCCAACGGTCTTCATGACGGTGCGCCCGTAGGTAGCCAGGCCCAGCACGATGCCGGCACCACCCAGTAGCAGCACCCAGGGCGACACCGGTGCGCTCTGGCCGACTTCGCCACTGGTGGCCACCGAGATCACCGCGGCGACCGGGCCGACCGCGTTGGACACGTCGTTGGAGCCGTGTGCGAACGCCATCGAGCAGGCAGTTACGATCATCAACATGCCGAATACACGCTCGACGGTGGCGAAGTGATACTGGCGGTCGGCCTTCTCATCAGCCTTGATCCGCTTGATCGCGACACGGCCCAGCAACGCCACGACCAGTCCGATCACGGTCGCGAGCAGATAGGTCATCGGCAGTGTCAGATTCAGGCCGATGTGGGTCAGGCCTTTCAGCATGGTGACCAACGCGATGTTGAAGGCGGCAAAGAACATGTACACCGGCACCCAGCGGCGTGCCTGTGCCAGCGGATTCTCGCGCTCCAGAATCAAATGCTGGACCGTGCGGAACAACAGGAAGGCCAAGGCTCCCGACACGATTGGCGCGATCACCCAACTGGTGGCGATAGTGCCTACCTTGGTCCAATGCACGGCCTCGATGCCGATGCCGATGGCGCCGAAGCCGACAATGGCGCCGACCAGCGTGTGTGAGGTCGACACCGGCCAGCCCATGCGCGAGGCAATGGTCAGCCAGATGGCGGCAGCGAGCAGCGACGACAGCATGCCGTAGATCAGCAGCTGCGGCTCGTCCGCCATCACGCCGGAGTCGATGATGCCGCTGCGGATGGTCGAGGTAACCTCGCCACCGGCCAGGACCGCGCCGGCGAATTCGAACACGGCGGCGATCATGAAGGCTTGCTTCATCGAGATCGCCTTGGCACCGGTCGAGGTCGCCATGGCGTTGGCCACGTCGTTGGCGCCGATGCCCCAGGCCATGTACAGGCCGAACACGGCCGCCAGTGCGATGTACAGCGTCATGCTGTCCATGGGTTCTCCCTGGGAACGGTCGTTGGGTCGGGTAGGGGTATCAGCGGGCGATCAGGCGTTGCAACAGACCGCCGACGCGGTTGGCAATGTCGCCCAGGTCACCCAGCCATTCGATGACCTTGTAGAGGAACATCACGCTCACCGGCGGCAGGTCGTTCTCCAGCGCGAACACGCCCGAGAGCAGCTGCGAGGCCAGGCGGTCGGTGTCGTCCTCGATCGAACTGAGCTCGGTGATCATGGTGTCGACCAGCTTGACCTCGGCACCGCGGAAGCCGGCGGTAAACAGCTCTTCCAGCTCACGGACGCTGCGTTCGGCCTGGTTGACCGCATCGATGCTGCGTGCCGCCAGTTGCCGGAACAGGTGCGCCACCTGCAGCGGCGGAATCAGCCGGCGGTGATGCATCACCCCGGCGATGTCCTTGGCGCGGTTGGCGATCTTGTCCTGCTGGGCGACCAGGTCGAGCAGGTCGCCGCGATCCACCGGCATCAGCATGGTCGATGGCAGGTGCTTGCGAAGGCTGCTCTTGAGGTCGTCGGCTTCATGCTCCAGCCGCGAGATGTCCTTGCGGATGGCAGCGGCCTTGTCCCAGTCACCGGCCAGCGCGGCGTCGATGAAGTCGAGTAGGCGTCGCGCCGCCTGGGCGGACTTGTCCATGTGCTCCATGAGCGGGCCGACCGGTGAGCGGCCGAAGATGCCGGCGAGGAAACTGGGGGCCATGGGTGCGGGTTCCGCCTTGTGCGCCGACCGGGACGATCCCGGCGATGCGGCATGATAAGGGGGTGGTCGGTGTGCTGTCACAAATCAGCCATGAAACCGAAATGTCGTGTCGATGCGAATACGCCCCGCCATGAGTGGCGCTGACCACAACCGGAGCGGGTGCGCGCCTGTTTGTTGGCTCATCGCGGAATCGTGTGGATGGTTTCGATCCGTTTACTTCTGTAGCTGTCGCTTACTCGCTTCCTGGCTGTAGCTGTTCGGCTTCTCCCGCTCTCGGCGACTTTGTCGCGGGGTTTCGACCGCCTCGGCGGCGGCCGAGCTACCTTTCTTTGCTTGTCCAAAGAAAGGTAACCCAAAGAAAGGACACGCCAGGCGGCCCGCCCTTCGGACATCCTGTCCTGCGGGTGCGTGAGCCGGTGCCGGGATTCGTCGACGGCACATCCTGTGCCGCGACGAATACGCGGACTTCCGTGTCCGCGTCCCTGCGGGCTGATCCGTCACCGTCTCACCGGGCCTCAAGGGGCCCCGTAAAAGCAGCGGCCATCCTGGCCGCAGAAGCTAACGGCAACGGCAACGACGGCGATATTGTCGGGTCATGAGCTTGCCCGTCATATTGGTCGCATCCACGATGCCTTTGTAGGAGCGGGGCTTGCCCCGCTCTGCGGCCGACAGGCCGCTGCACGCAGTCGGCCACCGTCAGGCGGGCGAAACCTCGCCATTGGACCACCCAATGCGGGAAAAGCCGAGCCGCGTTGCAGCCGTCAGGTCCCGGTGTCGACGACCGCGTAGCTCTTCTTGCCTTTGCGCAGCAGCAGATAGCGGCCGAACAGGCGATCGGACGCGACCACCATTCGCGCAGCATCCTCGGCGCGGACATTGTTGAGGTAGATGCCGCCGCCGGCCACATCCTTGCGCGCCTGGCCCTTGGAGGGGCACAGGCCGGTCTCGACCAGCAGGTCGACCAGGGCGACGCCATCGTCCGCGAGGCGGTTGCCGGCCACGGTGGTGGTGGGCACTTCGCCGACGACATCGGCGAACACGGCCTCGTCGATCCCGTCCAGCGGTGCGCCGAACAGGATCTGGCTGGCCTTGAGCGCGGACTCCAGCGCGGCCGCGCCGTGCACCAGCGTGGTCACCTCACGCGCCAGTGCGCGCTGCGCTTCGCGCGCGCCCGGACTCGCGGCGTGTCCGGCTTCCAGCGCCTCGATCTCGTCGCGC
>JAMHVM010000109.1:0-54818 GCA_035911475.1 Lysobacterales bacterium | reverse complement strand
CCTGCTTCAGGGCATGGGTATTCTGGACGAGCTGATCGACCTCGATCCCGGGCAGCGCGAGCAGCGTCTGGTGGAGTTGCGCCGCGACGATCCGGCGCTGGCCGATGTGGTCGCACGTTTGCTGGCCGCAGATGCCAGCGAGGATCGCCGGCTGGAGCAGCGCATGGAGCTGCCGGCCATCGACGCACACGATCCGGCACGCGAGCAGGCCATGATCGGGCGCCAGCTCGGCGCATGGCGGCTGCAGGAACTGATCGGCCGCGGCGGCATGGGTCTGGTCTATCGCGCCGAACGGGTCGATGGCCAGTTCGACCAGCAGTGCGCGATCAAGCTGATCGCGGTCGGGCTGGCCAGTGCCGAAGCGCAGCGGCGCTTCCTGCGCGAACGGCAGATCCTCGCCAGCCTGCAGCATGACAACATCGCCGGCCTGATCGATGGCGGCGTCACCGACCAGGGCGAGCCCTGGTACGCGATGGAGCTGATCGATGGCGTGCCCATCGACCAATGGTGCGATGCCCGTCGCCTGTCGGTGCGTGAACGGATCGAGCTGTTCCGGCAGGTGATAGAAGCGGTGCGCTACGCGCATTCGCGGCTGGTGGTGCATCGTGACCTCAAGCCGTCCAACATCCTGGTGACCGCCGATGGTCGGGTGAAGCTGCTGGATTTCGGTGTCGCCAAGCTGCTTGACGATACCGCGCAGGCCAGAGCCGGGCAGACCGTGGATCTGGCATTGACGCCGGAGTACGCGGCGCCGGAGCAGATCGTCGGCGAGCCGGCTGGCCCTGCCGCCGACATCTACACCCTGGGGATGGTGTTGTACCGCCTGCTGGCCGGTGCAAGCCCGTTCCCACAGGAGGCGGGCGGCACCACCCTGCTGCGCCGGCGCCTGAGCCGTCTGGATCAGGATGTCGAGCCGATCTGGCAGGCTGCGGCGCGACAGCCGGCAGCGATCGCCGATTCTCGCCGCAGCAGTCCGGGCGCGCTTCGACGCACGCTGCGCGGCGGCCTGGGTGCGATCGTGCAGCACAGCCTGAAGCCGAAACCGGAGCAGCGCTACCTCAACGTGGATGCGCTGGCTGACGATCTGCGGCGTTGGCTGGAGCATCGTCCGGTGTTGGCCTACAAGGGCCAGTGGCGCTATCGCGCGCGACAGTTCCTGCGCCGTCATCGCACCGCGCTGCTGGTCGCCGGGCTGGTCATCGCCGGCGTCGTCGCGTTCACCATCTATCGCGGCATGCAACTCGCGCAGACCCGCTACGAACGCGACCTGTACACGCAGACCTTCAACTTCGTCACCGATGTCATCGCGCGCGCCACCGCCAGCGACGACGGCACCGATCTCACCGTACGCGAATTGCTGGACCTGATGATGTCGGAGATGGGCCGGCGCGAGCTGCCGGCGGATGTCCGAGCCTGGCTGATGGGGATGATCGCCGATGTCCATGTCGGTGGTCGCGATCTCGACACCGCGGTGGACATCGCCGGACAGGGTCTGGAACAGGGTGAAGCCCTCGATGCCCTCGTGCAGGCGCGCCTGCACGAAGGACAGGCGTTGGCGCTGGAGCTGGCTGGTCGCCACGCGCAGGCGATCGAGAACCTCGACCGTGCCCTGGCGCTGGTTCGCACGGCTCGCGTCGACGAGCAGCAGGTGACCACGTTGTCGCGTCTGCTGACCACCAAGGTCCGCTTCGGCATCCGGCAGAATCGCGTGCCGTTGCCCGAGGCCAAAGCCCTGATCGAAGAAGCCATCGCCCTGGGCACGGCTGCGCGCGGGCGTCCAGCCACGCAGATCGCCGATCGTGCGCAGGCGCAGACGGCGCTGATCGACATCCATATCCTCGAACACGACTACGGCGGCGCGCGGCGCGAACTGGAACGCCTGCAAGACCAGCTGCAGCGCGCCGGTCTGCTCGGCGACAACCTGCTGCTGGACACCCTCATGGCTGGCCATCATCTGGTGCTGGGCGATACCGACCAGGCTCTGTCGGCCTACGAGAACCTGCGCGAGCGCTGGGTCACCCAGTACGGCCGCAACTTCCGTACGGTCGCCAGCATCCACGCGCAGTATGCCGAAGCGCTGGAGCGTGCAGGCCGCATCGAGGAGGCGGTGGTGGCGAGCCGCGAGGCGCGACGTATCGCCCGTCGCGACAACAGCGACAACCCGGATGTGCTGGCGCTGGACCGGATGTTCGCGCGCCGGCTACTGCGCGCCGGTCAAGCTGTCGAAGCGGCGGCGATCGCCGGTGAGCTGGAGGCATTGCTGGCCGGACGCAGCGATTCCGAGTCAGTGGCCATGCTGGTGCAGACGCGGGTATTGCTGGCCGATATCGCATTGGCCGATACCGATTCCACCGGCGACAACGCACTCGCCGAGCAATGGCTGACCCGTGCCGGCGATGCCTTCGATGCCATGAAGGAGGGCGATTTCGGGCAGGATCGCGCCCGACGCAGTCTCGAGCGCGCGCGCGCCGAACGCTGCCTGCTGCGTGGTGACACGGACTGCGCATTGTCGCGGGCCAAGGCGGTGGTGGATCGTTCCGCCGACATCCGCGACGACCCCAACGAACTGTTCCTGGCGCGGCGGGTGTTGTTGCTGGCCACACAGGCGCAACCCGGCGCGCGCGCGCAGGCGGCCGCGCTGCGAGTGCGGTTCCGTGACGAGGCCGAACCGTTCGGTGGCAGCTGCAGCCCGTTCGCCCGCTTCCTAGACGAGGATGCGTCGCTGCCGGGCATGGTGGCGTTGGCAAGGGCGTCGTCGTCGTCCTGCGAATCGCGACCCTGATCAGAGAAGGCTGACAACAGTTTTCCGGCGCGGCAACGGACTGCCGAGACCGCAAAGCGCGCGTTCGCCAGGGCAAGCGACGTGCGCGATCACACGCACGGTTCCGGATTCCTGACCGATCGTCGAGACCATGTCGGGTCTCGCGCTGTTACCGCGCATTCACCAACGCATCGCAACGCACCGGCCAACGGTGTGTGCTGGCGCCTGTCGCCCCGATGCTTGCCCCGTCCCGGCTCGCTCGTGAGTCAGTCTGGTTTTGGAGAACCCCTGATGCGCAAACTTTTGTTGCTCGTGGCCAGCTTTGTGCTGGTCGGCATGATGGCGCCATGGAGCCATAGTCACGGTCTGGTGTCCGCCGACATGGCCCGGGTCGCGGCGTCGCTGGCGGCGTATTCGTCCAGCTCACCGGAGAACCCGGTCGCTGCTCGCAGCGCCGCCTTCGTCGAGGCGAATGTCCTGGATGCTCTGGCCAGTGGCCAGCGTCCGGATGTGCTGGTGCGCTTCGCCGGTCGTGCCGACCTTTCGGCAGCGAATCTCATGCGCGACAAGCAGGCGCGTGGTGAATTCACCGTCAACGCCCTGACCACCCATGCCGATGCCGCACAGCATGGCGCCCGCCAGACCCTGCAGGCGTTCGGGCGGCAGCCGGCCGCGCTGGAAGACGTCAACGGCTACCAGGTGCTGTGGCTGGTCAACGCCATCGCGGTCAAGGCGATCTCGCAGACCGAACTGGAAGCGCTGGCCTCGGATCCGAACGTGGTCGGCATCGAGCAGCAGGTGCTGCTGCCACCGCTGGAACTGGATCAGGAGGCAGATGAGGGCTCGCGCGCGCCCGCCAGCCACATCGCCCACATCAATGCGCCGGCGGCCTGGGATCTGGGCCACACCGGCGAAGGCATTGTCGTCAGCGGTACCGACTCCGGTGTTCGCCACACCCATGCCGCCCTGGTCAACCAGTACCGCGGCAATCTGGGTGGCGGCACGTTCAACCATAACTACAACTGGTTCGATCCGTACAACTTCAGCGCGGCACCGCGCAACAGTGGCGATCATGGCACCCATACCATGGGCACCAGCGTCGGTGACGACGGTGGCGACAACCAGATTGGTGTCGCTCCGGATGCGAGCTGGATCGCCTGTATCGGCTTCGGTGGTGCTGGCGGCGGTGCCAGTTCAGCCGGTCTGATTGCCTGCGGCCAGTTCGCGCTGGCGCCGACCGACACCAATGGCGACAATCCGGACCCGTCCCGGGCCGCGCACGTGGTCAACAACTCCTGGGGTGGCACGGTCTGCAACGGTGTCGTCGATCCCTGGTACGAAGGTGTCATCGATGGCTGGATCGCTGCCGGCATCGTGCCGGTGTTCTCGATGGGCAATGCCAGCAACTGCCAATTCCCCAACAACCCGCCGGTGGGCCTGAACTCGTCGTCGGCCAATCTGGCCAAAAGCTTCAGCATCGGTTCCTCCGGCACCAACAACAGCCAGGTCGCACCGCATACCATCAAGGGACCGACCCGCAACATCCACCCGGGCACCTCCGACCTGCCCAGCCACTTCGGTTTCCCGACTATGAAGCCGAACGTCGTCGCACCGGGCGTTGGTATTCGCTCGTCGGTCGCCAGCGGCGACGCCAACTACGGCAACAGCAACGGCACCTCCATGTCGGCGCCAGCGGTGGCTGGTCTGGTCGCGCTCATGTGGGATGCGGCGGACTGCCTGATCGGCGACTACGCGACCACCGGCAACCTGATCACGACCACGGCGCGCCCGATTCCGGTCGCCACCGGCAGCAACGCCGACGGTATCGACAACGTGCCGAACGTGGCTACCGGCTGGGGTGAAATCGACGCGTTGGCTGCCGTTGAAGCCGCCATCGCCCACTGCGACGCACCGGCCGTGACCGGGCCGAAGGTCCGGGCCACCCGTGTGATCAATCTCGAAGTCGAGACCGGCCAGAGCACGACCGCCGATCTGCTGATCGAGAACACCGGCATCGGTTCGCTGACGTGGTCCGCCACGGAAGCGCCGGCTACTTGCGCCAGCACTGCCGACGTCGCCTGGTTGAGTCTGGGCAACACCAGTGGCAGCGTCGCTGCCGACGACGCGCAGAATGTGGTCGTCACCGCCAATGCCGCCAGTCTCGCTGCCGGCGTTCAAGGTGCAAGGCTGTGCCTGACCAGCAACGACAGCGACAATGCCCTGGTGGAAATCAGGGTGAACCTGGTGGTTCGCCCGGCCGGATTCGTCGCCCCGTTCCCGGCACCGTACTGCGCCGTGCATGCTGCGGCGACACCGACCGTACCGGTCAGCCGAGTCCTGTTCGCCGGCATCGACAACGCCTCCTCGCCGGCATCCGGCGCACCGGTGCATGAGGATTTCACCGCGCAGATCGCCCAGGTCGAGGCGGGGCAGGTGCTGCCGTTCCGGGTCGAGCTGAACACGCTCGGCGGCAACAACTTCGGCGTCGGCGTCTATGTCGACTGGAACAACGATGGTGACCTCGGCATCGAGGAACTCACGGTGCTCGGTTTCCTCAGCGGTTCCACCGGCACCGATGGCCAGAACATCACGGCAAACCTGACGATTCCCGCCGATGCCGCATCCGGCGACTATCGCATGCGCGTACTGTCGCGATTTGCCGGAGCGGGCAACGCCCAACCGATCAATTCCTGCGGCACCGTGAACGGTCAGGGCGAGGACTACACGCTGCGCGTCATCGGCGGCGGTGGCGGTACCGATCCGCTGATCGCGGTGGATCCGGACAGCATCGCCTTCAATCTGGCGGTCGGCGCCAGCGGCAGTGAATCGCTGACCATCGGCAACTTCGGTGGCGGCACGCTGAACTGGGATCTGCTCGATCCGGGCGCGCTGGCGAATGCCCGCGGCACGGCGCTGATCAACGAGAACTTCGAGGGCAGCTTCCCGCCTGCCGGCTGGACCACGGTCGACAACAGCGCCGCGGCCGACTGCCCGTGGCTGCGCAGCGACGAGTACCCGCTGCCGTTGCTGGACCCGGCACTGAGCCGCGGCGCGGCGATCGATTCCGATGATTGCGGTGTCAGCGGCATGCCGGCCAACAGCATCGACACCTCGCTGATTGCGCCGACGCTGGATCTGAGCGATGCCACCGAGGCCTCGTTGAGCTTCGATCTGGCCTATCGCCACTGGGCACCGCAGCGTCTGGATGTCGATGTCAGCATCAACGGCGGTACCAGCTGGACCACAGTGCACAGCACTACCACTGGCCCGAACAGCGGCACCATCAGCACCACGCCGCAGACGGTCGATCTCTCCGACTTCGCCGGCGAGGGTGCGGTCAGCATTCGCTGGCGCTTCAACTCCGGTTGGTCGTGGTGGGCCTTCGTCGACAACGTCGTGGTCACGGCCGACGCCGGCGGCGAGCCGCCGGGCAATTGCTGGACCCCGGGCAGCACACCGTGGCTGTCGGCCACACCGACCAGCGGCGCCGTTGCCGGAGCCGGCAGCCAGGTGGTTGCCGTCGCGGCCAATGCCACGGGTCTGGCCGAGGGCAGCTACGACACCACCCTGTGCGTGAGCAGCAACGACAGTGCCGGTAGCACCCTGGTCGAAGTTCCGGTGACCTTGACCGTCACCGCCGGTGGCGGCAGCGATCCAGTGATCGCGGTGACACCAACTGCACTGGCCTTCTCGGTGGACTCCGGCGATTCCGACAGCGACGACCTGAGCATCGGCAACGTCGGTGGCGGCACGCTGACCTGGAACATCGACACCACCGGAACCACGCGTACCAAGGTCGATCTGTCGCGCCTTGCCCAGCCGGCAACGATGGCCCGGTCGGCAACTTCCGGCGCCCGTTCGGCCGCAGCGGTTCCGGCCCGTGCTGCGGAAAAGCGGGTGCGCGACATCGCGCTGCGCGGCGGTGATCCGGTGTCGGTGCTGGTGGTTTCGCCGGACGGCGAGATCAATGAGCCGCCGGATTTCCCGGCGCCGCCGCAGAACCTGATCGATGACCTGAACGCGTTCCCGGATACCACCGCAACGCTCTACACCGGCGCCCTGGCCTCGGTGACGGCGGCTGCGTTCCAGGCCTACGACGTGGTCATCGTCAGCAACAATGGCCGCTGGTCGGCCGTCGGCGGTCAGACCAGCGTCGGCAACGCGCTGGCGGATTACGTCGACGGCGGTGGCAAGGTCGTGGTGTTCAACTTCGCCTACGACTTCTTCGGCTGGGAACTGGGTGGCCGCTTCATCACCCAGAACTACGGTCCGTTCCAGCAGGCCACCGGCGACAGCACCGCCGCCGCCAGCATGGTGATCGTGCAGGCCGGCCATCCGATCTTTGATGGTGCGAAGTCGGTGACGCAGCCGGATGGCTTCTTCCGTCTGGATACGGCGCTGACAAGCGGCTCGCAGGTGCTTGCCAACTGGAGCGACGGCCTGCCGTTCATCGCGGCCAACGACAACTCGGTGGCGTTCAACATCCTCTACGGCGCCAACCCGAGCTGGAGCGGCGATCTCGACATCCTGGTGCACAACGCGGTCGTCCATCTGGCCGGCGATGGTGGTACGCAGCCGGGTGCCTGCGGCGCACCGAGCACGGTGTCGTGGTTGAACGTGGGCACGGCCAGTGGCAGCACGGCAGCAGGTGCGACCAGCACGTCGACCATCACCGTCGATGCCAGCGGACTGGCTGCCGGCAGCTACGAGGCGGCCTTGTGCGTAGCCAGCAACGACCCGGTCAATCCGCAGGTCGAGGTGCCGGTGACGCTGACCGTGACCGGCGATCCGCCGATCACTGACCGCATCTTCTGCGACGGCTTCGAGGAAGGCGGCGACGGCACCTGCGGCAGCGGCCCCGGCCCCGGTCAGGACATCGTCGTCATCGACGGCATCGACTTCACGCCCAATGCCGATGGCACCGGTGGTTCCATCGTCTGGGGCGACGGCTCCACCTGCCAGTGCGACGGCTTCGAGCCAGGTGATCCCGGCAACCTGAACTTCAACATCTACAACGCCGGCGTGCCGTTCTTCTACTGGCCGACCGGCGGCGGCACCCCGCGCGGCGCGGTCACCCTCGACGGCGGCAGCACCTACGCGGTGCTCGCCTCCGGTGCGGTGATCGGCCCGGCATCGACCTACATGTCTCCGGGCGGGTCGGCCACGTTCACCGCGCCCTGGCATACGCCGGGCAACGTGAATGGCTACCTGGGATTCCAGTTCCTGCATGGCGGAATCACCAAGTACGGCTATGCCCGCATCAGCACCGGGCCGAACGGGCGGCCTTTGGTCATCCACAGCGTGAGCTACAACGACGCTGGTGATCCGATCACCATTCCCTGATCGGCAACAGGCCTGAGGTATCGAGAGGCGGACCTTCGGGTCCGCCTTTTTTTCTGGCGATCTGTCTTGCTGCCGAAGCCGAAGCCGAAGCCATGCGTCGTCGTTGGCTTGCGAGCGGTCTCAGCTCAGCGGCTGCTGGCTGCCGTCGGTGTCACGGCTCGAAGCCGTTGCGGAACACCAGGTCGGGATCTTCGGTGAAGGTGGCGGTGACGGTGCAGTCAGCCACGACCGGCGCCGTGGTGTAGGTGACACCGGACAATGCGCCGTCGCAGCCGGTCACCGTGTCGATGAGGTGGCCGGTGTCGGGCGTCACGGTGAACACGATGGTCGTGGCTTCTTCGACCCGTTGCGCCGTGTCCGGATCGATGCGGCCACCGGTTCCGGCCACCGGCGTGACCGTGAATTCGACGATCGGCTCCTCGTCGGATTCGAACCGGTAGATCGCGTTCTGTCCCATCAGCACCAGATACAGCTCGCCGTCGGCGTCTTCACCAAAGCTCACCGGCGTGGTCGGCGCCTGTTGCCAGTTGTCGAACGCCCAACCGTCTCCGGTTTCCCACGCCAGACGGATCCAGCGGTTGAGATCGGCGAAGACGTACGCGCCGCGCAGTGACGCGATGCGCCCACGATAGCGATGGCCACCGATCACCGTGATGCCCTGCGCGCGCGGGTATTCGATGATCGGAAAGGTCGGTGGCAGCGCCGGTTCCCCGGTGCACGCCAGCGCCGTGCGCAGGGAGCCTTCATAGCAGCGCCAGCCGAAGTTCAGCGGTTGGATCAGGGCATCGGCAGCGACGTGATTCACCTCCTCGCGGGCGAACTGGCCGACATCGGCAATGAACAGGTCATCGTTGTCGCGATCGAAGCTGAAGCGCCAGGGGTTGCGCAGGCCGTAGTGCACGATCTCGGCACAGACACCACTCTCGCCGACGAACGGATTGTCGGTCGGGATGCCGTAGGCAAGCACGCCGGCTGTGCCGCCGCAGGCACCAGCGGCCGGCGACTGCACGATGTCGACATCGATGCGCAGCACCTTGCCCATCAGGTTGGCGCGGTTCTGACCGTTGTACGAGGGATCGTTCTGGCCGCCGCCGTCGCCGGTGGCGATCCACAGGTAGCCGTCGGGCCCGAACGCCAGCGTGCCGCCGTTGTGTTCGCCCTGCGGCGTGTTGATGACCAGGATCGGGCGTGCGCTGGCCGGGTTGACCAGCTCGGCGTTGTCGGGATCGACGCGGTATTCCACGACATGCACCTGGCGGTTGCCGGTGGCGTACTTGATGTACAGCCGACCGTTGTCGGCAAACTGCGGATGGAAGGTCAGATCGAGCAGGCCCTCGGTGTAGGCGGTGCCGACCAGCGTGCCGACATCCAGGAAGGGCGCCGCGGCGAGCGCACCGTCACGCCAGACCCGGATCCGGCCACCTTTTTCGACCACGAACAGGCGTCCTGAGCCATCGTCGGCAACCGACAGCCCCAGCGGCGCATTCAGGCCGCTGGTGATGAATGGCCGCAATTCCAGCGAACCCAGGTCGCGAGCGGAGGCGGGCGCGCAGACAGCCAGGGAAACCAGGAAACCGGCAAGGGATTCGGAACGCATGCGCCGCTCCTTGTAGCGGGGATTCAAGGCCAATCGTCAACCGGCCCTGCGCGCCGACAGCGTACGCTGTCGACGGGCCGGGCGTTGACGTCATGATCGGCCATCACGGGCCGATCATGACTGATGCCATGCGATTCCGGTACGGAGGCGGTCAGTCGCTGGCGCAGCCGGGTGCATCGGGCACGCATTCGAAGCCGTCGTCGAAGATGCGCTCGGGAGCCAGCAGTACCTGCGTCGTTGCCTGCGCCGAATCGTTCCCGGGGCGCGGATCGACGTTGTCGCTGCTCACGCTGGCCTGCGCTTCGATCATGCCGGGCGGCGTGTTCACCGCGATCCGTACCTCCACCTCCAGCATCGGCGCCTGACTGGCTGCTTCCAGCCGTTCGGGCCAGGCGCAGCGCACCTCGTTGCCCTTGCCCAGACACTCCCAGGCAGCGCCGCCACCCAGGCTGCGGTCCAGCGCATAGTTGGCGGCATCGGGCAGGATCAGGCTGAGCTGGATGTTGTCGGCGGTGTCGGGGCCGAAGTTGACCACGCCGAACACGTAGGTCAGGGTCTCGCCGGCGATCACCGGGTCGGGCACGTCGGTCATGGTCAGCGCCAGATCCGAACTGGGTGCGCCGGCCTCGACGCAGTTGTAGCAGACCAGGGCGAAATCCTGGGCGTTGTCGGCACCGGCATTGGGCAGGGCGTTGGAGGTGATGTTGGCGGCCAGCACTTCCACGCTGATCGTGCCGCCATGCTGTTCGGGCTGCAGGAACACGCCTTCGGTGTTGTTGCGTGCGTCGGCGCTGCCGCCGGTGGCGGACCAGCCGTCGGTGAAGACATTGCCCAGATAGATGTCCTCGCCGACGCCGACGCGCAGATCCAGATCGTTGTTCCAGGCCGGCGTGCTGCCACCCAGGCCGTGTCCGGGCGCATCGGTCCAGACCAGCATCAGCTTCATCGGCTGCTCCGGATCGTCGGCCTGGTACTGCGCGGACCAGGTTTCGCCGGTCTCGGCGAAGACATGGCTCTGGTCGATGTAGATCACCGAGAACTCCGGCGCCAGCACCGCGTTCGGACGCATGCGGCCCCAGCCCTGCTTGCGGTCCGGACGGGCACCGATCGGATTGTTGTTGGCGTCGTTGTTGCCGACCAGATCCTGGGTCACCGGCAGGAACGCGGCCTTGACCAGTGCCGGGCTGGGATCGGTGTCGAACAGACCGCGGTAATACTCGAAGAACAGGCCGCTGGCGCCGGCCACATGCGGCGCCGCCTGACTGGTGCCGCCCTGCATGACGTAGCCGTTGGCCCCGGCGGTGGATTCGGTGAAGCGGCTGTTGGCGATCATGTGCGGAATGAAGCGGCCATCCAGCGCCGGGCCGTGGCCGCTGTTGGACGAGATGCTGGTGTTGCGCATGTCCTGCTGGTTGCCGTTGACCTGGGCCCAGGCCGAGCCGATGGTGAAGATGTTCTTGGCTTCGTCGGGAACACCTTGCGAGCTGGTGCCGCCACCGCCGTTGTCGATGGCCAGCACGTACAGCAACGGTTGATCGCCTTCGGCATCGACATCGGCATCGCGGGTGCCGACGTCGACCTGGCGGGCGGTGCTTTCGTAGCCTGCCGGACCGCCGCCGCCCCAGCTGTTGTTGGACAGCACCGCGTTGTTGCGGACTGAATCACGCATGCGGTTGAGATAAGCCGGTGTGCCGGCAGGCAAGGTGTAGCGCTGCTCGAACAGGCGGGCGCCGGGAGCCATGCCCAGTCCGCGCAGGAAGCCGTTGGGATTGACCACGCCGGAACTGCCGTCGGCGACCATGATGCCGGCCACGTGGGTACCGTGGTCGCCACTCTGGGTGCCGGTGCCGCAGGTCGGGCCCGTGCACGGCAACATGCGGTTGACCAGGTCGGGATGATTGGCCTGGGTGCCGCTGTCGACACAGGCCATGATGACGCCGTCACCGGTCACGCCGATGTCGGCGAGGTAGTCGATATAGCCGGGAAAGGCCAGCCCGGTGTCGTCGACATTGCCGACGTTGATCTGCACGCTCATCTCGCTGCGGTTGCCGGGCTCGATCACCGGTTGCACCGTGTAGACGCCGGGCACGCTGGCCAGCTCGGGCAGCCGGTTGCCGGCGACGCGCACCTGCAACATGTCCAGATGCCGGTCCATGCGACCGCGCTCCAGTACGGGTGCGCCCAGCGCAGACAGGGCCTGGTCCAGGCCCTCGACGTCGCCGCGGACGATCAGGTTGACGTCGATCTCCGCATCGCTCTGGCGACGGAACACCGGTGCAACCCGATACTCGGGCAGGAACTCGCCCTGCCAGCGCAGCTCGGGCAAGGCCGCACTGCGGGTCATCGCCTGGGCATCGGCCCAGACCACATAGCTGTAGGGGTGGATGTACTGCACCGCTTCCACACCGGCGGCGGCCAGCTTGTCCAGCCAGGACTGCTGCACCGGGCCGTGGAACTGCACCAGGCGCCAGTCGGCACCGGGCGCGGCATGCCAGTTGCGCGCCAGCGCAGCCGACGGCGCACCATCTCGCAGCGGATCGAAACGCAGGCCGCCCAGATCGAGCTCGAAGGAACTGCCGGCCGTGGTCGCCGACGGATCCGCCGACTGGTCGCCCAATGCCGACGACGGCAGCCACTGGAAGCTTCCGTAGTCGATGCCGGCGTCGATGCCGGGAAACCGCGCCTGCAACTGTTCACGGCTGCCGTACCAGCGCAGCCAGTTGCCTGTGGCCTGGTCGTGGCTCGACACCTTCACCGGCTGTCCGATGACCGGCGAACTGCTGCCCAGACCCAGGGCCAGTCCGATCGATGTTGCCAGTGCGGCGTGGGAAATCATCAGTCGCATTGGATGCTCCTTCGACAAGCGTGTGGTGGATTGATCAGGAATCAATTCGAGAAAATCGCCGGCAAGACGACACGGCCGCAAGCGTGTGCCGGGCTGTTTCGATTCGCCGAGGGGGTGGGAGAGGCTACCATGCGGACCGTCGGCCATTGCCGGGTTCCGCAAGTGATATCCGGAAATCGCCGAGGGATGTCGGTACTGTGCGGTGCAACAGGTGCCGGTATGGCCGCATCATCGTCGTTTCATTGCGGCGACAGGCGGTTCGCGCGACGATCACGCGCGTCGCCATCGGCTGAAGACTCTTCACGGACGGAACAGCAGGGGGCGGCATGTCGATCGCGATGCGGATTCTGCTGGCGCTGGCCGCCGGCCTGTTGTCGGGCCTGCTGCTGGAACGGTTTGCCGGCGAGACGGCGTTCCAGATCGCCGCTGCCGTGGAGCCGATCGGTCGCCTGTGGTTGAGCGCGCTGCAGATGACCGTGGTGCCGCTGGTGTTCTCGCTGCTGGTGGTCGCCGTGGCCATGGTCAACGACGCAGCCAGCACCGGACGTGTGGCGCGACGGGCCTTGTTGCTGTTCCTGGCGCTGCTCAGTTGCGGCGCCGTGTTCGCTGCCTTCTTTGCGCCGCTGTTCATGTCGCTGGTGCCGCGCGACGAGGCGCTGGTCGAGGCCTTGCGCGCCGGACTGGCCAGCACCGATGCGCCGCCGATACCACGCAGCATCGCCGACTGGCTGTCGGGTCTGGTACCGAGCAATGCCGTCGCTGCCGCGGCTCAGGGCGCGATCCTGCCGCTGGTGGTGTTCACGCTGTGCTTCGGCTTCGCGTTGACGCGGATCGACAGCGGACGCCGCGAGCGCATGGTCGAGTTCTTCCGCACCATCGCCGACACCATGATCGTGCTGGTGCGCTGGATCCTGCTGATCGGCCCGATCGGTGTGTTCGCGCTGATCCTGCCGGTGGCGGTACGCGCCGGTGTCGGCGTGGTCGGTGCGATCGGCTGGTATGTGCTGCTGCAGTGTGCGCTGTATGTGGCCATCATCGTGGGTCTGTATCTGCTGCTGTTCGCGAGCGGGCGACGGTCACCGGCGGTCCTGATGCGCGGTCTGCTGCCGGCACAGGCGATTGCCCTGAGCACGTCCTCGTCGCTGGCAACGCTGCCGGCGATGGTCGAAGCGGCACGCTATCGCCTGGCCGTGACCGAACGCACCGCCGATCTGGTCCTTCCGCTGGCGGTGTCGCTGTTCCGCATGACCAGCCCCGCGCGCTATCTCGCCGCGGCCGTGTTCGTGGCCTGGTTGTACGGCATCGAGCTGGCCACGTTGCCGCTGATCGGCGCCGCATTTCTGGCCGTGGCGATGAGCCTGGGCGCGGTCGGCTTGCCGGGGCAGGTCAGCTTCATGGGTACGCATCTGCCGGTGGCGCAGTCGCTGGATCTGCCGCTGGAACCGTTCGGGCTGCTGCTCGCGGTCGATCCGGTGCACGACAGCCTGGCCACGGTCGGCAATGTCAGCGCCGACCTGGCCGCCGCGGTATTGCTCGACCGTGAAGGACCCGTCGGCTAGAGCGCCTGCGGGGGCATCGGGACATGACTGCGATCGTTGCCGGCAGCCACGCCACGAATTCGCGCCCGCAGAACCTGGTCGCTGGTGCGTGCGATGCACTTTGCGAACATCCGATGTCGGGCGGCGGCAGTGGCGGTTCAAGGCTGCAGTTGCCGGCGCAGGTGGGCAAGTCGCGGCGCCAGTCAGGTTGGTCGCCGGGATCATCGGGATCCGCTTGCAGCGCCTGCGAATCCGGCCAGAATGCGCATCTGCCAGCGCATCCAGGTCGACCCGCATCATGGCCTCCACACCCGCCTCCCTGTTTCCGAACGCGGCAGGGCAGTCGCAAAAATGGCTGACCCTGGGTGAGAGCACCGTGCTCGGAGCGATCTGGGGCGCCTCGTTCCTGTTCATGCGCGTGGCGGCGCCGGTGTTCGGCGCCGTGGCGCTGGTGGAATTGCGACTGGCGTTCGGCGCAGCGGTGTTGCTGCCGTTCCTGTGGCGTTCGCGCGCCTTGTTTCCACGCACGCTGTGGCCACGATTGGTCCTGATCGGGGCGATCAACTCGGCGCTGCCGTTCCTTTTGTTCGCCTGGGCGGCACAACAGGCACCTGCCGGCGTCGGCGCCATCGCCAACGCCATGACCGTGCTGTTCGCGGCCCTGGTCGGTTTCCTGTTCTTTGGCGAGCGCATCGGTGTTCGTCGCAGCGTGGCCCTGCTGGTCGGATTCGCCGGCGTGGTGGTGCTGGCCAGTGGCAAGGTGGCCGGTGTCAGCGTCGGCTGGGCGGTAGCTGCCGGTGCGACGGCTGCCTTGCTCTACGGCGTGGGCCTGCATCTGGTCCGACGTCACCTCAGTGGCTTGCCACCGGCAGCCGTGGCTGCGGCCACGCTGGGGGTGTCGGCGCTGTGGTTGCTGCCGTTTGCCATCGTCTGGTGGCCAACCGGTGCGATTCCCTTCGAAGCCTGGGGTTCGGCGGCTTTGCTCGGCGTGCTGTGCACGGGCATCGCCTATGTCGCCTACTACCGGCTGGTCGCGCGCATCGGCGCCAATCGCACCTCCACCGTCACCTATCTGGTGCCGTTGTTCGGGGTTGCCTGGGCCTGGCTGTTGCTGGACGAGCCGCTGACCGTGCCTATGGCCATCGCCGGTGCGCTGATCCTGGGCAGCGTCGCCTTCAGTCAGCGTCGCTAGCGCACCGCGCTGTCGTTGACACGGGAGCCATCCGGTCGAGCGTGTGCCGGCATACGACCCAGGCGCACAAGCTCGGCATGCAGTCGCTGCCAGATCGTCCGTCGCCTTTCATCGGCCGCGTAGGCAGTGTCGACGAAGTCGGTGATGCGCGCAGCTTGTTCGGCCGCCTCGTCGATCCGGTTCGTCGCGAGCAGGGATGAGGCCAGGAACAGCCGCGAGTCCAGCACTTGCTGATGATCGGCGGCGAGTTCGGCTTGTCCGCAGATCCGCAGCGAGTCCTGGAATTGCGCGATGGCTTCCTGATGCCGACCCTGCGCCTGCAAGGCCTCGCCCAGGTTCAGATGACGATCGGCCAGCTCCGGATGATCCGGGGACAGGCTGCCCTGCGCGATCAACAGCGCACGCCGGAACAGCTGTTCGCCGGCGGCGGCATTGCCGGTCATGAGCTCCAGGCGGGCCAGGGCGGCGATGGAATGCGCCGTGCGTGGATGGTCGGCACCGTGCAGCTCGGTCCTGACCGCCACAGCCTGTTCACCGTATCGGCGCGCCGCGTCCCATTGGCGCAGGGCTCGATGCGCGCGGCTGAGATTGGTCAGGACGAATCCGCGTTCCAGCCGATAGTCTTCGACCGAAGCGTCGAACGCCGCCAGACTGCGCATCAGCTCCTCGACGGCCTCCGCTGGCCGGCCGAGATCGATCAGCAACGAGGACAGGTTGATCCGGCGCTTGGCCATGTCGATGCTGTCGGCGCCATACAGCGCCTCCACCAGTTGCATGGATTCGCGTGCGGAACCTTCGGCCTGAGCGGTCTTGTCCAGCGATGATTGCGCCGACGCGAGATTGGCCAGATGCAGCGCCGCCAGCGGGTGCGGTGCGTCGTACACGCGGCGATCGATGGCAACCGCCTCCAGCAGCAGGCTTTCGGCTTCCGCATAGCGTCCCAGCGGTCGCAGCAGCGTGGCATAGTCGCCAAGCACGTTGGCAACGTACACGTGGTCTTCGCCGAACAGGGTGCGCGCCAGCGTGACAGCGTCGCGATACACGGCCTCCGAAGCGACGAACTGTTCCGAGCGGTCCAGCGCCAGTGCCAGCGCATGGCGGTTGTGGAAGTAGTCCGCGTGTTCGGGCCCGAGTTCCTTCGCGATGACCTCGCCGGCCTGCCGCAGGTTCTGCTCGCCGATCGCATGCTCGCCGGAAAGGCTTTGCACGATGCCCAGCGATTGCCGGATCCGGGCAGCCAGCAAGGCTTGCTCTGGTTGCCGGTCGGCCAGCCCCAGAGCCGATTCGAACAGGGGTCCAGCTTCGGACAGGGTGTCGCTGAGGCGCAGCACTTCACCCAGCTCGAACACGCTGGCCAGACGGCTGGGGTGATCGGCGCCGAGCACACGGGTGCGCAGGGTCACCGCTTCCTCGGCCAGTTCCCGGGCCTCGGCATACAGACCCATCTGCCGATGGATGCGCGCCAGCACGGTGAGCAGTTCGGCGCGCGTTTCCGGGCGCTCGTTGAATCCGTCCAGCACGCCGACACGACCTCGTTCAAGCAGCGCGCGGGTATCCGGCAGGCCGCTGGTGGGCTCGCCCGGTGCAGCCGCGGCAAAGATGTCGACCAGGTATTCCTGCACCGCATTGGCGCGCTGCGCCTCGTGGACAGCCCGCTCGGTCTGCCAGTGCATGCCCAGTGCGCCGAAAACCATTGCGAGGACTGCCAGGCTCCCGAGCGCGCTGGCGATGGGGTTGCGTGCGATCAGCTGCCATGACCGGCGCAGGAGGTCGGGTCGGCGAGCGTGTACGGTGCGACGTTGCAGCCAGTTCTCCAGGTCCCGGGCCAGTTCGCGCGCCGAGCCGTAGCGATCGGCGGGATGTCTGGCCATCGCCTTGCCGATGATCCAGCCCAGATCGCCTTCGAGAATGCCGAGCACGTTCCTGACCGACAGTTGCCGGTCACCGGCAATGGCGGTGGCCTGCTCCGGGTTGCTGGACAGCAACTTCCGGAAGGCCTCGCCGGGAAGGTTGTGTGGATCCGGATTGCCGTGATCGTTGCCGGCCGCGGTCTGGGCGGGCAGCAGGCCCGCCAGCAGTTCGCAAAGCACCAGGCCCAGTTGATAGATGTCGGTGGCGGTGGTGATCGGTTGTCCCAGGCGCTGTTCCGGCGCGGCGTAGGCAGGGGTCATGACCAGGGTCTGGGTCTGACCGGGGTCGTCCGGATCGAGCAGCTTGGCGATGCCGAAGTCGAGCAGCTTGGGCACGCCCTCATGGCTGACCAGCAGATTCGCCGGCTTGATGTCGCGATGCACGACGAGGTTCTGGTGCGCGTACTGGATCGCCTCGCATACCGGCAGCATGAGCCGGGCACGCGCGTGCATCGACAGTCGATGCTGGTTGCACCATTGCGTGATCCGCTCGCCGTGAACGTATTCCAGCGCCAGCCACGGCTCGCCGTTGCCGCCGACGCCACCATCGATGAGATGGGCGATGTTCGTGTGGTTCAGACGCGCCAGAATCTGCTGCTCGCGCAGGAAGCGCTCGATGAGGCCGACCTGGCAACCGCGCACACGCTTGATCGCGACCTGCTGGGCGAATCCACCCTGGATGCGCGCGGCACGCCAGACCTCGCCCATCCCGCCCTGGCCGATCCGTTCAAGCAGGGCGAACGGGCCCAGCTGCAGGACTGGTGTTGTTTCGCCAGCGGCCTGCGGCAGCTCAGTCTGCGGATCCGCGGCGACGGCGATGGCCTGCAGCAAGGCCTCGACACGCTGCCGCAGTTCGCTGTCGTTGCCGCATTGCCGGCTGATCAGCTCGGGCCACAGCGATGGCTCGGTATCCAGCGCATCCCGGGCGATACGCACCGCGATGCGATCGGTATCGTCCGGCTTGCGTGGATCGGTGGTCACGTCGTCGGCACCGGCGCTGGCGGGTTCGGGCTGGTCGGGAGAATGGCAGTGTGCTCAGTGCGCCGCATCCCGGTCATGCAGCCAGCGCGCCAGCGCCGGTGTCGTCTGCGCCTGTTTCAAGGCGATGCACTGGCTGATCATTTCCAGCGCGCGCTGCAGGCTCTGGTCGCCACCGGCCACGTTGACCATTCGCGGTTGGAAGAAATCGCGCAGCTGATCGGCTTCGGCCTGACTGCAACGTCCGTGGGCATTGGCCTCGGGCATCATGGCCTGGAAGGCGGGTGGCATGATCGCCATGAGCGCATCGAAATTGTCGGCGATCCAGCGTTGCGATGTCGGCCGGTCGCCATCGAAGAAGGTCGCCCCGAGCACAGCGAACAAGTCGTTGAAGGAAGCCTTGTCCGCCAGCAATCGATCCAGCGCGGCGGTCGCCAGGGCCGGATCGCGCGAGCTGCCCAGGGCCCGCAGCAGGCTGTTCCGGCGCAGCGGCTCGGGATTTCGCGCCAGTTCGGCAAACACGGTGTCGATGGCTGGTTGTCCTCGTGCCTGCAGCCATACCTGCAGCGCCAGGCGGAGCTGGTCGTGATCGATCCGCTCGAAGTCGATGCGGCGGCTGCCATCGTCGTCGACGAGCATGGCTTCAGCCGCCGCGAGCAGCGCAGTCCGCGTGCCGTCGTCGCGCGTCCTGAGCGCCAGCAGGGCGGTCAGACGGTGGCGCAACAGGCGGGTGGTCTCGCTGTCGTTTGCCTGCGGCGTGTAGCCGATCCGCTGCAGCCGGCTCCCGTACAGCGCATTGGCGAACGCGTGCAGCAGGGGCCGGCTGGTGTCGTCCGCCAGATGGACATCGATCCATTCGAAGGCGTCGAACAGGGCGGCGACCAGTTCCGGTGAATCGGCTTCGCCCAGACGTTGCATGGCCTGCAGAACAGCGACGGCGTCGACGTCGCCGCTTTCGAAGCCGGCGGCGACCGCATCGGCGTAGACCAGACGCTCGGTCTCGGTGAGTTGGTCAAGGGCCGCGAGCAGCGCACGGCGGTCCTCGGCGGCCTGGGAGAAGCGGTAGTAGCCACGGGCATCGGCGTTGGGCAGGTACCAGTCCGGGCAACCGCGCGCCAGTGGCAGCTGGCCGGATTCACTCTCGATCAGGTCGCACTGCACGTGGCTCTCCGCCCCGTGACCCAGACGCAGGCACAGCGGCAGGCTCCAGCGTTCGGCTGGTTCGGAGGCGGTTGTGCCGACCCGCCGATAACGTTGTTGCGACCAGTGCAAGCTCGCTGTGTCGCGGTCGCACTGCAGGCGGGTCTGCAACAAGGGAATACCGGGCTGGTTGAGGAAACTGTCCACGGCTCGGGTGAACCCTGGGCCATCTGCCGCCTTCGCCGCGACGGCACTGATCAGGTCGGCAGCCGTGGCGGTGCCGTGGCGATGCGCGGCGATGAACGCACGCACGCCGTCGCGGAACCGTTCGTCGCCGACCCAGGCCTCCAGCATGTGCAGCACGGCCGCACCCTTGGTGTAGGTCAGGCCGTCGAACGCGCCCTGGATATCGCCGCTGTTGGCGATCGGTTGCCGGATGCGCCGGGCACTGGCCAGGCTGTCGGCGGCGAATGCGGTGACGCGAACGCTTTCGAATCGATCCAGAGTCGGCATCCATTGCGGGCGCAGTTGCGCCATCAGCCGCGACGCCATCCAGGTCGCGAAGGCCTCGTTCAACCACAGATCGTCCCACCAGGCGAGCGTGACCAGATTGCCGACCCACTGGTGTGCCAGCTCGTGCGCGTGCAGGTCGAACGACAATCGGCGGGTGCTGGTCGGCGTGGCGCTGTTGCGCAGCAGCCAGCGGTCGATGTAGACGATCAGACCCGGATTCTCCATGCCGCCGCCACCGAATGCCGGTGCGGCGAGCAGGTCGAGCTTGCCGTAGGCATAGCCGGTGGCGAAGTAGTCTTCCAGCGACTGCATCAGTTCCGGCGTCTCGTCCAGCACCTCGTCGAGATCGGTGCTGCGACCGATGGCGGCCAGGCCGCGCACCGGCACCGGTGCATCGCGCCAGGCATTGGCCGGCAAGGTCGGGCCGTCACGCACGTCCCACGGGCCGACCGACAGCGCAAACAGATAGGTCGGCAGCGGCTGGCTGGTCTGGAAGCGGGTCCGGGTCCAGCCGTCGCCGATGTCCCGGACCTGTTCCGGCGCCGCGTTGGCGAACGCCTTCAGCATGCCGGGATGGTCGACCTGCACGGTGAACGGTGTCTTGAAGCCGGGCTCGTCGAAGCCGGGAAAGATCCTGCGTGCATCGGTGGGCTGCAGGTCGGATATCGCGTACCAGTGGCCCTCGTACTCGGTGCGGTAGAGCCCGACCAGCTGGCCGCCGAACGGTGCGTCATGGGCCAGCGTGAGATTGATCTCCTGCGGCGGCAGGCGACGGCCGAAGTCGATCTCGATCAGCCCCTGATGTTCGTCGAGGACGCGATGACTGCCGTTGCGGCTCCGTCCGCGCGCGTCGGCAACTTCCACGCGTGATATCGCGATGTCGCGGGCATGCAGGTGCAGGTTCCGGGTGGCCTGGTCCAGTCGGATGCGGATCCTGGTCTCGCCGCTGAAGCGCGGTTGCGCCGGATCAACCCGCAATTGCAGGTGGTAGTGCAGCGGTGTGGCTGTCTCCGGCAGCCGCTGCGCGGTCGGGTTGCCGGCGTCGGGGGAATGGTCCGCATGAAGCAGGGCAGACCACATGAGCAGCGTGGCGACGAGAACCGTGATGCGGACAGACATGGGCACACTCCCGTTCAGCGGCGACCGAGCATGGTTTCGAAGAACGCGAACAGGTCGGCGAAGTCCTCGCCACGGGCATCGAGACTGGCTGCGAAATGGCCGGTGTCGCCGAGCACGCCGAGCCATACCGGACGCTCGCTCAAGGCCTGCAGGCGAGCGGCGAACTTGCCTGCTTCCCAGCCGGGTACGCGCGGATCGTTCATGCCCACGGTCAGCAGCACCGGCGGATAGTCGGCATTGGCGCGCAGGGTCTGGTAGGGGTCCATCGCCGCGAGCACATGCAGGCCTTCGGCGGTGCGCGGGTCGGCTGCTTCCTGGATGTGGGATGCGCCGCCTGGCCCTTCCAGCAGCCGCACCGGATTCAACCAGCCCACACCGATGAATGCGGCGGAGAACTGCTGCGGTGCGCGCGCCAGGGCGCCTCCGATCAGCAGGCCGCCAGCGCTGCGGCCGCTGATGCCGACCCGGTCGCGCCCGGTGTAGCCGCGGTCGACCAAGGCATCCACACCGGCCAGCAGATCCTCGACCCCCTTGTGCTTGTTCGCGCCATGGCCGCCCAGACGCCAGGCTTCGCCCTTCTCGCCACCGCCACGGACATGGGCGACAGCGGCCACGTGGCCCTGCTTCACCCATTGCAGGGCGATCGGATCGAAGAACGGCTGCAGGCTGTAGCCATAGCCGCCGTAGCCCTCGACATAGGCGATGGCACTGCCATCCAGCGCCAGATCACGGCGATGGATGATGGATACCGGCACGCGCGTGCCATCGGCGCTGGTTGCCTCGATCTGCAGGCTGGTGATGTCGGTGGTGTCGATGCTGCTGCTGGAGCCCAGGCGCAGGTCGGTGCTGACGCCTGTTGCCGGATGGAAGCTGTAGACGGTGGTCGGTGCCGTCCAGCCCTCCAGCGAGTAGAAGAAGCCGTCGTGACCGGCTTCGGCGGAGAAGCTGCGGATGGTGCCCATCAGCGGCAAGGCCAGTTCGGTCGCCGGGCTGCCGTCCAGCGGCAGCCGCATCACGGTGTCGATGCCGTTGCGCATCCGCTTCACGTACAACGCATCGCGGCCGGCGATGATCCGTGACACTACCGCGTCGTCGGCTTCCGGCAACAGTTCTCGGCTGCCGTCCACGCTCGCTTCGGGGTCCGACACGTCCAGCGCCAGCACACGCCCGTTGGGATGATCGCGATTGGAAACCAGATACATCGTGTCGGCGCGGACGACGAAGTCGGTGACTCCGTCGTCATAGTCGATCAGACAACGCCATGGTGTCCGGTCGCTCAGTGGTGCCGTATCCGGCGCCACGCAGGCGCGAAAATGCGGGCTGGTGGTCCGGGTGCCGGCAACAAGCCAGTTCGACGCAGCGGTCAGCAGAACGCCGGGAAACTCGTGCGATTGCATCGGCAACGCGGGGTTGCGGCCGGCAGCGAGCACGATGGGATCCTGCTTGCCGGTGTCGGCGTCCAGGCGGTGCAGGCGCAGACGCAGGTTCTGATAGGGATCATGCTCGACCCGGTCTTCACCATCGGCGAACTGGTAGTAGAGAAAGCCGTCACTGTCCGGCAACCATTCCACCTGGCCCAGGCCCGGACCAAAGCGGTTGGGTCCGAGTGTCGCGGTGGCGACATCAAGAACCTGCGTATGGCTGATCTCGCTGCCATCGCGATCGATTCCGACCGCGACCTTGCGGCCGTCCGGCGACGGCCGGAAATCGACGATGGATGCCCGGCCTGATCCTTCCAGGGTGGCCGGGTCCAGCAGCATGCGCTCACTGCCGTCGTGCTCGGCCATCATCAGCACGCCGGTGCTGGCGCCTTCGCGGCGGATGAAGAACACCCGTCCGGCCACCCGCTGGTGCCGGCTGTGCGCGCGCTGTCCCCGGCTGGCTTCGGCCAGCCGTTCGCGCCATTGGCCGTGGGTCGGCAGGGCATCGAGCTCCTGCCGCGCATAGCGACCCTGGTCGCGCAGCCATTGCTTGAACTCGTCGTTGTCGACCCCTTCCATCCAGCGGTACGGGTCGGGTAGCTCCAGGCCGAACTGACGCTCAACGACGTCGACGGTCCGGGCAACCGGTGCTGCGACGATCAGTTCGACCGGGGTCGAATCCGCCGGCGACTGGTCGGCGACTGGTCGAGCGCAGCCACCCAGGAACAGAAGGCACATCAGGAGTATCGGCAGGGAACGGATCATGGTCGTAGAAGATTGTTGGAGGGTCGGGTTGGGATGGTTCAGGCCGGCACACGGGCCAGCCATTGCACCAAGCTGCTCCACCATGGAAGCAGATGGATCGTGTTGAAGGCGACCAGATGCAGCACGAACAGGATCAGGACGCTGACATAGGCGATGCTGGCGCGTCCTGCCGTGCGCAGGTCATTGACGACGAGCAGCGAGGTCGCTGCCAGGGCAGCCACGTAGCCGGCGTAGGCGGCCGCTTCGAAACTGGTGATGCCGGGGACCGAGAATGCCGCGCGTGTCAGCGCCGGAGGCAGAACCAGCAACGCGGTCGATGCCATGTAGCGTGCGTGCAGTGGCAGTCGCCGCCGGTGACGGATCGCCAGCGCATAGGCGACGGCGAACCAGATCACCGTGGTCAGGTCAACGAAGGCGAGGCGGGTTGCGAAGGCGCGATGAAACGGGGTGTCGCCGGTGAGCATCGCCTGGGTCAGCAGGATGCCCGACACCACGAAAGCGGGCGCCAGCAGCAATGACAGCCGACCGACCCTGCGGTGCCAGATCAGCCGGCGGCTGCGGTACAGCCCGGCTTGCACGACCAGCATCAACAGCCACGCCAGTGCGGTGATGCCGTGGGCATGGATCAGCCAGGAGGTTTCGCGCAGACGGGCAAAGTAGGAGGGCCAGAACGCGTACACGGCGAGCACCAGCGCGAGCCCGAACCACAGCCAGGCATGGCGGTAGGCCATCGGCTGGCCTGGCTGTTGGCTCCAGGGTCGAGTGGCGTTCAAGGCTGCAGATCGCGTGGCATCGGATGGTTCACGTTCTCGAATCCCACCAGCTTTCTGACGAGGTAAACATCGTCAAAGCAGTTTCAGATAGGCGACGATATCGGCCTTGGCCTGTTCGTCCAGCGCGATCCGGCTGGCGGGCTGGGTGAAGCCGAAGCCGGCACGGAAGAAACGGTCGTAGTGGTCGACGACGTCCTCCAGTGTTGCCGCTCCGTTGTTGTGGAAGTACGGAGAGGTGTTGGCGATGAAGCGCAGCGAACTGATCTTGAAGATGTTGGCGCGGAACGCGGGGGCGATATGGGCGAAACGCTCGGGCACGCCGACCACCTTCGGCGCCAGCGCGAAGCCGATATCCGGGCTTTGCACCGGAATCCAGTTGCCGGTGTTGTCCTGCAGCAGCCAGGAGCGGACCGGCAATCCAGGCAGGTTGGCCTCGGCGCTGCCGTTGGTGAACAGTCGCCAGCCGGCGCTGGGGTCGAACGGCATCTCCACGCCCGGCAGCGGAATCGGCGGAAACAGCGCCGCTATATGCTCGTTGGTGGTATCGAGCAGGACGCCACTGTGGCACATGGCGCAGATGCCGTGCCCGGTTTCCAGGTCGACCGGCTGACTGACGAAGAACGCGCGGCCGCGCTGTTCGGAATCGCTGCTTCCCTCGGGAAGGCCCGGCTCCGGACCGCCGTTGGCGTAGGCGAAGATTTCCGCCGAGGTGAAGTCGCCACGCTGGACGTGGGCAACGGCATCAAGCTCGGCTTGCGTCGGTTCGCGGCGGTTTTGCGCATGTACCTGGATCGCATCCAGCGCCTGCGCCTGCAGGTCCGGTGCACGGCCGTCGTGCATCAGCACCTTGTCCAGTCCGGCGACGTTGCGGAAGCTGGGTGTGCCGCGGAACAGGGTGACTTCGCTGGCTTCCGGATCGTCGGCCAGTTTCACGCCCGGCGGCAGGGGGATGCGCACGCTGACCGTGCCGTTGCGCAGCAGGCGCTGATAGGACTTGCCGTCGCCGTCGTCGCTGTCGAGCGGACGGAACAACGGATCATTCGGGTCGGCGGCAAAGCGTTCGCGCGCCTGCGCCAGGCTGAAGGTGCCGGTCGGGAGCGAGTGGCAGGTTTCGCAGGTGCGGTCATTTCCGCCGAAGGTCTCCAGGGCGAACACCCGGGTGCCCTCAATCAACAGGTCGCGATCAGGAAAATCGCCCGTGCGGAACAGCTCCAGCACCTGGCGCGCATCCTCGGACATGGCCGATTCGTCCAGCGCTGTCGGCAAGATCACCGCCGTCGTTGCAAGCGGCGCTGCTGCTTCGACATCTGCAGTCACCGCAGGCGCCGTCGTTCGACAGCCAGCCAGCGCCAGTGCGGTGGCGACGATCAGTGTGCTGCCGGTGGGAGCGATCATGACCGGTGTCCTGGGCTTCGGACTCAATGGCCCGTTGTGACGGATTTCTCGAAGCGCTCGGCCAGCAAGGCGACCGAGCGTTTCGGATTGATCAGGTTGCGGCGACCATCCGCGCTGCGTTCTGCGCCATCGAGAACCAGGGCGATGACTTCGTTGACGGTCAGCGCGGGTTCGATGGCCAACAGCTTGGCGGCCAGGTTGGCGACCTGCGGCGCGGCCCACGAGGTGCCCGAACCGCGCGAAGTTCCGCCACCGGGTACCAGGCCCTCGACCTCGTAGCCATTGGCGTGCACGCGAACCAGGCGGCCGTGGCTGGTGAAGGAGGTTTCGTCGCCGGCATGGTCGACGGCACCGACGGTCAACAGGTTCGGCGCCTCGATGCCGCCGGGAAACATGCGCTGGAAGCCGAGGTCGTCGTCACTGTTGCCAGCCGAGGACACGAACAGGATTTCCGCTGCGTCGTGGGTCGCTTCGGAGAAGGCGTCGAACACGATGGTCCAGATCGCCAGTGCTTCTTGCCGGCGTTGCTCCGGGTCGCCGCCAAGATTGTTGACTTCCAGGGTTCGCTCGATTTCCGCGGGTGTCGTGCCCCAGCTCGTGTTCACCACCCGCACGCCCTGCGCCTTCAGGTAGGTCACGACCTCGCGGAACTCACCCGCCTTGCGCTGCGCGCGCTCGCGCGTGTACGGCGGTTCGATGAAGGTCTGTGGCCAGGTCTGGCGCACCGTCAGCAGACGGGCCGCGGGATTGCCATCCACCGCGATGCCGGCGACATGGGTACCGTGGCTGTAATGAGTCAATGGCTTGCCGCGCGCCAGGAATGAACGGAACTCCTGCGGTGACAGGCCGGAGATGTGCTCGCGGACCTGGCGCGCCTCCTCGCTGTCGATGCCGATGGCCATGTCATCGATGCCCTTGCCGAAGCGCCGGAAGGTTGGCTCGTAGGCGCGCTGTTCGGCGGTCAGCGGCAGCAGCAGTTCGGTGACCTTGTTTGATTCGAGGTCATGGGCGATGCCGTGGATGTCGTCGATGAAGCCGTTGTCGTCGTCATCCAGGCCGTTGGCTTGTTCTCCGGGATTGACGTGCAAGCGACCGGGAAACAGACCGGTATCAACGCCGGTGTCCCAGATCGCGATCACCACCGGGGTCAGGTCGGTGCGTCCGTCCAGGCTGACGTTTCGCGCCGGCCAGATGTCGGGCTTGTCCACGACGTTGGCATCGATGTAGGCATCCAGCGCGGCGATCGACTCGCCGGCGTAAGGGAGCATGTGCACGCGCTGCGCCTGCCAGCCGATCAGGCGCGATGCGAGCGTCTGACCGATGGCGCCCGACTGCTCGTAGGTGGGATCGATCACGCTGACCACCAGCCCCTCGAACACGTTGCCGCTCTGCATCTGTTCCATGCGCTTCATCTCACGCACGCCGGTCTGCACCGTTGCCCAGGGCAGGGTCGACAGTGCCGTGTCCAGGTGCAGGCGATACGCCGTCCGGCGTGCCTGCGCATCGTCGCCGGCACGCAATGCCGCGACGGTGGCGTCGTGCTGCAGTCCCGCCAGCAGCCGGTCAGCGGGCTTCTCCAGCAATTCGCGCGATGTTCGGGCCTGTGCCAGCGCGGTGTCGGTGTCGCCGCGCAACAGGGCGATGTCACGCAGCGTGGCGTGGATGCCGGCCAGGGTGACCTTGTCACGGATGTCGTAGCGGGTCAGCAGCGTTGTCAGGTTCGCGCGCACCTGCCCGGCAAATTCGGCGAAGGCGGCCTCGTCGTGCATCAGTTCCGATGGCTTCATCGACAGCGCATAGCTGTACGCCGGCAGGTCGGCCTCGCTGCGCACGACGGTACGCTCCGTCTGCGTCTGGGTGGCGATTTCCTGCGCCAACACCTGACCGGGAAACGTCGGCAGCAATGCAAGCACGGCGGCGATGGCGCAGGTTCTCACGGTGTTTTTCCCTGTCGAACACGAGCCTGGTCCTGCCAGGCCTCAAGCAGTTCGACCGAGCGGGCTGGATTGATCAGATCGCGGCGGCCATCCTCGCTGCGCTCGGCACCTTTGAGAATCAGGTCGATGACCTCCACGGCGGTGAGCGACGGCTCGATGGCGAAAAGCTTGGCGGCCAGGTTGGCGACCTGCGGCGCGGCGAACGAGGTGCCCGAGCTGAGCATGCGTTCGCCACCGGGCAACAGGGCTTCCAGCCGGTCTCCCGAGGCATAGATGCGGACCCGTTCGCCGTAGCTGGTGAAGCCGGCGCTGTCGCCGGCATGGTTGGTGGCGCCGACGGTGAGCACGTTGGGCAGGTCGATGTCGGCCGGCACCGATTGCACGAAGCCGACATCGTCGTTGCTGTTGCCGGCGGCGGGAATGAACAGGATCTCCGGCGCGGCCCGCATGATCTCGACGAAGGTGTCGCGATAGATGCCGAAGATCTCGCCGGCCAATGCCAGACGCTGCGCCGGATCGGTGACACCGTTCTTCTCCAGTTCGCCTTCGATATAGCTCTGCTCGCCGCCGAAGCTCATGTTGACCACACGCACGTTGTTGGCCTTCAGATAGGCGATGGTGCGGCGCATGTTGTCGGCCATCTGCCTGGCCAGCGCGACCGTGGGCATCGGTGGCTGGGTCTTGTACGCCGGAGAGTTGTAGCGCACGTTGAGCAGCCGGATGGCGGGATTACCGGCGGCGGCAATGTCCGCGACCATGGTGCCGTGGGCGTACCAGCTGTAGTGCATGCCGGCTTCCATCAGCGCGGGCGCCTCTTCGGCACTGGTCGCCGCCAGTCGTTCGCGAAAGGCCTGTGCCGCCGGGGTGTCGCGACCGTTGCTGACGTCGTTGCGGCCCTGGTTGAGGGTGCGCAATTCGGCTTCGCGGCCGGGATAGAAGGCATCGATGTCAAGCATGGGCGAGATCGCCGGATCGCCATTCTCGTCGAAGCCGATGCCGTGGATGTCGTCGACGAAGCCGTTGCCGTCGTCGTCGCGATCGTTGGCCTGTTCGTTCGGGTTGGTCCAGACCCGGCCGGGAAACAGGGCCGGATCGAAGCCCTCGTCCCAGATCGCCACGACCACGGGCGAGAGGTTGTCGCGCGTGTCCAGCGTGATGTTGCGACTGGCCCAGAAGTCGGGTCGCTCGCTGCGGTTGGCGGCGATGTGGCTCGCCAGCACCTGGGCGAGATCGTCGTTCCAGGGCAGCAACTGGCTGCGATAGGCGCGCAGCCAGATCACGTTGGCAGCGGCTTGACCGTCGATGGCGCCGTTTCGATGCAGGCCCGGATCGACTTCCCGGCCAAGGTAGCCGATGTCCAGTGCCGGGTTGTCGGGCAGACTGGCCGCCGCGTGCAGTGCGATCAGGTCATCGCCGACCACGGCCCACGAGGTGCCGGCGAGTGTCTGCGTGATGCGCTGACGAAAGGCCAGGCGCTGCGCCTGCGGGTCATTGCCGGCTGCCATCGCGCTGGCGGCGGCGTCTTCGCGCATGCCGGCAATCGCACGTGACGCGGGTTTGTCGGTGAGCTCGCGGGCGAGTGCCACCTTGGCGTGGACGGCGTCGCTGTCGCCACGCAGCAGGGCCAGGCTGCGCAGCGTGGCCTGCATTGAGGCGAGGGTGGCGCGGTCCTCGATGCGGTAGTCGCGCAAGGTGGTTTCGACGTCGCGCTGGACCTGACCGGCCAGCGCGTCGAAGGCCGGTCCCCCGTCCAGCAGTTCGGCGGCGGATTCGACCTGCAGGCGATAGCTGAAGCGCGGTAGGTCGGTCTGGCTGTGAACGACCCTTTTTTCGGCTGTTGCATCAGGTGCCGTCGCCGCGAGTTTCTCGATCATCCAGTCGAGCACCGCGTCGCCCACCGTCGAGCCGGGCGCGATGACGTCGAAATGGTTGGCTGATGCCGGGGCCAGGATCTCGACCGGAGCAGCGTCGGTCTGCGCGCGCTCGCGAAAGCGCTCGGCGTCGTCGGTGCTCAGGACGCCAACCTGGATCAGGTATTGCGGCACACCGGCCGGTTGCAGTGCCAGCGGGTTGCCCTGGGCGTAATGCGTAGGAATCTGGTCGGGCGTGCCGGCCATCAGGGGAGCGATCACTGGCTTGCCGCAAATTTCGGCATCGGGACCGACGAAGCTGGCGATGTCCGCCGGCCCGTCGATATTGACAGCCGCCTGGATGGGCAACGGGTTTTCGCCACGGATGGCGCTGTCGTCCGGCAGTCGATGGCGTGTCGCCAGCCACAGCGCGGCATGCCCGCCGGCAGAGTGGCCGATGGCGAAGACCCGGCCCAGGTCCAAAGGATGCCCAGCTGCCAAAGTCCGCAAATGATCGGCAGCGGCGGCCCAGTCGAGGAAGGTTCCGGGCCAGCCGGCGCCCTCGTCACCGATCTGCCGATACTCGATGTTCCAGGTGGCGATGCCGCGTTCGCTGAGCGCGCTGGCCAGCGGTGCCGTGTTGCGCACGGTCGCGAAACCGGCGGTCCAGCAACCCCCGTGGACGATGACCGCGACCGGGAAGGGACCATCGCCTTCGGGCAGGCGCAGTTCGCCGAACTGCAGCTCGTGTTCGCCATAGCGGGCGACCTGAACCGGTTCGGAAGCAGGCAGGGCGTCGACATCGCGCGGACTGCGGATCTCGACCGCTGCCATCACGGTCGGCGCCAGCAACAACAGGGTGAACGTGGCCAGCGAGCGGATCATGGGCAGGTTCCTGGATCGGTATTGCGGGTGGCACACGGCGGTGCCGGTTCGGTTGAAACCGGTGGTTGGCATGGCAGCATCCCGATGGTGGGTGGTGATTCGGTGTCCGCACTTCCCTACGCGGGAACCGTCGGAAAAGTGACAGGAGTCCCGCAAACGGGCGGCTCCCGCACTCGCATCGATCGTCAATGCGACGCGGGGCTGTGTCAGAGCGAGGACATCAACGCAGCCATGCGCCAGGTCAGCGGATGGGCTTCACCCAGGGTGCTCAAGGCCAGAACGTGCGCCTGGGTGGCGAGGGCTTTCGCGGCAGCAGGATCGTCATCGGCAAGCAGCATCTGCGCCTGCCAGTCCCGGAAACGCACCGCATCGCGGTACTCGTGCAGCTGGGTTTGCACGGGCGCCGGGAACTGTTGCGACTCGGCCAGACGGTCCAGCGCCTGATCGAACAGGGCGCGGCTTTCGGCGTACCGTTCCTCGCGCCATGCCAGCACGGCGTCGGCGGCCTGGATCATCGCGGTGAGATGCGAGGCGCGTGGTTCGACCCGGATCGCGAGCGTGTCGATCCGTGCCTGGGCGATCCGAGCCTGTGTCGTATCCCCGGACAGCGCCAGCGCGATGGTTTCCAGTGCCGCGGCATGGGCTCCCCGCGGATGGCTGTCACCCAGATGATCCTGCAGGTAGAGATCGACCGCCTGTCGGAAATGGCTTGCCGCTTCGGCAAAGCGATCCTGGGCCAGCGCGGATTCGCCCTGAAGCACGATCAGCGCTGCGACATGGTCCATGCCGCGCGCCGAGACACGGGCGCGTGCCCCCTCGATGGCGGTTTCAAGCATCGAACGGGCCCGATCGAAGTCGCCCAGGTCGAGCGCGTTGGTGATGTGGGTGGTGTCGTAGTAGTCGGCCAGGCGGGTATCGCCCAGCAGATCGCGAATGCGTCGGGTTTCGCGGAACAACGCCTCGGCGCCGGCGAAGTCGCCGAACAGGGCGCGACGCAGACCGGCCATGTTGTGCACGTAGGCGCGCTCGCGGCTGTCCAGGGGCGAGATCTCGGCGATCGCCTGTTCGGTCAGCGCACGGCCTTCGCTGTTGCGACGCTGGGTGGTGATGGCGCCCGCCAGCAGCGTGCGGGTTGTTGCGATGGTCGAATCGTCCGCCGGCAGGGACTTTTCCAGCAGCTCCAGCGCCAGACGGTGCCAGTGTTCGCTCTGTTCGGGTTGCCCCAGATCGCCGTAGCGTTCGCCGATCTGACCCAGCGCGTAGGCGTACATGGGGTCGGAACGATCCGGATAGGCGTTCACGGCAGCGATCAGGATCGGCAGCTCGGCGACCATGCGGGCCCGGCCGTCGGAGTCGCTGAGCCGGATGCGGCCGGTCAATGCGAACAGGCTGGCAGGGTCGGAGAAGCTGCTTCCTTGCGGGTTTTCGCCGAGCTCGCGAAGCGCCAGCTCGTAGCCGTCGCGCTGCAGGCTGAGATCGTCGTAGAGCTTCAACAGTGTTCCCAGCAATTCGATCCGGGTGGGGTCGTTCGCCGGCAGCGTGCCCAGTTGTTCGGCTCCGCGCGCCAGGATCTCGCGCGCGGACAGCTGTGCCGGACCGCTTCCGGTGTCGGCCTGGCGCAGCATTTCGACCAGATAGTCCTTCAGCGCCACGGCCCGTTGATCGGCCTGGCTGGTTTGTCGTTGCTGCCAGCCGATTCCCAGGGCACCCACGATCAGGCTGAGGGCCAGCACGGTCGCCAGCGCCATCGCCACCCGGTTGCGGCGCAGAAACCGGCCGAGTCGATACAGCGCGCTGTTGCGGCTGGCTCGAACCGGTTTGCCGTCCAGCCAGCGGCGCAGGTCGCCGGCCAGTTCGCCCGGCGAGCCGTAGCGGTCGCCCGGCGATTCGTTCGTAGCCTTGGCGACGATGCGACCCAGATCGCCGCGAAGCAGCGAGCGCAGCCGATCCGGGCTCAGGCTGCGAGCCTGCGCCAGCGCGTTCGCCCCGGCGGCATCGGCACGCTGCAATGCCGTAAACGCGCGCTCCATCCGTCGCGGCTCGGTGCCGGCACCGGCCGCCGTCGGCTCCTCGCGGAAGGGGCTTGCATCGATACCGCACAGCAGCCGCTCCAGCACCAGTCCGAGCTGGAAGACATCGCTGGCGGTGGTCACCACCTCGCCTCGTCGCTGCTCGGGCGAGGCATAGGCGGGCGTCAACGCCAGCGTCAGGGTCTGCTCGGGATCGGTCTGGTCAAGCAACTTGGCGATGCCGAAGTCCAGCAGTTTGGGAACGCCTTCGGTCGTGACCAGGAGGTTGCCGGGCTTGATGTCGCGGTGTACCACCAGGTTGCGGTGCGCGTAGCCGACGGCATCGCACACCGGCAGCATGAGCTTGATGCGGGCACGCAGGTCCAGCATGCGGGCATCGCACCAGTCGGTGATGCGCTCACCGTCCACGTGCTCCAGTGCCAGCCAGGGACGGCCGTCGTCGCTGACGCCGCCGTCGATGAAATGGGCGATGTTGGGATGGTTGAGCCGCGCCAGGATCTGCCGTTCGTCGCGGAAGCGGCGCTGCTGGCGCAGAAGAGCCGGATGCATCAGCTTCAGGGCGACCTCCTGCTGGAAGTCGCGGCCATCGCGGCGGGCGAGCCAGACTTCGGCCATGCCGCCACGTCCCAGGAATCGGATCGCCCGGAACGGTCCGAACAGGTGCTCGGGAACACCGGAAGGTTGCCCGGAAGGCATGGCCGAAGTCTGGGTGCACAGATCGCTGGTCGCCACGGCCCGCAGCAGGGCGTCGACCTGCGCACGCAGACTGGCATCCGGGCCACATAGCGAGAGCACCAGGCTGTCGCGTCCGGTCGGATCGGTAGCCAGTGCATCGCGCACGATATGCAGGGCGCGCCGCTGCCGTGCGGTGGTCTGCGAGTCGTCGCCGAGTCCGGAATCGCTGGGTGGCTCCGGCCGGCCGGGAGGTGGCAGGGAGGACATGGTGACGCGAACAGACTGGGATACAGCCGGGCAGTGACGTCTGAATCCGCTTATAAGACAATGCATCCATCGCGACTACTCCCAAATGGGAAGGTCATGGACCGGTCGGAACAGCTGCTCTCGGTAATCGGCAGGATGTACGAGCTGGTATCGGCGCCGGCTGCCGAGTGCTCCTGGCTGGGGCTGATTCGCGATCTTCCTGGCGCCGAGCACGCCATGATCTCGCAACCATCCGGGGCTGGGCGGTTCTGGTCCTGCGATCGCGTGCCTCATGCGATGTGGCCGACAATCAACCAGTTCAACAGCGATCCGCTCTATGTCGGCGTTGCCGAGCACCTGCCGAGCATGCGGGTATCCCGGATGTGGGAGTTTCTGCCCGTCGATGCACTGCGGCGAACACCGATGTACGAACAGGTGTTCCGCCCCATGCATGGCGGCGTCGCCGCCATGTTCACCTGGCGCGAGGCGGGCGAGCTGTTCGTGGTCAATGTCTGTCGCGACGCCGAGCGCCGGGCAACCTTCAGTGATCCGGAGGTCGCGTTGCTGGAGAACACCTTGCCGCATCTGCGCAATGCCATGCGCATACGCGATCAGCTGGCCCGGTCCGTACAGATGCGGCTGGAAGCCCACGACGCCCTGGAAGCGATCAACGCCGGTGTACTGGTACTGGATGCCATGGGGCGGATTCGCTTCGCCAACCGGGCGGTGCGGACGATCATCGCCGACGGCGACACGCTGCGCGTGGAAGATAGCCGCCTGCAGGCCGTTGATCGAACCAGCGACGTCCATCTGCAGACCATGCTGCGCGCTGCCGCGACCATCCCGCTCGGTGGTTGGCGCCATCCCCGACGACGTTCCTGCACATCGCCAGGGCCAGGCCCGTCGCGCATGGTCATCGAGCGGATGTCACCGCGGCGACCACTGTGTCTGACCGCCTTGCCGGCAACACGCATGCTGTCAGGCGACGATGTCAGTGAAGGCTCGGTGGTGCTGCTGGTTGACGATCCGGATCGCGAGGTCGCCGCCCGGACCCGATCGCTGGCAGCCGCGCACGGCCTGACCTCGCGCGAGAGCGACGTGGTGTGCGGACTGGTCCGCGGCTTGTCGCTCGATGCCGTCGCCGCCACCCTGGGTATCACCCTCGGTACCGCGCGCCAGTACCTCAAGTCGGTCTTCGCCAAGACCGGGGTGCATCGTCAGGCGGAACTGGTCGAGCGCGTCCTGCGTACCTGAGCGAACGACAGCGGCGGCAGCGGACCGCGCATCTGTACGGTCGTGGCGCCGCATGCACCGCCGGGATTGCCTTCCACTCCAGCTCACGGGGATTGACGAACCCCGGGCAAGGTCCGTTCAGGGCGTGTCGAGCGGATAGCCGATGCCGCTGGCGGCCAGCTCGGCTGCGGCTGCGGCGATGCGGTCCGGATCGCTGTCCGGGTCGAAGCCGATGCGGAAATGCACCTGGCCGGTGGCGGTGCGCGAGGAATGCAGCGAGGCCAGGTTGATGCCATGGCGCTCGAACACGTGCAGCATCTCGCGCAGCGATCCCGGGCGGTTCTCGGGCAGATGCACACTCAGCGCGCGGGTTTCAGTCAGGTCGGCGAGCAGGTAGCCCAGGCGCTCGAAGCGGTAGTTGCCAGCGCTGATCGCCTGTTCGCCGAGCCTTCGCGCGGGAACTTGAAGGAATTCGTCACGAAAGGCCGCACGGGCGCCCTCGTCACCGGCGTCGACCAGTTGACCCAGACGCGCGAGTCTTGCCGACAACTGCTTGAGAACCCGAGGCGCGTAGGGATTGCCGAACTGGATGTCTTCGTAGATGGCCGGGTTCGAGGCCAGGATGCGGGCAATAATGGCACTGTCCATGTCGAACGAGGGCGATCGGAATGGCAGCAAGGCCGCCAGGTCGCCGAGTTCCGCGGCCTGTTCGGCGAGCACGCCGCCCTGGGCCAGATGACTGGCGTGGACCATGGCCTGGACCAATGCCATCACCCGGTCGTGGTGTTCGGGGGCGGCATCCACGCGCTGGGCCTGACTCGCGGCCAGAAACCGCTCCAGCCAGCCGCGCCAGTGCGAAAGCCGTGCCTGGCAGACCACCATGATCCGCCCCTTGAGCGTGGGCGCCTTCGGCGGTGCGGTCATCGGATGCAGGCCCACGACCTCCGCTCGCGAGCGCAGCATGGCTTCGACCGGCGCCTGCTTGATCGAGGTCACGTCCAGCCAGAGCTTGCCGTCCTCGAGTCCGTCGGCGATGACCACGTAGTCGGCGATCAACTGAGCGGTGCGCCGGATCGGTGCGGCGAAGACCAGCACGTCTGAGCGGTCGATCAGCTCGCGTTCGGAAGGGCATCCAGCGACGGCCGGGTCGCGACCGATCACGGTCAGTCCCATCGCGTCCTGGAAGAAGCGGCGCAGCCAGCGACCATAGGCACCCTCGCTGCCGACGATGCCGATGACCGGGCGGATGGGTGGCTGGTCGCTCATGACGGCAACTCCGCGGGGTCATCGCGCCCGAGCAGGCGGCCGAGCAGCACGCGCGCCGCCGCCAGACGTTGTTTCGCCTCGGGCAGCGCGCTGGTGATGCGCAGCTTGTCCTTGCCATCGAAGGCGTAGGTCTTGGGTTCGTTCTGGATCAGGCGGATCAGGTTCAAGGGCTCGAAGCCCGGCTGCGGATCGAACAGCACGCGGCCGCCACGCTCGCCGAACTCCAGCTTGCGGATGCCCAGCGCGGTGGCGCGCAGCTTCAGCGCGGTGACCGCGAACAGATTCTTCACCGCCTCCGGCAACAGGCCGAAACGGTCGATCATCTCCACCTGCATCTCGCGCAGCGCGGCTTCGTCGGGGCAGGTGGCGATGCGCTTGTACAGCATCAGCCGGGTGTGCACGTCGGGCAGGTAGTCGTCCGGAATCAGCGCCGGCAGATGCAATTCGACGTTCGCGCCGGCATGGCCCGAGGATTCCAGGTCCGGTACCTTGCCGGCCTTGATCGCGCGCACCGCCCGCTCCAGCAACTCGGTGTACAGCGTGAAGCCGATCGCCTCGATCTGGCCACTCTGGTCCTCACCCAACAGCTCGCCGGCGCCGCGGATTTCCAGGTCGTGCGTGGCCAGCATGAAGCCGGCGCCCAGTTCCTCCAGCGAGGCGATCGCATCCAGGCGCTTCTCGGCGTCGGCGGTGATCGTCCGCTTGTCCGGCACCATCAGGTAGGCGAAGGCGCGGTGATGACTGCGTCCGACGCGGCCGCGCAGCTGATGCAGCTGCGACAGGCCGAAGGTGTCGGCGCGGTTGATCAGGATGGTGTTGGCGGTGGGCACGTCGATGCCGGACTCGATGATGGTCGAGCACACCAGGGTGTTGAAGCGCTGGCGGTAGAAGTCGGCCATGACCTGTTCCAGTTCGCGCTCGGGCATCTGTCCGTGGGCGATGCGCACGCGCGCTTCCGGAACCAGTTCTTCCAGCTCGCGCGCCTGCTTCTCGATGCTGGCGACATCGTTGTGCAGGAAATACACCTGGCCGCCACGACCCAGTTCGCGCGCGAAGGCTTCGCGCACCAGGCCGGTATCCCAGGCGGTGACCTGGGTTTGCACGGCAACGCGTGCCTTGGGCGGGGTGGCGATGATCGACAGGTCGCGCAGGCCGGTCATGGCCATGTTCAGGGTACGCGGAATCGGTGTGGCGGTCAGCGTCAGCAGGTGCACCTGCGCGCGCAGCGCCTTGAGTTTCTCCTTCTGACGCACACCGAAGCGCTGTTCCTCGTCGACGATGACCAGGCCCAGCCGATCGAATCGCACGTCCGGCGAGAGCAGGCGATGGGTACCGATGACGATATCGGTCTTGCCTTCGGCCACCGACTTCAGCGCAGCGGAAATCTCCTTGGCGCTGCGGAAACGGGACAGCAGTTCGATCCTGATCGGCCAGTCGGCGAAACGGTCCAGGAAGGTACGGTGATGCTGTTCGGCCAGTAGCGTGGTCGGAACCAGCAGGGCGACCTGCTTGCCGCTGGTGGCGGCGGCGAAGGCGGCGCGCAGCGCGACCTCGGTCTTGCCGAAGCCGACATCGCCGCAGACCACGCGGTCCATCTGCACCGGTCGCTGCATGTCGGCAAGCACGGCGTCGATCGCCTGCTGCTGGTCGGGTGTGGGCTCGAACGGAAAGCCGGCGGCGAACTGCTCGTACAGCGCACGGTCCAGTTCGATCGGCTCGCCCGGCTGTGCTGCACGTTTGGCCTGGATGTCGAGCAGTTCGGCGGCGACATCGCGGATCTTCTCCGCCGCCTTGCGTCGTGCCTTGGCCCACTGTTCGCTGCCCAGCGAATGCAGGGGAGCCGTTTCGGCACTGCCACCGGTGTAACGGCTGACCAGGTGCAGCGCGGCAACCGGCACGTACAGCTTGTCGCCCTCGGCGTACTCGATCGCCAGGTATTCGTTCGCCAGACCACCGGCCTCCAGCTTGACCAGCCCCTGGTAGCGGCCGACACCGTGGTCCTCGTGCACCACCGGTGCGCCGATGGCCAGGTCGGTGAGGTCGCGCAGGATGGTTTCCGGATCCCGTGCGGTGCTGCGTCGGCGCCGTTCGCTGCGGCTGCGCGTGCCGGTCAGTTCGGTGTCGGTGAGGACGGTGAGCCGCGCATCCGGCAAGGCGAATCCGGCCGACAATGGCATCACCGCGATCAGCACGGCAGGCGATCGGCTCTCGCTGCTGGCGGCAAGCCCTTCGCTGGCCGATGCCACACCGGCCCATTGCTCGACCGCGCGCACATCGATGCCTTGTTCGCGCAGTTGTTCGGTCAGCAGTTCGCGTCGACCGGGCGAGTCGACGGCGATGACGGTCGTGCCGGCAGTGTCACGCAAGCGGGCAGCCAGTGGTGCACCGGGCGACTGGCCATGGCCAGGTGCCTGCAGCAGCGGCACCGGCTGTACCGACAGGGTTTGCCGCTGCGGCTGCGCCTCGGTCAGTTCGATGCGCTGGTGGCGGTTGAGCTGCTGGCGCAACTCGTCGCCGGTCAGGAACAGCTCCGATGGCCGCAGGATCGGGCGGGTGGTGTCGTAGGCACGGTTCTCGTAGCGGTTGCCGGCCTGATGCAGCGCATGCTCGGCGGCGCTGGCAATGTCGCCGGCAAGTACCAGCACGGCGTTCTGCGCGAGGTAGTCGAACAGCGTGTCTGTCTGCTGGAAAAACAGCGGCAGATACGATTCCAGTCCGGCCGGGGTCAGGCCTTCGCGCAGATCGACCAGCAGCTCGACCCGGCGCGGGTCGGCGTCGGTGAAGCGGTCCAGGAAGGCTTCGCGGAAGGCCCGGCGGGCGTCATCGTCGAGCGGATACTCGCGGCCGGGCAGCAGGTCGATACCGTCGCGTTTTTCGGTCGAGCGCTGCGTCTCCGGATCGTAACCACGGATCGAATCGACGCGGTCGTCGAACAGTTCGATGCGCACCGGTTCATGCTGGCCCATGGCGAAGATATCCAGCAGCGAACCGCGTACCGCGAACTCGCCAGGCTCGCTGGCCTGGGCCAGATGCCGGTAGCCGGCCTGCACCAGTCGCGCCTGCTCGCTGGCGAGATCGAGCCGATCACCGACCGCGACCTGCACGGTGCGGCCCAGAACATGGCTGCGCGGGGGCAGGCGCTGGATCAGCGTCGTGACCGACAGCACCAGGATGCCGCGGCCCAGTCGTGGCAGCGCGTTGAGGGCAGCGATGCGCTGCGACACCAGGTCCGGATGCGGCGCGAACAGGTCGTAGGGCAGGATCTCCCAGTCCGGGAAATGCAGCACCGGTACCTCATCTGCGAACACACGCAGGTCGGTTTCCAGCGCCTGTGCGCCGGCGGTGTCAGGGGTGATCGCCAGCACCGGGGCATCGGCCTGCTGCGCGGTGTTGGCCAGTGTCAGTGCCAAGGAGGCGCCGGGAGGTGGCGACACCCAGGCGATCTGCTGGCCGCGGTGGGGAAGGGGCAGGGCGAGCTTGGTCATGCGAATCAGCGGCGTCGGGAGCTGTGAAGACAAACGAATGCACCCGCTCAACGGTGCCGGGCACCGAGCGGGAGTGTTCATTTTAACCGAGGCGACGCGATCGACCGCCGATAGCGGACGAGCTTGTTCAGCAGAAACGAAAACGGGGCCCGAAGGCCCCGTACGCGGAGGGTTGACGCAGCAACGTCAGCGGGTGCTGTCGGTCTTCGCCACCGGCTGTCCGCCGACGGTGAGCAGGTCGCGGTTGCGTTCCACGGTCTTCAGGCCGATGCCCTTGACGTTGGCCAGGTCTTCGACCTGCAGGAACGGGCCGTTGGCTTCGCGATACTCGACGATCGCCTGGGCCTTGCTCGGGCCGACGTTGTGCAGCTGCTCCAGCTCCAGCGCGTCTGCACGATTGATGTCGATCGGTTCACCGGCGAAGCTCAGGCTGGCGATGGCGAGCAGGATGACGGCGAACAGGCTCTTGAACACGTTCATGGTACGGCTCCTTGGCAAAAGTGTGGTGGTGGATTCGTGTCGTTGTTCCGACGTGACCAGAATAGGTTTGTGCCTAGAGAGGGCATATCGGCGCATGCCGCCATGAACCTCGGATCGCGGCAGCTGCTCGCCTAGGAAAACACTGAGGCCAGAGCCTTGCTTGACGCGTGCACTGTCGGTTGCCAGCGCCGCCGATCGGCGCTAGCGTGCAGGTCGCGAAACAGGATCGGTTTCATCGGCCGCCAAGGAAAATCATCATGCTTCGTTGTCGATTGCTCGTCATGTGGCTGCCGCTGGTTTACTGCCCGGCGTCTATTGCAGCGGATGCCGATTCGCCCCCGGCGCACCGCGAAGAACCGGCCTTGGCTTCGCCGCGGATTCGGGTGGAGTACGAGCCGGCAGTTGATTCAGCCGATGCTGGCTCGCCGAAGCACATCCGGCCTGTGCGCAAGTGGGTGCTCGCCGACGGCACCGAGATCACCCACCTGGAAGGACGAGGCATGGAAAAGCTGCGCCTGCTCGATGAAGGCGAGGACGGCCCGCGCATGGTCTGCGGCGCCCTTCTGGACCCAGGCGTGAGTGCTCTGCGGGACGTGCCGATCGATTTTCGGTCGCGGATGGCCGCACGACCGGGCGGAAACAGCGATGCGTATTGATTGTTGGCTGCTGTTTTTTTTCTTGGGCACCTTCGCCAATGCGGGGATGTCGGCTGAAATCGTGCTGGTTGTGGGGGACGCAAGCGGTGTCGGTTTCCGCGATCCGGCGCCGGCGAACGCGGCGGCTGGCGGCAACGGCGCCGGTACGCTGGGCTCGCAGCGACTGCGCGTCATTGAGCGGGCGGCGGAAATCTGGGCGACGCAGCTTCGTAGCACGGTGCCGATTCGCATCGAGGTACGGATGCAGGCACAGACATGCAGCGATCAGGGCACCACTTTGGCGTCGGCAGGGCCTATCGCGCTGGCGGCCAACTTCTCCGGGGCACCACGCACAAACACCAACTATCACATCGCACAGGCAAACGCTCTGGCCGGCAACGATCTCTCACCCGAGAACAACGACGTCCGCGCCACCTTCAATGTCGCCATCGATGCCGGATGCAGTCCCGGTGCCGTCGGCTGGTGGTATGGGCTGGATCCAGAGCAGCCGGTTCCTGCCGATCGCATCGCGCTCTTGCCAGTAGCGTTGCATGAGTTGGCCCATGGGCTGGGGTTCTCGGCGCCTTACGATCTGGAAACCGGCGTGCACTTCGGCAACCATCCGCCGGTCTGGGCGAACCATCTCTACGACCTGCAAAAGATGCAGCACTGGCGCACGATGTCGCCGGACGAACGGGTGGCGTCGGCGCGCAACGACCCCAACCTGGTCTGGTCAGGGGACCGTGTCAGTCGCATGGCCAACAGCCTGTACGGCGACCTGCGCCTCACGGCGACCAGTGCGCGGGGTAGTGTGGGCCCGTACGTCGAGATGGGGGATGCGCAGTTCGGCCCCGGTCTGCTGATACTTCCGCTCCATGGACAGGTCGCACTGGTCAACGACGGCGTCGAATCCGTGACGGACGGCTGCCAGCGGCCTTTCGCCAATGGTGATCGGCTCGCCGGGCGCATTGTCCTGATCGATCGGGGAGGGTGCACTTTCGTGGAGAAGGTGGCCAATGCCCAGGCTCATGGGGCTATAGCCGTGATCATCGCCAACAACGTCGATGGTCCACCAGTGAGCATGAGCGGCGTTGATCCTTCGATCAACATACCGACCGTGATGATTTCGCGCGCTGATGGTCGGAATCTTCGTGTGGCCTTGATGCGACCGAGGGTCGATTTGCGACTGGAATTGTCGGACGTCAGCGCCGCAGTCGCGCACGGTTGCCTGCGCATGTTTGCGCCATCGGCGCTGCAGAGCGGTTCATCGGTGTCGCATTTTCACTCGCGGGCTAACCCTGACCTGCTGATGGAGCCGTCGACCAGTCGGCGGTTGTTCGACACGATCGATCTCACCTACGACCTGTTCGTCGACATCGGCTGGCCGATGAATCCGGTCACGCCCGATGATTTTCCCAACAACTGCATCGTCGGGCCATTGCCCTGACGGCGCAGGCGCGAACCGTGCGGCAGCACTTCAGGGGTCGTTGGCCGACTCGTTGATCAATTGCCTTACCTGTGACAGCGGCGCACGTGACATTGGGCGGTCGCTGGCACGGTCCAGCGGTGCCTGGCGCAGGCCATCCAGCGGCAGGACGGTCAGGTCGAAACCGACGCCATCGACCAGACAGCGGTAGACCGGCACGGTGGACTGACGCGTCGGGTCAAGGCGCAGCCGACGATCGCCCAGGTCGTAGTCGATACCCTGCTCGGCCAGACGCTGGCCGATCTCGTCGGGCAGGTCGGTGAACAGGTGCAGGCAGACCGCGGAGTGCCGGTCGGCGCTGCCGTCCAGCACCGCGCCGACCAGTCGCGGTTGATAGGCAACCAGAAACTCCATCGCAGCCACAGCCGCCATGCGCAGATCACGCAGCAGCTGCTGGCGCTCGTCGCCGGAGAACAGGCGTAGATGGACGCGCAGCGCGTCGTCGATCTCGGCATTGCGCGGCATGGCCGCTTCGTCGTGGATGCCCAGCTGCTGGGCCGCCTTGCGCCTGGCGGCGCCGTAGTCGCGGATGCCATCCTCGTGCATCAGCTTCGCCGCGTGCTGGGCGATGAGGGTGCGTGACTGCTGGAGACGCTTCTGGCGCATGCGCTGCTACCTCTGAACACCTGCTGCGCGTGCGTCTGACGGCGCCCGGCGGTGCTCGGAATGCTCATGTATACCTCATGCACGCCGCTTCCTGCGTGCTGGCGGCCACCGTCAGCCACCCGCTCGCCACGTTGTCCAGAGGTTTCCAGGCTGAGCTTTGCTCAGAAGATGTCGTAGGCCTCTTCCTGTTCGGGCGTGACACCGCCGAGGATGCCCTGCCCGTAGCGGATCAATTCCAGATCCTCGCGACGGACCAGCTCGGAGATGGCATTGGGATCGCCGTTGTCAGCCAACGCGCCGGTGTGCCGGTTCAGGGCGACCCGGATCAGGCCTTCCGGTGTCGTCGACTCGCGTTCGGGTGCGTCCGTCAGCGCGACGCGCATGTAGTCGACCCAGATCGGCAGGGCGGTGCGCGAGGCGAACTCGCCGCCGCCCAGCGAGGTGAAATCGTCGAAACCCACCCAGACGGTCGTCACCAGATTGCCGCCGAAGCCGGAGAACCAGACATCGCGGAACTCGTTGGTGGTGCCGGTCTTGCCGCCCAGGTCTGACCGCTTGAGGACATTGGCCCGGGAGCCGGTGCCGCGTGCCACTACATCCTTGAGCATGCTCTCCACCAGGAAGGCGTTGCGCGGATCGATCGCCTGGGGCGCTTCCGGGAGGTTGGCCAGGGTATCGGGGCAGGATGCGTTGCAGGCCACGGCCGGAGCTGCCTGATAGACCGCCTGCCCATTGCGGTCGACGATCTTCTCGATGAACCACGGATCGATCAGATGGCCGCCGTTGATGAAGGTGGCGAAGCCGCGCGCCAAGGTCAGCGGTGCCACCGCGCTGGTGCCCAGCGCCAGCGACAGGTTGGGTGGCATCGATTCCGGCGCGAAGCCGAATTTGAGGATGTACTCGCGTCCGGCCAGGGCGCCGATGGCTTCCAGCAGACGCACCGACACCAGGTTGCGCGAGCGCGCCATGGCATCGCGCAGGCGCATCGGACCCATGAAGGTGCCGTCGTCGTTGCGCGGACGCCACCAGCCGTCGGGCTGGGACGGGTCGGGCAGCACGATCGGGGCGTCGTTGACCAGGCTGCCAGGGTTGAAGCCGCGATCAAAGGCCGCCGAGTAGACGAAGGGCTTGAAGCTGGAGCCGGGCGGACGGGCGCTCTGGGTGGCGCGGTTGAACTTGTTCAGGGCGAAGCTGAACCCGCCGACCAGGGCGCGAATGGCGCCGCTGTCGCTGTCCAGCGAAGCCAGTGCCGACTGCACCGCCGGCATCTGGCTGAACTGCCACTTGCCTTCCTCGTCCGGGTAGACGCGCACGACGTCACCGGGCTTGGCGACCTCGTCGACGCGACGCGGTTCGGGTCCACGCGACCCTACACTCAGGTAGGGACGCGCCCACTTCACCGCCGCCAGGTCGATCTCGACCACGTCGCCGTCGCGCAACTCCAGCCTTGCCTTGTCGGCACCGCTCTCCAGCACCAGCGCCGGATGCAGGCCGGATATGTTGTAGCGGCCGGCCAGCGGATCCAGCCGCCAGCGCATCTCCGGATCGCTTTCGGCCAGATCCAGCTGCGCCTCCGGGCCGCGGTAGCCGTGGCGCCGGTCGTAATCCAGGATGCCGGCTCGCACGGCCTCGTTGGCTGCGTGCTGCATCGCGCTGTCGATGCTGGTGACGACGGTGTAACCCTCTTCCATCGCCTTGTCGCCCAGGCGCGCCAGCGCCTCCATGCGAACCATTTCGGCCAGATACGGTGCGTTGATCTCGGCCGGCGATTCATGCGGTGCCGCGCGTTCCGGTTCGGCCTGGGCAGCCTGATGAGTGGCGCGGTCGATGTAGCCGACCTCGAGCATGCGGTCCAGCACGTAGTTGCGACGCTCCAGCGCGCGCTGCGGCCGGGTCAGCGGATTGCCGGTCGAGGGAAACTTGGGCAGCGCCGCCAGCATCGCGCATTCGGGCAGGGTCAGCTGATCCAGGGGCTTGCCGTAGTAGAAGTCGGCCGCTGCCGCGATGCCGTAGGAGCGATGGCCCAGGAAGATCTTGTTGAGGTAGAGCTCGAAGATCTCGTCCTTGGTCAGCTCACGCTCGATGCGCAGCGCCAGCAGGATCTCCGACAGCTTGCGCTTGATCTTGTACTCGGAGCTCAGGAAGAAGTTGCGGGCCACCTGCTGGGTGATGGTCGAGCCACCAGGCACGCGGCCTTCATGACCGGTCCCCAGCAGCCAGACCGCGCGGAAGATGCCGCGCCAGTCAACGCCGGGGTGGTCGTAGAAGCGGGCATCCTCGGCCGCCAGAAAGGCATGCCGTATGCAGTCGGGCACCTGCGCCATGCGTACGGGCATGCGCCGCATTTCGCCGAAATTGGCGATCAGCAAGCCGTCGCGGGTTTCTACCCGCAGCGGCACCTGCAACTCGACCTCGCGCAGGGCCTGGACGGAGGGCAGGGTGGGGGCGATCAGCCAGTAGAGGATGCCGATGGCGGCCACGCCAAGCAGGCCCAGGCCGAGAAAAATGCCCAGGGTCCAGTTTCTGATCTTGCGCCAACGCCGACGCGGCGGGGCGTCGACGGTTTCGGTATTCGACACGGCGGCAAGTATAGAGCCGGGGCCTCAGGGCGGCTATGGCAGCGGCGCGACGGCGGCCCGGTGCGGCACCGGTCGAGTCCGTTGTCAGGGTGTTGATGATCGGAACGGCAGGCGTCCTGGCGGTGCCGTCCCGGGAACCCGATTTCGGCGCTTGTGGCCCGCCAGGCGTGTCGTCCAGGGGGCTATGAGGGCCTCCCAGCGCTTACCGTTCAACAATTTGCCGGCGAAACTGTGCGCAGGATCACCGCCTGTGCCGCTAAAAGGACAAAGTTGTTGCGTTTAGCTATTGTTATGCCTTCTAATCCAGTCCGCATAAGGGTTCCCGGATCGCGAACGCCGTTCGCAAGCTAGGGGGGGAAAGTGGGTCTGTTCAAAGCCAGAACTCCGGCGGTCGTCGGCATCGACGTATCCTCGACGGCGGTCAAGCTGATCGAGCTGTCGGGCAGTGACCGTCGTTACAAGATCGAGTCGTGGGCGGTCGAACCACTTCCTGCCGATGCGATTCGCGACAAGCAGATCACCGACGTGACCGCCGTGGGCAGTGCCATCCGGCGCGCCCTGGATCGTTCCGGCTGCAAGCTCAAGCATGCCGTTGCGGCGGTGGCCGGATCGGCGGTCATCACCAAAGTGCTGACCTTGCCTGCCGACCTCAACGACGACGACCTTGAAGGTCAGGTTCAGGTCGAAGCGGCGCAGTTCATTCCCTATCCGCTGGACGAGATCAGCCTCGACTTCAACGTGGTCGGCAAACGTGGCGCCGAGCTGGTCGACGTGCTGATGGCGGCCTGTCGCACCGAGTCGGTCGATGCCCGCGTGGCCACCATAGAACTGGCTGGCCTGAGTGCCCGCATCATCGACGTGGAAGCCTTCGCCATCGCGCGTGCCGCCGAACTGCTGCCACCGCTGCGTCAGGCAGCTGCAGACCGTGTGACCGCCCTGTTCGACATCGGCGCGACCACCACTGCCATGATCGTCCTGCGCGAAGGGCGTATCGTCTATACCCGCGAACACGCCTTCGGTGGCCAGGGTCTGACCGACAGCGTGCAGGCGCGCTACGGGCTCAATCCCAAGGAAGCCGAGGTGGCGATCAAGGCGGGTGATCTTCCGGAGAGCTTCGCCGACGAGGTGGCTCCGGGTTTCCGTCACTCGGTGGCCGTGCAGATCGGGCGTCTGCTGCAATACTTCTACGCCGGTAGCGAGTACAGCCGCGTCGACCAGATCATCGTAACCGGTGGTGTCTCGGCCATGCCGGAACTGGCCGCGGCGATCAGCTCCGAAATCGGTGTGCCAGCCTTCATCGGCAACCCGCTCGCCGACATGGCGCGCGCCGGTCGCGTGCCTGCCAGGGTGCTGGAAGAAGGTCACTCGATGATGATCGCCTGCGGCCTCGCCCTGCGGAGCTTCGACTGATATGGCGGCCAATATCAATCTCCTTCCGTGGCGTTTGGAGCGCCGCAAGCTGCGTGAGCGTGAGTTCTATCTCATGCTTGCAGGTGCCGCTCTGGCAGGTGCCTTGTTGGTGCTGGGCATCGTTGGCCTGCACAGCGCTCAGATCGACGCACAGCAGGCGCGGAACCAGTTCCTGCGCAGCGAGATCACCAAGCTGGATGCCCAGATTGTCGAAATCGAGCGACTCAAGGAGGCGCGTCGGCAACTGGTGGCGCGCAAAGACGTGATCGAACGGTTGCAGGCCAACCGAACCCAGATGGTGCACATGTGGGACCAGCTGGTGCGCACGATTCCCGAAGGCGTTCGTCTCAGTGCGGTGAAGCAGGCCGGCACACAACTGACGCTGGAAGGCTTTGCCCAGTCACAGGCGCGGGTGTCGACCTACATGCGACGTCTGGAGGATTCCGACTGGCTGACCGGGACCAGCCTGACCATCGTCGAAGCCAAGGACGAGGATCAGCGCAGCCGTTTCGCGTTCACCCTGCGCGTGCAACTGACCCAGCCGGGCGCTCCGGATCCAACCGAGGCCGTGGACCCGAACTTCCCTGATGCGGTAGCGGGGGCGACGCCATGAAGCTCTCCGATTTCCGCAATCTAGACACCAGCAATCCGGGTGGCTGGCCGACCAGCGTCAAGTATTTCGTGGCGATACTGGTCATTCTCCTCATTGCCGCTGCTGGCTGGTACTTCAAGATCAGTGACCAGCGCAATCAGCTCAGGCGGGTTCAGGGCGAGGAAGTAACCCTGCGCCGCGAGTTCGAGCAGAAGCAGGGCGAAGTGGTAAACCTGGAGGCATACCGCGAACAACTGGCGGAGATGGACGAAATGTTCCGCCAGATGGTCCGGCAGTTGCCCAGCAAGACCGAAATGCCGCAGTTGCTCATCGACATTTCCCAGGCTGCCTTGACCGCCGGCATCGACACCCAGTTGTTCGAGCCTGGCGCCGAGAAGCCGGAAGATTTCTACGCCGAGCAGCCGATCACCATCCGCATGGTCGGCAGCTATCACCAGTTCGGCGAGTTCGTCAGCCGCATTGCCCAGCTGCCGCGCGTGGTCATCCTGACCATGCACGACATCGAGCTTCGTCCGCAGGACAATGCTGCGCGCAGCAATCGCCGCGGTCGCACCGCTGGGGCGGCGGCCGCCCCCTCGGGATCGCTGACCATGTCCGGCACGGTGCGTACCTACCGCTATCTGGACGAACAGGAGCAGGCGCAACTGGCCGAAGCCGAAGCGGCAGCACAAGCAGGTGGGGGGCAGTGACATGCATCTGACTCGTTCCGCCGGAATGTGCAGCCTGGGCAGATTGCTCGCCGCCATGGGCTTGTTCGCCCTGCTGGCTGGTTGTTCCGGCAATACCGGTGATCTGGAAGGCTGGGTTGCCGAAGTGAAATCGAGGCGTGGTGCGCCTCTGGACCCGTTGCCGGTGCTGCGTACCTTCGAGCCATTCGAGTACGACGCCTTCCATCTGCGCGAGCCGTTCGCGTTCTGGGACGATGAAGAGGCGCGGACCTCCACCGCTGCCGGCCCCCGTCCGGATCCGAGCAGGCGCAAGGAGGCGCTGGAGATGTTCCCGCTCGACGCCTTGGCCATGGTGGGAACCATCGGACTGGGCAGCGACATGTTCGGGGTCGTCAAGGCTCCGGATGGGGTGATCTACCGGGTGCGACCGAACAACTACGTGGGCCAGAGCGATGGCCGCATCACCGGAGTCCATGAGGACCGCATCGAGGTGATGGAACTGATTCCCAACGGTGTCGGCGGCTGGATCGAGCAGTCGGCCCGTATTCCTTTGGAAAGCAGCGAGTAAGACAACTATGACTGCCCACATGATTGCCCCGAAGCGTCGCCGTCGTTCGCCGACGGCATTGTTCGTGGTTCTGCTGCTGTCGGCTTTGCCGGCCTGGGCGGCCAACCTGCTTGAGTCGGTCAGCTACAGTGTGGCCGGAGGCGGCCGGGTGGAGGTCCGTATCGATCTGGCCGAGGCTACGATCGACGCCCGCGATTTCAGCACCGAGTCGCCGCCGCGCATTGCCGTGGACCTGATCGATACCCAGAACAACTGGCAGCAGCGCCGTCTGGCGGTCGGCAGTGGCGCAGTCAGCAACCTGTCCGTGGTCGAGGCCGGTGGCCGCACCCGTGTGGTCGTCGACCTGTTGCGTCCGGCCAGCTACTCCATGCGTCAGGACGGCACCAGCCTTCTGCTGTCGGTGGATGCTGGCGTCGCCTTGGCAGGCTCGCCGACGGTGGCCGCGGAAACCGATCCGACCAAGCGCGCAGCAATGGCGGCCAGGGTCGAACTGGATCGGGTCGACTTCCGTCGCGGCAAGGACGGCGAGGGTCGCATCGAGCTTTCGTTCAGCGGCGAAGGTGCGGCGGTTGACCTGCGTGAGATGGGCAACCGCCTGCAGCTGGAACTGGTGAACGTGGCCGTGCCTGAGCGCAATGCCCGGCGTCTGGACGTCGCCGACTTCGCCACGCCGGTGCAGAGCGTGAATGTCCGTCGCGCCGGCGACAGCGGTGCCAGCATCGAAGTCGCTACCAGCGGCGACATCGAGACCCTGGCCTACCAGACCGGCAACCAGTATGTGATCGAGGTGGCCCAGAAGCGCCAGCAGACGGCAGCGGAACGCCGCTTGAAGGAACCGGAGTACAGCGGTGACCGGGTCACCTTCAATTTCCAGGACGTGCCGATCCGTTCGCTGCTGCAGCTGATCGCCGAAGTGTCCGAACTCAATATCGTGGTCGCCGACAGCGTCCAGGGCAACATCACCATCCGGCTCGACAACGTGCCCTGGGACCAGGCCTTGGACGTGGTGCTGCAGGCCAAGGGACTGGACAAGCGTCGCCAGGGCAACGTCGTCTGGATCGCGCCGCAGCAGGAGATCGCCTCGCGCGAGAAGGAGATGGAGGATGCCCGCATCGCCATCGAGGAACGCGCCGAGCTGGTGACCGACTATGTGCCGATCAACTTCGGCAACGCCGAAGAGATCGCCAAGCTGCTGACCACGGAGAGCGAGCAGGCCCAGTCAGGGGGAACAACCGGTACCGCCAACAACGCCCGTGGCTTCCTGTCGCCGCGCGGCAGCGTCTCCTTCGACCGGCGCACCAACACGCTGCTGGTCAACGACATCCCGCAGAAGATCCAGGAGATCCGCGAGCTGATCGCGCTGCTGGACCGCCCGGTGCAGCAGGTGCTGATCGAGTCGCGCATCGTCATCGCCAACGAAAGCTTCGCCCGCGAACTCGGAGCCCGGTTCGGTGTCAGCGGCGCCCGCGAGGACAGCAACGGCAACATCATCAGTACCGGCGGCCGTCTTGCCGCGACGGATCGCATGAGTGGCGAAGCCATCCGCAATCGGTACGATGGTCGCAGTCGCGGTCTGCCGGTGGCCGTCGAGCCGAGCAGTCGCGGCGGCCCGATCGTTTCGCCGCCGCTGGGCGAGCGTCTGAACTTTGACCTTCCGGTCAGCACGCCGGGTGCCGGCAGTTTCGCACTGTCCATCCTGGGCGCCGACTATCTGCTCGATCTGGAGTTGTCCGCGCTGCAAGCCGAAGGTCGGGGTGAGGTCGTTTCCAACCCGCGCGTGATCACTGCCAGCAACAAGGAAGCCGTGATCATCCAGGGTGACGAGGTCGGCTATACCACCGTGCAGCCTGGCGGCGGTGGCACCACGCCGACGTTCACCGTGCAGTTCAAGGAAATCGTGCTGGAGCTGCGGGTCACCCCCAAGATCACCAACGATGGCCGCATCGATCTCGATGTTGCGGTCAAGAAGGACGAAGTGCGTCGCTACATCTCCACCCCGCAGGGCACCTATCCGGAAATTGCTCGTCGCGAAATCAACACGGCCGTACTGGTACAAAACGGCGAGACCGTGGTGCTGGGTGGTGTGTACGAGATCACATCGCGCGAAGACCTGTCCAAGGTACCGTTCCTCGGCGACGTGCCGGTGCTGGGCAACCTGTTCCGCAACAAGAACCGGTCCAGCAGCAAGGCCGAACTGTTGATCTTCGTTACCCCGAAACTTCTGCGCGATACGCTGTGAGACGGCCGACGGCAGCCACGAAAACCGACACTGAAACATTGATCGTTTGGAGAACACCATGACGCGTGCCCTGTTCAGGCTCGTACCCGTACTTGCCAGCCTCGCACTCGTCGCCTGTGGCGGCGGTGGCGGTGGTCGTGATGGCGGCTTCGAGCCGCCCCAGAACGACACCATCCGAATCACACCCAGCAGCACGACGCTCGGGGTGAGCTCGCTGACGGATGTGACCGTGGCGATAACCCGTCACGGTGGCGGGGCAGTCGCCGATGGCACCAGCGTGCAGCTCAGCGTGACGCCAGCCAATCTGGGTCAGGTTGGTGCTGCGAGCGGCGAGAATCAGAGTTTCAACAATTCTGCCACCGCAACAACATCGGGCGGCCAGGCCAGGTTCCGCTTCAAGAGCACGCAGGCGACGGGCACCGCCACATTGACGGCGTCCGCGCCTTCCAGTACCGGCGGTTCCTCGATCACTGCGACCACCAATATCTCGCTCAATGGCGGACCTTCGAACGACACCCGTCTGACCCTGACAGCGGATCGCACCACCATTCCGGTGAACTCCGCCGGGGTGCCGCCGTCGTGTCGCAACTACCCCTATCAGGCCGAAGTCACGGTCACCTGGCGGAATCTGCGTGGCGAGCTGGTGACTGTCCCGGAGGATGAGGAGGCGATGCGTGCTGCGTGGACTTCGTCGGAAAGCGTGGGTGCCATTACCACTCCCGACAATCCCGAAACCGACGAGAACGAGTGCGAGATGTTCATGGCATCCATGGGCGTTCCGGTCAATGCGGGGCGGGGTACCGTCTTCGTGCGCTCGCTGTCGCAGGCGGGCACGGGTACGTTGAGCGTGTCCGTGCGCGATCTGGATACCGGCGAAGACCTCAATGCGACCATGAACTTCACCATGAGCTCGGGCGCACCTTCGTTGCCGGCCGCGGTGATCGTCAGCCCGTCGAATGCGCCGACTTACGTCAGCAGCTCGGGTGGCAACACCAGCAACCAGCTCAGCGTAAGTGTCAATGACGGTGCCGGCACGCCGGTTCCAAACCCTGACGGTGTCAACAACGTCCGCCTGGAACTGCTCAACCCGCAGGGCGAGCGTCTGAGTACGACCAATGCAGCCGGTCAGACCCAGGAAGGTACGGCCGTCAACACGCGCACCTTCAACGGCATCGCCGGAGCGATTTTCCTGGCCAGCGACCGACAGGGAACCATTACGGTTCGCGCCACTGCGGATCGGGCCGACAACAATGTCGACAACGGTATCCAGGATCCAGTGGTCGGCGAAGCCGCAATCGTTGTTTCGGATGGCCGACTGTTCAGCGTGACCTTGAGCATGCCGATCCTCGAATCGCTCTACGTCAACCGGCAGAACATCATTGTTCCCGGTGACGACAACGACGACTTCGTTCCGCCGCCTGACGGGACCTACAGCATCATCGTCGGCGCCATCGCGACCGATCGTCTGGGTAATCCGGTGTTGCCCGGCACGGTACTCAGTTTCGGCATGATCGATAGCCCGCTGGCCGGATTCCCCGCACAAGGCTCGGGCACCTTCGCCATCTCCGGTGGTAACGGCAACCCGCAAGAAGGTCAGCGCATGTTCACCGCGCCGTCCGGCGCGTTCACCACGGCCGGTGGTGGTGCTGGTCCCGGCGATGCGCTGGTTCTGTTCGGTCGCGATGTCCAAGGCAACCGCGATCTCGAAAGTGCGCGTGTCATCCAGTCGATCCAGAATGCGGGACAACTGACCGTCGAGCGGCGCTTCAACCGCAACGACGATACCGGCCAGCTGGTCGACTACGGTCCGGTCATCCCGTATGCCATCGGCCGGGCGACGATCGGCAACATTGGCGCCAGCGCAACTACCAACCAGATGGGTGTGGCCAACACGACGCTCAACTATCCGGTGTCCCAGTTGGGTCGTGCTGCCATCGTCTGGGTGCAGGGCGAAGGAGCCATCGTTTCCGGTGAGGCCAAGACTGTCGCCGACGTTGAGCGGGCGGTGTTTGCCGGCGTCGGTCCTCTGGAGATCACGGCCAATCCGACCTCGATCACTGCCAATGGCTCGACCTCGGTCCTCGTTTGCCTGACCGACGCGCGCATGCAGCCACTTCCGGGTGTCGACATCAGCTTTGCGTTCGAAGGCCTGACATCCGGTACCGGCGCCGTCAGCGGTCGGACCGGTTCGGGTGTGGCCGGCCGTACCCTGCAAAGTGGCTGCCTGACGGCTGTGGTGGTCACCTCGGGAATCCAGGCTGGAGACGGCGAACGCGGTGTGCGGTTCTTCTACGGTGGATCCTCGATCCTCATTCCCATCGTCGGCGGCACCGAGCCTGAGCCGGATCCGGAGACATTCAATCTGGTGGTCGTTGTCGTCGGCAACGGCACGGTCAACATCGCGGCTGCCCCCAGCGGCTTTTCTCCACCCACTGGTGGCAGCGGCAACTTCACGTGCCCGACCGACTGCCAGCACAGTCTGGTCGAGGGAACCAACGTGAACCTGTCGGCGACGCCATCGGCCAACTTCATCAACTGGACGGGAGCTTGTTCGGTCTTCGGTACCAACGCCGGCGGCGGCAACCTTCGTATCACCGGCGACACCACCTGTACGGCGACGTTCAATCCGTAAGCACGAGGTAGTCATGGATTTGCGGGGCTCGGCCAAATTGCCGGCCCCGCACGATCCACTCGGTTCATTGCGCTACCATGCCTCTGGACTCCGATAGCCTCGCACTCATCGCTCCCTGATTGCCTTGATCAGGTTTCGATTGCAAATCCCAGGTGACGGCGGTCTTCCCGCACGAACCACAAACTCCCTGGGAGGCGATGCATGAAACTGCACACCAAGATGCTGATCGGCTTCGTTGCCGGACTTGTCGGCGGCCTGATCGCGCATGTCGCCACTGGTGGTGACGCGCCCTGGCTGACGTGGTTGACCGCATGGGTCACCCAGCCGATCGGCACGGTGTTCCTGCGTCTGCTGTTCATGCTGGTCATTCCCTTGCTGTTCTCGGCGCTGGTGATGGGCGTGGCCGAAATGGGCGACATCAAGGCGCTGGGGCGGGTTGGCTGGCGGACGCTGGCCTACACCATCATCGTTTCCAGCATCGCCGTGATCATCGGTCTGGTCGCGGTAAACCTGTTCCAGCCAGGAGCCGGTGTCGATCCGGCTCTGGCAGAGCGCCTGCTGGCGGAAGCTGGTGGTCGCGCCGACAGCATCGTCGCGGCCAGCCGCGAGGGCGCCAGCGGCATGAGCATGCTGATCCAGATCGTGCCGGACAACGTGGTCCGCGCGGCGGCCAACAACGACATCCTGGCGGTGATGTTCTTCGCGCTGATGTTCGGCATCGGTCTGGTGCTGGCTGGGCACCATCCCAGCACACAGGCGCTGAAGTCGGGAATCGACGGCCTGTTCCAGGTCATGATGACCCTGATCAATCTGGTGATCCGCATCGCGCCGTACGCGGTCGCCTGCCTGGTGTTCAATCTGGCGGCGCTGTTCGGCTGGGAGCTGCTGCTGCGTCTTGGTGCCTACGTCGGCGTGGTGGTCGGCGCCTTGGCCGTGCACATGTTTGTGGTCTATCCGCTGGCGTTGCGACTGGTCGGCGGCATGTCGCCGGTCAAGTTCTTCCGCGACAGCCAGGAGGCCATCGTCATGGCCTTCTCGACCGCGTCCAGCAATGCCACCCTACCCACCGCATTGAAGGTTGCCGAGCAGAACTTGAAGCTGCCGCAACGGATCTCGCGCTTCGTGCTGACCATCGGTGCCACTGCCAACCAGAACGGCACCGCCTTGTTCGAAGGTGTGACCGTATTGTTTCTGGCGCAGTTCTTCGGCGTCGAGCTCAGCTTCGGCCAGCAGTTGCTGGTGATGGTGGTGTGCATCCTTGGCGGAATCGGCACCGCCGGTGTTCCAGCCGGATCATTGCCTGTCATCGCGATGATCTGCGCCATGGTCGGCATCCCGCCGGAAGGCATCGGTCTGATCCTGGGTGTCGATCGTTTCCTCGACATGTGTCGGACCACGCTGAACGTCACCGGTGACCTGACTGCCGCGGTGGTGGTGTCGCGCGGCGAAAGCGATATCGGTGAGCCGACCACGATTCCCCGGGAACCGACGGTCAGCGGCTAGTCAACGGCACGGTGCCGGATCGCTGATCGATATGTGCGTGCAATCACGGGCGGTATGTTCGTGGATTGCGGTGGTAGCAGGGTCCGCAATGACACGGGCAACATCTCGGTCCGCGGTTTTCGCTTTGAAGTTGTCGGGTCTGGCGAACGCGTATCGCTGGATTCGGAAGCGGCTCACGGCAGCAGGCCGCCATGTCGTCCGCCGGATGTCGCTATCGGCTCTGGGCTTTGTGGTCCTTGTGGTGCCGGTACAGGCGCAGTCGCCCTGGCAGGTGTGGCAGCACCCCCTGAATCTGGCTCGTGTCGACGGCCATAACCTGGTTGTTCAGCGCTCCAGCGTCAGCACCGACGCCTGCCAGTACGATGCAGCCGGCCAGGTTGTCCCGGCGACGGGACTGGACTGTCGTTACGATCATCTGTATCGACCGGCCGGTCGGCACCGGTACCTCTACGCCCTCGACGGAGAACTGGTGCTGCTGGACGAGCCAGGCTCCGGCGTGCTC
>JAMHVM010000108.1:0-1002 GCA_035911475.1 Lysobacterales bacterium | reverse complement strand
GTGTCGGCCTGGCAGATCATGTCGTAGGTGGTCTGGTCCTCGGCCGGGATGTCCTGCATCGCGAAGGCGTAGCCCTTGCGCATGCCGATGAAAGCCAGGCTCTTGCGGATCGCGGTGAGCATGCCCAGCGCCAGCACGTCGACCTTCAGCAGGCCCAGCGCGTCGATGTCGTCCTTGTCCCACTGGATCACGGTGCGATCGGGCATCGACGCGTTCTCGATCGGCACCAGGCGCGACAACGGCCCCTTGGTCAGCACGAAGCCACCCGGGTGCTGCGACAGGTGCCGCGGCAGGCCCATGATCTGGCCGGTCAGATCCACCAACTGCCGGATGGCCAGGTCGTCGAGCGAGAGGCCGAGTTCCTCGATCCGCTCGGTCTTGATGCCGGCGCCGTCCCACCAGGTGTGGTTCTTGGCCAGTGCCTCGATGGTCTCCTCGGGCAGGCCCAGGGCCTTGCCCACGTCGCGGATCGCCGACTTCGGCCGGTAGGTGATGGCCACCGCGGTGAGCGCCGCTCGGGCGCGGCCGTACTTGCCGTAGAGGTACTGGATGACCTCCTCGCGCCGCTCGTGCTCGAAGTCGACGTCGATGTCCGGCGGCTCGTTGCGCTCCTTGGAGATGAAGCGCTCGAAGAGCACCGACATGCGTGCCGGATCCACCTCGGTGACGCCCAGGCAGAAGCAGACCACCGAGTTGGCCGCCGATCCACGGCCCTGGCAGAGAATCTGCCGCGACCTCGCAAAGGCGACGATGTCGTAGACGGTCAGGAAGTAGTGCTCGTAGTGCAGGTCGCCGATCAGCTGCAGCTCGTGCTCGATCTGCGCCTCGACCTTTGCGGGGACACCTTCGGGCCAGCGCCGCCCTGCCCCTTCGTAGGTGATGCGGCGCAGGTAGCTCGAAGGCGTCTCGCCCGCCGGCACGACTTCATCGGGGTACTGGTACTTCAGCTCGTCGAGCGAGAAGCTGCAGCGCTCGGCGACCTGAAGCGTTTCGGCCAGCAGG
>JAMHVM010000107.1:0-10958 GCA_035911475.1 Lysobacterales bacterium | reverse complement strand
CTGATCACCGCCTAAGGTGCCACAGCCGATCTGCCCGTTTTCGATGAAACCAAAAACCGCGGCAGTTGATCCGCACGCCTCGCAGTGACCTGCCGAGAGCGTTCAGACCGAACGGCGCCGGCGCCAGGAGACTCCATGAACATGAACGACGATGCCGATCCCGCGGAGACCGGCGAATGGCTCGACGCACTCAAGGCAGTGGAACTGCACCGAGGGCAGGAGCGCGCGAACTTGCTGGTCAATCGCCTGGTCGATCAGGCGCGTCGGGACGGCCTGTATATCCCGCGGTCGCTGACCACGGCGTACAAGAACACGATTCCTCCGGAGCAGGAAGCCAGGTCGCCCGGTGACCGCGCCATCGAGCACCGTTTGCGCTCGATCATTCGCTGGAACGCGCTCGCGATCATCCTGCGTGCGAACAAGGAAAGCTCGGAGCTCGGCGGCCACATTGCGAGCTTCCAGTCGGCCGCCACGCTGTACGACATCGGCTTCGGCCACTTCTGGCACGCGCCGACCGACACGCATGGCGGCGACCTGCTCTTCATCCAGGGTCACAGCTCACCGGGTATCTACGCCCGCGCCTTCCTCGAAGGACGGCTGACCGAAGACCAGTTGCTCAGCTACCGGCAGGAGACCGCCGGCAAGGGCCTCTCGAGCTATCCGCACCCGTGGCTGATGCCCGACTTTTGGCAGTTCCCCACCGTCTCGATGGGCCTGGGTCCTTTGATGGCGATCTACCAGGCGCGCTTCCTGAAGTACCTGCAGGGCCGCGGCCTGGCCGAGACCACGCAGCGCAAGGTCTGGGCCTTCATGGGCGACGGCGAAATGGACGAGCCCGAGTCGCTGGGTGCGATCTCGCTGGCCGGCCGCGAGCACCTGGACAACCTGGTCTTTGTCATCAACTGCAACCTGCAGCGCCTGGATGGTCCGGTGCGCGGCAACGGCAAGATCGTTCAGGAACTCGAAAGCGTGTTCCGCGGCGCCGGCTGGAACGTCATCAAGGTGCTCTGGGGCGGTGGCTGGGATGCCCTCTTCGCAAAGGACAAGAGCGGCAAGCTGCTGCAGCTGATGGAGGAATGCGTCGACGGCGAGTACCAGGACTTCAAGAGCAAGAGCGGCGCTTACGTGCGCGAGCACTTCTTCGGCCGCTACGAGGAAACCAAGGCACTCGTCGCCGACCTGAGCGACGACGACATCTGGAAGCTCACCCGCGGCGGCCACGACCCGCAGAAGGTTTTTGCCGCCTACACCGCGGCAGTGAAGCACACCGGTCAGCCGACGCTGATCCTGCCCAAGACAGTGAAGGGCTACGGCATGGGCGAATCGGGCGAAGGCCAGATGATCTCGCACCAGGCCAAGAAGATGACGGCCGACGCGCTGCGCGGCTTCCGCGACCGATTCCAGATCCCGGTGTCGGACGATGACCTGGCGAAGGTGCCCTTCATCAAGTTGCCCGAGGACGGCCCGGAGATGAAGTACCTGCGCGAGCGGCGCGCCGCGCTAGGTGGCTACCTGCCGCAGCGGCGCCGCACCTCGGCGTCGCTCGCGATCCCGCCGCTGTCGAGCTTCCAGCGCCTGCTCGACAACTCCGGCGAGCGCGAGATCAGCACCACGATGGCCTTCGTGCAGATGCTGGGCACGCTGGTGCGCGACAAGAACATCGGCAAGCACGTCGTGCCGATCGTGCCGGACGAGTCGCGCACCTTCGGCATGGAAGGCATGTTCCGCCAGCTCGGCATCTACTCGTCGGTCGGCCAGCTCTACAAGCCCCAGGACGCCGACCAGCTGATGTACTACCGCGAGTCCAAGGACGGGCAGGTGCTGCAGGAGGGCATCAACGAGGGCGGCGCGATGTCGAGCTGGATCGTCGCCGCCACCTCGTACAGCACGAACAACGTGCCGATGATCCCGTTCTACATCTACTACTCGATGTTCGGCCTGCAGCGCGTCGGCGACCTGGCCTGGCTGGCCGGTGACATGCGCGCGCGCGGCTTCCTGCTCGGCGGGACCGCCGGGCGCACCACGCTCAACGGCGAGGGCCTGCAGCACGAGGACGGCCACAGCCACATCCTCGCCGGCACCATCCCAAACTGCGTCAGCTACGACCCGACCTTCGCCTACGAGGTCGTCACCATCATCCGCGACGGCATGCGCCGCATGTACGAGCAGCAGGAGGACGTGTACTACTACGTCACCCTGATGAACGAGAACTACCCGCATCCCGGTCTGGCCGATGCCGGCGAAGGCGCCGAGCAGGGCATCCTGAAGGGCCTGTACAAACTCAAGGCCGGCGGCAAGGCGAAGAAGGGCCTGCGGGTCCAGCTGATGGGCAGCGGCACGATCCTGCGCGAAGTGATTGCGGCGGCCGAGCTGCTGAAGGACGACTGGGGCGTCAGCGCCGACCTCTGGAGCGCCACCAGCTACAACGAGCTGCGCCGTGACGGCATGGCCGCTGAACGCTGGAACCTGCTGCATCCCACCGAGCCGCGGCGCAAGAGCTGGGTCGAGACCTGCCTGGAAGGCAACGAAGGGCCGGTCATCGCGTCGACCGACTACATGCGCAACTACGCCGACCAGGTGCGCGAATACGTGCAGGCCGCCGGCCGCCGCTACGTGGTGCTGGGCACCGACGGCTTCGGCCGCAGCGACTACCGCGTCAAGCTGCGCCGCTTCTTCGAGGTCGACCGCTTCTACGTGACCGTCGCCGCGCTCAAGGCGCTGGCCGATGAAGGCACGTTGAAGCCCGCGGTGGTGGCCGAAGCCATCGCCAAGTACGGCCTGGACACCGAGCGCGCCGCGCCGTGGACCGTCTGAAAAGGGGCGCAGCAACATGAGCATCGACATTCGTGTACCCGACATCGGCGACTTCAAGGACGTGCCGGTGATCGAGGTCTTCGTCAAGGTAGGCGACACGGTCAAGGCCGAGGATCCGCTGATCTCGCTCGAGTCCGACAAGGCGACGATGGACGTGCCGGCGCCGCAGGGCGGCGTCGTCAAGGCCATCTCGGTCAAGGTCGGCGACAAGGTCAGCGAAGGCAGCGTGATCATGCAGTTCGACGCCGCCGGCGCGGCGCCGGCCGAGGCCGCCAAGCCCAGCATCAGTGCGCCGCCTTCGCCCGTCAACGCACCGGCCGGCAAGGCCGAAGTGCGCGTGCCCGACATCGGCGACTTCAAGGACGTGCCGGTCATCGAGATCTACGTCAAGGTCGGCGACACGGTGAAGGCCGAAGATCCGCTGGTCTCGCTCGAGTCCGACAAGGCGACGATGGACGTTCCCGCCCCGCTCGGCGGCGTGGTGCAGGAGATCCGCGTCAAGATTGGCGACAAGGTCAGCGAAGGCAGTGTCATCCTGGCGCTATCCACCGGCAGCGCGCCGGCCTCGGCGCCGGCGGCTGCTGCGCCCTCAGTCGCGGCAACCGCACCGGCCGCCGCGGCCACTGCGGCATCCCCGGGCGGCGGCATCGACGAAGCCGCCTTCGCGCTCGCCTACGCCGGCCCGGCAGTGCGCAAGCTGGCGCGCGAGATGGGCGTCGACCTCGGCCGCGTCAAGGGCAGTGGCAACCACGGCCGCATCCTGCGCGAGGACGTGCAGGCCTTCGCCCAGAGCGGTGGCGCGGCGGCGGCGCCTGCCCCCAAGGCCGCGTCAGCGCCCGCGGGCGGTGGCGTGGGCGGCATCGACCTGCTGCCCTGGCCGAAGGTCGACTTCGCGAAGTTCGGCCCCATCGAGCGCAAGGAGCAGTCGCGCATCAAGAAGATCTCGGCGGCAAACCTGCACCGCAACTGGGTCGTCATCCCGCATGTGACGACGCACGACGAGGCCGACATCACCGAGCTCGAGCAGTTCCGCGTGCAGATGAACAAGGAGCTCGAGAAGTCGGGCGTCAAGGTCAGCATGCTGCCCTTCATGATGAAGGCGGCGGTCGCGACGCTGAAGAAGTTTCCCGAGTTCAACGCCTCGCTGGACGGCGACGCGCTGGTGCTGAAGAACTACTGGCACATCGGTTTTGCCGCCGACACACCGAACGGCCTGATGGTGCCGGTGATCCGCGACGTGGACAAGAAGACGATCCCAGAGATCACCAAGGAGATGGGTGAGCTCGCCAAGCTGGCACGCGACGGCAAGTTGAAACCCGACCAGATGTCGGGCGGCACCTTCACGATCAGCTCGCTCGGCGGCATCGGCGGCATCTACTTCACGCCGATCATCAACGCGCCCGAGGTCGCGATCATGGGCGTGTGCAAGAGCTACTGGAAGCAGCATTCGAGCGACGGAAAGACCTCGGCCTGGCGGCTGACGCTGCCGCTGTCGCTGTCCTGGGACCACCGGGTCATCGATGGTGCCGCCGCCGCGCGCTTCAACGTGCACTTCGCCAACCTGCTCGCCGACATGCGGCGCATCATGTTCTGAAAGGCCGGCAGTCATGGCACAAGTAGAAGTCAAAGTCCCCGACATCGGCGACTTCAAGGATGTCGCGGTCATCGAGGTGATGGTCAAGGTCGGCGAGACGATCGCCGTCGACACCGGTCTGGTGATGGTCGAGTCGGACAAGGCGTCGATGGAGATCCCGTCCACGCATGCCGGCGTGGTCAAGGACATCTTGGTCAAGGTCAACGACACGGTCAGCGAAGGCTCGGTGATCCTGCTGGTCGAGGCGGCGGCGGGAGCGGCGGCTGTCGCACCGGCCGCCGCGCCGGCTGCGCCCGCCAAGGCCGCGGCCCCCGCCGCGCCGGCGGCCGTGCCGATCCCCGGCGCCGCCACCTACGGCGGCAAGGCGGATGTCGAGTGCGAAGTGTTGGTTCTCGGTGCCGGCCCCGGTGGCTACTCCGCGGCCTTCCGCAGCGCCGACCTCGGCATGAAGACCGTGCTCGTCGAACGCTATGCGACCCTCGGCGGCGTGTGCCTGAACGTGGGCTGCATTCCGAGCAAGGCCCTGTTGCACACGGCCAGCGTGATGGACGAAGTCAAGCACCTGCCGGACCACGGCATCAAGTACGGCGCGCCCGAGATCGACCTCGACAAGCTGCGCGGCTTCAAGGACGGCGTCATCAAGAAGCTTACCGGCGGGCTGGCGGGCATGGCCAAGGCGCGCAAGGTCGAGGTGCTCACGGGCGTTGGCAGCTTCCTAGATCCGCACCACCTCGAAGTGGTCGCTGCCGACGGCAGCAAGAAGGTGGTCAAGTTCGCCAAGGCGATCATCGCCGCCGGCAGCCAGGCGGTGAAGCTGCCCTTCATGCCCGAGGACGAGCGCGTCGTCGACTCCACGGGCGCGCTGCTGCTCAAGAGCATCCCCAAGCGCATGCTGGTCGTCGGCGGCGGAATCATCGGGTTGGAGATGGCCACCGTCTACTCGACCCTGGGCACGCGCATCGACGTGGTCGAGATGCTCGACGGACTGATGCAGGGCGCCGACCGCGATCTCGTCAAGGTCTGGGACAAGATGAACGCGCCGCGCTTCGACAACGTGATGCTCAAGACCAGGACGGTGGGCGCCACGGCCACGCCGGCCGGCATCGAGGTGACCTTCGAAGGCGAGAAGGCACCGAAGGGTCCGCAGGTCTATGACCTCGTGCTCGTTGCGGTCGGCCGCAGCCCGAACGGCAAGAAGATCGGCGCCGACAAGGCCGGCGTGGCCGTCACCGACCGCGGCTTCATCAACGTCGACAAGCAGATGCGCACCAACGTGCCGCACATCTTCGCCATCGGCGACATCGTCGGCCAGCCGATGCTGGCGCACAAGGCGGTGCACGAGGCCCATGTCGCGGCCGAGGTCGCGCAGGGCCAGGCGAGCTTCTTCGACGCACGCCAGATTCCGAGCGTCGCCTACACCGACCCCGAGGTCGCGTGGGCCGGCAAGACCGAGGAGCAATGCAAGGCCGAAGGCATCAAGTACGGCAAGGCGGTGTTCCCCTGGGCCGCGTCGGGCCGCGCCATCGCCAACGGCCGCGACGAGGGCTTCACCAAGCTGATCTTCGACGAGGCCACGCACCGCGTCATCGGCGGCGGCATCGTCGGCACCCATGCCGGCGACCTGATCAGCGAGGTGTGTCTCGCCGTGGAGATGGGCTGCGAGCCCACCGACATCGGCAAGACGATCCACCCGCACCCGACGCTGGGTGAATCGATCGGCATGACCGCCGAGGTCTTCGAGGGGCATTGCACCGATTTGCCGCCGCAGAAGAAGAAGTGAACACCATCACCCACGCGGCCCCGACCCTTGGCACTGCAATTGGCGTTCGAGGACACCGGCACCGGACCCCCGGTGGTGGTGCTGCACGGGCTGTTCGGCTCGGGCGCCAACTGGCGCTCGGTGGCGCGGGCCCTGGCACCGCATCACCGCGTGCTGTGCGTCGATCTGCGCAACCATGGCCACTCGCCGTGGACCGACTCGATGGACTACCTCGAGATGGCGGACGACGTGCGGGCGCTGATCGCTCGTCAGGGCCTGTCGCGGCCGACCGTCGTGGGTCACAGCATGGGCGGCAAGACCGCGATGGCGCTGGCGCTGACGAGCCCGGCCTCGGTCGGCAACCTGGTGGTGGTCGACATCGCGCCGGTGGCCTACGCCGACCGCTTCACGCCCTACGTGGAAGCGATGCGCAGCATCGATGCGGCGGCGACGGCGAGCCGCACCGAGGCGCAGCGGCGCCTGGCCGAACGGCTGCCCGACCCGGCGACCGCACCCTTCCTGCTGCAGAACCTGGTCAGCCGCAACGACCACTTCGACTGGCGGCTGAACCTCGCGGCGATCGGCATGTCGGTGCCGGTGCTGAGTGGGTTTCCGACCACGCTGCTCGGTCGCCGCTTCACCGGCCCGACTTCGCTGATCCACGGCGGTGCCTCCGACTATGTGGCCGCGGTGGACCTCGCGTCCTTCAAGGACCTGTTCCCGGAGTTCGAGACGCACACGATCGAGGACGCGGGGCACTGGGTGCACGCCGAGAAGCCCGAGACGTTCCTGATCGCTCTGCGTCAGGCCCTGGATCGAGCCACGCCATGAGCGGCACCCGCAACAACCCCGCGGGCCGCCACCGCGTCGTCATCGTCGGCGGCGGCGCAGGCGGGCTCGAACTGGCCACGCGGCTGGGCGACACCCTCGGCAAGCGCGGGCGGGCTGAGATCACGCTGATCGACCGCAACCGGACGCATGTCTGGAAGCCCAAGCTGCACGAGATCGCCGCCGGCAGCATGGACATGAGCGCGCATGAGGTCGGCTACCTGGCGCAGGCGCATTGGCACCACTTCCGCTGGCGCGTCGGCGCGATGGTCGGTCTCGACCGCGCGCGGCGCGAGGTGCTGGTGGCCCCCTACGTCGACGACGAGGGTCAGCAGGTGACCGCTCAGCGGGTGTTCGGCTACGACACGCTGGTGGTGTCGATTGGCAGCCTCAGCAACGACTTCGGAACGCCGGGCGTGGCCGAGCACGCGATGAAGCTCGAGACCGCTGCCGACGCGCAGCGCTTCCGCACCCGGGTCATCAATGCCTGCATCCGCGCCCATGCGCAGGCAACGCCGCTGCGCCCTGAGCAATTGAAGGTGGCGATCATCGGCGCGGGTGCCACCGGTGTCGAGTTGGCGGCCGAGCTGCACCGCACGACGCGCGAGATGGTCGCCTTCGGGCTGGACCGTGTCGATGCCGACAAGGACATCCGCGTCAGCGTGATCGAAGCGGCGCCGCGCGTGCTGCCGGCGCTGCCGGAGAGGCTGTCGCAGGCCACCGAATCGCTGCTGACCAAGCTGGGGGTCGAGGTGCACACCCACGCCAAAGTGGCCGAGGTGCTGCCCGGCGGGGTGAGACTCGCCGACGGCCGGCTGCTGCCGGCGGAACTGGTGGTGTGGGCGGCGGGCGTCAAGGCGCCGGACTTTCTGAAGAACATCGCCGGGCTCGAGACCAACCGCACCAACCAGCTGGTGGTGAAGCCGACGCTGCAGACCAGCCGGGACGACGATGTGTTCGCCATCGGCGACTGCGCGGCCTGCGCGTGGCCGCAGGCCGACCACGGCAAGGGCGGCATGGTGCCGCCGCGTGCCCAGGCGGCGCACCAGCAGGCGTCGCACATGGTCAAGCAGATCGGTCTGCGCCTGGCCGGCAAGCCGCTGCGGCCCTACCGCTACCGCGACTTCGGCTCGCTGGTCTCGCTGGGCGAGTTCAGCACGGTGGGCAACATGATGGGCGGGCTCATCGGCGGCAGCCTGATGGTCGAGGGCCTGTTCGCGCGCACGATGTACCTGTCGCTCTACAAGATGCACGAGTTGGCGCTGCATGGCTTCGCCAAGGTCGCCCTCGACACACTGGCGCGCCTGATCGTTCGGCGCACCGAACCGCATGTGAAGCTGCACTGAGGAGGGACCATGACTGCTCCCACCCCCGACCCTTCGAAGTGGCTGACCGACCTGCTGGCAGGCCAGCAGGAGTTGTTTCGCATTCTCGGCGGCGGCGCCGACCCGGCAGGTTCCGGCGAGGCTCCGCCCCCGCTGGCCCTGCCATTCATGTCGCCCTGGATGGAAGGCACCAAGGCGCTGCTGGCCTGGCAGCAGCAGGCGAGCAGCTGGTGGACCGGCGCGCTGGCCGGATCGGGGGTGGGCGCGCAAGTGCCGGCCGCCGATCGTCGCTTCGCAGGCGAGGCCTGGCGCAACGATCCGCGCTTCGACGGGCTGACGCAAACCTACCTCGGCCTGTCGGACATGGTGCGAAAGAACCTGGACGCCGCGCCGCTGGAAGGACGCAGCAAGGCGCAGTGGGGTTTCGTGCTGCGTCAGGTCGTCGATGCGCTGAGCCCGGCCAACTGCCTGGCCACCAACCCCGAGGCGCTGCAGACCGCGCTGGACAGCGGCGGCGCGAGCCTGGTCGAAGGCATGCGCCTGTTCGTGCAGGACTTCGCCCGCGGCCGCGTGTCGATGACCGACGACACTGCGTTCGAGGTCGGGCGCAACGTCGCGACCACGCCGGGCAGCGTGGTGTTCGAGAACGACCTGATCCAGCTGATCCAGTACGCGCCGACGACCGCCAAGGTGCACGAGCGGCCGCTGCTGATCGTGCCGCCCTGCATCAACAAGTACTACATCCTCGACCTGCAGCCCGACAACTCGCTGGTCGCCCACGCGGTGGCGCAGGGCCACGCGGTGTTCCTGGTCTCGTGGCGCAACGCCGGGCCGGAGCAAGGGAATCTGGGTTGGGACGACTACCTCGAGCAGGGCGTCATGCAGGCCATCGACGTTGCGCTGGCGATCAGCGGTGCCGACCGCGCCAACACGCTGGGCTTCTGCATCGGCGGCACGCTGCTGGCCAGTGCGCTGGCGGTGCTCGCGGCGCGCGGCGAGGACAAGGCCGCCAGCCTGACCTTGCTGACGACGATGCTCGACTTCAGCAACACCGGCGAGCTCGGCCTGATGGTCAGTGAGCAGGCGGTGGCCGCCCGTGAGGCCAGCATCGGCCGCGGCGGCCTGCTCAAGGGCAGCGAACTGGCCCAGGTCTTCGCCGCGCTGCGCGCCAACGACCTGATCTGGCCCTATGTCGTCAACGGCTACCTGAAGGGCAAGGCTCCGCCGGCTTTCGACCTGCTGTTCTGGAACGGCGACGACACCAACCTGCCGGGACCGATGTACTGCTGGTACCTGCGCAACACCTATCTCGAGAACAAGCTGCGTGAGCCCGGTGGTACGGTGCAGTGCGGCGTGCCGGTGGATCTGGGGCAGATCACGGTGCCGGCCTTCGTCTACGCCTCGCGCGAAGACCACATCGTGCCCTGGCAGACCGCCTACGCCAGCACCCAGCTGCTCGGCGGTGACGTGCGCTTCGTGCTCGGTGCCAGCGGCCACATCGCCGGGGTCATCAACCCGCCGGCCAAGGGCAAGCGCAACTATTGGGTCGGCAAGCTGGCCGCCGACGCCGATCGCTGGCTCGAACGCGCCGAGGACGTGCCGGGCAGTTGGTGGCCCGCCTGGATGGACTGGCTGGGCGAACACGCCGGCCGCCTGGTCGCCGCACCCAAGTCCGCGGGTTCCCGCCAGCACAAGCCGATCGAATCAGCGCCCGGCCGCTACGTCAAGGCCAAGGCGCCCTGACCGACGGCGCCCCGTCCTCGCCCCACCCCAGCCCTGAAGGAGAAACCTCCCATGCAAGACATCGTCATCGTCTCGGCCGCGCGCACCGCGGTCGGCAAGTTCGGCGGCTCGATCGCCAACATCCCGGCCACTGAACTCGGCGCGATCGTCATCCGAGAGGCCATCGCGCGCGCCAGGCTCGATCCGGCGCAGGTCGGCGAGGTCATCATGGGCCAGGTGCTGGCCGCGGGCGCCGGTCAGAACCCGGCCCGCCAGTCGCTGATGAAGGCCGGCGTGCCGAAGGAGACGCCGGGGCTGACGATCAACGCGGTCTGCGGCTCGGGTCTGAAGGCCGTGATGCTGGCGGCGCAGGCGGTGGCCTGGGGCGACAGCGAGATCGTCGTCGCCGGTGGCCAGGAAAGCATGAGCCTGTCGCCGCATGTGCTGTTCGGTTCGCGGCAGGGCCAGCGCATGGGCGACTGGAAGATGATCGACAGCATGATCGTCGACGGCCTGTGGGACGTCTACAACCAGTACCACATGGGCACCACGGCCGAGAACGTGGCCAAGGCGCACGGCATCACGCGCGAGATGCAGGACGCGCTGGCGCTGGCCAGCCAGCAGAAGGCGAGCGCGGCGCAGGACGCCGGCAAGTTCAAGGACGAGATCGTCGGCGTGACGATCCCGCAGAAGAAGGGCGATCCGCTGGTCTTTGCGGCCGACGAGTTCATCAACAAGAAGACCAATGCCGAAGCACTGGCCGGGCTGCGGCCGGCGTTCGACAAGGCCGGCAGCGTCACCGCCGGCAATGCCTCGGGGCTGAACGACGGCGCGGCCGCGGTGGTCGTGATGAGCGCGAAGAAGGCCGCCGCACTGGGCCTGACGCCGCTGGCGCGCATCGCCGCATTCGGCACCA
>JAMHVM010000106.1:0-12317 GCA_035911475.1 Lysobacterales bacterium | reverse complement strand
AAAACGAGGTCCGGAATTGTGCCAGAGCGCAGCTGCGCAAACGTGTCAGGAACGTGTGTGGTAGTCCCCTTCGACCACCCACTTGTAACTGGTGAGTTGTTCCAGACCCATCGGGCCGCGCGCATGCACGCGCTGCGTGGACACGGCGACTTCGGCACCTAGTCCGAATTCGCCGCCGTCGGTGAAGCGGGTGCTGGCGTTCCAGTACACCGCCGCCGAATCGATCTGGTCGAGGAAGTGCGCGGCCAGCGCCGCGTCGTCGGTGAGAATGCCGTCGGAATGACCGCTGGCGTGCCGGCGGATGTGGGCGATGGCAGTCTCGGCATCGTCGACGACGGCGATGCCCAGCACCAGCGACAGCCATTCGGTGTCGAAGTCGTCTGGGCCGGCATCCTGTACGTCAATGCCCGACGGGTGTGCGCCGATCAGTGTGCGCGCGGCTGGATCGACCCGGAAGGCAACACCGTCGGCAGCGAGTTCGCGCAGCAACGACGGTATGAAGTCGGCGGCTACCTCGCGATGGACCAGTACGGTGTCCAGGGCGTTGCAGACGGTGGGCCGTTGCACCTTGGCGTTGCGCACGACGGCCAGCGAGCGATCGAGATCGGCGCGGGCATCGACATACAGGTGACAGATGCCGATGCCGCCGGTGACCACCGGCATGCGCGCATGCTCGCGGCAGAAGGCATGCAGACCGGCGCCGCCGCGCGGAATCATCAGGTCGATACCCGGATCAGCATGCAGCATGGCCATGACCTGATCGCGATCAGGGCTGTCGACGAAGCCGATGGCATCGACCGGCAAGCCGACGTCATTCAGCGCGGCATGCACCAGCCCGATCAGAGCACGGTTGCTGGCCAGCGCCTCGCTGCCACCACGCAGGATCGCCGCGTTGCCGGTCTTGATCGCCAGTGCCGCCACGTCGAGTGTCACGTTCGGGCGTGCCTCGTAAATCGTGCCGAGCACACCCAGCGGCACACGTCGCCGATGCAACTTCAGGCCATTGACCAGTTGTCGTTGGTCGAAACGCTGGCCGAGCGGATCAGGCAGTGTTGTCAGCATTTCCACGGCATCGGCCAGCGCTTCGATGCGCGCCGGTGTCAGCCGCAGGCGATCGCGCAGGCTTTCCGGCAGATCGCCAGCCTTTTCAAGGTCGATGTCGTTGGCGGCGATCACCTGCGCGCTTCGCCCGCGCAGGCGTTGTGCCAGCGCGCGCAGGAAACCATCGCGCTGGTGGATGTCGCTGGTGGCCAACGCCACCAGGCTGGCGCGGGCGCGTGTTGCCAGCTCGGCTACCGGCACGAAATGGGTGGATGGTTGGTTCACAGCAGGGCCAGATCGTTGCGATGGATGGCTTCGGGTCCATAACCGTAACCGAGCACGACTTCGATGTCGCCGGAGCGGCGCCCGGCGATGCGCAGCAGTTCTCCGGCGGCATAGTTGGCGATGCCGCGCGCCAGCACGCGACCATCGGGATCGATCACCTCGATGGTATCGCCGCGACCGAATTCGCCTTCGACCTCCCGCACGCCAACCACCAGCAGGCTGCGTTCACCGGTCAGCGCGGCACTCGCGCCGGCATCGACACGGATGGATCCGCGCGCGCGCAGGCCGGACAGGATGTAGCGCTTGCGTGCCTCGCGCGGGGCGATCAGGGCGCTGATGCGGGTGCCGATGCGTTCGCCAGCAACCAGTCGTTCCAGCACCGACGGATCACCGCCGTGGGCGATCACCGTATCGGTGCCGGTGCGTCGGGCGATCTCCGCGGCGCGCAGCTTGGTCAGCATGCCGCCGGTGCCGAGCAATCCGGTGCCGTTGCCAGCGGCTTGCCAGACACCGTCCGGAATGATGCGCTCGTCGATGCATTGGATGAGGCGGGCATCCGGATGGCTGCGCGGGTCGGCATCGTAGAGTCCATGCTGGTCGGTGAGCAGGATCAGCAGTGGCGCATCGATCAAGCCGGCGATCAGGGCCGAGAGCTGGTCGTTGTCGCCGACGCGGATCTCGGCGGTGGCCAGGGTGTCGTTCTCGTTGACGATGGGCACGATGCCGGCTTCGAGCAGGCCGAACAGCGTCGTGCGCGCATTGAGGTAGCGGCGGCGGTGTTCAACATCGGCGTGGGTCAGCAACACCTGCGCGACATCGAGCCCGTGTTCTGCGAACAGGGTCTGGTAGCTCGCCATCAAGGCTGGCTGACCGAGTGCCGCCAGGATCTGCTTGTGCGGCACATCGCGGCCGGCAACGATGTCCGGACGCAGGGCACGACCGGCGGCCACCGCGCCGGAACTGACCAGCACCGGTTGATGACCCGCCTGACGCAGCCGCGCAAAGGTGGCGGCGTAGGCGCCCAGGCGTGCGCGGTCGGGCCGGCCATCGGGACCGGCTACGGTGGAAGAGCCGATCTTCACCACAACGCGCATGCCCATAGTGTGGTCGAACCGGCGCGTGGCCGGAAGCATCCCCTGTGCTCCGTCGCCGATGGCGATGGAGCGGGCGGCGTCACAGTCAGGCTTGGGGGCGCCGTCGGTTTGGGGCACTCTTGTCGCCAACCCACAACCCATCTCTATATATATGTAGGGGAACCGATAGCCGCATCAGCGTGTTCGGTGCTCGCCGGCGAATGATCCGCGGGATGGCTGCCCGGCTCGGTTGGCGCCGGGTGGATTGGTGGATCTTCCGCTGGTCACGCAGCGTGGATTCAGGCTGGCGCTTGCGATAACCGGGGTTCCGTGCGTCAATAGGAACCATTCGCATTCACCTCCCTGGAGCTCCAAATGCAACGCCTGACAGCCCTGACCCTGGTCGGCCTGACCCTGGCCTTCAGTACGTGGTCGGTCTTCGCCGACGACAAGACCCTGGTCGTGTACTCCGAGCGGCGTGAGCCGCTGTTCGTGCCGATCCTTGATGCCTATACCAAGGAAACCGGCGTCAAGATCCAGTTGCTGAGCGACCAGGCGCAGGTGTTGACCGAGCGCATCCTGGCCGAAGGCGAGCGTGGCAAGGCCGATGTCATGGTCACGGTCGATGCCGGCAATCTCTGGCATGCCACCGAGCGCGGTGTATTGCAGCCGATCGAGTCGGCAGCGTTGACGGCGGCGGTTCCCGCTGCGTTCCGTGATCCCGACAATCGCTGGTTCGCGATCACCGAGCGTGCCCGCGTCATCGTCCATTCGACCGAGCGGGTCAAGCCGGAAGATCTGTCCACCTACGAAGCCTTGGCCGAATCGCAGTGGAAGGGCCGTCTGTGCCTGCGCACCAGCAAGAAGGTCTACAACCAGTCGCTGGTCGCGATCCTGATCGATCGTCACGGCGAGGAAAAGGCCGAGCAGATCGTGCGTGGCTGGGTCGACAATCTGGCTGCACCGCCGACCACCGACGACAACGCGGTGATCCAGGCCATTGCGGCCGGCCAGTGCGATGTGGGTATCGTCAATACCTACTACTACGGTCGCATGGCGAAAGACCAGAGCGAGCTGCCGGTGAAGATCTTCTATCCCAACCAGGGCGAAGGTCAGGGCGGCGTCCATGTCAACGTCACCGGCGCCGGCGTGGTGGTCAACAGCAAGCAGCCTGAGCTCGCCCAGAGCTTCATCGAGTGGATGCTCAGCGAACCTGCGCAGCGTCTGTTCGCCGATATCGACTTCGAGTTCCCGGTCAATCAGGCGGTGACGCCGAACCCGTCGGTTGCCGCCTGGGGCAGCTTCCGGCCCGACGACCGCAACATCGCCTCGGCCGGTCGCCTGCAGGCCGACGCGGTCAAGCTGATGGATCGCGTCGGCTATCGTTGAGCCGCGGTCGCAACGCACGGCGGTGACCACACCGCCGTGCCCGCGCGTCGCCCGGTATCCTTGATCGGGTGAGCCATCGAATTCCGCATTCCGGTAGTCGCCCGTGGCAACGCCGCGGTCCTGGCGTCGAGGTGCCTGGCGTCGACGCAGGCGTCGTCATTCGGGGTGGCCGGCGCCATCGGTGGCGCATCCCGTTCGACGGCGGCCGTCGCGCTGTATCCGATGGGGTCGTCTCGGCGATGACGGCGATCACCGCGTGAACCGTTCCGTTCGCGCGCTGTTTCCGCTCACGGTCGCGCTGCTGTTCTGCGCGCCGCTGCTGTTGGCCTTGTTCGGATTGGCCAGCGCCTGGATGACGCCGGCACCGGATGCCTGGGCGCATCTGCGGCAGTACGTGCTGCCGCGAGCAACCCTCAATACGGTTCTGTTGATGACCGCGGTTGGTGCCGGTTGCGCGCTGATCGGTGTGGCCTGTGCCTGGGTCAACGCGCGCTGCGACTATCCCGGCCGGCGCTTCTTCGACTGGGCGCTGTTGCTGCCATTGGCTTTGCCGACCTATGTGGTCGCCTTCGCGATGATCGGCCTGTTCGACTATGCCGGGCCGTTCCAGAGCCTGTGGCGCGACCTCAGCGGTTCGCGCGCGACCCTGTTCACGCCGAACGGTCTGGGGTGGGCGGCGTTGGTGCTGACGTTGTGCTTCTATCCCTATGTCTATCTAACCTTGCGTGCGGTGCTGTTGCGCCAGGGCGATGGCATGGTCGATGTCGCGCGTACCCTGGGCCTGTCCGCATTCGGTGCCTTTGTGCGCGTGCGTATGCCGCTGCTGCGCCCCGCGCTGGTGGCCGGGCTGGGTCTGGCTCTGCTGGAGACACTGGCGGAATTCGGTGCCGTCAGCCTGTTCGGTGTCGACACCCTGACCACAGCGGTCTACAAGACCTGGTTCGGCCTGTTCTCCCTGCCGGCGGCGGCGCAACTGGCCTCGGTCGGATTCGTGCTGGCTGTGCTGCTGCTCTTGGTTGAGTGGCGTGCGCGTGCGCGACAACGCCAACACGGTGGTCAGCGGGTCAGTCCGCAACGGCATCGGCTGTCGGCGGGTGCGGCTGCGGCTGCGGTGATCGGACAGGTGCTGCTGTTGTTGCTGGCCTTCGTGCTGCCGATCGGGCAGTTGCTGGTCTGGGCAAGTCACGGTACGGCTGGCACACAAAGCGAGTGGCCGGCGCTGATCAACACGGTGATCGTCGCGCTGCTGTCGGCGCTCGTTCTGGTCGCGGCCGGCCTGGTGCTTGCTGTTCTGCGCCGCGCCAATGACAACGCGGCGGTGCGCGCCATCGCTGCCCTGTCCACCATGGGCTACGCGATTCCGGGCACGGTGTTGGCAGCCGGTCTGCTGTTGGCGATCCTGATGCTGGAGTCGACGCTGACCTCGGTCGGTTTGGCCGGTGTGGCGCTGACCGGCAGCGTTGTCGCGCTGGTGCTGGCGATGTTTGTGCGCTTCCTGCGCGCCGCCGCCGAACCGTTGAACGCGGCAATGGCGCAGGTGACGCCGTCGCTGGTCGAGGCGGCGCAGACTCTGGGGGCCGGTCGTCGTCAGCGACTGCTTTCCCTCACCTTGCCGCTATTGCGTCCGGGGCTGCTCGCAGCCTGGTTGCTGGTGATGATCGAGGTGATGAAGGAGATGCCGGCCACGCTGATGCTGCGTCCGTTCGGCTGGGACACGCTGGCGGTGCGCATCTACGCCTTCACCAGCGAAGGCATGTGGCATGAGGCATCGGTGCCGGCGCTGATTCTGGTACTTGCCGGACTGGCGCCGGTCTGGCTCCTGGTTCGCCTGCAGGAACGCGGCTGACGCAGGTCGGGTTCCACATCGTCTCCGCTATAGTTCGCACCCCAGCGCCTTGCAGGAGTTCCGCGATGTTGAAGTCCACGCCACTCAATGCAGCCCATCGCCGGCTCGGTGCCCGCATGGTCGACTTCGGCGGCTGGGACATGCCGATCGGCTACGGTTCGCAGATCGAGGAGCATCACGCCGTGCGTCAGGACTGCGGCATGTTCGACGTCTCGCACATGACCGTGGTCGACCTCGCGGGGGAGCGCACCCGCGAGTTCCTGCGTCACCTGCTGGCCAACGATGTCGACAAGCTCAAGCAGCCGGGCAAGGCGCTTTACACCTGCATGCTCGACGACAACGGTGGCGTCATCGACGACCTGATCGTGTACTTCACCGGCGGCAGCGGTTTCCGGCTGGTGGTCAACGCAGCCACCCGCGACAAGGACCTGGCCTGGATCGAGAAGCAGGCCCAGGCCTTCGATGTCGCGGTGACCGAACGGCCGGAGATGGCGTTGATCGCCGTGCAGGGACCGAATGCGCGCGCGCGCGTGGCCGGCCTGCTGTCGCCGGAGGCCGCGACGAAGGCTGATGCGCTCAAGCGCTTCTCCGCGGTCGAGGTCGATGGCCTGTTCATCGCGCGCACCGGCTATACCGGCGAAGACGGCTACGAGATCATCCTGCCCGATGACCGCGCCGAATCGTTCTGGCAGGCCCTGCTCGATGCCGGTGTGCGTCCCTGCGGTCTGGGTGCGCGCGACACGCTGCGCCTGGAGGCCGGCATGAATCTGTATGGTCAGGACATGGACGAGAGCACCTCGCCGCTGGAGTCGGGTCTGGCCTGGACGGTGGCGATGGAGCCTGATCGCGGCTTCATCGGTCGCGCCGCCCTGGCGCGACAACTCGGTGCCGGTGTTCCTCGACAGTTGATTGCGCTGGTGCTGGACGACAAAGGTGTGCTCCGCCATGACCAGCGCGTGCTCACCGCCGCCGGCGAAGGCGTCGTCACGTCGGGCACGTTCTCGCCGACCCTGGGCAAGGCGATCGCCTTCGCGCGTGTTCCTGCCGGCGACGTCGCCGACATCCGCGTCGACATCCGCGGCCGGGAGGTGCCGGTACGCGCGGTCACTGCGCCGTTCGTCCGCGACGGCAAGTCGCAACCGGGCATTTGACGCCGCGCAACGCTGTTCTAGAATCGTCACGACTTCCTGGAGTACCTGTCATGTCCGAGATCCCTGGTGATCTGAAATTCCTCAAGAGCCACGAGTGGGCGCGCCTGGAAGACGATGGCACGGTCACTGTCGGCATATCCGACCACGCGCAGGCGCAGCTTGGCGACCTGGTCTATGTTGAATTGCCGCAGGTCGGCGACAGCGCCGAAGCCGGCACCGGCTGCGCGGTAGTCGAGTCGGTGAAAGCGGCATCCGACGTCTACAGTCCGGTCAGCGGCGAAATCGTCGCTGTCAACGAGGCGCTTGCCGACAAGCCCGAGACGATCAACGAAGATGCCTTCGGCGAAGGCTGGCTGTTCGTGGTGAAGGCCAGCGACACCAGTGAGCTGGACGAGTTGCTGGATCCGGATGCCTACGCCGAACTGATCGAAGGCGAGGACGGCTGAGCCGGATGCGACCGCCGATGACGAGCTCATCACCGTTGCGGTCGCATCGGAACAGGACCGCGGTGCGCGCGGGTTTTCAGCAGGCCGAAAACTGCAGTGGCGACCGGGAGCTGGCGGCGACAGGCTCGATTCGACCCGTTTGCGCGACAGCGAATTTCCCGAACCTCGCGACGGTGTCGCCGGCATGATCGCGCGGCGCGATCGTGTTGCAGTGATCGCCGACGGTCGTTCCGAACGGCGCTTCGGTGTACCGACTTCCGCTTCGATGGTCGCCATCGGCGGCACAACCCGAACTGACCGGGTTGATTTTTTTTTACCGAAGCAATTGACAGCGAACAAACAAGTGATTAGTTTCTGCGCAACCGTGGGTCGCGCCCCGGTTGGTGCAGTTGCTGAGAGCCAAGACAAACGTGCCGAACAGGTTCCGGTTTCAGACAATCAGAAAAAACAACGTGACCTTTCCAGTCGCGCTGCACCCCTCCCTCTCTCCGATTTTCGATGTCCGTTGGTCGACACCAAGCAGTCATTCCCATAATGGTCGGCTGACGTTCTGCTGCGCTTGAGTTTCACTGGGCAACACAAAACACCACTAACGAGGAGCTAAGACGTCTATGGCAACAGCTAAGAAGAAGGCTGCGAAGAAACCCGCAGCGAAGAAGGCCGCGAAGAAACCGGCCGCCAAGAAGGCCGCGAAGAAGCCGGCCGCCAAGAAGGTAGCGAAGAAGGCTGCCAAGAAGCCGGCGGCGAAGAAGGCCGCCAAGAAGGTAGCGAAGAAGAAGCCGGCGGCGAAGAAGGCTGCCAAGAAGGTAGCGAAGAAGAAGCCGGCGGCGAAGAAGGCTGCGAAGAAGCCGGCAGCCAAGAAGGCCGCCAAGAAGCCGGCAGCCAAGAAGGCTGCGAAGAAGCCGGCGGCTAAGAAGGCTGCCAAGAAGAAGCCGGCGGCGAAGAAGGCCCCTGCCAAGGCAGTGACCGCGCCGATCGCTTCGCTGTTCAGCACCACCAACTGATACTTCGGCGAATCGCCGAAACATTGGCAACCCTCCCCGCGGCAGCCCAGCGCGGGGAGGGTCATTCAAGGAACCGGCCGCTGGCCGGTTTTCGTTTTTTGGCGCGGTGCGGTGCTGGCCTGGAGCGGTTGTCCGGCCGCGGGCGCTGCCGTTGCCGCCGCAGCGAAATCGCCTCGCCGGCCGCGCGCCTGCGGTGAGTGGCCAGATCCGATCCGCCGCCATGGCAGGCATCGCGTGTTCTGCTTTGCGGACACAATTGTTCAAGATTCGACCGAGCGACTGTTCGGATAGTGAGAGTCGGTTCACGGAATCCGGTTGTTCGTTGACTAGCATACGGAGCGTCTGGTTCTGCCCATTCGCAGCGTGCGCGGGCATGCCAGTTCAAGCAGGGGTGAATGCAATGGCCGAACAGGCAAAGACCGCCGACACCGTCGAGCGGCTTCAGAAGGGTCTGGTTGTCGCCTTGATCGCGATCGTGGCGATCCTGGTGCTCGTCATCGTGTTGCGGCAGATGCGGGAAGGCACCGATCTGACCGCGCTATCGCTGCCGAGCGTAGCCAGCACCACCGTCGCCGGTAACGAAGAGGTGACCGACCTGCTGGCCAGGGCGCGACGCGCCATGGCCGAAAGCCGGCTGGTGACGCCGGCCGGCAACAACGCCTACGAAGCCTATCTGGCGGTGCTCGATGCCGATGGCCAGAATCGTTCCGCACGCGAGGCAGTGAACGATCTCTATGGCATCGCGGTGTCGAGCACCGAACAGGCGATCGCCGCCGGTGACTTCAGTGACGCCTCACGTCTTGCGGGATTGCTGGCCAAGGCCAACCCCGATTCGTTCACGGTGAACAACCTGCGCCAGCGTATCGAGCGCGGTCAGGCTCAGGTCGCGGCTGCGGAACAACAGGCGCTGGCCTTGCAGGCGCGCCAGGCACAACAACAGCTGGCGGCGGCGCAACCGGCTGCGACGCAATCACCTGTCGATGCTGATCAGGACGCGGGTGGCCAGGCACCGGCCGGGGGCGAGGATGCGACGCCTTCGCCGGTTCAATCGCTGGCGGCGAGTCCGCCCGCCGTGCCTCCGCCTGCTCCGCAGGCGTCGGCGCAACCACCACCGGCCCCGGCCTCGTCGCAACCGGCTCCCGGTGCCACTCGCACCGCGGTGACCATGCCGGTAACAGCCGCAGCACCGGCGGTGCGCGAGGCGCGTCTGCTCAGTCGCGTCGATCCGGAATACCCGGTGGAGGCCATGCGCTCGCGCCAGCAGGGCTGGGTGGAAGTGGATTTCCTGATCGGCGCCGACGGCAGCGTCGGCGATGTTCGCGTGGTCGGCAGCCGCCCAGGTCGCATCTTCGATCGTGCGGCCTTGCGTGCCATCCAGGGTTGGCGGTTCGAGCCGCGACAGGAGAACGGGCAGCCGGTCGCCAGCCGCATGCGTCAGCGCTTCGATTTCCGGGTCGACTGATCGCAAGCCGGAGCGGCAGCGGCCGCCGTTGCGCGAATCACGGCCTGGCGCCGGGCAATCCGGCCGTGCGCGCATCCGGCGTGATGTAGTCCAGCTTGTCCAGCTCCAGCCAGTCGATGCTGGGTAACCCCAGCGCACGATCCAGCGCCACCGGCAACAGTCCGGCCGGTGTGTTGACCTCGCTGTTCCAGATCACCGCAAAACCGAAACGCTGCTCGGGCAGGAAGCCGAGCATGGCGCGATAGCCTTCCACCGCGCCGGCGTGGAACAGCAGGCGATGGCCGGCGTAGTCCATCACCCGCCAGCCCAGACCATAGGCGGCGTGGGTCAGGCGCTGTCGCCGCCAGCCAGTGCCGCGGATCTCGTGCGGTGTCTCCACCACCTCGTCCTGGACCACGGTCAGCAATTCGGGTGGCAGCACGTCAGGGCGACCGCCGAGGTTGGCAATCAGCCACAGGCCCAGATCGTTGGCGCTGGCGTTGATGCCGGCAGCCGGCGCCACGCGGTAATAGGTGTCCTTGGGATTGACCAGTGCCAGCACGTTGCGGCGCACGGTGTGTGGACGCGCCCAGTTGCTGCTGGCTTCCAGCGCCTCGCGGCCGTAGGTGGCACTGCGCATGCCCAGCGGCTCGAACAGCCGTTTCTCGACCTGGAAGGAATAGAACTCGCCGGTGGTGGCGAAGATCAGGTCGCCGACCAGGCTGAAAGCGATGTTCTGGTAGCCGTAGCAGTCGCCGACCGAGCAGGTCATCGGAATCTGCGGCAGCGCCTGCACCAGCAGCGGGTAGGGTTCGTTCGCCTCCAGCCGCCGGTCGAGGGTGTTGTAGGGCAGGCCGACACGATGGCTGAGCAGATCACGCAGCGTTACCCGGCCGGCGTCATCGGGATTGGCCAGGCTCAAGCCGGGCAACCAGGGTTGCACGGCCATGTCCCAGTGCATGGAACCTTCCCGCACCAGTTGTGCGGCCACCGTCGCGGCGAAACCCTTGGACAGCGAGGCGATGCGGAACACGGTGTCGGCATCGACCTGTTCGCCGCTGGCCATGGTCGTGTGGCCCGCTCCCTTGGCGACAACCACGTGACCATCGTGAACCATGACCATCGACAGGCCAACGATGTTCTTCACCGTCGCCAGCGTGTCGGTCAAGGCCGACAGTTCGTCACCGACCCGAACCAGTCGCTGTCGTTCGCTGTCGGATGCGGTCGCCGGGGTGGGGCGGTCTGCCGCCGCGGCGGATGCCGGATCGGGTAACCCCAGCAGGCCCAGCGTGAAACAAAGTGCGGACAGGCGCATGGTACTCTTGAACGCGTTCACCACGGTCTGCATTCTAGGGGAACGCTGAAGAACGTAGCGAGTGATCGCGCAGTCGTCCTTCAGGTTCTCCCGGCCGCAACTCCCGCAGTTCCCACTGGAGGTTCCCATGACGTTCTGGATCATTCTGGCGCTGGTGGTTGGTCTGGCGCTCTGGGCCATCGGCATCTACAACGGCCTGGTCGTTGCCCGCAACGCCTACAAGAATGCGTTCGCGCAGATCGACGTGCAACTGACCCGACGCTACGACCTGATTCCCAATCTGGTGGAAGTGGCACGCAAGTACATGGCGCATGAGTCGGGCACGCTGGAGGCGGTGATCCAGGCACGCAACGCAGCGGCGAATGGCTTGAGCCAGGCGAAGGGCAATCCCGGCGATCCGGTGGCCATGGGACAGCTGGCGGGCGCCGAGAACCAGCTGGCCGGTGCATTGGGCCGCCTGTTCGCCTTGTCCGAGGCCTATCCCGACCTCAAGGCCAACACCACCATGATGCAGCTCAGCGAGGAACTGACCTCGACCGAGAACAAGGTCGCGTTCGCCCGTCAGGCCTACAACGACGCGGTGATGAACTACAACAACAAGCGCGAGGTGTTCCCCTCCAGTTTCGTCGCCAACATGTTCGCGTTCCAGCCTGCGAGCCTGCTGGAGATCGAATCGGAAGAGAAGCGCCAGCCGGTCAAGGTCGATTTCGGTACGCCCTGAGACTGATCGGCCGGGCGGCGCGATTCCGCGGTCGTGAACTTCTTCGAACGCCAGCGTCTGGCGCGGTCGGCTTCGCGCCGGCTGATCGCGCTGTTTGCCTTGGCCGTCACCGGCATCGTGGTGGCGGTGTGTGCGGTCGCGGCGGCGTTCTTCTGGTTCGGTGCCAATGACAGTCGTCGTGCGCCACCGGCGTTCACCGACGTGGTTGTCGGCAATGCCGGCCTGCTGGCGACGGTGGCCCTGATTACCGTCGCGGCGATCGCTGTCACCAGCCTGGTGCGCGCGGCGCAGCTGCGCCAGGGCGGCGGTGCCATCGCCCGGCAACTCGGCGGCACTTTGCTGCCGACGGAAAGCCGCGACTTTCGTCATCAGCGCCTTCGCAACGTGGTCGAGGAAGTGGCGATCGCTTCCGGCGTGCCGGTGCCGGAAATCTACGTGCTGGAAAAGGAGGCGGGTATCAATGCCTTCGCCGCCGGATTTTCCACCGCCGATGCCGCCATCGCGGTGACCCGGGGCACGCTGGAAAAGCTCAACCGCGATGAGTTGCAGGGCGTGATCGCGCACGAGTTCAGCCATGTGCTCAATGGCGACATGCGGTTGAACCT
>JAMHVM010000105.1:0-7866 GCA_035911475.1 Lysobacterales bacterium | reverse complement strand
CGTCGAGATCGTGATGCCGCGCGCCTTCTCTTCCGGCGCCGCGTCAATCGCGTCATAGGCCTTGAACTCGCCGCCGAAACGCTCGGCGCCCACCTTCGTCAGCGCCGCCGTCAGCGTCGTCTTGCCGTGGTCAACGTGGCCAATTGTTCCCACATTGACGTGGGGCTTGGTGCGCTCGAACTTACCCTTTGCCATGGCTGGAAAACCTCGTTACTGAATGCGTTGAAATAAAAATCAGGACTTCTTGACCACGGTCTCGGCGATGTTGCTCGGCGCCTCGGCGTAGTGGTCGAATTCCATGGTGAACGTCGCGCGACCCTGGGACATCGAGCGCAGCGACGTGGCGTAACCGAACATCTCGCCCAGCGGCACCATCGCGTTGATGATCTTGCCGGACGGGCTGTCGTCCTGACCCTGGAGGATGCCGCGACGACGACTGACGTCGCCCATCACGTCACCCAGATAGTCTTCCGGCGTCACGATCTCGACCTTCATGATCGGCTCGAGCAGGACCGGGCTGGCCTTGTGGAAGCCCTCCTTGAATCCCATCGAACCGGCGATCTTGAACGCCATTTCCGACGAGTCGACTTCATGGTAGGAACCGTCGACCAGCTTGACCTTGACATCGACGATCGGGTAACCGGCAAGGATGCCATTGGCAACCGCTTCCTGGATGCCCTTATCGACAGCCGGGATGTATTCCTTCGGCACGACACCACCGACGATGGCGTTCTCGAACTCGTAGCCCTTGCCCTGCTCGTTCGGCGAGATCTCCAGCCAGACGTGACCGAACTGGCCCTTGCCGCCCGACTGGCGCACGAACTTGCCTTCCGAGCGGACCGGCTTGCGGATGGTCTCGCGATACGCCACCTGCGGCTTGCCGACATTGGCCTCGACGTTGAACTCGCGCTTCATGCGGTCAACGATGATGTCCAGATGCAGCTCGCCCATACCGGCGATGATGGTCTGGCCGGACTCTTCGTCGGTACGCACGCGGAAGGACGGATCTTCCTGGGCCAGACGACCCAGCGCGATACCCATCTTTTCCTGGTCCGACTTGGTCTTCGGCTCGACCGCCATCGAGATCACCGGCTCCGGGAACGTCATCCGCTCCAGGGTGATGACATGGCTGCCATCGGTCAGCGTGTCGCCAGTGGTGACATCCTTGAGACCGACCGCGGCAGCGATGTCGCCTGCGCGGACTTCCTTGATCTCGTTGCGATTGTTGGAATGCATCTGCAACAGACGGCCGATGCGCTCCTTCTTCGACTTGACCGGGTTGTAGACCTGGTCGCCGGCATTCAGCACACCGGAGTAGACGCGGAAGAAGGTCAGCGAGCCGACAAACGGGTCGGTCATGATCTTGAACGCCAGCGCCGAGAACGGCGCCTCGTCCGACGACACACGGGTGTCTTCCTTCTCGTCCTCGTCCACGCCCTGCACCGGCGGACGATCGATCGGCGACGGCAGCAACTGCACGACGCCGTCGAGCATCGCCTGGACACCCTTGTTCTTGAACGCGGTACCACAGAAGGCCGGGACGATCTCGACGCGAATGGTGCGTTCACGCAGACCGGCGATGATCTCCGCCTCGCTGAGCTCGCCCTCTTCGAGGTATTTGTTCATCAGCTCTTCGTTGGCCTCGGCCGCCGCCTCGACCATGAACGCGCGCGCCTCTTCGGCCTGGTCCTTCAACTCGGCCGGAATGTCGCGATATTCGAACGTCGTACCCTGACTGGCGGCATCCCAGTGGATAGCCTTCATCTTGACCAGGTCGATCACGCCCTCAAAGCCATCCTCGGCGCCGATCGGAAGCTGCATGGGCACGGCATAGGCGCCCAAGCGCGACTTCAGCTGACCCATGACCTTCTCGAAGTTGGCACCGGTACGGTCCATCTTGTTGACGAAGGCCAGGCGCGGCACCTGGTACTTGTTGGCCTGGCGCCACACGGTTTCGGACTGCGGCTGCACGCCACCGACCGCGCAAAGTACGAACACGGCGCCGTCGAGCACGCGCAGCGAACGCTCGACTTCGATGGTGAAGTCGACGTGGCCCGGGGTATCGATGATGTTGAAGCGGTGCTCCGGCAGGGACTTGTCCATGCCCTTCCAGAACGCGGTGGTCGCAGCGGACTGGATCGTGATGCCACGCTCCTGCTCCTGCTCCATCCAGTCCATGGTGGCAGCGCCATCATGGACTTCACCCAGCTTGTGATTCACGCCGGTGTAGAACAGGATGCGCTCGGACGTCGTCGTCTTGCCGGCATCAATGTGAGCCATGATGCCGAAGTTGCGATAGCGTTCGATGGGTGTGTTGCGAGCCACGTCGTCAATCCTTGATTCGTTTGCCTGCGGGGACTGATCCCCTGAACCACGCGCCGAGGCGCGCGGTCATGCCTGTATTTCCATTCGGCCTTGCCGGCGAACCGGCAATTACCAGCGGTAGTGCGAGAACGCCTTGTTGGCCTCGGCCATGCGGTGTGTTTCTTCGCGCTTCTTGACCGCGCCACCGCGATTCTCGGCAGCGTCGAGCAGTTCACCGGCCAGCTTGCGCGGCATGGTGTTTTCCGAACGCTTGCGCGCCGCGTCGATCAGCCAGCGCATCGCCAGCGTCTGGCGACGGCTGGAGCGAACCTCGACCGGAACCTGGTAGGTGGCGCCACCGACACGACGGCTCTTCACCTCGACCAGCGGCGCGACGTTGTCGAGCGCCTTGTCGACCAGCTCGACCGACTGCGCACCGGCCTTCTCGCCGATGTGACCCAGCGCGCCGTAGACGATCTTTTCGGCCACGGACTTCTTGCCGCTGACCATCACCATGTTGATGAAGCGGGCGATGACCTGGCTTCCGTGCTTCGGATCAGGCAGGACGACGCGCGCTGGATGGGAACCCTTTCTGGACATGTGCGATGTTCCTGAACTGTCTGCTGCTTAGGACTTGGGACGCTTGGCGCCGTACTTGGAACGGGCCTGGCGACGCTTGGCGACACCGGAGGCGTCCAGCGAGCCACGCACCATGTGGTAGCGCACGCCCGGCAGATCCTTGACGCGGCCGCCACGGATCAGGACCACGCTGTGCTCCTGCAGGTTGTGCCCTTCGCCACCGATGTACGAGATGACCTCGAAACCGTTGGTCAGACGAACCTTGGCCACCTTGCGCAGCGCCGAATTCGGCTTCTTCGGGGTCGTGGTGTAGACACGCGTGCAGACGCCACGGCGCTGCGGGCACGACTCCAGCGCCGGGGAAGCGCTCTTGTAGGTCTTGGGATGCCGACCCTTGCGGACCAGCTGGTTGATCGTTGCCATCGTAAGCCTCGGAGAAACAAAAACACAGGTCGAGCAAACCCCGACCTGTGAGCCTTGAGAGTTTAACGGTATCTTCAGAAATCTGTCAACACCTGCCGCGGCATCCTGCCGCCGAAAACGAGGCCATCCGTGGCCTCATTTCGTTAGAGCGATGAAAGCTGAATTTCAATCAGTTGAAGCGGTGGTCTCCTGATCGGGTCCCGTCTCTTCCACCATCACCGCTGCCGGCTCAACCACTGGCGCCTCACCAGCCAGCGCAGCGCGCTCGGCATCGGTGATGGCCCCGCCATCCTGGCGACGAGCCGTGTGGTAAGCCAGACCGGTTCCGGCTGGAATCAAGCGACCAACTATAACGTTTTCCTTCAGGCCCCGCAAGCCATCGACCTTGCCGGTCACCGCCGCATCGGTCAGGACGCGGGTGGTCTCCTGGAAGGAGGCCGCGGAAATGAACGACTCAGTCGCCAGCGAGGCCTTAGTGATGCCCAGAAGCTTGGGCTCGTACTTGGCCGGCAGTTCGTCGCGCGCCAGTGCCTTGGAGTTCTCTTCCAGCAGCCGCACCTTCTCCACTTCCTCGTTGCGCAGGAACTTGGTGTCACCGGTATCGGTTACCTCGACCTTGCGCAGCATCTGCCGGACGATGGTCTCGATGTGCTTGTCGTTGATCTTCACACCCTGCAGGCGGTAGACGTCCTGGATTTCCTTGACCAGATAGGCGGCCAGCGGCTCGACGCCGAGCAGGCGCAGGATGTCCTGCGGACTGGGCTCGCCATCGACCACGGTTTCGCCCTTCTCGACGTGCTCGCCTTCGAACACCACGATCTGGCGGTACTTGGGGATCAGCTCCTCATGCACCTCGTCGGTATCGCGGTCGGTGATCACCAGGCGCTGCTTGCCCTTGGTGTCCTTGCCGAAGCTGACGATGCCGGTGCGTTCGGCCAGGATCGCCGGCTCCTTGGGCTTGCGCGCCTCGAACAGGTCGGCCACGCGCGGCAGACCACCGGTGATGTCGCGGGTCTTGGACGCTTCCTGCGGAATCTTGGCGATCACGTCGCCGACGCCGACCTCGGCGCCGTCCTGCAGGGTCACCATCGACTTCGGCGGCAGGAAGTACTGGGCCGGAATGTCGGTGCCCGGCAGGACCAGATCCTTGCCCTTCTTGTCGAGCAGGCGAACCATCGGACGCAGGTCCTTGGCGCTGCCGGTACGACGCTTGGGATCGGTGATCACCGAGCTCTGCAGACCGGTCAGCTCGTCAACCTGCTCGTCCACGGTGATGCCGTCGACGAAGTCGATGAAGCGTATGAAACCGGCCACTTCCGACACGATCGGATGGTTGTGCGGATCCCAGTTGGCCACGGTCTGGCCGGCCTTGATCTCGGCACCGTCCTTGACCTGGACCACCGCACCGTAAGGCAGCTTGTAGCGCTCACGCTCGCGGCCATGCGGATCGATCACCGACAGCTCGCCCGAGCGTGACACCGCCACCAGATGACCGGCGCTGTGTGCGACCGTCTTCAGGTTGGTGAAGCGGATGCTGCCGCTGGTCTTGACCGTGATGTTGTCGACCGCCGCCGCTCGCGATGCCGCACCACCGATGTGGAAGGTACGCATGGTCAGCTGGGTACCCGGCTCACCGATGGACTGGGCGGCGATGACGCCGACCGCCTCACCGATGTTGACCAGGTGGCCGCGGGCCAGATCGCGCCCGTAGCACATGGCGCAGATGCCGTGCTTGGTCTCGCAGGTGATCGCCGAGCGCACCTTGATGGTCTGCACACCCATGTCTTCCAGCTTGTCCACCCACTTCTCGTCGAGCAGGGTGTCGCGGGTGACCACCGGATCCTCGTCGTTGCCGGGCAGGTACACGTCCTCGACCACGATGCGGCCAAGCACGCGCTCGCGCAGCGGCTCGACCACGTCGCCGCCTTCCACGATCGGGGTCATGGTCAGACCTTCGGTGGTGCCGCAGTCGATCTCGGTGACCACCACGTCCTGCGCCACGTCGACCAGACGACGGGTCAGGTAACCGGAGTTCGCCGTCTTCAGCGCGGTATCGGCCAGACCCTTTCGCGCACCGTGGGTGGAGGAGAAGTACTCCTGCACGTTCAGGCCTTCGCGGAAGTTCGCCTTGATCGGCGTTTCGATGATCGAGCCGTCCGGCTTGGCCATCAGGCCGCGCATGCCGGCCAGCTGGCGGATCTGCGCCGCGCTACCACGCGCGCCGGAGTCGGCCATGATGTACAGCGAGTTCATCGACTTCTGCTTGACGGTGTCGCCCTTGGCATCGACGACTTCGTCGCTGCCCAAGTGATCCATCATCGCCTTGGCGACCAGTTCGTTGGTGCGCGACCAGATGTCGACGACCTTGTTGTAGCGCTCGCCGGAGGTGACCAGACCGGAAGCGTATTGCTCCTGGATTTCCAGCACTTCCTTTTCGGCCTCGGCCAGAATCGGCTGCTTCTCGGCCGGGATGGTCATGTCGTTGATGCCGATCGAGATGCCGGCGCGGGTCGCGTAACGGAAACCCGTGTACATGAGCTGGTCGGCGAACACCACGGTCGGCTTCAGGCCGAGCTGGCGGTAACAGGCATTGATCAGTCGCGAGATCGACTTCTTGTTGAGCTCGACGTTGACCAGGTCGAACGACAGGCCGGTCGGCAGGATCTCCTTGAGCAGGGCGCGACCGACCGTGGTCTCGACCAGACGACGCACCTTGGTCTTGGTGCCGTCCTCGGCGATCTCGACCTCGTCCAGACGCACCTTGATGCGCGCGTGCAGCTGCGCCACCTTGTTCTGGTAGGCGCGATGGACTTCGCTGACATTGGCGAAGACCATGCCCTCGCCATTCTGGTTCACCAGCTCGCGGGTCATGTAGTACAGACCCAGCACCACGTCCTGGGTCGGCACGATGATCGGCTCGCCGTTGGCGGGCGACAGGATGTTGTTCGACGACATCATCAGTGCGCGCGCTTCCAGCTGCGCCTCCAGCGACAGCGGCACGTGCACGGCCATCTGGTCACCGTCGAAGTCGGCGTTGAACGCGGTACACACCAGCGGATGCAGCTGGATGGCCTTGCCTTCGATCAGCACCGGCTCGAACGCCTGGATGCCCAGACGATGCAGGGTCGGCGCACGGTTGAGCATCACCGGATGTTCGCGGATGACCTCTTCCAGGATGTCCCAGACAGTACCTTCCTCGCGCTCGACCATCTTCTTGGCCGCCTTGATGGTCGTGGCCAGGCCACGACGCTGCAGCTTGGCGAAGATGAACGGCTTGAACAGCTCCAGCGCCATGCGCTTGGGCAGGCCGCACTCGTGCAGCTTCAGGGTCGGACCGACCACGATCACCGAACGGCCGGAGTAGTCCACTCGCTTGCCGAGCAGGTTCTGGCGGAACCGGCCCTGCTTGCCCTTGATCATGTCGGCCAGCGACTTCAGCGCGCGCTTGTTGGTGCCGGTGATGGCGCGGCCGCGACGGCCGTTGTCCATCAGCGCATCGACCGATTCCTGCAGCATGCGCTTCTCGTTGCGCACGATGATGTCCGGCGCGTTGAGCTCGAGCAGACGCTTGAGGCGGTTGTTGCGGTTGATGACACGGCGGTAGAGGTCGTTGAGGTCGGAGGTCGCGAAGCGACCGCCGTCCAACGGCACCAGTGGACGCAGATCCGGCGGCAGCACCGGCAGCACGGTCAACACCATCCACTCCGGCTTGTTGCCGGACTCGACGAAGCTCTCGACCAGCTTGATGCGCTTGGACAGGCGCTTGAGCTTGGTCTCGGAGTTGGTCGAGGCAATTTCCTCGCGCAGCTGAAGCAACTCGGTCTGCAGATCCAGCGTGCGCAGCAGCTCGTGCACGGCCTCGGCGCCCATGCGGGCATCGAACTCGTCACCGAACTCCTCGACCGACTGCAGGTACTGCTCTTCGCTCAGCACCATGCCGCGGGTCAACGAGGTCAGGCCCGGATCGACGACCACGAAGGCCTCGAAGTACAGGATGCGCTCGATGTCGCGCAGGGTCATGTCCAGCATCAGGCCGATGCGCGACGGCAGCGACTTCAAGAACCAGATGTGCGCGGTCGGGCTGGCCAGCTCGATGTGGCCCATGCGCTCGCGACGGACCTTGGCCAGGGTGACCTCGGTGCCGCACTTCTCGCAGACCACACCGCGGTGCTTCATGCGCTTGTACTTGCCGCACAGGCACTCGTAGTCCTTCACCGGTCCGAAGATGGCGGCGCAGAACAGGCCGTCACGCTCCGGCTTGAAGGTGCGGTAGTTGATGGTTTCCGGCTTCTTGACCTCGCCGAACGACCACGAACGGATCATTTCCGGCGACGCCAGTCCGATGCGGATCGCGTCGAAGTCCAGCACCTGACGCTGCTGGTTGAACAGGTTCAACAGATCTTTCATTGTCTTGTCTCCGCGTCCCGGTTACTCGGTTTCCAGTTCCATGTTGATGCCCAAGGAACGGATCTCCTTGACCAGCACGTTGAACGATTCGGGCATGCCCGCGACCATCTCGTGGTTGCCGTCGACGATGTTCTTGTACATCTGGTTGCGGCC
>JAMHVM010000104.1:0-11199 GCA_035911475.1 Lysobacterales bacterium | reverse complement strand
CGCCAGGCGGTGAGAACGGGGTCGCTCATGCGTTGCGTGGACAGGGTTATACTCAGGCAGGTTTGTGAAAATCCGGCCGAATCCCGGAATCAGGGAACTCCGGGCCGGGGCGGATTCCGGATTCTACGTAGGGGAGCTTCATGGATATATCGGAACTTCTGGCGTTCTCGGTCAAGAACAAGGCGTCCGACCTGCATCTGTCGGCCGGCATGCCGCCGCTGATCCGCATCGACGGCGACATGCGCAAGATCAACCGTCCGGCCCTTGAACACAAGGAAGTGCACGCGCTGGTCTACGACATCATGTCCGACAAGCAGCGGCGCGACTACGAGGAATTCCTGGAAGTCGACTTCTCCTTCGAGATCCCCGGTCTGGCGCGCTTCCGCGTCAATGCCTTCAACCAGAATCGTGGCGCCGGTGCGGTGTTCCGTACCATTCCTTCGACGATTCTCACCCTGGAAGACTTGGGCTGCCCGCCGATCTTCAAGGAGCTGCTCGACCAGCCGCAGGGCCTGATCCTGGTCACCGGCCCGACCGGTTCGGGCAAGTCGACCACGCTGGCGGCGATGGTCGACCACATCAACAAGAAGGAACAGGCGCACATCCTCACCATCGAGGATCCGATCGAGTTCGTGCACCAGTCGCAGAACAGCCTGGTCAACCAGCGTGAGGTTCATCGCGACACGCACGGTTTCTCCGAAGCCCTGCGCTCGGCACTGCGCGAGGATCCCGACTTCATCCTGGTCGGCGAATTGCGCGATCTGGAAACCATCCGGCTGGCGCTGACTGCGGCGGAAACCGGCCATCTGGTCTTCGCCACCCTGCACACCTCCAGTGCCGCCAAGACCATCGATCGCGTGATCGACGTGTTCCCGGCTGGCGAGAAGCCGATGGTGCGCTCGATGCTGTCGGAGTCGCTGCGCGCCGTCATCGCACAGGCGCTGCTGAAGAAGGTCGGCGGCGGTCGCGTTGCCGCGCACGAGATCATGGTCGGCATTCCGGCGATCCGTAACCTGATCCGCGAGGACAAGGTGGCGCAGATGTATTCGGCGATCCAGACCGGCCAGCAGTACGGCATGCAGACACTGGACCAGTGCCTGCAGGATCTGGTCCGGCGTGGTCTGGTGACGCGCCAGACCGCGGTCGGCTACGCCAAGCAGAAGGAAATCTTCCGTTGATCCGGATCCGGCCCGAGGTCGGATCACCAAGGTCGTCGACGACGACAGGGAGCACGCCGTCATGAGCGAGTTCGAACTGGTTGCATTCCTGCGCAAGATGGTCGAGGAGAAAGCCTCCGACCTGTTCATCACCGCCGGCAAGCAGCCGAGCATCAAGGTGCACGGCAAGCTGCATCCGCTGACCGAGAAGCCGCTGACGCCGCAGCAGTCCAAGGAACTGGTGCTGAACTCGATGAGTCCGTCGCAGCGCGAGACCTTCGAGAAGACCTACGAGTGCAACTACGCGATCTCGGTGACCAACATGGGCCGGTTCCGCGTCAGCTGCTTCTACCAGCGCAATGCCGTCGGCATGGTGATCCGACGCATCGAGATGCGCATCCCGACCATCGAGGAGCTGCACCTGCCGGCGGTGGTCAAGGAACTGGCTATGGTCAAGCGTGGCCTGGTGCTGTTCGTCGGCGCCACTGGCACCGGCAAGAGCACCTCGTTGGCGGCGATGCTCGGCTACCGCAACCGCAATTCGTCCGGACACATCATCACCATCGAGGATCCGATCGAGTTCGTGCACCGGCACGACGGCTGTATCGTCACCCAGCGCGAAGTCGGCATCGACACCGAGAGCTACGAGGCGGCGCTGAAGAACACCCTGCGCCAGGCCCCGGACATCATCCTGATCGGCGAGGTCCGTGCCCGGGAAACCATGGACCATGCCATCGCCTTCGCAGAAACCGGCCATCTGTGCCTGGCCACGCTGCACGCCAACAACGCCAATCAGGCGATCGACCGTATCCTGCACTTCTTCCCGGAAGACCGGCGTCCGCAGGTGCTGATGGACCTGTCGCTGAATCTCAAGGGTGTGGTCGCGCAGCAGCTGATCCCGCATGTCGACGGCAAGAGTCGTCGCGTCGCCATGGAAGTGCTGCTGGGGACGCCGCTGGTGCAGGACTACATCCGCAATGGCGAGGTGCACAAGCTCAAGGAGTTGATGAAGGAATCAACGAATCTGGGCATGCGCACCTTCGATCAGAGCCTGGTCGAGCTGTACCACGCGGGCGAGATCAGCTACGAGAACGCCTTGCGCCATGCCGACTCCAGCAACGAGGTGCGTCTGGCGATCAAGCTGGCCAAGGGCGGCGACGCCCATTCGCTGTCGGCGGGACTGGGCGAGGTCGAGCTGCTCGACTGAGCAGCAGCTGGCGGCCGTCCTGTAGATGCGGGGCTTGCCCCGCATGAAACTTCCATTCCGCCGATAACCTACATCCATGCCGGGCAAGCCCGGCATCTACAGAACCGGGTTTCGATGCGAAGTTTCCATGGTGCGGAGCGCAGATTGTGCAGTCGGACAAGTCCGGCTCTACGGATCCTGGCTCAGAATCCGCATCTTCGTGCGAATGCAGGCTCGTTCCCCGGCCTTCAGCTCACCAGGGTGCCGATTTCCTCGCCTTCGAGGATTCGGCGCAGTGCGCCGGCGCGCTCCAGGTCATAGACCCGGATCGGGATGCGATGGTCGCGGCACAGGGCGAAGGCGGCGGTATCCATCACCTTCAGGTCACGGTCAATCACGTCCTGATAGCCGAGGCGGTCGTAGCGGGTGGCGCTTGGATCCTTGGCCGGATCGGCACTGTAGATGCCGTCGACCTTGGTCGCCTTGATCAGCAGGTCGGCGCCGATCTCGATCGCGCGCAATGCGGCGGCCGAATCCGTGGTGAAGAAGGGATTGCCGGTACCGGCGGCAAAGATCACCACGCGGCCCTTTTCCAGATGCCGGATGGCGCGTCGACGGATGAAGTCTTCGCAGACCTCGTTGATCTTGATCGCGCTCATCACCCGGGCGGTCACGCTGCTCTTTTCCAGCGCATCCTGCATCGCCAGCGCGTTCATGACCGTAGCCAGCATGCCCATGTGGTCGCCGGTGACCCGGTCCATGCCCTTGGCGGCCAGGCCGGCGCCGCGGAAGATGTTGCCGCCACCGACGACGATGCCGACTTCGCATTGGCTTTCGACGATCTGCCGGATCTCGCTGGCCAGACGCTCCAGTGTCTTGGGATCGATGCCGTAGTCGGCTTCGCCCATCAGGGCTTCGCCCGAGAGTTTCAGCAGGATGCGCTTGTACTTGAGCTGATCAGCCACGGCTTTCTCCGGCAGGCAAAACGCCGGCATTCTAGCTGACGGCGCGGAGCAGTGAGCAGGGAAAGAACCAGCATCCAGCGGCACAGACCAGTGCGACAAGCGCTGGCCGGATCCTGCTGTGAAGCAGCTGTTGATTGACTAGTCGGGCCACGGATGGCCTGAACCAGCCCCCGATCAGCGCGTTTCGCAACGGTACTCGCCTTGTCGGTCGTGGTCAGGCGGTCATGGACCACCGCCTCGAATGAACCACAGGCAAGCCCCGGCGTACCCGCAGATCCAACGAAGCGACACGGCACGCTGGCCGGAATCAGCAGCGAAGCGACCGATCAATCTCGCTGTGAACGCAGTCCTGAAGCGGTCAAGGACGACCGCCATGAACGAAACACAAGCCATGCCCCGCAACGCCGCAGCACCACCGAGGCTTCACCCCACCGAAACCCGCAGCAACGCCACACGCGTCGTCGCGGCGAAGCTGAAAACGAGACAGCCGCCCGGTGGGCGGCTGTCTCGCGCATGCTGCCGGGAAGTTTCCCAGCGACAGCAGGATCAGGCCAGACCGGCCTGCTTCATCACTTCGGCGGCGTAGTCTTCGACGACCTTCTCGATGCCTTCGCCCACCACCAGGCGAGTGAAGCCGACCACGTCGGCACCGGCGGCCTTGACTGCGGCCTCGACCGTCTTGTCGGTGTCGAGCACATATGGCTGGCCGTACAGGGTGACCTCGTTGACGATCTTGGCGATCTTGCCGCTGATGATCTTCTCCAGGATGTCGGCCGGCTTGGCCTTGTCCTTGTCGGTCATCTTGGCCAGTTCGATTTCCTTTTCCTTGGCGATGAACTCGGCCGGCACGTCGCTGGCGCGGATGTGCGGTGGGTTCATGGCGGCGATGTGCATGGCCAGGCCGCGCGCCAGATCGGCATCGCCGCCCTTGACGTCGACGATCACGCCGATGCGGCCACTGTGCACATAGGCGGCGACATTGCCGGTACCTTCGATGCGGGCCAGGCGACGGATCTGCACGTTCTCGCCGACCTTGGTGACCAGCGCCTTGCGCGCTTCGTCGACACTGTCGCCGGAAGCGAGCTTGACCGCGTTCAGGGCGTCGACGTCGGTGGCGCCGGAAGCCAGAGCAGCTTCGGCAACGGCGTTGACGAAGGTCTGGAAGTTGCTGTCGTTGGCGACGAAATCGGTTTCCGAGTTGACCTCAACCAGAACCGCCTTGTTGCCTGCCTGCGCGGCCGCGATGCGGCCTTCGGCAGCGACGCGATCAGCCTTCTTGTCGGCCTTGGCCAGGCCCTGCTTGCGCAGCCACTCGATGGCGGCGTCCATGTCGCCGCCGGTTTCGGTCAGCGCCTTCTTGCACTCCATCATGCCGGCGCCGGTCCGCTCGCGCAGCTCCTTCACCTGGCTTGCCGTGATCGTCATGGAATTACCTCGTAATGTCCGGGAAATCGAAAGCCGCAGGAGATTGACGGATCCCAGCGGCGGGGATGTGACAGGCCTGCCGCGGTGGGCAGGCCGGATGTTCGAAGGCCGGCAGCGGACGTTCGTTCCGCCGCCGGCGCAGGGGTCCGGAGGGACCTCAGTCGGCGCTGGCTTCGGTCGCCTCGGCAGCGCTGTCGGCGGGTGCCGCGTCAGCAGCGGTGTCAGCACCAGCCTCAGCCGTCGCGGACTCGGCGGGCTTCCGGGCCGGCGGGCGCTTGGTCACGGCGGCAGCGGTCTTGGCCGGCGCCTTGCCGTTGTTGTTGCGCTTGTTGCCCGGCGCATTGCGGCGACGGTCGTCCTTGGCGGCAACCGGGTTGCCGTCGGCGTCCAGCTCGACGAATTCCGAATCGCTGGCGGCGGAGAAGGTCGGCGCGGTGGCCTTGCCTTCCAGCACGGCGTCGGCCGCGGCGCGGGCGTACAGCTGCACGGCGCGGATGGCGTCGTCGTTGCCCGGAATCGCGTAGTCGACCAGGCTCGGATCGTAGTTGGTGTCGACCACGGCCACGACCGGAATGCCCAGCTTCTTGGCTTCGGCGACGGCGATGTTCTCGTGGCCGATGTCGATCACGAACAGGCAGTCCGGCAGCGAAGGCATGTTCTTGATGCCACCCAGCGACGCGTCCAGCTTCTCCTTCTCGCGACGGATCTGCAGGATCTCGTGCTTGACGAAGCGCTCGATGCTGCCATCGGCCTCCATCTGCTCGATTTCCTTCAGGCGGGCGATCGACTGCTTGACGGTGCGGAAGTTGGTCAGCATGCCGCCCAGCCAGCGCTGGCTGACGTAGGGCATGCCGCAGCGGGCCGCTTCTTCCTTGATCGCCTCGCGCGCCGAGCGCTTGGTGCCGACGAACATGATGGTGCCGCGGCGCGAGGCGAGCTTCGAGATGAAGTTCATCGCGTCGTTGAACAACGGCAGGGTCTTTTCCAGATTGATGATGTGGATCTTGCCGCGGGCGCCGAAGATGTACGGCGACATGCGCGGATCCCAATAACGGGTCTGGTGGCCGAAGTGCACGCCAGCTTCGAGCATCTGGCGCATGGTGACCTGGGACATGGTGTTTTCCTGAAGACGGGAGCGCACCGCGACGCCCTGCGTCGAGGATGGACTCCGGGGTTGATCCTCCACCTGTCCGCCGCTGGCGACCCCGTTTTTCGATCGGGGCACCCCACCAGGGTGACGACAGGTGTGCGATTTCCCGACCGACAGCCGGACGGGGTCGCGCATTCTAGCGGGCTGGCCGGACCGGCGGCAACCGCAGGCTGAATCAGGGCCGAGCGGGCGGCACCGGCTCCGGCGCGGCTGACTATCCGGTCAGAACCCGTTCCAGCGCCTGGCGCGCGGCCTCGAAGGAGAAGTGTCGGCGGACATTGTCGATGCCGGCATCCGATATCCGCCGCCACAGCGCTTGGTCGCCGTAGAGGCGGATGATCTGGGTGGCCAGGGCCCCGGCGTCATCGCCGACCAGCACGTCGTGATCCGGGCGCAGGTACATGCCTTCGACCGCGACGCCGGTGGCCACCACTGGCTGCCCGTAGCTCATGCTCATGTTGATCTTGCCCTTGACCCCGGCGCCATAGCGCAGCGGTGCCACGGCGATACGACAACCGTCAAGGAACGGCTCCAGATCCTCGACAAAACCCTGGATGACCACACCATCGGCGCGCAGGTTGGCGATCTCCGCTGGCATCTTGCTGCCGATGATGTGCAGGCGCACCTCCGGCAATGCGACACGAACCAGCGGAAACACCTCGCCGCACAGCCACTGCACGGCATCGACATTGGGTGGGTGCTGGAAGCCGCCGACGAACATCAGGTCGTGGCGGTCGGCGAATTCGCGGCGCCGGCCCGGGACCGGATGCACATTGGACAGCACGTCGACCCGACTGCCGGGCAGTTCGCCCGCCAGCAGGGTCTGCTCGGCGGGGCTGACCACCAGGGTGACATCCGCAGCGCGGATCAGCCGCTGCTCCTGGGTCTTGGTGCGGGCAGCCTCGCGGCGGATTTCCTCGCTGCCGGTCAGGGCGGCGGCGCGTTCCTCGCGCAGGTAGTGCAGGTCCACGGTGTCGAAGATGAAGCGGGCACGCGGTGCGTATTGGCGCACCGGATCCAGATAGTTGGCGGCGATGTAGTGACGACTGACCAGCACCGCTTCCAGCCCTGCACCGTGTTCGCGCAGCCAGTTCACCGGATGCTCCAGCCACGGGTGGAACAGGGTCTCGATGCCCAGCCGTTGCAGCCGCTCGGTGTAGCCAGGCACATAGGCGCGGTTGTCGGCGAAGAAGGTGACATGCCGGCCGGATTCGCGCAGCAAACGCAGGATGTTCAGCAACCGCACCGAGCCCGAATCCTGGTCCGGTTCGGGCACGGTGGCGTCGATAACCAGCACCCGTGGCGCCTTTTCGCCGCGGGCGATGCGGTCGACCGGTGTGCCTGGCGCCGGTTGCCGCTGCAGTTGCGCCCGCCAGCGCTCGCGGAAGGTTTCCTGGTTGATCACCTGGTGCCGCTTGATGCCACTGGCCAGGTCGGTGCCGCTGGTGATGCCCTCGAAATGGATCACCGTGGCTGCCGGCTGGTAGATCACCTGGCGCCCGGATTCGCGGACCTTGAAGGCCAGGTCGGTGTCTTCGTAGTAGGCCGGCGCGTAGCGCTGATCGAAACCGCCCAGCTGGTCGAACAGCTCGCGCGCGATCAGGATCGCAGCCCCCGAGCAGTAATGGCTGGGGCGGGCGTAGCTGTAGCGCGGATCGTTGGGATCCTCGAAACGGCCATAGTTCCAGCCCGAGCCGTCGCTGAAGACGATGCCGCCGGCTTCCTGCAGGCGGCCATCCGGATAGACCAGCCGCGCTCCGACCAGGCCGGCATCGGGGAAGTCATCGAAGGTGCGCAGCATGGCTTCGAGCCAGCCCGGCGTGATCACCGTGTCGTTGTTCAGGAACAGCAGCCAGCGGCCTTGTGCGGCTGCTGCGCCGGCGTTGCAGCTCCCGACGAAACCGAGATTCTGGGGGTTGCGGAACAGGCGCAGGCCGGCGACCTCAGCCAGCACGTCGGCACTGTCGTCTGGCGAGCGATCGTCGACGACGATCACCTCGAACGGGATCGCGCCGGGGTGGTCAGCCAGTGACTGCAGGCAGGCGCAGGTGTAGGCCAGCTTGCCGTAGACGGGGATGACGATGCTCACCAGCGGTTCGGCGGCGGTCGGCAGTGATGTCGGTGGGGTTGTGCTGACTGGCGTGGCGATCGGCGCGCTGGTCGCAGTCGGTCCCGGGCTGCCATGGCGCCGACGCAGATGGCGAAGGGTGCCCAGCAGCCCGCGTGTGGCGACGCTGAGACGAGCACGGTGGAACAGGTTGCCGAACCGGCGCCAGCGGAAGGCAAGGACGGTGCGCAGCGCCCGCAGCTTCCGGGCAAGCACGCGCGCGGGACCCATCAATCGCCACGATCGGCTGGAGTAGATGGTGGTCAGATCATCGCGAGTCTGGGCCAGTTCGCCTTGCAGGCTCGCGATCCAGACTTCGCGTTCGCCCAGGATCTGCCGTGTCGTGCCCAGGTCGGCATCCAGCGCCTGCGCCCAGCGGGTGCGGTCCGCCAGTTGCCGGCCCAGATCAAAGCCCCAGTCGGCGCGGCGGGCCAGCTCGGCTTCCGCCAACCGCAGTTCCTGGTGCAGGCGGGTCCGGTGCCGGTCGATCTCCTGTGCCCGACGAGCCAGCCAGGCTTGCTGCAGATCGCGCCAGGTCGGCGCTGCCGGCACCGGCAGGGCAGCCGGCTCCGCCAGAGGCAGCAGGGCACGGTAGTCGGCGGCCATGTCGGCCGTGCTGCGCGGCGGCAGGACAGCGAGTCGCTGGCGAATGGCTGCCAGCGGGCCGGCATCGTCAACCAGCGCGCGAAGACGGGCGGCGATGGCTTGCGCGTCGGGTTCGACCAGCAGGCCGTCGACGCCGTCGGCAATCCGCTCGGCGTAGCTGCCGATGGCGGTTGCCATGACCGGCAAGCCCAGACTCTGCAGTTCGCTGAGCAGGTAGCCGAAGGTTTCCGCCACGGCCGCGGGCAGCAGGGCAAGGTCCGGATTCAGGGCCGCGACCAGTTGCGGCAATTGCTCGCGGCGGTAGTCGGCCAGCACATGCACGCGCGGACGTCCGTGCAATTCGGCGCCAGCCGTGCCGGCGCCGAGGAAGATCAGTTCACAGCGGGGATCAATCCGGTCGAGCAGCGGACGCAGTAGTGTCAGGCCCTTGCCGCCAGCGATGCGCCCGGGAATCAGGATGCGCAGACGGTCGGCTCTGCCCGTGGCTGCGGTGACGCCGGGGACCGGCGGGGGCGGCTGCATCGGCCAGGGGCGGTTTCCATGCGCAAGCACGGACCAGTCCAGATCGGCCAGCGCCGGCGCCAGATGCTGCCAGTTGTCGCGCACCTGGGCGGTGGGTGTGACCATCGCCGGTCGGGTCGCCAGCAACCTGTCGACGAAGGCGTCCCGGAGTCGCCACCAGTAGTCGGCATCGTGTCCGCGGAACAGGGTCAGTGGCCCTGCGGCCAGTTCCCCGGCCAGCGTCTCCCGATCGAAACGTCGCTGCCGATCGCCGAAGTCGCGATGCAGTTCTGGCCAAAGCGGATAGTAGTCGTGGCAGACCACCAGGGTCGGTTTGCCGGTGTTTAGGGCCGCCAAACCATGCCCGATCAGCGAGGAGACCATGACCGCATCGACCCGCCAGCGCTGCACGATGGACGCAACAACCTGTTCGTAAACAGCATGTTGAGTCGCCGTATCGGCGATCGGAGGGTGGATCGGGAAGCGCGTGATCGGGAGCTCCGGTGCAGTCGCCGGGCTCAGTTCCAGCCATTCGCCGAACTGCTGCCGCGTGGTGTCGCCGCGGGCACTGAGCAGCAGATGGCACCGCGCCTGGTCGGCTTCGGCAAGGTCACTGATGAAACGCTGGCTGCCGCCACCCCAGCCGTGGCAGATGTGCAGTACCACCGGACGCGGATCGCGGCTGGGGATCGGCACAACCGGCAGTTCCGGGCTGAGGGCCGCGTCGGTTTCCTCGTCGGTGGGCCAGCGCGCGCGCAGCGGTTCCAGCGGGTCGGTCGGTGCCGGCACGTCGTTCAGCGGCCACGGCTCCGGACCGGCCAGCGCCAGCGTGGGGTCGCCGGCGAACACGCTGTCCAAGGCCATGCAGACGAGCCCGGCCGGTAGACCTTGTTCCGGCGACCAGCCGACGTCGAGCAGCCGCTGCGCGGTGCCGGGTGCCCATAGCGCCGCGGTCAAGCCGGGCCGATCCGTCGGAAACGCCAGGTCCTGACCCAGCCAAGCACAGAGCCGGTCGATCCCTGTCACCGGCAGCGGGGCTGCCAGCGACGCACCTGGCGGCAACGGACTGAGGTCCGGGTCCAGGTTGTTCAACGCCGAAACCGTGCCTGCCGCGATCGATCCCAAGCTCGACAGCAGCTTGTCCAGACCGCCCTCGGGCAAGACAACACCTTGTTTCAGAACGAGAACGGGCTGATTTTCGGTGCCGATCGAGGCGATTCGCCGGAGCAGGATCGGCCACTGCTCGGGCCGCGACAGGGGGTCGAGGTCCGGCCATGACAGGCCGGTGCTCGCATCGGCTGCACCGCCGTCGCCCGAACGCCCCCAGCGGACGACGATATGGGTGGATTCAGGCATCGGATCGGGTCGGCGGGCTGCCTGCTGGTTGGTCGTTGACGGACGCGGCCGCGGATTATCGCCAATCCCCTGACACCGCCGCCACCCGCGTCTCCGGGCGTTGCCAGTCTCGCGCCGGATGGCGTTGACATTCCGGCGTGAAAGCGGGGAAAATGACCGGCTCGCATGGAGGGATACCCAAGCGGCCAACGGGGGCAGACTGTAAATCTGCTGGCTTACGCCTTCGGTGGTTCGAATCCACCTCCCTCCACCAAGGACGACATGTCGATGCGGGAGTAGTTCAATGGTAGAACCTCAGCCTTCCAAGCTGATGGTGCGGGTTCGATTCCCGTCTCCCGCTCCATTCGAACTGCCCGCGACGACAGCAACAAGGTAGTCGACACGTTTCAGCAAGACAATCCAATGCCCACGTAGCTCAGTCGGTAGAGCACTTCCTTGGTAAGGAAGAGGTCGATGGTTCGATTCCATTCGTGGGCACCACTTGAATATCAGCAATCCAGGCGCATCTAGCGTCATTCGCAAACGACTGCAAACAGGAATCGGAACCAGCCATGGCAAAGGGTAAGTTCGAGCGCACCAAGCCCCACGTCAATGTGGGAACAATTGGCCACGTTGACCACGGCAAGACGACGCTGACGGCGGCGCTGACGAAGGTGGGCGCCGAGCGTTTCGGCGGCGAGTTCAAGGCCTATGACGCGATTGACGCGGCGCCGGAAGAGAAGGCGCGCGGCATCACGATCTCGACG
>JAMHVM010000103.1:0-27433 GCA_035911475.1 Lysobacterales bacterium | reverse complement strand
TATATAACCACAAATATTTAAATTTTTCTAATTTTACTAAATCAACTTGTTTTAATAAATATTTATTAAAACAAGTTGATTTAGTAAAATTAGAAAAATTTAAATATTTGTGGTTATATAAACTTATTTTTTTTAAATCAAATTTGACATTTTGTTTATATTTAAATAATATCATTAGATCTGAAATTTTTATAAAAATTTTATTAAATTTTTTACATAAGATATTAGATAAAGATTTAATGATAACAATTCTTAGTAATGTTTTTTATATTATTAATAATATAAATAATAATATTTATTTTGAATTTATTCGTCTTCAATTTAATCAATTAACATTAAATTATAATTTATTTTATAAAATAAATTATTTATTTTATGTTGTTCGTAATACATCAATTGAATTGTATAAAAATTATTTAATGTTAAAATTAAAAACGAAAAAATTATTATTAAGATATTATGTTTTTAAACGAAGAAAACTTTTAAAAGCATTAAGACGAAAAAAAAAATCATGGTTTAGAATATCAAAAAAATTATTTCAATTATCATTATTTTTTTTAAAACCATATAATTTAAATAAATTAAAATCAAAAATTAAAAATTTTATTAATTTAAATAAATTAATTGAATATTTAGACTTTTTTAAAAAGCGAAAAGATAAACCAAATTATTATTTTTTAGAAACATTTAGGGTTATTAATTTAGTTACGAAATCTAATTTATTAAATGCTTAATAAATATCTTCATAAAACTTTAATAAAAAAATATAAACGTAAATATTCAGATTTTAAATCTTTTAAAAAAGTAATTCCATTACCTCTTTTTAAACAGTATTATATTAAAGATTTTTATAATGATAGAGAACTTGAAATTTTAAGAAAATTTTTAAATATAGGTCAGGAATTATTACATATTTTTTTAATAAAACGACATTTATTAAATCGAGTTGTTGAAAAAAAATATTATTTTATGATTTCACCATCAAAAATGCTTCCTAATAGATTTTTATCTTTTAAAAGAAGGTATTTTAAGAGAAAAAAACGAAAAAAAAATTTAAAATTACGTTTTAAATTTTTTTTTCGTAGTAATTATGATAATTTTTTATTTTATTTAACAATTTTTAATAAGCAAGTTATAATTAAGCCATTTAATTTTTTACATGCTTTGTTTTATTATAAAAAACGTATTTTTAAAAAAATATATATAATTCGTAAACGAAGAAGAATACGTTTTCGTAGATTTTATTATAAATATCTTCGAAGAAGAAGAAGAAGATTAGTTCGTCGTCGAATTAAATATTTAAAATATCGTTTAAAAAAAAAATTTGTAATGAAACGATTTCATGCTATGAAAATTAAACGTTTTAAAAATTTTTTTAAGGTTATTGCTTTTTTTCATCTTTGTAAACAAAAAAAAAAAAAAATTGATGATAATTTTAAAATAAAATCAATTTTTTCTTTACCTTATAAATTATTAAAATTTAATTTTAATAAAATACATAATTCTTATAATTTTTTTATTAATTTTAAACAACGAAAAAAAAAAATTAAAATATTAAATACTAATAATAATAATAATAAAAATATTTTTAATAGTGAAAAAATACCAGTATATGATAATATAAAAATAATATTAAAAAATAGATTAATTAATAATAAAATAGTTAAAAAAAAAAAACAAAAAAAACAACAGTTAAAAGAATTAATTTTTTTTAATAAAAAAAAAAATAATACAAAAAACAAAAAAGATAATACTAATACAAAAAAAAAAAAAGAATTAATTTTTTTTAATAAAAAAAAATTAAAAAAAAAAAATAAAGTTTTAAACTCTAATATGTTAAATTTAAGTGATACTTCTTTATATAATAATAACTTTTTAATTGATTTTTTTAAAAATGAAAATATTATATATAAAAAATTTTTTAGTAAAAAAAAGCATTTTCCAGATTATTTAATTGTTACGTCAAGTATTAAAAATAATATAAATTCTATTAAGTTCTTTAAAAAAAAAAAAGTTTATAAATTATATAAATTAATTGTTCTTATGAAGTTAATTGATAAATTATCAAAAAAAATTTTATTTTTTAAAAAAAAGTTAAATAATTTTTTTTTAAAACAAAAAAGAAAATTATCACGTTTTTTTTTAAGATTATTAAAAATTAATAAAAAACTTTTAAAGAAATTTAATAAATATAAAAAAATTATTTATAATTTTATATATATAATAAAACAATTAAAAAATAAGTTAGAAGAATTTATTTTAAATTTTTATATTATATATAATACTATAAATAAAATGGATATTAATAATATGACATTTTTAAAAAAAGTTTATTATTGTTTGAAAAAAAGAAAATTTAAATCTAAATTTAAAAATAATAGAAAATTAGTTTTTTCATTTTTATTTTTAAAAAGACGATTTATATTTTCAAAAAATAAACGTTTTATTTTTTCTTATACCAATAAAATTAATAATAGATTATTAAAAAGATGGCGAAGAAAATTTTTTTTTAGAAAAAAATATAGAAAACAAAAAAAAGGTTTTTTTAGACGTGTAAAAAAAACATTTAATGTTTCATCATTTTATTTATATAAAAATTATTTTAATAAAAAAAAAATTTTAAAAAATAATTTTTTTTCACATTTTTGTAATAAAAAATTTAAATATCTTTATTTTTGTTTTTTTAAAAAAGCAAATATTAATTATTCAAAAAATATTCAAACAAATAAAAATATTGATTTTTTACAAAAAAAAATTATCTAATTTATGTTAAATACTAAATATTTAAATAATAATAATAAAATTAAAAAAAAAGTAATAAATTTATTTATTCCTATGTTATTCGGGCTTAAAATGAATAAAACCCTCTATAATGATAATATGTATTATAAATTATTTTATTTACTTTTTAATCATATTTCATTAATAGAAGTTTTTTTAAAAGACAAAAAAATTTTTTATAATTTTTCAAAATATTTTCAAATTAATTTATATATATATTTACTTAAAACAAATTTAATTATTTTAGATTTATTTTTTCATTTTTTTTATATGTTATTTTTAACATTTGAAAATTTTGAAGATATTTCTACTAATACATTATTTTTAAAAGGTTATAAACAACGTGCTAAACGTAAAACATTTTTTAAAAGATGGATTAAACCAGATTATGGACTTCAATTTTATTTTAATCAACGAATTAATTCTATTTCATTATATGTTTTAAATTATAATATTTATAAAAATATTTATTTTTCAAAATATAATATTTTTATAATTCATACAAAATTAATTTATAAATTATTTCATTATTTTAAAATGTTACAATATAAATTGCAATCTTTTGTTATTTTATATAAAAAACATTTTAAAATAGAAAAAAAAATTCGTTTATTATTTGCAAAAAGTAATTGTATGATCTATAAATATTTAAATCTTAAATTAATTAAATATTTTTCTTTTTATAAACTCTATTTAAAAAAAAAAAAGATTTCTAATGAAAATAATTTAATTAATACAAAGCTAAAAACGAGTACTTTTAAAAATATTGATTTAATTAAAAAAAATATTGATAAACCAATTTATAATAAAGTTTTGAGAAATCAATTTTTAAATGAAAAATCTGATAAAACTTTAAATGATTTAAATATTTTTACCGATATTTTTTTGGCTAAACGTGTTTTTAAATTTATATTTGGTAGTAATTTAATTTCATTATATTCTAATTTATTTTATAATACAGTAATTAAACTTAAATGGTTAAAAGATACATTTTTAAATAATAAAACTTATTATAAAACAATTTTTGTAAGTTTTTTTAAAAAATTTAGTATTAATTATTTACTTTCAATTCAACGTAATACTTGTGTACAATTTAATTATAAAAATAATAAAAAAGTATTACATGTTAATTTAGTTAAAGATAACTTTGAGGAAATTAATAAAAAAATAGTAGGTAAATTTTTACTTGAATTTAAGATTGCTTTTACTTTTTTTATTTCTAATTTTTTTAATTTAAATAATTTAGTTGAAAATATTAAAAATAATTTTATTAATTTTGTTATGAAAAAAATTAAATTTAATATTTTTTTAAGAGCTGTCTCAGATGTCTCACAGGTTAAATTTACAACAATATCAGAATTTTATATTAATCTTATTAAGCTTATTAAACAATTTTTTAAAAAAGATTTTAGAATTAAACATGTTTATTTAGAATTAACAGATAATCAAAAAGTAAAACAAAGAATTTCTTTATTGAAAAATTTTATGAATTCAGCGTGGTGCTATTATGATGATAGTCCTACATATAGTTTTCCAGGTAATCATATTAGATGGAGATATTTTGAAACCAATGTTTATAGAAGATTACAAGCATATGAACATTTTTTAGTACGTAATAAATTTTCAAGATTTAATTTTTCAATTTTAGATTTACCTAAACTTCGTTTTGATACTGCTGATTATTTGGGTGAGGAATATAAAAATTTCAAGTACTCGTTTGATTGTATTATGATGGAAGTAAAATTAGAATTAGATGATTTAGATTTATATAATAGATTAGTATTAATTTTAAAAAAACAAAAAAAATTATTATTAACTTCTTTTAAACTTTTTAAAAAAAATGGTAAACAAAATTCTAAAAAAATTAAACAAAAAATTTTAAATTTATTATCTAAAAAATTAAAAAAAAAGAAAAAAAAAAAACATAATATAAAAAGTAAAAAAGAAAAATTTCGTAATTTATTTTTAGTATTTTTAAAAAAAAAACGTCTTGATGTTTTATTAAATAATAATATCAATAAATGTAATTTATTATTAAAAAAAAAAATTTTATTTTTTAATAAAATTTTTCAAAATAAAATTGAAAAAAAAAATTTAGTATTAAAAAATAAATATATAGATGTTGATAAGAAAAAATTAATTAAACATAAAATTAAAAAATTAAAATTAAATAAAAAAAAATTGATTAATAAGAAAAAATTAATTAAAAATAAAATTAAAAAATTAAAATTAAATAGAAAAAAATTGATTAATAAAAAAAAAAGAATTAAAAAACTAATTAAAAAATTAAATAAAAAAAAAAAACACACATTATTAAAAATTAAAAAAAAAAATATAATTAAACAAAGAAATATTATTAATAAAATAAATATAATAAAAAGAAGAAGAGAAATAATTAATAAAAGAAAATTAATAAAAAAAAAAAAATTAATTAAAAAAAAATTAAAGATAATAAAAAAAAATCGAAAAATAATTAATAAAAAATTAAAAATAATTAATAAAAAAAAAAAAAATATTAAAAAAAAATTGAAAATGATTAATAAAAAATTAAAAATAATTACAAAAAAAAAAACAAGAAAAGTAATAAAAAAAAGAATTAATAAAAAAAGAATTAATAAAAAAAGAATTATTAAAAAAAAATTAATAAAAAAAACTAGTAAAAAAGTAAGAATTAATAGAAAAATATTTAATAAAAAATTAAAATTAATAAAAACAGTAGTAATTAATAAAAAAAAAAAAATACTTAATAAAAAATTAAAAGTTTTAAAAAAAAAAAAAAAATTAAGTAATTTAAAATATTTTAAAAATCGTCTTTTTAAATCATATGAACGAAAAAAAATTAAAAGAAATAGTTTTTTTCGTTATTATAGTAATAAAATAGATCGATTTAAACGCAATAAGTTTAAAAAATATAATAATAATAATAATAATTTTAAAAAATATCGCAATAATTTTAAAAAATCTTATAATAATAATAAATTTAAAAAATATCATAATAAAAAATATAAATTTAAAAAATTTGGTAAAGTTAGACAGACTAAACGAGTAAAAACAAAAATAAAAAAAGTTTTAAGATATATACGAAAAAATAAAATTACATCATATTTTATTAATACAAAAATTTATATAAGAAAAAAACATAAATTTAATAATTTTTTTTATAATAATTTATATTTAAAAAGAAAATTATTTAAATTAAAAAACTTTAAAAATTATATATTAAGAGAAAAGTTTTATCATACATTTTTTTTAAAAAAACGTTTTAAAACAAAATGTTTTAAGCATTCAAAAAATAAATTATATAAAAATCGTTTTTTTAAAATTTATAATAAATTTAAATTTAAAAAATTAGGAAAAATTAAATTAGAAAAAAAAGTAAGAAGAAAAAATTTAAAATTAAAAAAAAAATTAAAATTAATATTAAAAAATAAATTAATTAAATCAAATATTCTTTTAAAATTTAATTTACAAACTTTTAAACAAAAATTAAATAAATTAAAAAAATTTAAATTTTTAAAAATACAGAAAAAATTAATAAAAATAAATAGAAAAAAAAATTTATTAAAAGAATTTAAATCGACTTATTGTGATAATATAATTAAAATAAAAAAAAGTATAAAATATAATATTTCAAAAATTAAATTAATGAAATATATACTTTTAAAATTAATTAATAAAAAAAATTCTTTAAAAGATCCAAAAGAACTTTTATTTATTAATAAAAAAATTTTTAATTTAGAAGAAAAAGTAAACGAAATTTCAAAAAGTTATAATATAAAACATTATAAAAATATATTATTAACTTTATCTGAACAAGAGAAAAAAAAAAAAAAAATATTTATTATAAAACCAAAAAGTTATTTAGTTAATAGTAATAGTTATTTTAAAAATGGTTTTTATAAAAAACCATTTTTTATAAAATATAATTTACAAAATAATTTTTTTAATCAAAAATTTTTTAATTTAAATAGAAAATTTTTTGAAAAAAAATATATATTGTTTCATTCAAAAAAATTTAAACGTTCTAAAATAGGAAAAAAATTTAAAATTTTTTGTAAATCAGAACGTTTTAAGAAATTAGTAAATTATAAAAAACATTATAAAAAATTTTTACAAATAAAAAAACGTATAAAAAAAGAAATAAAATTTAGATTTAATTATTATCTTTTACTTAAAGGGTATAAAAAATTTATTAAATTAATTAAATTAAATAAGAGAAAAAAAAAAAAAAGAAATTTAAAATTAAAAAAAAAAATTAAAATTAAAAAATTAAAAAATAAAAAATTAAGTAAAAAAAAATTATTAAAAATTAAAAAAAAAAAAAAAAATAAGTATGTTTTGAAAAAAATATTGATTGAATTTAAAATTTTAAAAATATTAAATCAAAATAATCGTATTCAAACTTTATTAAATACTTTAAATTCAAGTGATCCTATTATTAAAAATTTAATTAATTTAAAACAGATTAATGATAATAATTTAATAAAATTAAATTTATTAAAACAAAAAAGTACTGAAAAATTATTAACATTAAGTAAATTTTCTATTTTATATAAAAAAATTTTTAATGTAAAAAAAAAACTTTCTAATTCAGCAAAATTAATAAAAATAAATAAATTTAAATTAAAAAAAATATTAAATAAAAAAACAAATTTAAAATTAATAAATATAAAAAAAATTAATTTAAAAAAAATTAAAATTAAAATTAATAAATTAAAAATTAATTTAAAAAAATTAAAAATAAATATATTAAAAATAAAAAAATATATTTTGAAAAGAGTTAAAAAACGTTATATAACTCATGATAATATTTATGGCAATTCTTTAAAAGAACAAGGTATAAAAAAATTAGAATTAGATCAGAAATTAGCTAGAGAAAGAGTAATAAAAGATGAATTAAAACAAATGCAACATATTTTATTTTTAAAAAAAAGAGATGAAGAATCAGTTGATAAAATATATCTAAGTAAAAATGCGACGACTTTTGATTATGGAATGTCTCCAAAAGAAAGAGAAAAACGTCATATTCATAGAGTTCAACGTTTTTATAAAAGACAATATGAACGAATTAAAAGAGAAAGAAAAAGACCACAACGACGAATTCCTCGTAAAAAAAAAGAAATTTTTTTTTTTATAAAAGCACGCAAGTATGTAAAATCTTGTTTAGCAAAATCAAAAAAATTAAAATTATTTAATTTTGCTAAATATATGTATTTTTTTAAAATTTTATTAAAAACACGATTAAAATTATTTAAAAATTCAAGTTATTTTAAAATTTTATTTTTAGAGAAATTAAAAATTTTAATTAAAAATATTTTATTTAAAAATAAATTAAATTATTATAATTTAGTAAAACATTCTTTTAATGGAATGACTTTTTATAATGAATATAAATTATGGCATTTACATTTTATAAAATTAAAAAAAATTCCATTTAAGTTAATTAGTTTATATTCTAAATTTTATTTTAATAAATTATTATATAATTTAAAATTTAAATCGAATTTTTTAAAATTTTATCATAATTATTTAACTGCTCGTACAAAAGTAAAATATTTTAATGTTAAAGCTAAAAGATCTATTAAAAAAAAAAAAATTAGAAGATTATTTCAAATTATAATTTATAAGTTATTTAAATCTTCTATAAAATATTTTATTGCTTCTAAAAATGTTATTTTTAGTTTAATAAAAAATGGAAGTTTTTATATGTATTATAAAATGTATAAAGCTTATGGTGGATTAAAAAATCAATATGATAAAAAAAAAAGTTCAATAGTTTCATTTTTTTTAAAAAATTTAAAAATAAGAAGATCTTTTTATGTGTCAAAACATACTCGTTATAAAAATTTTTTTTTTATTTATTGGGCTACAAAATTTTATGGATATAATGTTTATGGAAATTATAAATTTGGTTTAGATGAATTTAGTATATTAAATAATTATTTTAAATTTTTTAAATCAAAAACATTTTTTTTTAATTATTTAATAAATTTTATTTTTTCTTATATACAAAAAGTAAATATAAATATTTTTAATTATGTTTTTATTCTTAATCAATATAAAACTAAATTAATTATTGAATCAAATCAATTTTATAAATATTTAATTTTATTTTTTTTTAAAAAAAATCAATATGTAAATTTTTTAAATTTAAAAAAACAATTTGGTTTAACTATGCCAAAATATTTTTCATTTTTTTCAATTTTTTTTAAACAATTATCTATTGAATTAACTAATTGGTATAGTCTTGTTAATAATAATAATTCTGGTCTTTATCAATCAACATTTTTATTTAATTTATGTTTTATTAGTCATAATACAAATGCAGTTTATTTACATTATAAATATAAATATTTATATTATTATAGAGTTTATAATTTTTATATATTTTATATTTTTTATTATTTATATAATCATTTATATAAAGTTTATAAAAAATTAAAATTAAAAGAATTTAAATTATCATATGATTTAATTAAATATAATGAATATAATAGATATTATTTAGGTTTAAGAACTCGTATGTTAATTCTTACAATTCGTAATAAATATAAGCATGGATTTCCTGTTGAACGAATTTTTAGAAATATAAAATATTTTTTACGTGAATCAATGAAAAAAAAAGAATTAGCAGGATATTATATTTCAATAAGAGGACGTTATAAGAGAAGTAGTAGATCAAATAAATTAATTATTAAAAAAGGTGTTTATTCTTTTAATAAAATTGATTTAAAAATTGATTCGTCATATGGTACTTTAAATACAAAATATGGTATTGCTGGAATTAAGGTTATTTTTGCATTTAAATAAATTATGAAATTTTTTCCTAAAAATAAGAGATATTTAAAAATTTTTAAAATAAGATTAAATAATAAAAAAAAATTAACTAATAAAACAATTAAATTAAAATATGGTCAATTTGGTTTGAAAGCTTTAACTCCAGGTGTTTAACTGTTAAACATTTTGAAATTTTAAGATTAAAATTAAAACAATATTTTAAAAGAAAAGGAAATATTTATTTTCGTAAAATTCCTTATCTTTTTACTTCTAAAAAACCAGCAGAAGTTCGAATGGGAAAAGGAAAAGGAGCACATTTTGAATGGATTTGTCCTATTATGATTGGACAAGTTTTTGTTGAATTTAGTATGAAAAAAAATAGAAATAACTCATTTTTTAAATTATTAAAAATGATTAGAAAATGTAAAAAAAGAATTCCATTTCAATGTAAATTAATTACCAAGAATAAACGTTATTTTAGTAATAATATGGAAAAAAAATATAATATTTTAATAAAATAAAAAATAATTATGGTATTTACTTCAACAATTTTACGATGTATTGATAATTCAGGAGCGCTTACAGCAAAATGTTTAAAAATATTAGTAAATCACCTAAGTGTCAAGGTTATCCAGGTGATTATATTATTGTTTCAATAAAAACATATAGACCAAATAAAAAAGTTAAAAGAGGAGAAATTTATAAAGGAGTATTATCAAGAGTTAGTTATAAAATAAAAAGATATGGACAAATTCGAGTTCAATGTACAACAAATGCTGTTGTTTTATTAAATACACGTGAACTACCATTAGGTTCTCGTGTTTTACAACCAGTTATGCGTGAATTACGAATAAAAAAACATTTTAAAATTTTAAGTTTAGCCGCTGTTGTTATTTAAAATATGAATATTAATTTAAAAGTAAGAGAATTTGGATTAAAAAATGATAATTTAATAAAAACATCATTATTTATTAGTAAACATTTACATTATAATATTTATACAATTCCTAAAATAAAAACAATTAAATTAATATTTCCTTTATTATTTACAAATACTTTACAAAATCGAATTAAAATTTTATTAATGATTTTATTTTTTTTAGAACAAATAACAAGTCAGAAAAGTATTATAAAAAAAGTACAAATTATTAGTGATGAAAATATGTGGATGAAATATCAAGTTACATTACATGGTTTTAATTTATTTAAATTTATTTTATTTTTTTCTGAATTTTTACAAAATCATCCATTATTAAGATATTCATATAAATTACCTTATTTAAAAAGAATAAATTCAAAATCATTAAAATTATTTATTTTTGATATGGATTTATTTTTTCCTAATTCATTAAAACGTTATTTACCAGAAGTTAATTATTATTGGTTTGAAATTGAATTTAAAATTAATAATAATTTTAAATGTTTTAAAAAAACTAATATAGATTTATATACTCAATTATTTTTTAATCATAGTTTATTAGAATGGCAACCTTTAATAGTATAGTTAGAGATAATTTTAGACGAAAAATTTTTGTTAATAAATTTTTAAAAAAATCAGTTTATTCTTCATTGTTATATAATTCTCGGTTATCGTTACAAGAACGACAAATTATTTATATTAAATATATAAAATATACCAATAATTTTTCTATTTCACGTTTAAGAAGTCATTGTTTTATGACAGGTCATTCACGCGCTATATATAATTGTGTTCAATTAAATAGACATCATTTTAAAAATATGGTTTTAAATGGTCGTTTACCAGGATGATTGTTAGCTCATGGTAAGTTCAGCATTAGCACGTTTAGTTTGTAATTTAAAATTAAGTTTAGCTGCAAAAAAGTTTAATTGTAAGGTTCCTTATTCAAAGTTAAATATAAAAATTTTAAATATTTTATATACTGAAGGTTATATTAGAGGTTTTAAAGTTATTGAAAATGAGAAAATAATTTATGTTTTTATGAAATATGTTTATAATCATTCAATTATTAATGATTGTGCATTTTTTCCTATGAATAATAAATTAAATCATTTAAAATATAATCAGTTAATTTCATTATATGGATTTAAAACATTTGGAATTGTTTCAACTGATATTGGACTTTTAACATTACAACAATGTTTTTTATATAAAAAAGGAGTATTCTTTTATTAGTTTTAAAATAAAAATTATATAATTATGATAAAAAAATTTTATTTTTTTAAGCAATTGCATAAACCAGTAAATATTAAATTTAATAACAATTTTTGTTATTTAAAAGGGTTTTAACTAATAATTATATTTTTTATAAAAAAAATATGTTTTATAATTTATCATCATGTATTTTATTAAAAAAATCAAAAATATTTGATAATTTAATTATTAATTATTTATTAATACATAAAACATATATTAAATGTTTTTTCTCAATCTTTTTATCTACTTTACAAGGAATTTCTCATGGATATAAATTAAAAATTTTTTTAAAAGGAAAAGGTTTAAGATTAATTCTTAGAAAACGTTTAAATAAATTACCATATATTTATTTAAAATTAGGTTATAGTCATAAAATTTTTTTTACGTTACCTAAAAATGTATGGTTTAGAGTTTTTGGTCGTAAACGAGCTTTAATTTTATATACATTAAATTATTCAATTTTAAGAAATATTATATTAAAATTACGTAGTTTTTATCCAATGTCATTATACAAACTACGAGGTTCTTTATAGAAAAAGAAAAAATTAATATAAGAAAGGGAAAAGCGCGTTTAAATTAAAAATTATGCATTTAAAATTATTTAATCAAGTAAATAAAACTCAAATAAATACAAGTAATATGATAAGTATTTTTAATTTTTATAAAAAATCAAAATCAAAATTTGTTATAAACTTTTTTAATACATTAATAAAAACAATTTCAACAACAATTATTTTAACTCCTTTAATTGTTATGGATTATATTATTGATATTACAAAAGAATTTAGAATTGCATTTACAACTATTTTTGGAGTTAGTTTTGTAAAAAGTGAACAATTAAAAAAATTATTTGGTATAACTACATTAAAAACTTGGAAATTAAATAATTTTGATAAAAAAACTATTTTTGAAACAAGTAGTTATTTTAATTCAACAACTATTGCTGGATTTAATTTATTAAAATTAATAAATTTTGAAAAAGAAAAATTTTTAGAAACACGTTGTTTTAAACGAAATAGATATCTTTTAGGTTTACCAGCAAATGGTCAACGAACACATACTAATGGATTAACAGCACGTAAATTTAAAATAAAAATTTAATAAATAATGACTTTTTTTAAGTTCTTAAAAAAAAAACGAATTAAATTATTTTTAAAAATAAAAGAAAAAAAATTTATTAATTGTAAAAAATTAAAATCAAAAATTTTTTATAATTTAACTTATATATATATTAAAAATAATTTTTTATTAATAAATAAATTAATAAAAGATAATACTTTTTCTAATATAATATTTAAAAAAAATTATAGTTTAAATGACTCATATGTATATAATGATTTATTTATTTTAAATTATTTTGATAATGCTTTTAATAATAAAGCAAAAACAATGATACATGTAAATAAAACAAAAAAACCTTTATCAATAATTTTAATTTTAAAAAAAATAATATTTTCTAATAAATTTTTTTTTAGATTATTAAAAAATGAAAAAAGTTTTTTAAAATTAAATATTTATAATATATATTTCTTTTTATTTTACTATTATATGATAAATAGTTTATCATATATTTCATTTTTAAAAATAAATAATTTAAAAAAAAAAAAAAGTTTTTTTACTTTAAATTTATTTTTAAAAAAAAATTTAAAAAGATCATTTAAATTTTTTTTTAAAAATATTATTATGTTTTTATATAAATATTCTTTAATTAAAAATAAAAAAAAAAAATTATTTAAATCTTTAATTAAAAAAAAAAAAGCTATTTTTAAAAAAAAAAAATTTATTTTTTTTGGTTTAAAAAAAATAAAATATTTAAAAAAAAAAAAAAAAATTTTTTCTTCTAAAAAAAAAAAAAAATTTAAAAGAAATAAAAATAAAAAAAAATATTATAATAAAATGAAATATAAAAAAAAATCTTCATATTATACAAAATTAAGATTAGAATATAAAAAAGCTAAAAAAGAAAAAAAACAAAAAAATGTATTTTTTAACAAAGATGATGATATTATATATAATAAAATACGTCAATTCTATAAAATACGAAGAAAAAATAAAAAAAAAGTAATTAAAATGGGAGAAGACTTAAATTTTAAACATGAAAAATATAAAAAAAAAAAAAAAAAAAAAATTAAACAATGTAAAGAAATAATAAATAATAAACTAAAAAATAAAAAAATAAAAAAACTAATAAATAAATTTATAATAGCACAGTTTAAAAATTCAGTAAAAAAAAAAAAAAAATTATTTTTTTTTAAAAAATTATTTTTTAAAAAAACATTAGTAAAAAGAATGTCTGAATTATATTTTAAAAAAGATATAAAATTAAAAAATGCAACTACAATTTTAAAAAATAATAAAAAATTTAAATTTTTAACATTTCCAATAAATTCAATTTGTAAATTTTTTTTTAAAAATAGTATGTATAATATTTTTATGACATTAGTTGTTTTACCAATTAATTTAACGATTGGAAATTATTCTGGAGGTCATTTTAATATTTTATCAAAAAGAAGAGATAGAGGTTCTATAAATTCATTAAAATCTATGGCTAAATTAATTAGTTTAAAAATTTATCAATCTAATTTAAGTTTTATAATTTTTTGTCCACGTTTATTTACAAATAATAATAAAAGACTTATTAAAACAATTTTTTATTCATTTAAAATTTTAAACAGATCTCCAATTACAAAAATTTATTTATATCGCCCAGTAATTCGTAATGGTATTCGATCAAAAAAACTTCCGCGTAAATAATATCATTTAAAGTTTTTTTATTTATTTAAAAAATAATTTATTATACGAGGTGTTATTGGTAGCATATTTGATTTGGGCTCAAAAGGAGTAGGTTCGATTCCTACCGTAGTGATATTAATAAATAAGAAATTATTTCGTATAAATGACATTTTCAAATCATAAATCTGTACATATCACATTATTTAAGGAAAAAGAATCTTTTTTTAAAAGATCATTTAACAAACATATATTATTAATTTTTAATAATTTAACTATTTTTTTAATTTTTTTAAAAATACATGCTCAATTTTTTAATTTATCGTTAATTTTAACAAAAATTTTTTATTTTTCTTTAAATTTTTATTATAAATATAATAAAAATAATTTATTTAATTTAAAATTTTATAAACATTATTTTTTTACATATTTTAATCTTTTTTTTAATAAAATTCTTAAAACATCAACTAAAATAAAAAATTTAATAAATTTATTTTTTATTAAATTTTTTAATAAAATTAAAAAAATAAATAATTTTGTTAATAAAAAATTATTTATTTTATATAATTTTAATATTTTTTTAATAGGTAAGAATTATAGTGTTTATACAGGTAATATTATTCCATTTTATCAAAAAAAATTAATGTGGTTTATTGGTACTGGCTTAAAATTAGATGGGGAATGTAGTGAATCTGTTTTAGCAAATGAAGAATTTAATCAATTAATATGGTCTAATTTTGAAAAAAATAGTATTTTAAAAATTCAAAATTTTTCTATGAATCTTAAACATTTTAATATTCATAAACGTTTAAAACATTATTATTATTTATATTTAAATTTTACATTTAAATATATTAAATTACAAAAAACAAATTTTTTAAAAACTGTTAAAAAAATTTCAAATTTAAATATTTCAAATTATTATTTTTTTTATAAAAAAAATAATAATTTGAAATATTTACAAAAATTTAAAACTAAAAATAAAATAAATCAATTAAAAAAATTTATTTATAATTTTTTTATGAATTTATTTACTTCATTAAGTTATACTTTTAAATCATTATATTCTTTTTTTAATATAGAAAATAAAAAAACAAATTTGTTTTTTTATTTTATAAATTCATTTTTTATATATTTAAAATCTATTATTTTATTTATAGTATTATTAAAAAGATTAAAAATTTATTATTTAAAAATTAATTTAAATTTACCAATTATTTTTAATAATTTTTATAGTATTAATATATTAAATTTATTTTTTTTTAATAATTTATTTGAAAATAAAAAATTATATTTTTTATTTTTTAATTTTTTTATTAAAAAAAAATTATTAATTCAAAAAACAAAAAAATATAATTATTTAAAATTATTAAATAGAACTATTAATTTTAATTATATAAAAAAAAAAAAATTTAAAATTTTAAAAAAAATAAAAATAAAAATTATTAAAACTAAAAAAATTAAAATATTAAAAAAACTAAAAAAATTAATTTTTTTAAAAAATTTTAATAAATTTAAATTAAATTTATCTTTTTTTAAAAAATTAAAATTTAAATATATAAAAAAAAATTATCAAAAAAAAAAATTTAAAAATAAAATGAAAATACAAGCATATAATTATCATTTTATAAAACAAAAATATCGTTTTTTTAGATTAAAAAAAAAAAAAAGGAAAAAAAAAAGAAAGTTTTTACTTTTTTATAAAAAAAAAATAAATAAATTATCAAAAACAAAGAAAAGAAGATATTTTTTTATTAAAAGAAAATTAATCTATAAAATAAAAGGTTTAATTAAAACAATTAAGCATTATAAAAAAATAATAAAAAATAAAAAAAATAAAAAAATAATAAAAAATAAAAAAATAATAAAAAATAAAAAAATAAAAAAAAATAAAAAAATTATTAAAAAAAAAAAAATTATTAAAAATAAAAAAATTATTAAAAATAAAAAAAAATTAATAAAAAAAAAAAAATTATTTTTAAAAAAAAAATTAAATTATTTATATAATATGTTTAAAATTTTATTAAAAATATTAAAAAAAAAAAAAAAAGTAATTAAATCTATAAAATATTTGAAATTTTTTTTAAAAAAATTTCAAATATTGTATAGAATTAAATGGTCAGTTATAAAATATCGTCATTATCATAAAAAATTAAAAAAAAAAAAATTTAAATTTAGTTCTTTATATAAAATGATAAAAAGATTATTTAATTTTAGTCCAGATGATCCTGAAGCTCTTGAATTTTTTGAACCAAATGAACAGTTAAGAATAAGATTTAAAAAAAATAAAAAATTATTAAAAAAAAGTAAAAGAAAATTAAAGAAATTTATATATAATAATTTTACAAATAATAATATTTCAAATTTTTTTAAAGTTATTAATAAAAAATTTTATAATATTAATAATATTATAAATAAAAAATATTTAAATTTTATAAGATCAATAATATATAATAAATTTAGTTTTTTTAAAAAATTTCAATTAGTTTTATTTAATAATTTATATTTTTTAAAAATTTTTTCAATTTTTTCATTTTTATTTAAATTAAATTTTTTTTTTAAAAATATTTTAATAAAAAAATATGAATTTTTTTATTATTATAAAAATTTTATTAAATTTGAAGAAATTCTTGAAACTTTAAATGAATTTAATATAAATATAAAAAAAAATAAATTTAATTTTTTTTATATTTATAAAATTATTTTTGAAAAAATATTTTTAATTGAAATATATTTAAAACAATTTTTTTTTATTTTAATTAAAATAAAAAAAAATTGTTTTAAATACAAATATTTTTTTTTTAATATTATTAAATATTTAATAATATTAAAAAAAAAATATTTGTATTTAACAACATTAGATTTTTTTTTTAATATTATTAATAAAAATTATTTATTATCTGAAACATTTGCAAATAATCTTATGAATTTATGTACATTAAAAAAAAAATGTATTTTAAATTTAAAAACTAAAATAAAAAATAAATATAATGTATTTTTAATGAAAAAAAAAACAAAAAAATATTTTGGTTATATTTTAAGAAATGTAAGAAAATATAAAAGACAAAAAAAAAAACAATTAAAAGTTATTAATAAATAATTTTATGCCACAATTAGATCTTTCAGCTTTTTTTTTACAATTTTTAACAATCTCTTCACTTTTATTTTGGTTAACATGGCTTTTAATTAATAATATTTTAGAAATTGTTTATATGATTATTATTTGTCGAAATACTATTATAAAATATTTTAATAATTTAAAATTAAAATATAATTATTTAATAAATAAATTATATTATTTTAAATTAAGTATAATTACTTTTTTTCAACGTGAATTAGAAAATATAATCATTACTTTTTCTCAATTTCTTAATAAATTAAATCTTTTTAATTTATTAAACTCATTAACTAAACTTATAACAATTTTTAATTATTTTTCTAAATTACAATTTTGTATTTCAACTATTCAATTAAAATTAAATGCTGATGATAATATTATTATTACTCCTAGTTTATTAAATTTTAAAAAATTAAATGTTTAATTCTTTTATTGAAAATTATAAACAAAATTTTTATGCTTATACTTTATATATTTTAGTCATAAGTTATTTTATTTCGAATCAAATGATCTTGGAAGATGAATTAATAATTAATTGTTTATTAGTTCTTACTTTTATTTTTTTATCTCAATTAATTAAAAATATTTTTGTTACTACATTAATTTTAAAAAAAAAAGCTATTAAATTAGAAATAAATAAATTATTTTATGATTTTAAAGTTTTTTTATATTATTATTTTAAAATTAATCTTTATTATTATTTATTAGTAAATAAATATTATTATATTTATTTATTAAATAGAGTTATTAAAACTTTGTTTTTTTCATATTATAAATATAGTTTATTTAGTTTTATTTATAATTATATTATTACTTTATATTTAAATTTTTCAAATTTATATTTATTTTATATTAATAAAATATAAAATAAATATAGTTTATTTTATTTTATCAATAAATTATTTTATTTACAACATAGTGTAATGGTAACACTTTAGCTTGTCGAGCTCAAAAATGTCGGTTCGAATCCGACTGTTGGCGGATTTTTTTTTTTTTTTTATATAATAATTTTTTTATGACCTATGAATATCTTTATATTTTTTTAAGTATTATTATAGTTACATTGATATCATTTTTACCTTTTGTTTTAAGTTATATTTTAAATTATCAAGATCCTAATATTGAAAAAATTTCAGCTTATGAATGTGGATTTCAACCTTTTGATGATTCAAGACAAAGATTTAATATTGAATTTTATTTAATTGGTATTTTATTTGTTATTTTTGATCTTGAAATTGTTTTTTTATTTCCAAGTTGTGTTTCATTAAATCTCATAGGTTTATTTGGTTTTGTAGTTATTTGTATATTTATTGTATTGTTGTCATTAGATTCTGTTATGAATTACTTAAAGGGGGACTTGAATTATAGAATTATAATTCAAGTCCCCCTTTAAGTAATTCATAACAGAATCTAATGTTAATAGTATAATAACATATAAGATATATTATTTATATTATTATAATATGCTTTATATTTTAAAAAATACTTTTCCATATGAAATGACTGTGAAAAACTTCTTAAAAATAAATAAATATAATTATAATTATATTTATTTATTTTTAAGAAGTTTTTCACATTTAATTGAAACTGTTAAGATTATTAATTATGTAAATAATAATTTTAGTGAATATGTTATTATTTTAAAAAATAACATAAGTGACATAATATTCTTAAATTTTTTAAAAATTATTAAAACAAGTTTAATATTTAAGTATAAATATTTAAATGATTTAACTTGTTCTGATAATTTAAATTTATTAACAAAAATAAATAGATTTTCACTTTTATATGTTCTTCAAAATATAAATACAACATCTAAATTAATTATAATTAGAAATTTAGAAAAATCAACATTTGTAAGTTCAATTACCTCATTATATAGTTCTGCATGTTGGGCAGAAAGAGAAATTTTTGATTTATTTGGTATATTTTTTATAAACCATCCTGATTTAAGAAAAATATTAACTGATTATGGTTTTGCAGGATTTCCATTATGTAAGGATTTTCCATTAACAGGATATTTAGAATTACGTTATTGTGAAGAATTAAAATGTGTTAAATATAATAAATTAAAATTAATGCAAGAGTACAGAAATTTTACATTTTTATCTCCATGGCAACAATATTTAAAATTTAAAAACAATGAAATTTAATAAAATAAAAAATTTTTTAATTAATTTTGGTCCACAACACCCGGCTGCACATGGAGTTTTACGTTTAATTTTAGAATTAGATGGTGAAACAATAAAATTTGCAGATCCACACATAGATTATTACACCGAGGTACTGAAAAATTGTTAGAATATAAATCATATTTACAAGGTATTCCTTATTTTGATAGATTAGATTATGTTTCAATGATGTATCAAGAATTTACTTTTTGTTCAGCAATTGAAAATTTAATTGGTTTAAGTATTCCAGAACGTTCAAAAATTATTCGAGTTTTATTTTTAGAATTAACACGTATTTTAAATCATTTATTAGCGTTAACAACTCATGCATTAGATGTTGGAGCAATGACTCCTTTTTTATGGGCTTTTGAAGAAAGAGAAAAATTAATGGAATTTTATGAACGTGTATCAGGAGCTAGAATGCATGCAAATTTTATTCGTCCAGGAGGTGTTTTAAATGATATTTCTACAGAATTATTAGATGATATTTATTATTTTTTAATTCAATTTCAATCTAATTTAACAGAATTTGAAAATGTCTTAAATTATAATAGAATTTGGAAACAAAGATTAATAAATATAGGGGTTGTTTCATTAGAAACAGCATTAAATTATAGTTTTTCTGGACCATTATTAAGAGGTTCGGGATTAAATTGGGATCTTCGTAAATTATTGAATAATGATAGTTATGATTTATTTGATTTTGATATTCCAATAGGAAAAAAAGGAGATTGTTATGATCGTTATTTAATTAGATTAGAAGAAGTTAAAGAAAGTATTAAAATTATGCTTCAATGTTTAAATAAATTAAATGTTGGAGCTATAAAATCATCAGATAATAAAGTATTAATTCCACAAAGATTTTTAATGAAAACAAATATGGAATTATTAATTAATCATTTTAAATTATATACAGAAGGATTAACAATTCCTACAGGTCATATTTATTTTGCAACAGAAGCACCTAAAGGTGAATTTGGTGTTTATTTAATAAGTAATGATACAAACAAACCATATAGATGTAGAATTAGAGCACCTGGATTTTATCATTTACAAGGTTTACATAAAATGAGTCAAGGTTATAAATTAGCAGATTTAGTTACAATTATTGGAACATTAGATATAGTTTTTGGAGAAGTAGATCGTTAACTTTTTTAGTTTGTTAATTGGGGATAGTTTAATAGGTAAAACTTTACTCTCATAAGGTAATTTTATTGGTTCGAGTCCAATTTCCGCTATTGAACGAGGTGGCTGAGCGGTTTAAAGCAATGGTCTGCTAAACCATTTTTCGAAAGGAAATCACGGGTTCAAATCCCGTCCTCATCTGTTGTGATTAGGTTTATTTAGATTTATTTAAATTTTTTTTTTTTTTAAGCATTAAATAAAAATTATGATTGATATTTTAATTAATTTAGTTTCTTTTTATAATGATTTTGATTTTTTTGTATTTTTTAATAATACATTTTTTTTAGTTCCTTTTACTGCATATTATTTTGGGATAAAATTATTTACATTATTATTTGTTGCTCAAGCATTAATAATAATATTTATTAATTTAGTTTTAGATAAGGTTATTAATTATTATTCATTTATTCCGAAAAAAAATAGTCAAATTTTTTTTGAAATTTTTGTTTCAGGTTTCTATAATGTTGTAAAACAAAATTTTGGGGGTCATTATCCATATAAAAATCATTTAATAAATATGTATCCATTATTTTTTACATTATTTTTATTAATTTTAATTTCAAATTTTTTAGGATTAATACCATACGGTATTCAATTACATCATTAATTATTAATAATTTTTTATTATCATTCTCTTTTGTTGTTGGATTAACAATCTTAGATTCTCTATTCAAGGTTTACAATATTTAAAATTATTTGTTCCATCTGGAGTACCATCTGTATTAATTCCACCATTAGTTATTATTGAAATTATTTCACATATAGCTAAAATTTTTAGTTTATCTATTCGGTTATTTGCAAATATTATGGCTGGACATATTTTATTACATATTTTAACTGGTTTTATTTTACAACTTTCAAAAATTAATTTAGTTTTAGGTATTTTTCCTTTTGTTATTGTTTGGATTATTATTTTTTTAGAGTTTGGTATTACATTTTTACAAGCTTATGTTTTTATTGTCTTATTAACAATTTATTTTGAAGAAAATTTAGGATTAAGTAAAAAAACTTATTCATTAATAAATACAATGAATGATAAACGTAAACCAATAACAGGTATTACTATACGTGGTAGTTATAAAGGTATTAATTCTAAATTTAATATTAATACTAATTTTTATAATGAAGTTTTTTTTTTTTTAAACTTTAAAAAAAAAAAACTTTTTAATGGACCGTTAAGTTAATTAATTTATGAGAGGAACAACAATTAATAATTTTTTTAATTTCAAACGTAAATATAAGATTAAGCATAAAACCTATCATTTTGATAGGACACGGTACGAACTTATTCTACTTAAGCAATTAGAAGACAACAAAATTTTTTATAATGGCATTATATATGAATCAAATTTTTTACATTATCATAAATTAGACGCTTTTGTTCAAAAAATATATGCTTTACGCGATGAATATATTTTAAGAAATTTTCAAATATTATATAGAAAAGAAATTAAACGTTCTAAAAAATTTAGTCGAAAATATAATTTTATTAATCAGGAATGGATACCTTATAAATATCCATATAAAATATTTAAAAGTGTAGATGATATTTTAAAAGAGGGTAATACTTTTAATTCTTATCAAATTAAGATTTTAGTAAATGCTTTTAGATACACTTTTCATTATTCTTTAGATTATGATTTATTAGATCCATTTACACGTAGAAGATTTATGTATAAAGTAGATAATACTTTTGCTGTTAAGGATCCTGATGTAAGATTAAGAAATATACCTAAAAATGAGGTTAAACATTATAAATATTTTATGATTCATCCAAGTTTTTATCAGTGTGATAAAAATCCAATATTAATAAATATTTTTTTTGAAGATTGGTTTTATATTATTGGATGGCGTGCACTTAAACGTGTATTTCCTATATTTGAATTAATGACATATCCACATTATACAGATAGTTTAAGAAGAAAAAGTTTTGCTAAATTGCATGATAAAGAAAGAATTGAACCTGTTTTTCAGTCTTCTATTTTTTCTCTTCAGCAAGGTACTACAATGAGAGAGGAATGGATTATAGAATATGATGAAAAAAAAAAATTTGATGAATATGATATTAATTGTAAAACAAATAGTTATTATACTAGATATAAAAGATATAATGAATTTTATCATATAGATTATCCTGAAACTAAAAAATTTAAAACAACTTTAATTCATGATTTTACAGAAGATGAGATTAAAGCAAATTATGATAATATGATTAATAATACACAATTAGCTAAAGAAAAGTGGGATTATGTTGTTACTGATGGTAAATATAAAGGTGCAGTTTTTGATTTTTTTACAAGATTAGAACAACATCAGTTTCTTAGACGAAGATATCAATATCCTAGTATTTGGTATTTAGATTTTGATGAAGATAGTAATGATATGTTAGAGGATGAAATTAAGGAAGAACTTTTTCAATTATTAAATGATCCTCAATATATTTTAGTATTGCCATTAGTAGATGCATATTTTGAAGTATTTAGACCAAAAGGTTGGTGGCATGAAGATGAAAGTTTTCTTCCACATGTAGAGCATATAAAAGATAAAAAATTTTATAAACATTTAGAGTTTTTTGATATGTCATATGAACGTGTATATTTATTTTATGAAAAAAGTTGGTTAATTGATGAGTATATTGATCATGATTGGGATGAATATGTAGATGATCATATGGATGAAGAATATACACTTATTTTTGTAATGGCTTTTTTATTGTTTTGGTTTGCTGGTATTAATTTATATTTTGTTATTATTTTGAATGGATTAACAAATTTTCCATTAAATATTCAACGTGTAAATGATATTTTTTCTACAAGTTATGAATATTATTTTAATAAAGGAACTAAAAGATCTTTTTATGGATTTGAATTACGTAAAGCTCGTATGAGATATCATTCATATAGACGCACTCGTAGAATAAAACTTAAATGGGTTAATTGGCGAACTCGGTGGCGTCGTCGTCAATCACGTATTTTTCATAAATTCTTTAAATTACCATCTTTATTTTTTAAAGATGGTAATTATAGTTTTTATAAACAAAGAACTGGTCGTGCTAAGATGTCGTCAGGTATAGTTGCTCAGTTAAGTAAGTTTATGAATATAGCTGATGAGTGGTTTGATGATTATGCTAGAAAATTAAGGTTTATTGGACGTGATTATGGTATATATAGATTTAGAGTAATATGGGTTGAAGATCCTATGCCTGTAGAATTACAACTTATTGTACCAAAAATTAAAAAACTTCTTCATGATACAGTTGGGCTTATTTTTAGATATGTTCAACAAAAAGTGTTAGAATTTGGTATACGTAGAAAAAAATATGAACATCCTTCTATAGTTTATATGAAATATCAAAATTATTATCGACCTCCTGTTATATTACCTAAGGGAGGAGATAAATTGGTATTGGCTTATGAGGATTTGATGTATGAATGGCGTAAAAAAATGACTCGTGAAGCTAGATTAAGAAGAGCTTTTGGTAAAAGAAGGGTAGATATTAAGTTGGAGAACGCTTATGCTTATAAACGCAGATATCCAAGACTAATTAAGAGACTTAAAAAATATTATCAGATACGTATATTAGATGTTCATTTTAAAAAAGATTTTAAAATAACTAGAACAAGAAAGATATTTACGTCTCATTGGGGAAGAGAGAGAGCAAGAGCACGTATGATAAAAGTATTTAAACAATATTATGGTGAACGAGGAGAGAAACACGGTAGATATCTAGTATATCATGGATTAAATGGTAGTGATAGTAAAAAATTATTAGTTAGAGATCAAGATATTCTTCAGGAATATAAAGAGTTAAGAGAGGATAGATATTATTTGAGACTTTGTGGAATTTCAAGAAGGGGTAGAGAGAGAGATTATAAGCTTCGTAGAGCATTATAAGCTTCTTAGCGCATGTTAGAAAATTAAAAAAAAAATGTTTTTTGATAATATTATTTTATTTTTAAATGTATTAGAACAATTCGCAATTCGCGTAACAATCTTTGACATAGATGTTGAAGATATAATTAAATATGTAAATAAACTTTATTTTAATAATCATGATGATTTAATTAACAATCTTGTAAAAAAAGCATCAATTATTAATGAACCATTTGATCCAAAAGTTTTTGTTCGTGAGTCTTTAAAAGATATTGATAAAAAAATTATTAATGATGATTTATTTACAAGATTAAATTATGATTATAATTTTTATAAAGATATTCATTTTAGATTTATTTATTAATTTTTTTTATATGTTTTTATTTTTATGTCAATAAATTAAATGGGTTATTATAAATATTTATATATAAATTATTATAGTTTATATATATATTAATTATATAATCTGATACACTTTATAGATTTTTTATGTTATTAGTTTCACGTATTATTTTTACTAAATCTTTAAAAAAATTTAATACAAATTCTTCTAAAGTAAAACAATTTGGAAAAGCTATTTTAAACAATCATGGTTATGTTGAAACTTTGTCTTCAGGTATTATTAATGCAAAAGGATTAAATAAGGTTGCATCAGGAGAACTTGTTAAAATTTGGCCTAGTAATGTTTTTGCTATTGCTTTAAATTTATCAAATACTGGTGTTGGATTAGTTTTATGTGGTTCTGATACAGTTGTTAATGCAGGTAATTTATTATCACGTACAGGTTCATTAATTTCAATTCCTGTTAGTTTTCAAAGTTTAGGATTAGCAATTAATCCATTAGGATATAAATTAGGTCAAAATGTTCTTTATACAAATTCATTAATTAGAAAACCAATTGAAGCACCTGCACCAGTATTTCAGCAAGACAACCAATTTTTGAACCATTACTTACTGGTTTAACAATTATTGATGGTTTAGTTCCAATTGGACGTGGACAAAGGGAGTTAATTATTGGAGATAGACAAACAGGAAAACATCTATCGCAATTGATACAATTTTAAATCAAAGTACTGTTATTTGTATTTATGTTAGTATTGGTCAAAAATGTTCTAGCTTAGCACAAATTTTTACTAATTTATCTAAAGCTGGTAAATCTAAAAATGCAGTTTTAGTTGCAGCTACTGCTTCTGATCCAGCACCATTACAATATTTAGCACCATATTCAGGATGTACTTTAGCAGAATTTTTTAGAAATTTAGGATTCGCTACTGTTATTATTTATGATGATTTAACAAAACAAGCAACAGCTTATAGACAAATGTCATTATTATTAAGACGTCCTCCAGGACGTGAAGCTTTCCCAGGAGATGTTTTCTATTTACATTCTCGTTTATTAGAACGCGCTTGTAAATTATCAAGACAATATGGAGGAGGATCTTTAACAGCTTTACCGATTGTTGAAACTCAAGCTGGAGATGTTTCTGCTTATATTCCTACTAATGTTATTTCAATTACTGATGGACAAATTTTTTTAGATTCAGAATTATTTAATCAAGGTATTCGTCCAGCTGTTAATGCTGGATTATCAGTTAGCCGTGTTGGTTCAGCAGCTCAATATCCAGCTATGAAAAGTTTAGCTGGTAAATTAAAATTAGAGTTAGCACAATACCGTGAAATGTTAGGTTTTATTAAATTTGGTTCAGATATTGATGCTGCTACTGCAAAATTAATTCATAGAGGAGAAAGATTAGTTGAAATCTTAAAACAATCTAATTATGATCCATATCCTATTGAATTACAAATTATATTAGTTGCTTATGGTACTTCAGGATTTGCAGATTCTTTTAATGTTAGTAGTATTAATTTATTACGTTTAATTTCATTTGATCATATTAATGTTATTTATGGAGAGTTATTATTTTTACCATTAAGACATCTTATTAAATATTTAGTTGGACCAGAATTAATTAAATTAACAGATTTACTTACATCTTTATATTTTAGAACTCCAAATTAATTAATTTAATTTTTTTATAAAATATGTGGAATAGTTTAATAGGTAAAATCAAGATTTCCAAAATCTTTGATAAAGGTTCGAATCCTTTTTCCCTTGTTTTTGTTTTTATTAATTTATATATAAATATTATTATAAATGAAATTTGTAAAACATTTTTATTATCCATATTACTATATTGAAACATTTAATGGAAGTATTATGTCTGTTTTTTTTTTAGATAATACATTTCATTTTGAAGATGAAGAAGATATTTTTGTTGATAAATTTTCAATTAAAGCATTAAAAAAGAGTAAAAAAGTTATTGAAGAAACAAATATTTTACAGTTAGAAAGTAAATTGAAAAATTTAGAAATAAATTTAGTTGAAAATTTTTTTGTTGAGTTTTTTAAAAAATAAAATTATGTTAAATATAATTTATAAAGAAGGAAATAATAATAATAATAAATCATATATAATTTTTCCAGATTTAGATCTTGGATCAGATAATTGTATTAGTGAAAGAACAAATAATGAATCTTTAGAATTAAGAAAATTAAAATTGTTAGTAACGGGTTTTATTTCAAAATCATATGTTAATTCTTATAAATCATTTGATGGAAAAA
>JAMHVM010000102.1:0-1124 GCA_035911475.1 Lysobacterales bacterium | reverse complement strand
TCGGCCTCAAGCTGCTCATCGGCAGCCAGTTCAGCGTGGCCGTGCCGGAGCCGTCCGGCGATGATGCGCCGGGGCCCTTCAGCCTGGGCGTGCTTGCCTGCAACCTGAACGGCTACGGCAACCTCTGCGAGTTCATCACCAAGCTCCGACGCGCTTCCGAGAAGGGGACCTACCACCTGGACCTTGGCGACATCGCCTCGGACGAACTGGCCGACTGCGTCGTCGTGGCCTCGCCGGTGCGCGGATCGAGCGACGCGCAGCTGGTGGGCCTCGCCCGCTGGTTGATCACCCACTTCACCGGTCGCTGCTGGCTGGGTGTGGAACTGTTGCGGCAGCTCGACGACGAGATGTGGCTGCACAAGCTGCGCGAGGCGAGTGACCTGTCGGCGATCCCGCTGGTGGCCGTCGGCGACGTCTACATGCACGTGCGATCGCGCAAGGCTCTGCACGACGTGATGACCGCGATCCGCACCGGCCGGCCGCTGACCGAGTGCGGACGCGAGCTGCAGGTCAACGCCGAACGGCATCTCCGCACCCGGCTTCGCCTGGCGCAGACCTTCCCCGCTGACCTGCTGGCCGAGACGATCCAGGTGGCCGAGCGCTGCAGCTTCTCGCTCGACGAGCTGAAGTACCAGTACCCCGATGAAGTCGTGCCGGCGGGCGAGACGCCTTCGAGCTACCTGCGCCGCATCACCTACGAAGGGGCAGGGCGGCGCTGGCCCGAAGGTGTCCCTGCAAAGGTCGAGGCGCAGATCGAGCACGAGCTGCAGCTGATCGGCGACCTGCACTACGAGCACTACTTCCTGACCGTCTACGACATCGTGGCCTTTGCGCGCTCGAGGCAGATACTCTGCCAGGGGCGCGGCTCGGCGGCCAACTCGGTGGTCTGCTACTGCCTGAGTGTCACCGAGGTGGATCCAGCACGCATGTCGGTGCTCTTCGAGCGCTTCATTTCCAAGGAGCGCAACGAGCCGCCGGACATCGACGTCGACTTCGAGCACGAGCGGCGCGAGGAGGTCATCCAGTACCTCTACGGCAAGTACGGCCGCGCCCGCGCGGCGCTCACCGCCGTAGCCATCACCTACCGGCCGAAGTCGGCGATCCGCGACGTGGGCAAGGCCCTG